>NZ_JBHYOB010000010.1:84882-262556 GCF_042744565.1 Streptomyces sp. NPDC058812
GTCCCCCTCCACCCACTGAGGGCTCACGGGGGGGGGGCCCCCGTAGACCCCGGGCCCCCCCACCGTCGTACGCGGGTCCTGCGTCGTCGTACGCGGGTCCTGCGTCGGCTTCAGCGCGCGGCGTCGGTCCGCCGCGCCGACAGCAGGTCCTCCAGCTGCTCCTCGCGGGCCTGAGCCGCCACGAACAGCAGCTCGTCACCCGCCTCCAGGGAGTCCTCCGGGGAGGGTGTCAGCACCCGGGTGCCGCGGATGATCGTGACCAGCGAGGTGTCCTCGGGCCACTCCACGTCCCCGACCTGGATGCCGGCCAGGGCCGACTCCTCCGGCAGCGTCAGCTCCACCAGGTTGGCGTCGCCGTGGCTGAAGCGCAGCAGCCGGACCAGGTCGCCGACGCTCACCGCCTCCTCGACCAGGGCCGACATCAGCCGCGGCGTGGAGACGGCGACGTCCACGCCCCAGGACTCGTTGAACAGCCACTCGTTCTTCGGGTTGTTCACCCGGGCGACGACGCGCGGGACGCCGTACTCCGTCTTGGCCAGCAGGGAGACGACCAGGTTGACCTTGTCGTCGCCCGTCGCGGCGATGACGACGTTGCAGCGCTGCAGCGCCGCCTCGTCCAGCGACGTGATCTCGCACGCGTCGGCGAGCAGCCACTCCGCCATCGGAACGCGCTCGACCGAGATGGCGGTCGGCGCCTTGTCGATGAGCAGGACCTCGTGGCCGTTCTCCAGCAGCTCGCCCGCGATCGAGCGGCCGACCGCACCGGCTCCGGCAATGGCGACCCTCATCAGTGACCGCCCTCCTTTTCGGGACCCTTGGCGAACGACGCCTCGACCTTGTGGACCTCGTCGGCGCGCATCATCACGTGCACCAGGTCCCCCTCCTGCAACACCGTCTGCGAGGTGGGCAGGATGGCCTCCCCGAGCCGGGTGAGGAACGCCACCCGCACACCGGTCTCGTCCTGGAGCCGGCTGATCTTGTGGCCGACCCAGGACGTCGAGGTGTGCACCTCGGCGAGCTGGACGCCGCCGGTCGGGTCGCGCCACAGCGGCTCGGCGCCCGAGGGGAGCAGCCGCCGCAGCATCTGGTCGGCCGTCCAGCGGACGGTGGCGACCGTGGGGATGCCCAGGCGCTGGTAGACCTCGGCGCGGCGGGGGTCGTAGATACGGGCGGCGACGTTCTCCACGCCGAACATCTCGCGGGCCACGCGGGCGGCGATGATGTTCGAGTTGTCACCGCTGGATACGGCGGCGAAGGCGCCGGCCTCCTCGACGCCCGCCTCGCGCAGGGTGTCCTGGTCGAAACCGATACCGGTGACCCTGCGGCCCCCGAACGTGGAACCGAGGCGACGGAACGCGGTGGGGTCCTGGTCGATCACGGCGACCGTGTGCCCCTGCTGCTCCAGGGTCTGCGCGAGGGCCGAGCCCACGCGCCCGCAGCCCATGATGACGATGTGCATCGCCTCACACCCCGCTCTCTGCGGGCCCGCCGGCCTCTGTGGATGTCCTGCTCATGTCTCTCTTTCGGCTCGCCTGGCGACACGTCGCGGCCAGTGTGCGGGCCGCAGGGGAACATCATGCCGGTGAGCACCGACGCTGACGCCTCTCGGGGCCCCGGGATCCCGGATTCCCCGTCCGGGAGGCCGGGTCCCCTGTCCGCACCCAAACGTATCGGCAAGCCTCCAGGGCCCGCAGGGGCCGTCTCACCCCCCGGCCGACGACCCCCGCCGGCCGATGCTGCGGATGCTGGCAAGAGTCAGGATTCCGAGGCCGACGAGCGTGGCGGCGCCGCCGATCAGCTCTGCGCTCAGGTGCATGGGACCTCCAGGGGCGGCAACGGCCGGGAAGCGAACGGCAATCGGACGGTGTTTGTCATATAGGCATGCGAACCCGGCGACCTGCGGAATCCGCAGCCGCACCACCCCCCGAATTCACCCGTAGAGCAGACGGCGGGCCGATCTGGGGTGGCGGGTGGGCGGGCGCCCGTTCGAACGCTTACGATCCTCTGTTGTGTCCAAACTGACCGACGTGCCCAAGCGGATCCTGATCGGGCGCGCACTGCGCAGTGACCGGCTGGGGGAAACGCTCCTGCCGAAGCGCATCGCCCTCCCCGTCTTCGCCTCCGACCCGCTCTCCTCCGTGGCGTACGCGCCCGGCGAGGTGCTGCTGGTCCTGTCCATCGCGGGCGTGTCGGCGTACCACTTCAGTCCCTGGATCGCGGTCGCGGTCGTCGTGCTGATGTTCACCGTGGTCGCCTCCTACCGGCAGAACGTGCACGCCTACCCGAGCGGCGGCGGCGACTACGAGGTCGCGAACACCAACCTCGGGCCCAAGGCGGGGCTGACGGTGGCGAGCGCGCTGCTGGTGGACTACGTTCTGACCGTCGCCGTCTCCATCTCCTCCGGCATCGAGAACCTCGGCTCCGCGATCCCCTTCGTCGTCGAGCACAAGGTCCTCTGCGCGATCGCCGTGATCCTGCTGCTGACGCTGATGAACCTGCGCGGGGTCAGGGAGTCGGGCACCCTGTTCGCGATTCCGACGTACGTCTTCGTCGCGGGCGTCTTCATCATGATCGCGTGGGGAGCCTTCCGCGGCCTGGTCCTCGACGACACCATGCGCGCCCCGACGGCGGACTACGAGATCAAACCGGAACACGGCGGCCTGGCCGGCTTCGCCCTGGTCTTCCTCCTCCTGCGCGCCTTCTCCTCCGGCTGCGCCGCCCTGACCGGAGTCGAGGCGATCTCCAACGGCGTCCCGGCCTTCCGCAAGCCCAAGTCGAAGAACGCGGGCAACACCCTCGCGATGATGGGCCTGCTCGCCGTCACCATGTTCTGCGGCATCATCGCGCTGGCCGCCGCGACCGACGTCCGCATGTCGGAGAACCCGGCCACCGACCTCTTCCACAACGGCGTCGCGGTCGGCGCGGACTACGTCCAGCACCCGGTGATCTCGCAGGTCGCCGAGGCGGTCTTCGGCGAGGGCAGCTTCCTGTTCATCGTGCTGGCCGCGGCCACCGCGCTCGTCCTCTTCCTCGCCGCGAACACCGCCTACAACGGCTTCCCGCTGCTCGGCTCGATCCTCGCCCAGGACCGCTACCTGCCGCGCCAGCTGCACACCCGCGGCGACCGCCTGGCCTTCTCGAACGGCATCGTGCTCCTCGCCGGCGCGGCGATGCTCCTGGTCTTCGTCTACGGCGCCGACTCGACCCGCCTCATCCAGCTCTACATCGTCGGCGTGTTCGTCTCCTTCACGCTCAGCCAGATCGGCATGGTCCGCCACTGGAACCGCCACCTGGCCACCGAACGGGACCACGCCAAGCGCCGCCGCATGCACCGCTCCCGCGCGATCAACGCCTTCGGCGCCTTCTTCACCGGACTCGTCCTGGTCGTCGTACTGGCCACGAAGTTCACGCACGGCGCCTGGGTCGCCCTGCTCGGCATGTGCATCTTCTTCGCCACGATGACGGCGATCCGCAAGCACTACGACCGCGTCGCCGAGGAGATCGCCGCCCCGGAGGACCCCGACGAGGCGCAGCCCGACGACATGGTGCGCCCCTCCCGCGTCCACTCGGTCGTCCTGATCTCCAAGATCCACCGCCCCACCCTGCGCGCCCTCGCCTACGCCAAGCTCATGCGCTCCGACACCCTGGAGGCGCTCAGCGTCAACGTCGACCCGGCGGAGACCAAGGCGCTGCGCGACGAGTGGGAGCGGCGCGGCATCGCCGTACCGCTGAAAGTGCTGGACTCGCCGTACCGCGAGATCACCCGCCCGGTCATCGAGTACGTCAAGAGCCTGCGCAAGGAGTCCCCGCGCGACGCGGTCTCCGTGATCATCCCCGAGTACGTGGTCGGCCACTGGTACGAACATCTGCTGCACAACCAGAGCGCGCTCCGCCTCAAGGGCCGTCTCCTCTTCACCCCCGGCGTCATGGTCACCTCCGTCCCCTACCAGCTCCAGTCCTCCGAGGCCGCCAAGCGCCGGGCCCGCAAGCGGCAGGACTGGAACGCGCCCGGCGCGGTCCGGCGCGGTCCGGCCCAGCCCGACCGGGCGAAGGAGCCCTCGTCGTCGACGTAGACTGGACGGCTGTTGTCCTTTGACGTTCGCCTGCCGGCGTCCGTCTCTCGTCGTCCGTTCTCTGGAGTCACCCCGCCATGCAGGCAGAACCGAAGAAATCGCAGGCGGAGTCCCAGGCGGTCTCACTGGTGGGCCAGGAGTACGAGGTCGAGATCGGCCCCGTCGCCCACGGCGGCCACTGCATCGCCCGTACGTCCGAGGGACAGGTGCTGTTCGTCCGGCACACGCTGCCCGGCGAGCGCGTCGTGGCCCGGGTCACGGAGGGGGAGGAGGGCGCCCGCTTCCTGCGCGCCGACGCGGTCGAGATCCTGGACGCCTCCAAGGACCGCATCGAGGCACCGTGCCCCTTCGCCGGCCCCGGCCGCTGCGGCGGCTGCGACTGGCAGCACGCCAAGCCGGGCGCCCAGCGCCGCCTGAAGGGCGAGGTCGTCGCCGAGCAGCTCAAGCGCCTCGCGGGCCTCACGCCCGAGGAGGCCGGCTGGGACGGCACGGTGATGCCGGCCGAGGGCGACAAGCTGCCCGCCGGCCAGGTCCCGTCGTGGCGCACGCGCGTGCAGTACGCCGTGGACGCCGAGGGCAACGCGGGCCTGCGCAAGCACCGCTCGCACGAGGTCGAACCGATCGACCACTGCATGATCGCCGCCGAGGGCGTCAGCGAGCTGGGCATCGAGCAGCGCGACTGGACCGGCATGGAGTCGGTCGAGGCGATCGCGGCGAGCGGCTCGCAGGACCGCCAGGTCATCCTGACCCCCCGCCCGGGCGCGAGGCTCCCCATCGTCGAGCTGGACCGCCCGGTCTCCGTGATGCGGGTCGGCGAGAAGGACGGCGGCGTCCACCGCGTCCACGGCCGCCCCTTCGTCCGCGAGCGCGCGGACGACCGCACCTACCGGGTGGGCAGCGGCGGCTTCTGGCAGGTCCACCCCAAGGCCGCCGACACCCTCGTCCTCGCGGTCATGCAGGGCCTGCTTCCCCGCAAGGGCGACATGGCCCTCGACCTCTACTGCGGCGTGGGCCTCTTCGCGGGCGCCCTGGCCGACCGGGTCGGCGACAAGGGCGCGGTCCTCGGCATCGAGTCCGGCAAGCGCGCCGTCGAGGACGCCCGGCACAACCTCGACGCCTTCGACCGCGTCCGCATCGAACAGGGCAAGGTCGAGGCGGTCCTGCCGCGCACCGGCATCGACGAGGCCGACCTCATCGTCCTCGACCCGCCGCGCGCGGGTGCGGGGCGCAAGACGGTCGAGCACCTGTCGTCGCTGGGGGCGCGGAGGATCGCGTACGTGGCGTGCGATCCCGCTGCGCTGGCCCGGGATCTGGGGTACTTCCGGGACGGGGGGTATCGGGTGCGGATGTTGCGGGTGTTTGATCTGTTTCCGATGACGCATCATGTGGAGTGCGTGGCGATTCTTGAGCCTGCGGGCAAGGGTGCCTGACCTGCCATTTTGTTTCTTTGGTGGGTTGCTCGACCTGTTTCCCTCCGTGTAGCGGTTCAATCGGACGGATCAATCTTCGCCAGCTCTCTGACCTGCGAGTTCATGAGGATGCGCTGCACCAGGGCGACGCCTGAGATGTCTCTTCGGGGATTCTTGACGCTCGGACGACGCTCATAATGGCGTCTCTACCGCGCCTGCACGTTAGCGGTGCCAGCGGCCGCCTGGTTCCGCCCTCGCGGAGCCGAAAGCGCCGTTGATACCGTCCTGGTATCATTGTCGCATGGCGATGACACTCCGACTCCCCGACGACCTTGACGCGAAGCTCACCGAGCGGGCTCGCCGGGAGGGCCGCAGCAAGCAGGAACTCGCTATTGAGGCCATCCGTGACGCGCAGAACCGGGCCGAGCTGAAGGTCGATGACGTCCTGGTCGAGCTCATGGACAGTGATGCGGAGATTTTGGACTACCTGAAGTGACCGACGTGCGCTACCTCCAGATCGACGAAATCCTGGCCATCGCCCGTACGGTCAACGGTACGGAGCACAGCGTGCGTGACATGGGCCTTCTGGTGTCAGCGATCGAGCGACCCCGGACGAACGTGTTCGGAGCCGAGCTGTATCCCACGCTGCACGAGAAGGCGGCGGCACTGCTGCACTCCGTTGCCCGCAATCACGCACTGATCGACGGCAACAAGCGCACTGCCTGGCTGGCCATGCGCGTCTTCCTGCGGTTCAACGGCGTCAGTGCCAGTACCGTCCCACCGCCCGTCTCCATTGCCGGCCCGTTCGTCGAGGACGTTGCGCAGGACAACATCGATGTACCGGTCATCGCCAAGCGCCTGGCGGCCTGGTTCCCTGTTTTCTGAGATTCGACGACGTGAGGGCAGGGCACGCGCGTGCCCTGCCCTCACGCGCGGTCCGGTCCTGCTCAGGTCGAGCCGGAATGGGACGCTGTCTGCTGGAAGGCGTGGCTCCCTTTAGACGCGGGATACCGGACAGCAGTCGCAGGCTTTCCGCTCGAGTTCTTGGCTCGGGTCACCGGGTGACGCGGGGTGCCTTACCCCGGCGTCACGTACCCGGCGCCGATGCGATCGAGGCCCCTGCGTCAACGCGGCGACGGGGGACACCTGAGTCGACGCCCGCCTCTTGCCGGTCCCCGCTCCATCGCTCGACGCGTTGTCGACGATGACGGCGACCTCGCCGGATGGATCCCGGGGTGCAGGCGACGCCTGGTAGCCGCTGTCGCTCTGCGCCGATAGTTCTCTCAGTGTGTGTCTGCGCGATCAGAATGGGCAGAAGCAGGCCGGGTTCCACGGTCTGACCGAGTCTGTGGTAGGGCGTGAACAGGGAGCGTGAGGCTTCCAGCATGCCGGCGCCGGCGGCCGGGGAAGCCGGACCTGATCCGTCCGACCTCCAGGTCATCGGCGAGGCGACACCGGCATTTATCACCTCACGCCGGCCCACGGGCCTGAACGAGTTCGGGCCGTCCGGTGACAACTGCATCATCCAGTTCTCCTTCCTCGACCCGGCCTGGCGCCGACACGGCAGGTGAGTCGGCAGCGGTAGGGGTGCCCAGGGCGATCAGTGCCCCGTCGGCACCGAGTGCGGCGTCGCACAGCCGCGCGAGATCACGGCTGGATGCCTTGATGCCCCGCCACGCCGCGGTTCTTGATCTCGGTGAGGATGTGCAGCCAGTGCTTGGCGCCCTCGCCACCGTCGCCGGCCCACAGCCCGAGGATCTCCAGCCGGCCCTCGGTGGTGACGGCCAGGGCGACATAGATGGGCCGGTTGGCGACCGCGCCGTCGCGGATCTTGGTTCTGTCGACGATCTTGTGATCCGGACGGGCTGGACTCATCGCTCGAGTAGGACGCGTTTGCGAAGGAGACCGAGGCCGGCTCGGCCGAACATCTGACGCTTCAGCATCTTCAGCCGGTTAATGTTGCCCTCGACGGCGGCGGAACTGTGCGGCAGGGAGAGGCCGTTGCCGACGGCGTCGAAATCGCGGCGGAGGTTGCGGGCGAAGGATGCGAGTGGGGCCAGGGAGTCCTGTTCGGCTCCGGTGATCCAGTCTTCGAGGCGGTTGCCTTGGCGTGCGGTCATCATGACGGCGAACTTCCTGATGTGCCCGGTGAGCCGGTCCAGGCCGGGATCGCGTTCACGCAGCCGGTGGAGCTTGTCGGCGTTGTCATCCCGCAGGTGTTCGGGGTGGGTCGTGATCCAGGAGGTGACCTCGCGGACCGATGGAGGCTTGGGCCCCGGGTCTGGTGCGTATCCGCGCCCGGTCCGATAGCGTCGCAGATGACGCTGGACTGCCAACTCGCCTCTGGGATAACCCTGTTTCTGGATCTCGCGGCAGAGCTGAGCGGCGTTTCTGACACCTTCGTTCCAGCGTCGGTGCAGGTAGCCGGTGTACGGGTCGACGACATGCGCCCGCTGCAGGTTCTTGGCCACGACGTCGTCCGCGGAGCGGGCGTTGACCAGCTTGCGGACGGTGGCCTGGTGCAGTCCGAGTTTCCTTCCGATCGCCGCCTTCGACATCCCCTGCTGCCACAGCTCATGGGCAGCAGCATGCTGTTCACAGAGGCGAGTCACGATCTTCAGCTCTGCCGGCGGCCGGACGACCTGCGGTTCGCCGGGCGTGTCCGCCGGTTCCGAAGGCGGTTCGGCCAGACGGGAGCGGTAGCCGTTCACCGTCTTCTCGACCGCTTGGCCAAGATTGGCCCACAGGTGATAGCGATCAGCGACCTGCTGGGCCTGTGGCGCACCAACGCGTGCCCCCCCGAATAGCCGCTGGACCAGGTCCCGGCAGATCACCTTCACCTCGGGGTGGTTGCGGAGCCAGGCGGCCAGGTCCTCGCCCTCGCGCCCGTCGTAGAGATGAAGTGGACGGTGAGTGGCCATGTCGATCAGTACCGTGCCGTAGTGGCGGCCCTTGCGGAAAGCGAAGTCGTCGACGCCGAGAACCTCCACCTCGCCGACCTCCGGCTCGGGCAAGGCCCTGACCAGTCGCAACAGCGCATCCTTGCCCACGGTGATGCCGACCGCGAAGGCCAGGCGGGCTCCTGCCCGGCCGGCCAGGGCCAGCCCGATCTGTGTCAACACTCCTCGCAGCAAAGGGGTCTGTCGACTGTGCGGGCTCGTCAGTCCCGTGATCTGTTCAGCGAACGTCACCGCCGGGCAGGCAGAGTTCTCGCAGCGGAAGCGACGTATCGATAACTCGATCACGACACCGAGACCGCCCACGGCGACGTCACGCAGCTTGCGTACATACCGGCCATGCACCCGTGCCGAGCTCTGGCCGCACCGACAGACCGCGGTCGCCGCCCGCACCCGCGTCCGCAACACCACCTTGTCCGGCCGGCGCTCGACCTCCTCGACCAACAATGCGGACAGGTACGGGAACAGCTCCAAGAGCACATCACGAGAGCACGCGATGCCTGATCGCGAACATCCAGAACGGCTCGCCTACCCGTCCGGATCACGAGATCGTCGACAGAACCAAGGTCCGCGACGGCGCGGTCGCCAACCGGCCCATCTATGTCGCCCTGGCCGTCACCACCGAGGGCCGGCGGGGGGTGCCTCTATGTCTTTCATCAAGCGAGCCGTGGGGTCCTGGGTTCGTAGAAGGTTCCGTCGCGGAGTATGGCGAACAGGACGCTGATGCGGTGGCGGGCGAGGCGGAGGAGGGCCTGGGTGTGGGTTTTGCCGCGGGCTCGGCAGCGGTCGTAGTAGCTGCGGGAGGCGGGGTCGTGGAGGGCTGCGAACGCGGAGAGGAACATCGCGCGTTTGAGCTGTCGGTTCCCGCCTCTGGGGGCGTGTTCGCCGTGGATCGAGGTACCCGATGACTTGGTGGTCGGTGCGAGGCCGACGTAGGAAGCCAGGTGGGCGGCGCTCGGGAATGAGCTGCCGTCGCCGACGGTGACCAGGAGGACTGCGGCGGTCCTGACACCGACGCCGGGCATCGACGTCAGGACCTTGGCAAGAGGGTGGGCCTCCAGCAGGCTCTCGATCTGGCCCTCGAGGGTCCTGCGTTGTTCGTGGATGGCGGCCAGCGACTTGGCGAGCGAGGGCACGATCACATCGGGCGTGGTCGTGCCGGGAACGACGACGGTCTGTTCGTCGAGGGCGGTGAAGATGTCGTCGACGAGCCGCTGGGCCATGCGCGGGGCTCTGGGCCGGGTGACCTCGATCAGTTTGCGGCGGCCTGCCTTGCGCAGAGCGGCCGGGGATCCGTAGCGCTCGAGGAGCCAGGTGACGGCCTGGTGGTCCAGGCGGGGGCCCAGGACCCGTTCGGGGCTGGGGTGGAACTGGGTGAGCAGGCCGCGGATGCGGTTGGAGGTGCGGTTGGCCTCGGCGGCGAGGTCCTGGTCGAAGCCGACCAGCATGGTCAGCTCTGCGGCGACCTCGTCGGCGAGGTCGAGGGTGCGCAGGGTGTGGGGCATGGTGCGGGCGGCGTCCGCGATGACGGTGGCGTCTTTCGCGTCGGTTTTGGCCTCGCCGGGGTAGAGGTCGGCGATCCTGCGCATCGCGAGTCCGGGCAGGTAGGCGACCTGGCAGCCGGTGTCCCGGGCGACGGTCAGCGGCAGGGCGCCGATGGAAGCGGGCTGGTCCACGATCACCAGGACGGTGCCGAACTTGGCCTTGAGCTTGTCGAAGACGGCCCGCAGCTTCGGTTCGGTGTTCGGCAGCGGCTTGTCGAAGACCGTCTTCCCGGCCGGGTTCAGGCCGTGTCCGTGATGCGTCTGCTTGCCGACGTCCAGGCCCAGGAAGACGCCCACGCCGTCGATGCTGATCACCGTGCCCCCACATGTGTCGATGCGTGCCAGCCTCGGCGGTCGGGAGCCGTTCGCGCGCATCCACGTTATGCAGCCCTGCCGCCCGCGAGCGGCAGGGCATTGCGCCCGGCCGGGCGGTGGTCGGACCTCTCATCAGCGTCTGTGACGGCACCCCTCGGGCCCGGTGACACCACCCCCCAGGTCATCCCTTCGACAGGGGGCAACAGTCATGCCGGGCCCGGAGGCCAGCGGCCCTCTTGCAGGACCGCGAAAAAGATAACGGGGTAGATTCTCGGGCTGTGGGCCGGCGACGGCGGCGAGGGCGCCAAGCACTGGCTGCACATCCTCACCGAGATCAAGAACCGCGGCGTGAACGACGTCCTCATGCTGGTCTGCGACGGGCTCAAGGGCCTGCCCGAAGCGGTGGTAACCGTCTGGCCCCGCACCATCGTGCAGACCTGCGTGGTCCACCTGCTGCGGAACTCCTTCCGCTATGCCGCCCGCCAGGACTGGGACAAGATCGCCCGCCTCCTCAAGCCCGTCTACACGGCGCCGACCGAGGAAGCCGCCCTGGAGCGGTTCGCCGAGTTCGCCGACACCTGGGGACGGAAGTATCCGGCGATCGTGAAGCTGTGGAAGAACGCCTGGGAGGTGTTCACCCCATTCCTGCGGTTCGACACCGAGATCCGCCGCATCGTCTGCACCACCAACGCGATCGAGTCGGTGAACGCCCGCATCCGGCGGGCGGTCAAGGCCCGCGGCCACTTCCCCCACGAGCAGGCCGCCCTGAAGTGCGTCTACATGGCCATCATGTCTCTCGACCCCACGGGCAAGGGCCAGGCCCGCTGGACCATGCGCTGGAAGACCGCACTGAACGCCTTCGACATCACCTTCGACGGCCGACTCTCAGCAGCCCGCCAGTAACCCAACCACCCCAGTTACACCGCTCGTTTGACAGACACTGCGAACACTGAATGTGTTGATCAGGAGCTTGGGCTGTCCGAGAATCTTTCCACCGGGATCTCGGAGGTGCCGAAGTGGCGCCGTATACCGGGGTGTTGACATCTTCGCTGCCCTGCGTGCCCAGGGCCGGGCTCTGGCTGTGTTCACCGGTGCAAGTTCGAGGGCGGCCGGGATGCTGGTGAGGTCTGCAGGGTTGCATGTTGACGTGTTGATCGGTGGCGACCATGTGTCGCGTCCGAAGCCAGCACCGGACGGAATCCTCCTGGCTGCGAAGGAGATCGGTATCGATGCCGTGGACATTGCCTATGTCGGCGGCTCGCCACTCGACCTGCGTGCTGCTGTTGGCGCTGGAAGTCGCGGCGCGGCAGAGGCTTGGGGACACATGTACGGCCAGGCGGAGCGTGCGGATGTCGTTTTGTCGGGCCCCTGTAGGCACTTGATCTCCTGTTCATCGGGGACGTCGTGAGCTAGCGCATCACTTTTTGGTCCTGGCTCAGGGAGGCCAGGTCCGACTCACCCACACATCCATGGGAAGGCCGTGTGGACGGACAGCAAGGCGAGGACGAGACATGTGCTGACTCTGGCGAGGGTCGGGGAGCACGGTCCGGAGCCGTACGGTTCGCCCTCGAGGGCCGTGGACATGGACCGAGGAGGGACGCGGCGAAGTCTGAATGAAGCAAGCCCCCTCGCGCGCCCTCCGGCGAACACTTCATCAGGCGGCGACCGAGTGTCTTCACCACAGACCTCACGGACCGGCCGAGCAGCGGCTCGCACCTTGACGAAGGCCGTTCAGGCTGCCGCCACGACGCCGACGCCGGTCCGATCAAGAGCCAGCCAGTCGCCAGCTCCCAGCGGTGGTGGTCTTCAGGCGTGTCTGGAGGGTGTGTAGGTGGGTGCCACGTCGACCAGGACCCTCCGAGCATGCCCACTCCGCGGGAATCGAAATCTGCTGACCTCCAGCCCCTTCTGAAGGCCAGCGACGCCGGGATGCCCGCTGCCCTGCGTTCAGAGGTCGTCGCCAGTGGCGGCCTGGCGGAGCCTCCGGGGTGTCCGAACGGCCGATGGCCGTGGCGAGGAAGGCGCCCGATCGCTGGTGGCGACTGCCGCCTTGTGGCCCTGACGCTGCCCCAACTCGGTCCCGAGGAAGCCCGGCACGGATGGGTCAGGAGCGTACCTGAGCCGTGTTGGTGTTCTGGTCGGGCACACGAGCCTGGCGTGCAGTGCGACGTGGTGACAAGGGCATTTTGTTACTGTCCGGGTCGGCTGATTCGTGCTGCACCTCGGTGAATCTGCGCGCCGAGCCAGCGCGGACGACTTCGGGCATACGCTCGTTGGGTCGGAAGTACGCCATCTCCCAGACACCGTCAGAGATCCAAAGATTCCAGGTCTTAAGCAGCAGCCCCAGCTGAAGTGAGCTGACAGTGTTGCCGCGCCGTGGCCGGGCCGGATTCTGAAAGTATCGGCGGACAACCCATCTGGGGTCGGCTGTGTCCAGGTGGGCTCCGGAGATCAGGCCCCGGAAGAAGTCGTCCGCGTGCGAGGTGCTCCCGCCGTCCCGGTGGACCAGGTACGCGCATGCCAGTGACGCTGCGGGGGCGGAGTACACGCCGCTTTTCAGGGCGGTCATCAGTGGCAGGAAGTCCGGAAGGTCGAGGTACTCCGACTGGAAGAATCTTACGATCTCGGCGTTGGTGTAGACGACCGACCGCCATGCGGGCCAGGCAATCTTCTTGCGCTCGGCGTCGTAGAGTCGCAGCAGTCGGACGGTCGAAGAGATGTCCTTGCGGTGCCGCTCGACGCCCACCAGGGACAGCGCGGTGGCAGCGGAGCGAGCCTTGCCGCAGTCCATAGTGGTGGCTGTCTGGTGTGGCAGGTCCCGGACGACAAGGAAGCTGCGGGGCGTCTTGCTGATGATTACCGCTTCGAGGCGGTGTTGTCCCTGGATGGCGGCTCCATGACCGCACAGAGACAGGACGTCGGGGTTGTAGTCGTCCCAGCTACCGTTGCACATGTCACGAGCGAGCCGCCGGGCGTGAGAGGAATCCAGCTTGCGTGGGTTGCAGCCGTGCAAGCGGGTCTTCTCAAGGATTTCGGCTGCCGCAGCAGGGGTGACGATCTCACGCACCGGCAAGGGGAGCGGTGCAGAGGAAGACATGCTCTCGTCGTTCATGTCAGACTCCGATGGATCCGAGACAGAGGCGATTGGGTGGCGTTTTCCGCAGCGACGGTTCGTGTCTGCGCAGTCAGTCGCGGGCTCACGTCGCCGGAGCGGGCGACCTTGCTTTGTGAGAGGTGAGCCCAGCGCGGTGAGTAGTGCCCGCCTATGCCGACGGCTCGTCTTCCTTTTCTGGATCGAGAATGGGGCTCGGTTGACGGCGAGGCGGGCGGTGCACCGTCAGCTCGGCAAGGGCCGGTATTCAGTGGCCGGTGGTGTCAGTCCGTATGTTCATGGAAGAATCCGATGGTTCCACCGAATGCGAAGATTCCTGCGACCAGCCCGGCCAGTGGATCGCTGCTTGCGGACGCCGTGATGTAGCCCACGCTGTTGGCAAGGGTGACCGCGGCGCACAACACGAGGAGGGTGCGTTGTTTGAACAATGAATCGTGCCGGGCCTCTCTGAGAGGGGTGCTCTCGGGAGGCTGCAGGTGCGAAGGGGCATTGCAGAGCGGTGAAATTTCGTCCGGTTGAGGGACGGCATCACCGGGGGTCCTGCGCCAGCGTGAAGTGGCTCCGGATCTGGGAGAGTGACTCATGACCGTGTTTCTCCGTTCGCTGGGCACACGGGAAGGTGGTGGGAGCCCTCTCGGAAAGGGCTCCCACCTGCATATGATCAGTCACACCACCGAAGATCAATTTCTCTCGCGCGAATCGATGTCGTGGCGCGACCACGTGAAACCGGGTGGCGCAACGAGGTGCGTCGGATGTGCCCATTCGCTCCATGATTCGGAGCTACGTCGGAGACACGCGACCGCGGCTTGCCGGCAGCGCTGTCGAAAGACGTTCTGCTTGGGCCAGCGTGTTCTTGCCCACCGGCAACGCCGTGACAGCAGTCCATCCCGGCTACTGGTCGCAGCGACACTCCGCGGTGGCCTCGCCGCAGGAGGCGACCAAGCATGCCGGTCGGCCCTAGGAGGCAGAGCCGAAGGCTCCTGACGCACGTCCACGTCGATGTCCGACCCGGCAACCATGTCCGAAGCTCGGCGAGGCATGGTGTTGCGTGTCCGCCCGCCAATGCCTTGGTGTCCAGCAGCGCTTCTTGAACGGGTCGTGCAGGGCGAGCGGTCCAACGCCATCGCCTTGTCCGGGATGCGCCTCTCATGCGGGGAAACCCTCTTCCATGGGCAGGTGCATCATGCCCATCGTCTGTCCAGGAACGCCGGCTCGGTCTGCAGCTCGGCGGCGTGGAATGACGGGTCCGTCCATGCTCGGTTTCCTGAAGGATTGCTGCGTTTGTGCAGGACATGGCGCATTGACGATGTCTGGCATGCGCTGTGTCGCGCGAAAGTTGGCGATCTCCCAGGTCTGACCGGTGACCCAAAGGTTCCACGTCTTCAGGAGGAGTCCCAGGTGGAGGGCGCTGGTGATGTTGCCGCGTCGTGGCCGGGCCGGGCTGTGGAAGTACCGGCGAGTGATCCATCTGGGGTCGGTTGTGTCCAGGTGGGCTCCGGAGATCAGGCCCCGGAAGAAGTCGTCCGCGTGCGAGGTGCTCCCGCCGTCCCGGTGGACCAGGTACGCGCATGCCAGTGACGCTGCGGGGGCGGAGTACACGCCGCTTTTCAGGGCGGTCATCAGCGGCAGAAAGTCCGGCAGGTCGGAATACTTGGACTGGAAGAACCGTACGATCTCGGCGTTGGTGTAGACGACCGACCGCCATGCGGGCCAGGCAACCTTCTTGCGTTCGACGTCGTAGTTCTGCAGCAGTCGGATGGTCGAAGAGATGTCCTTGCGATGCCCGTCGACGCCCACTAGAGACAGCGCGGTCGCAGCCGATCGAGCCTTGCCGCAGTCCATCGTTGTCGCCGCACCATGTGGCACGTCCCTGGCGACAAGGAAGCTGCGGGGTGTCTTGCTGATGATCACCGCTTCGAGGCGGTGTTGTCCCTGGATGGCGGCTCCATGACCGCACAGAGACAGGACGTCGGGGTTGTAGTCGTCCCAGCTACCGTTGCACATGTCACGAGCGAGCCGCCGGGCGTGAGAGGAATCCAGCTTGCGTGGGTTGCAGCCGTGCAAGCGGGTCTTCTCAAGGATTTCGGCTGCTGCAGCAACGGTGACGACCTCGCGTACGAGATCAGGCAGCGCTACGGTAGCGGGCGCGGCGTCTTCGATCACGGTCAACTCCGGTTACGTGCTGAATGCGGGGCGAGCCGGAGTGGTTCACCGTGCGGACTTCTACGAGCGATCGGGTGACCGTTCTCCGAATTGGCGTCACTTGGCGCGGTGACCTGAAGCGTGGGCAGTGACGCAGCGGCGATGTATCACATCGGGCAGCTTCATAGCCCGCAAATGCCTAGTTCATCGAGCACGCGTGACGTTGTCGCAATAGTGACGGATGGCGCACTGTCAGTCGGTGATGACACGCATAGCAGCGGCAGGCAACCGTCCACGTACCGAAGGAATGAGGCGAGTGCCGTCCTGGACTGCTCGAAGAGCCCGTCACGCCACCGGCCGCTGGACCCGATTCCAGGGCGGCTTCCGTCGGCCCACGTTCGACTTCGAGCCCGATGAGGGGGAGCGGGCCCGCCGAACCGCCGACCTGTTCATCCACCAGGAGAGGCACCCAGAGGCGGACCACGTGCCGGAACCGTAGGGCGACGCGGCGACGGCGGATGTCATAGCGCACTCGGGTGTGCTGTTTCGCGGCTCTGCCAGGGCTGGTGCACCACGCTGTTGACCGGACCAGAGACTACACGGGCAATCTCGTCAGCGTCAGCGACCCGCTCCAGGGCCCTCATGGATCGTTCAGAACGCGGAGGCCTCTGGGCGCCACCGACTGACGCGTCCTCGACGGAGAGAGGGACCCTCTGGGTGCTCACAACGGTGCTCCGGCACGGCTGACGAACGTGGTAGCCCCGGCCTTGCCGTGGCAGTCGAGCAAGGCCGACCAGGCTGAGTTGACAGGGCGGTCAGGGACCAGACGCAGGACACTGCACTCGCTCCCGCCCCTGGACTGTTCGATGCGGAGACGATGGACACGTGGCTCGACACCTGTCCGGCGCGCTGCTTCTCCTCGATTGGGTGGCTGGTGTCACCCACTTGGGCGTGCAGAGCGACGTCAGGCATGGGCCCGCTCTGCCCTGGGAGCCCGAGCTCGCCTTTTAGTCAGTGGCGCGGGCCGTCGGGCGGATCGCCGAGACCCTCGCCGACACGCGCTCGCGGGACTGTGCGACGTTTGCCGTGGACTCGCGGATCGGCTGATGCCTTTCGAGATCACGGATCGAGGGAGGCCGATCGGTTGCTGCGTTCGGTGTCCGCGAAGCTGGTCAAGGCTCAGTACCCGCGGGACCTTGAGCCTCTGTTCGGGGGTTGCGGGACGGAATCCGAAGTCGGGCGTCGAGTTGCGGGCGTGTCTGCTCGGAGAGCTGACACTCATCGGCTCGGAGGCCGATCGGCGCTCTCTGGACGCGTACGCCGAAAGGCTGCGTGAGCTGGGACATCCGTTGGCTCGGCTGCCCAGGACGCGCCTGGAGATCGAGCATCGGTTCATGGTACGTGTCCGGGGACTGGGGTCGATCAAGACTTCGAAGCAGCTCCGGTCGCGCTTTCCGGAGATTCCCTCGACCAGCATCGGTGCCGTCGCGGGCCGCACGGCGGGTGAAACGCGTGACGGCGGGCGGGCGAAACGGCTGCTTGGCCGTTCACGGCCGGTGGATGGATCTGTGCGGTTGAGGCACCGTTCTTCACGCTGCCGAGTGCGCTCAGTCCGGACGACTTCGGTGACCGCCGGCGTGCCGCTCCTGGAAGCCGTGCGGCGCGCCGTGGAGCACCGGTGGCTGCGATTCATGGCGTTCACGGACTGGTTCCGCCACGACACCTCAGACGTGGCTTTCGCCGTCCTCGATCCCTCCCGAACCCGGGTCGCGGTGCTGGCGGCGACCGATACCGACGTCGACCGAGACGTTTTCGGGTAGCCGCAGCCGGCTCCCGACGGAGCCCGGCAGCTTCTCGAGCGGTCCCGGCCCTGGCGCTTCCTCGGCTGCCCCGGGCGTTGGAGCGCGGGCCGGGAGTGACGCTCGTGTGCTGTTCCGGGCGTTCGGTGCGGCTCTCCAAGCCTCGACCTACCTGCGCTGACCTGCGGCTCTGCGATGGGCATGTTGGATGAGGGATCCAGCAGCCCGGTCTTCGCGGGGGCGGTGGGAAGTCGTTTCGACGCTCATCTCGCGCTGATCCTGACGGGACCGCAGCGCATTGATTTCGGGGCCTGCCATCGGGTTTCAGGTTGGGCCATGGCGACGGCGGAGTTCTGCTGTCGGCTCCACGGTCCGTTCGGATTGTCCGAGGAGTAGGCTGGAGGTACCGAGGATTCTTCGCACACCGGCTTCCACGCTCGTGTCGTTTTCGGCGATTGATGACGCCGGGCCGGTCGTGACCGCCCGGGGCAGGGTTCGCGTCATGACTGCGACCACTTTCCTCCCGCCGACACTCGAAGGCCGGTCCTCCTCCTCACCGCCGCGTCTGTCGCTGGCTCCCGTCGGTTCCGCACCAGCTTTGCTGGACGGCGCCTGGTGGCCCCACTCCCGTGATCTCGAGGCGGAACTCCCCTCGCTGCTGGCGTTGCTCGATCCCTTGTGGGGCCGGATCACCCGCGTCACGGTGAATCCTGTCCACTGGCCGGTCGTCCCGCGCAAGGTGCCTCTCGCCGGGCGTGCGGTGAAGGTCGGCTGGTTCCGGGCCGAGCAGGATCCGCACGAGCTGTTGCTGCTCTCGTACCGCGTGGGCCGCTGGAACCTGCTGGTGGTCCCGCCGCAGACGCCGGCTGTCTCGGCCGCGTGGCTGATGGCCGCCGCGAGCGACCCGCTGGGCATGTCGACCGCGAGCCGGTTGATGGAGGAGGCGGCACTCCTGCGGACCGTGGCGGAGACCGACGGGGCCGTGGAAGCGGTCTGGGTCTCCGAAGGCGGGCAGGTGGCCGGCGATCCTGTCTCCGCGGCCACGGATTCCCGGGTCACAGCCGCGTAACCGAATCTGACGAAGGTGGTGTGAGGACCGTGGAGATCTTCGTGACCGTGATCGTGGTGCTCGCGGTGGTCGCTCTGGGTGTGCTGCTCATCCACCTGCTCAACGCGCAGAACGATGAACGCATCGCCGCCTTCCGGTACGGCACCGGTGGCCGCCGTGAGCTCAGCGACGGCGAACGCGGGCGGGTTCGACGCCGGCGCCACTCGCGGAACGGATGAACACAACGCCCGAGCGTAGGACGCCGTTCAATGGCGCCTGAAGGCCGCGATCGCCGGACGGCAATGCATGCGGGCGGAACGGCGGTCGTGCTTCCGGTCGTTCAGCGCCCTCGCCCCTGACCAGGTGCGTACCGCGTTCGCCGACATCGTGCCCTGCCTCGACGACGCGGTGCCGGTCGTGTCCGAGCCGGTGGGCAACGCCGTCCGGCACACGGCCGCCGCAACGCCGGGAGCCGTGGTCTCAACTCTCCGGCGCCCCCGACCAGGGCGCGGGCCAGGACCCCAGACCGGCGAGGGGCTCGGAGTCGTTGACGAAGGCGCGGGCCACGTCGGCCAGGCGCCGGTTGTGGGCGCGGGCGTAGCCGCGCAGGGAGCTGAACGCCTGCTCCATGTCGATGCCCTGGCGCTCGGCGAGTTTCCCCTTGGCCTGTTCGATCAGCACCCGGCTGTTCAACGCCGTCTGCAACTGCTCGTTGAGGATCGTGCTGCGGTGGGCGGTGCGTTGTTGCAGCAGGCTGATGGTGGCGACGTCGGCCAGTGCCTGGGCGACCAGCGTGGCGGCCGGGTCGAAGGGGCCGGGCGCGGCGCGGAAAAGGTTCAGGGCGCCCACGGTCTCGTCCCGCAGGCGCATGGGCAGGGCCTGGACGGCTCCGAACCCGCTGCGGTGGGCCACGGCGACGAAGCGCGGCCAGCGATCGACCTCCCGGGTCAGGTCGTGGACGATCACTGGTGCGCCGGTGCGGAAGCACTCGAGACAGGGGCCTTCGTCGTTCTGGAGCTGGAAGAGTTCCAGCAGACGGACCTGTTCGTCGGAGGCGGCCATGACGCGGAGTTTTCCGTCCCGGTCGGCGAGCAGTACCCCGGCGGCGCCGGCGTCGAGCATGCCGACGCAGCGGTCGGTGAGCAGGCGCAGGAAGTCGATGAGGTCGAAGTCGGCGACCAGGTTGTCGGCCAGCTCGACGAAGGTCTTGGCCAGAAGTCGTTGATCCACGTGGGCACCCTTGGTTGAGACTGGTCCCTGCCCCGAGGGGTGGGACGGGCGGCTCGTTCCTCGGCCGGCGTCGCCTGCGTCAAGTCTCCTCCTCGGCCTGGCCCTCCTCCGCGTCGGGTGAGAAGCGAAGCCTACGGGCCACCACGTCGGCGGCCACGTCGGCGAGTTGGCGTCCCTGGGCGTAGGCGTGGGCGCGGAGCCGGGCGAAGGCCTCTTCGATGCCGACTCCGAGCTGGATCGTGAGCATCCCGCTGGCCTGGTCGATCTCCGCTCGGTATGCGCCCAGGTCCTCGGAGCCGGGGACCGGGACCCGCCCGTCGGCCGGCGCGCCGGTCTCGCCGATCGTCGTATCGAGCAGGAGGAGGGTCGCGAGATGGGCGAACGCCAGCGCGTCGGCCAGTTCCTCCGCGTCGAGTACGGTCGGAATGCCGGCGTACAGGTCCAGGACCCCCGGGCTGATCGCCCCCATCCGCAGGGGAAGGGAGAAGACCGCTCGGGCTCCGGCCTCCAGGGCCGCGTCGGCGAACACGGTCCAGCGAGCCTGGATTCCGGCGGTGAGCAGATCGGGTGCCAGTACGGCCGAGCCGCGGGCGAAGGCGTCCACGCATGGCCCCTCACCGAGCGTGAGCTGGAGCTCTTCCAGTCGCCCGCTGATCTCGTCGGTGCTGCACAGTGGGTGGCTCGCCGCGGTCCGCGACATCGCCGACAGGCCGGCCCCGCCGACCGGTAGCGCGGCCACGGCCGCGGTGCAGACGTCCAACACACCGACCGGGGAACCGCGTCGGGCTGCCTCCCTGGCCACCAGCACCTGGATACGCGCCGGCCGGTTGTCAGGCTCGACCCGGACCACCCCCTCCAGACATCCCGACAAGGAGCTCCAGCCTCGCGGCGGCGTCGATCGGGTTGTGGTCCTGTGGGCGCGGCCGGACCGGGGTGCCGACGAACGCGAAGGCGCTGCGGGGTACCGCGGGTCGCCTGTTGCCGTGTGGCAGCGCCCGATCGCGGCCGAGCCGCCGGGAGCCGTCGCCGCGTACCGGGAATCCGGAGGCATGCCGCCTGAGACCGCCTGCCCCGGTGTTCACCGCGGCGTGCCCCGGTCGGCCGATGCCGGCGGTGAGACAGACCATGGCGGACGGCTCGCCGCCCCCTCGGGCTTCCGTGGCTGTCCCGGCCGGCCGGCGGCCGGTCATCCCGTGCCGCCCGAGAGGGCGGGCATCGTCGGGACGGACTCGTGCGGCGGGGCTGAGCGGGATACGGCAGGGGTGTCGCCGAGAGGAGGCGACGACTGGCCGAACGGGAGGCCCAGGAGGAGGAAGCCGCAGCCGGTCAGGTCGAGCATCCGGGCCAGCATCGCCGGAGGATGATGCAGTCGCAGGGTCTTCTCGGCCAGGGTGGCCTGCTGCGACGCACGAAGGAAGGCGTTGAGGCCGCTGCATTCGCAGAAGTTGACGGCGGTGAGGTCGACGTCGATGCTGCGGATGCCGTCCCGCAAGCACCGCTCCAGGGCTGCGCGCACCAACGGCACGGATTCGAGATCGATCTCACCGGCCAGGGTGATCAGTGTCCGGTCCCCTCGGTCATGGCGGTGGACGGCGAGCTGTGGAAGGGGCATGACGCCTCGGTTCGGAAGACTGTCCGGCAGCGGGCGCGACGGTGTCGGATCTCTTGTTCCCGGGCGCGCTGTCGGCAGGATGTGCGTTCGGCGGAGGTGGAACAGCGGCCGGTCCACAGCCTGCACAGCAGGCCCGCGCAGTTCCCTCCAGGGATGCGCCGGGTGGCGGACGAAGGATCCGCTTCCGCAGCCATCCGTGATCAGCAACAGAATGCCGCCGGGGTCTGGGACGTCTCCACAGCAGCATAGTCCTCGCGTCGTGGGATGGGGCGGTCCGAGGCCGCCCGATCCCACGATGCGGACGGTGCGGGACACGGTGGCCGGCGCGCGTCCGAGGCCCCGCACGGCACTCGGCACGCGGAGCACCCAGGACGCCCGAGTACGGCAGCCCCTGCTCGCAGCCCGGTCCGTACGCAACCGCCGCCGGAGGCCGCTGCCGGCCCGGTGTTTCCCGCGGCCGGATGTGAGCCGCGTCGTGGGTGTGCACCCGATGCCACCACAATGCTTCCCGCACAGGTACCGCATCGCACGGCGGCTCGACCACGCGTACGGCGGCGAGCGGCGCGAGGAGCCGGGCGAGGAGCCGGGCGAGGCGGGCCTGGATGAGGGCGATGCGCCGGTCGCCGGCGACCAGGAAGAGCACCAAGTGGTTCACGCCCGCCGAAATCCTGCGGCAGGCGACCTCCAACAACCCGAGAGGCTCGCGCTGATCACGAAGGACGGTGTGATCTTCAAGTACACGTTGGACCTGAGTACCGCGCCGGGGGAGTGCTGGGTCGGCAGCCCCGCCGGCCGTGCCCCGTCAACGGCCCACGGGATCGCCGTCGGCGCCGTCGTTCCGGCTGATCAGCATCACGTGGCCGCCGTGATGCAGCGGAGTGCTCAGTCGTAGGCGGGTCGCCTCGTGTCCCGTCTCCGAGTCGACCAGGTGCACTTCGCCGTGACCGCCGCGGGTGACGGCCACCCAGTCGGAGCCTGGTGAGGCAGCCACCGCTCGGCGTTCCACGCCCTCCCAGGGGGTGCCGCCGCGCCGCGGCGCGCCGTCCATGGCGGGGAGCGGGACGCGGCGAAGGGTGTCGTCGGCCCCCAGAAGCACCAGTTCGTCGCCGTCGGGGTGGATGCGGGTGAAGGCGGTGTCGTGCCGGGCGAGCGCCAGCCGGAAGACCAGACCGGGACCGAGTTCGGTGAGGAGGGTGCGGCCCGTCTCCAACTCGTGGAACCATGCCTGGTTCGTCCAGTCCGGCCACCGCAACGGGTCCGGAGGGCCCCCGCGCAGCGTGGTCCACAGCGCCCGCCGACGGGTGTCGAGGCGGAGGTACCAGCCCCGCGCGGGCGACTCCCAGGGAATCACCGTCCCGGCCACGAGCGTGTCACCCTTCCTGCGCGCCGAGTGCACTCCCGTGCCCGTGGCCGCGAACACCTGCCCCGATCCCGGGTCCTGCGCGTCACCGTGCCCGTCGTCCGGCAGGGGCAGGAGCGCATGAGGCGTGACCGCGGGGCAGCCGGGCGGAGCCGCGAGGAGATCCGCGAACCGGTGGACCGCCAGCGCGCCCGGTTCCCGGTGCCGCAGTACGACGAGCGGATCGCCGCCGCCCAGTACTGTCGCGCCTGGTTCGCCCACGCGTGTGCGTACGCGAGCCGCCTCTCCGGTGGCCAGGTCGACTACCGTCAGAAGGTCCGACCACGGTTCCGCGTTCTCGCCCAGGCCGGTTGTGACGGCCAGTCGGCGACCGGACGGATCGCAGGCCAGGTGCTCGGCCGGGACGGCGACGGGGACCGCGAGTTCCACGAGCTCGGCGCCGAACGGGTCGAGGACCAGCAGTTCCCCCCGGCGGTCGTCCACACAGGCCACCCGCCCTCCCGGCAGCGCCAGGAACCCGGCGTGCTCGGAGAGATGGCGCCCGGTGAGGCGTCCTGTGACGGTGCCGTCCGGCACGGTCAGGGCGTACACGGAGCCGGCCACGTGGTCGGAGACGAGCAGTGCGGAAGCGGCAGCGTTCATGGGTCCTCCAGGAGTATTTGGTGAAAACGATTATCATGTATGTTCGGTGCGTTCGGGGTCCCTGAAGGAGAAGCGAGGGCATTGATGCTGCGCGCACCGTCCAGATTCGTCCGTAGTTGGCTCACCGCGGCTGTGGTGGGTTCCGTCCTGGTCGGCTGCGGCTCGACCCCCGACGAGCCCGCGAGCGGCAAGGCCGGGCACACCGCGAAGACCGACGTCACCGTCGAACCCATCAAGGCGGCGACCGAGTTGACCGACGTGAACGGCGTCAAGGTCTCCCTGGAGGAGCAACCGAAGCGGATCGTCTGCCTGTTCGCGCTCTGCGACGACATCCTGACCGAACTCGGCATCGTCCCGACGGCCACCAACAGCGCGCTGCTCGCCCACCCCGGTTTCCTCGGGGAGGGGAAGGCCGAGAAGGTCGACGTCGTCCCCGGCGGATTCATCGCCCCGGAGGCGGAGGCGATCCTTTCCCACAAGCCGGATCTCGTGATCGGGCTTGGGGACACCCACGGCAAGCTCGCCCCCGCGCTGAAGGGCGCCACCGAGTTCTGGGCCATGCAGCCCGAGACGTGGGAGGACAGTGTCGGTTACCTGCGCGACACCGCAGCCCTCACCGGCCGCACCGCGGAGGGGGAGAAGGCCGAACGGGCCTTCCGGACCAAGCTCGCGAAGGCCGAGAAGGCCCCGAGCGACAAGACCGCCCTCATCATCTACGGCAGCGACGAGAACTTCGGCGTCGCGACGCCGGAGGGTGATGTGACCGCCAGCCTGTTCCCCAAGATCGCCGAGTACCCGTGGAAGTCCCGCGGCGTGGAAGGCAGCTACAGCCTCGAAGAGATACTCGCCCAAGGCGTCGATGTGCTGTTCGTCGAGACGATGAGCTTCGGTGACGCGGACGGCGAGCTGTCGGAGAAGCTGGCGAAGAACCCCCTCTGGAGCAAGATCCCGGCCGTGCGGAACGGCGACGTCCACGAGGTGAACTCGGAAGTGTGGGCCAAGGGGCGCGGTACCCGTTCGATGGGCATCGTCCTCGACGAGGCCACGGCCGCGCTGCGGTGAGGGCGCCCTCCTCGGCGCCCACTGCGGCGGACGGCCCGGCGGGCAGGGCCCGGCGGCTCTCACCGACTGAACGGAGGTGGCAGCCCCTCCTGCTGATCGGGGTGCTGCTCGCCGCGTCGGCCTGCGCACTGTGCCTCGGTAACCCCTACGTCCCACCGCACCGGCTCGTCGGCGCGGTGCTGGACGGGGACACCACGCTCGCCGGGATCGTGGTGACCGAACTCCGCGTCCCACGACTGGTGCTGGCGCTCATCGCCGGAGCCTGTCTGGGTGCGGCGGGGCTCGTGCTCCAGGAGGCGCTCCGCAATCCCCTGGCCGTGCCGGAAATGCTCGGTGTCTCCTCCGGGGCGGCGCTGGGCGTGGCCGCGCCGCTGGTGCTGACCCTGTCGCTGCCCGCCGCGGTCCAGCCCGTGCTCGCCCTCGGCGGAGCGGCGCTCGGCGGCGGGCTGACGCTGCTCGCCGCCGGGCTCGGGCGCAGCCCGTCCGCGGTGCTGCTGACCGGCGCCGCGGTCGCGGCCGCGTTGCAGGCCGCGCTGCTCGTCCTGATGGTCATGGCGGACCAGCTCGACCTCCAGCTCATCTACCGCTACCTGCTGGGGTCCCTCTCCGCCCGGACCTGGGACGATGTCGCGGGGCTGTGGCCGTGGCTGCTCGTCGCGGTCCCCGCCCTCGTGCTGTGTGCGCCGGTGCTGTCGGTGATGCGGCTGGGCGACGAGGACGCCGAGGCGCTGGGCGTACGGGCCCAGCGGGCCCGGCTGGGTGCGCTGGCCATCGCCGTCGTGCTGATCGCGCCCGTCACGGCCGTGTGCGGGCCCGTCGCGTGGGTGGGGTTCCTCGCCCCGCACCTGGCCCGGTGGTTCAACCCCGCCTCGGGAGCGGTGCGTTGGCTGCCGTGGTCCGCCGCGTGGGGTGCGGCCGTCGTGACGGTCGCCGATCTCCCCGCCCGGCTGGCGCTGGCACCCGTGGAGACCCCGGCCGGCGCCTGGACGGCCCTGCTGGGGGTCCCGGCCGGGGTCGCCCTGATGCGATCAGACCGCCGCCGGGGCCGGACCGGTGGGCGAAGGCAGGCCGATTCGACGCGCGGGCCGGTGCCGCACGGCGCGCCCGGGGCCCGCGGCGGCTCCCCACTCCCCGTAGCGAAGACCGGAACGGAGAACGCACGGTGAGCCGGCGTTTCGCGGCCCTCGCGGCGCTGGCCGTCGTGTGCGCGGGGGTGGAACTGGTGGCCGGACGCGGCATGTCGCCGGGTGCGGTCTGGGACGTGCTGGGTGGCGGCGGGGACGCGACGGAACGGCACATCCTCCTGCAGCTACGGCTGCCCCGACTGCTGGTGGCCCTGGGCGCGGGCGCGTCCCTCGCCGTGGCCGGGCTGATCCTGCAGTCCGCGCTGCGCAACCCCCTCGCCGGGCCCGAAGTGACAGGGGTGACCCCGGGGGCGGTCCTCGGGGCCGTCACCGCCACGGCTCTGGGACTCGCCGGGTGGGACTCGCCGCTGGCCGTGGTGCTCGCCGCGTGCGCGGGCGGATGCGTCGGAGCGCTGCTGCTCTGGCTGCTCGCGGGCCGCCAGAGCGGCGACCCCGCCCAGACCGCCGTGCATGGAGTCCTGGTGTCGGCGGTGCTCGGCGGACTCACCGCCATGGTGCTGCTCGTGGAGCCGGGCGAACTGGGCAGCGTCGTGCAGTGGCTGGTGGGCACCACGGAGGGCCGGGTGTGGGAACACTGGCACCTGCTGTGGCCATGGGCCCTGGCCTGGGGGGCCGCGGCCTGGCTGCTTGCCGGGCCGTTGACCCTGCTGCGCTGCGGTGACGACATCGCCCTGGCCGCCGGACTCGCCGCCCGGCGTGCCCGCACCCTCGCCCTGTTGTGCGCGGTGGCGTTGACGGCGGGTGCGGTGGCCGCCGTCGGAGCGCTGGGCTTCGTGGGACTGCTCGTCCCGCATCTCGCCGTGGCCGTCTTCGGCGCGGACCTGCGGACGAGTCTTCCCGGCTCCGCCCTGATGGGAGCGGTCGTCGTGTGCGGGGCGGACGCCGCGGCGCAGCTGTTCTCGCGGCTGCTGGCCCAGGCGCTGGACGCCGGACGGCTCACGCTTCCGGTCGGGGCGCTCACCGCCTGCCTGGGCGCCGCCCTGCTGCTGGTCGTCGTGCGCCGCGCGCCCGGCCGTACGTTCTGAGAGTCGACGGAGGACTGAGCACCACCATGAGCGAGTCCATGGGAATACACGTCGAGGGGGCCCACTTCGGCTACCCCGGACGTCCCGTGCTGCGGGGCGTCGACCTGGCCGTCCGGCCGGGTGAGCTGACAGCACTCATCGGCCTCAACGGCTGCGGGAAGTCGACCCTGCTGCGGCTGGCCGCCGGGCTGCTGCGGCCGGACCGGGGGCGTGTGCTGCTCGGCGGGGACGACCTCGCCGGGCTCTCCCGGCGGGCCACGGCCGCGAGAGTCGCGCTGCTGCACCAGTCGGCGCCCGCCGTACCGGGGATGACGGTCCGCCACCTGGTGCGACAGGGGCGGTACGCGGCACGGGGTCCGCTGGGCATGCTGCGCGAGGGTGACGATCCCGTCGTGCACCGGGCGCTGCGCGACGTCGGTGTGGAGGAATGGGCCGACCGTGACGTCGACGCGCTGTCCGGGGGTGAGCGGCAGCGGGTGCGGCTGGCGATGGCGCTCGCCCAGGACACCCGCGTCCTGCTGCTCGACGAGCCGACCACCTATCTGGACCTGCACCACCAGCTCGACGTGCTGCGGACGGTGGTCCGCCTGCGCGAGGAGCGCGGGCTCACCGTGGTCATGGTGCTGCACGACCTGGCCCACGCCGCCCGGTTCGCCGAACGCGTCGTCGCTCTGCGCGAAGGCCGCGTGGTCGCCGACGGGGCGCCGAAGGAGGTCGTCACGCCGGGGCTGCTGGCGGACGTGCTGAAGGTGGCCGGCCGGGTGGGCCGGGACCCCGAGGGCGGCTGGCCCGTGTGTTACCCAGATCACCCTCTCTCTGAATAGGAAATGAAAATCGATTCCATTAGTGTCGGTCGCGGCGCTCGACCGAACGCCGCATCTCCCTTATGAACAAGGAGAGTTCATGGACAACGAGCAGATCTTCGCTCCGATCGCCGACCCGGGTCAGCTGGCCCACGCCTCGGCCACCCACTCCAACGCGCTCGTCGAGAACCCCTTCGAGGACACCGAGGAGTAAGCGAGGGCCTCACCACCCTCGACCGTGGGCCCGCCCGTTGCCTTACGGGCGGGCCCACGCCCATCCCAGCCCCTGTCGTCAGGAGATCGTCGTGTCCCGCAGCCGGCTCGTACCCGGAGTCGAAGTCGTCGCCGTGCCCGGGCGGGGTCTCGCCGTCCGCACCAGCGAAGGAGAGTTCCTCAGCGTCCGGACACGGCAAGCGGACGAGAGCGCGTTGCTTTCCCTGCTCTCCGGCGCCGACGCCGCCCCGCTGGACGAGGAACTGCACCGTGTGGTCCGGGCATTCGAGGAGGCCGGCTACCTGGCGGCGGACGAGCCGCAGCCTCCGCGGTGGCCCGCCGACCGCCGGAACATCCGGCTGCTGGGCGACCCGGCACTGACCCGACCGCTGGCCGCGCACCTGTCCGCCCTGGGCGCCGAACCCCGAACGACACACACCGTGACCGCCCCCGACGCGTCGCCGCTGGAGATCGAGGACCTGCTCGAAGGAGACCCCGCCGCTGTCGCGTGGTGCCTGGACGGTCCGGTACCCGACGGGCTGTGGGAGGCCGCCGACCGGCTGCCCGAGCACGGGGTCGCCTGGCTGCGCTGCCACCGGGAGGGCTGGCAGGCGTACGTCGAGCCCCTCGCCGCCGCCTCCGGAGACGTCACCGCCGCCCACGTACGGGGCCGTCGGCTCGCCGCCACCCCCGCCCACCGCGAACTGTCCGCCTACTGGAGCGGGCCTCGTACGTCGAGCGCACCGGTGCGGCTCACCGTTCCCGCCGCCGCGCTGCTCGCGGCTCTGCTGGCCGACGATCTCGGCCGGTGGGCCACCGACACCCCTGACACGGCCGGATTGCCGGCACGGCGCCGACTCCGACACGTGGACCTGCGCACGCTGACCGTCACCGAGCACCCCGTCCTGCCGGTGCCCGCCGTCGCATCGATGCCGAGGAAGGACGGATGACGTCCTTCCGTGCGGCTGTCGGAGGTCTCGCCACGGACGTGCGCCTCCCCGACGGCGCCGGCCCCTTTCCCGCCGTCCTCATCCGTACCCCGTACGACCGTGCCCGGCACCTGGCCGAGGCGCGCGGCTGGGCCCGTCGCGGGTTCGCCGCCGTCGTCCAGGACGTCCGGGGCCGGTTCGCTTCGCCGGGGGAGTGGCGTCCGTACGAGAACGAGGCCGCCGACGGGGCGGTGACGGCCCGATGGGTCCGGCGACAGCCGTGGAGCGACGGCCGGTTCGTCGCCGTCGGCGCCTCCTACGCCGCCCACTGCGCCCTCGTCCTCGCCCTCGAAGCACCCGGGGAGGCGGAGGTCCGGCCGGACGCCGTCATCGCCGCCGTGCCCGCGCTGGGCGCGGCCGAGACCGCGCGCGAACCCTCCGGCGTGGAACGGCTGCTGGCCCGCGCCGGGTGGTGGGCCGCCCACGGCGACCGGCCGGACTCGGACGAGGGCGCGCTGGAGAAGGCCCTCGCCGCGGATCCCGGCCTGCTCACCCATCTGCCCCTCACCGGCCTCCCCGACCGGCTGGGACGAAGCCTGCCCTCCTGGGCGGGACTGTGGCGGCGACGCGAGCGCGGCCGACTCGTGTCCCGGGCCGCGCACGCCGATGTGCCCCTGCTCGCGGTCGGGGGCCACCACGATCACTTCACCGAGGACACCGTCGCCCTGTGGCGCACCTGGGGCGGGCCCTCGGCGCGCCTGCTGCTCGGTCCTTGGGGCCACGGTCTCGTCTCCGCGCCCGGGCCCGGCGCCGGCCCCGCCCACCGGGTGGTCCTCGGCGAGCTGTACGCGCGTTGGGCACACCGCGCCCTGACCGGGAGCCTCGCTGCCGGCCGCCACGGCGCACTGGCGCTGAGCGGCGGCGACCTGTGGCTGCCCGCGGGCACCGAAGGCGAACCGCGCACGCAGCCGTTGCGACTGCTGCGCGGCTCCGTCTTCACCGCCGACCCCGACCGCCCCGTCCGCTCCGACGACTTCACCGTGCCCACCGGGGGAGTCCCCGACCGTTGCCTGCTGGCCACCCCGCCGCTCCCGCGTCCGCTCGACGCCGTCGGGCCCGTGCGGGTACGGCTACGGGCCACCGCCGACACCCCGTCCGCCGACTGGGCCGTCCGCCTTGTCGCCCTCACACCGGAAGGGATCGCCGAGCGGCTCGCCGTCGGCGTCCTGCGCAGCGAGGCGCCGGCAGCCCCGCACGCCGAGTTCACCGTCGAACTCGGTCGGCTCACGCGCCGGCTGCGGGCCGGCACGCGGCTGAGGGTCGAGATCGCCGGACACCATTTCCCGGCCCACGCCCGCAACCCCCACACCGGAGACGACCCGGTCACGGCCGAGCGGCTCCTCGCCTCCCGGCGGGAGGTCGACCCGACGAGCGTGACGCTGACCCTGAACGTCCTCCCCTCCCGCCCCACCTCCACCGATCCCGCCAAGGAGATCCTGCGATGACGGCGCTGCCGCTGGAAGCACTCGTCGACCCCGTCTGCGGCATCGTCCGCGCGGTCAAGCCCGTCGAACACCCCGCGGGCGCCCCGCCCCGCTACACCGCGTTCACCGCCGAGATGTCCGACGCCCGCAGACTCGGCCTGTGGCCCGCCGACCGGGTCTCCCTCGGCACCACCTTCGGCGACCCCGAGCAAGCCCGGGTCGCCGCGATAGCCGAAGGGATGGAGCGGTACTGCGGCAACCGCGTGCCCCCGCCCGGCCACCCCGACGCCCCCCTGCGCGCGACAGCCGCCGAACTCGCCGAGAAGGGCCTGAGTCTTTACGGCCCCGACGACCTGCCCGCCTACGCGCCGTGGCAGTACAGCCGGGAGAAGTTCCCCTACCGCCCGCTCACCGCCGACACCCCGTCGCTGTGGACGCGCGGCACCGAGCGCCTGCCCGACGGACGTACGACGGAGGTCTGGGCACCCGCCGCCCTCACCCACCTCAACTGGCGCCAGGGCGACCTGCGCGAGCTGCCCCGCACCCACCACCTCAACTACGCCGGCATAGCCACCGGGCAGGGTTTCGACGACGCCGTCGAACGCGGCCTGCTGGAGGTCGTCGAACGCGACGCCCTGGAACTGTGGTGGCACCTCGACGGACCCACCCGCGGCATCGACCCGGCCAGCGTGCCCGGTCTCATGGACGACCTCGCCGGATCCGGGCTCGACGTCCACCTCGTCGAGATGCCCTCGGAGTTCGCCCCGTGCGTGGCCGCGCTGGTCCACGACCCGGCTCTCGGCCTGTACGCGGCCGGTTTCGCCTGCAAGTACGATCCGGCCGAGGCAGCCCGCAAGGCGGTACTCGAAGCGGTCCACACCTGGGTCTTCACCCAGGGCCTGACCGCCTCCGACGGCTGGGTCTTCCAAGCCGTCGAGGCCGGACTGCTCGCCCGCGGCCTCTACCTGGAGCACCGCGCCGACGGCCGGTATCTCGACGCGTGCGGCCAGTGGTTCGAGCAGGTACGGGACCTGGGCGCGCACGTGCAGGTCTGGCTGGACGAACGGATGGCGGCCGAGGCCAGGCGGTTCTCCGAACCCGCCCACGGCACCGTCTCCGTCGACGCGGTCGAGCCCGGCAGCCGCGAGCGCCTGGAGAACGCGCTGCGCGCGGGCGGCCACCGGGTCATGACGTTCGATCTGACCACCGAGGACGTCGCTGAAACGTCCCTGCGGGTGGCCCGGGTCCTCGTCTCCGGGCTCCTTCCCAACGCCCCCGCCGCCTTCGGCTACTTCGGCTGCCCGCGGCTCGCCCAGGCCGCCGTGCGACGGGGCTGGCGTACGACCGCGCCGGGCGCGCCCGAGGACTTCACGCTGGCGCCTCCGCCGCACATGTGAGGACCGCCGTGGAACATCTCGACCACGACCGACCGACGGACGGAAACCACTGCCCCGAGGACCGCCCGGAGGACTCCGAACGCCTCGGTGACGGTGGTTCGGCTGACGTGAGGCGCCTCGGTGACGGTGGTTCGGCGGACCTTGCGCGCCTCGATGACGGCTGCCCGGGGGACACGGACCACCTGGGGGAGGGGCGCTCGGTGGACACGGACCACCTTGTGGAGGGCCGTCCGGTGGACCTCGCCGCCGCTCTTGGGCGCGCCCGCTCCGCGCGGCGCCCCGCCCCCGACACACCCGCGGGGCCGGCGGTCCCGGCCTGGCCGGGACCGCCGCGGCCGATCCCGGAAGCCGACCCGGCCGAGCTCGATCTGCAGGCCCTGCTGCGCTTGTCCCTGGCCGCGTCGGACGGCTCGGGACGGCTGCGCCCGACCCCTTCCGCCGGTGCGCTGCACCCGGTGGACACCGAACTCGTCGTCGGCGCCGGCTGCTCCCTGCCGCCCGGCCGCTACGGCTACGACCCGCTGCGTCACCGTGTCCACCGCCTCGGCGGACAACCCGACGGCACGCTGCCGGGCGTGACCGTCGAACTCTCCGTCACCGCACGGCGTACGGTCTCCCACTACGGTCACCGCGCCTGGCCGCTGCTGCTCCTCGACACCGGACACGCCGCCGCCGCGCTCTTCCTCGCGGTCCGTGCGCTGGGCGCGGGGGAGCCCGGACTCCATATGGACGGGAGCTCCGAGCGGCCCCTCGCCGCCGTACACGTGCCCCCGCCCGGCCCGGTGCACCGGGCCGACGGATCGGTGCACCGGCTCGACGGCCTCCTGTACTCCCAGCCGTCGGCGAGCGCGCCCACACCTGATGAGCTGCTGGCCCGCCGCAGCACTCCGCCGCCGCTGCCGGGCGCCCCGGCCCCGGACGCGCTGCGGGCCGTTCTCATCACCAGCACCCGTGCGGGCGGCGGTGAGCTGCGGTGGTGCGCCGCCGTCGGCCCCCCACGACCCGGCCTGATGGAACTGGCTCCCGACGGCTCGACACTGCGCCGGTGTGCCGCCGGCGAGGCCCGCCCGACGCTCGCGGCCTGGGCGGCGGGCCAGGCATGGATCGCGGACGCGGGTGCCGTCCTGCTCGCCCGCGGCTGCCCCGCGGACGCCGACACACCTCATATCCGCCGTACCCACCTGCGGGCCGGATTCGCCGTCCATCTCGCCCACGTCACGGCCCGCCGCCACGGTCTGACCGCCCGGCCCGTGGGGTCCTGGCAGCAGGCGGACCTCGGTGCCGCACTGGGCGCCACACCCGGCCGGGACTGGATCGTCCACGGACTGGCCCTCGGCACCCTCCACGCCGAAGAGGAGAACACCTCGTGATCGTCCACCCCGAGCTGCGCCGCGCCGTCCGACGCGCACGGCGCCTCCTGCTCGCCGCCACCCTGCTGCAAGTCGCCGTCACCCTCACCCACCTGGCGCAGGCCGCTCTGCTGGCCCTCGCGCTCGCCGACCTGGCCCGCGGCCACACTGGACGACTCCCATGGCTGCTCATCGGGGTGCTCGCCGTCGTGGCAGGCCGCGCCGGACTCGGCACGTGGCAGCGGCGGACGGCCACTCGCGCCGGAGCCGAGGTCAGGGTCACACTGCGGGACGAACTCCTGTCCCACCTGGGGAGGCTGGGTCCCGCACACCTGACGACCGCACGCGCCGGAGCCGTCCGCACCACCCTCGTCGACGGCGTGGAGGGCGTCGACGCCTACGTCTCCCGCTACCTGCCCCAGCTCCTGATCACCTTGATCGTGCCGCCCTTGGTCCTCGCCGTCCTGGCCGTGGTGGAACCGACGGCTCTGCTCGGTCTCGTCCCCGCCCTGCTGCTCGCCCTGGGCGGCCCCCGTGCCTGGGACCGCCTCCTCGCCGCCCGCGGCAAGGAGCACTGGGACACGTACGAAGGCTTGGGCGCCGACTACCTGGAAGCCTTGCAGGGCATGCCCGCTCTGCGTGCCGCGGGCGCGGTCGGCCGCACCCGCGAACGCCTGGAGAAGCGCTCGGCGGCGCTGCACCGGGCGACCGTCGCCAAGCTCCGCGTCTCCCTGGTCGACACCGGCATCACCGACCTCGCCATTCAGGGTGGCACAGCCGCCGCCGCGCTCCTCGCCTGCTGGTCGGCCGTCAGCGGGTCCACCTCGGCGACCGGCACCTACCTGGTGCTGCTCCTCGCCTCCGAATGCTTCCGGCCGGTCCGCGACCTCGCTCGTGAGTGGCACGCCGGATACCTCGGTGTGTCGGCCGCGGACGGGATCGCGACGCTGCGCACCGCCGAGCCCGCGGTCCGTGACACCGGGACGACACCCTCGGACTGGCCGGCACCCCCTGAACTCCGTTTTGACAACGTCCGGTTCGCCTATGACGGCGCGTCGGCCCCCGCCCTCCGCGGTGTCTCCTTCACCGCGCCGGCGGGACGCACCACCGCGATCGTCGGCCCGTCGGGCGCCGGCAAGTCCACCCTGCTCGCCCTGCTCCTGCGCCACCACGACCCGGACGAAGGTCGGATCACCCTCGACGGGCGCCGCACCACCGAGTACTCCCTCGACGCGCTGCGGCAGGGCGTCGCTGTGGTGTCGCAGGACACGTACCTCTTCCACGCCACGATCGCCGACAACCTGCGCATGGCCCGGCCGGACGCCACGGACGAGGACCTGACCGCGGCGGCGCGCAACGCAGGGGTGCACGACGAGATCGCCGCGTTCCCCGACGGCTACGCCACGGTGCTCGGGGAACGCGGCGCCACCCTGTCCGGCGGGCAGCGACAGCGGCTCGCGCTCGCCCGAGCCCTGTTGGCGGACGCCCCGGTGCTCGTCCTCGACGAGGCGACCAGCTCGGTCGACGAACGCCGCGAGGCGGACATCGTCCGCGCACTGCTGAACGCCGCCGGCGACCGCACCGTCCTGGTGATCGCCCACCGGCTCGCCGCCGTCCAGCACGCCGACCACATCGTCGTCCTCGACGCGGGACGGCTGGACGCCATCGGCGACCACGCCGGCCTGGTCGAGGCCGGCGGCGTCTACGCCCGACTCGTCGAGGCCGGACGTACCCACCGAGGAGAACTCGCCGCATGAACCCCGCCATCGACTCCGCCACGACCGAAGCGGGCGTGCCCGAACGAGGTTCGTTGCGCGCCCTGCTCCCCGCCCTCGCCGAGCACCGAGCCATGACGGTCCGCACCTGCGCCGCCGCACTCCTCGAACAAGGCTCCCTCGTCGCGCTGGTCACGCTGGCCGCCCACACCGTGGGCGCAGCCGTCGTCGACACGAAGGCCCCTTCGCCAGGCACCGTCACCGCACTCGCCGCCCTGGTCCTCCTACGAGCGCTGACGACCTGGCGCGAGATGGACCTCTCGCACGACCTGGCGTACCGGGTACTCGCCGCGCTGCGCGTACGCGTCTTCGACGGGCTCGCCCGAAGAGCGCCCGCCCGAGTCGCGGGCCGACGCAGTGGGGACCTCGCCGCCACCGCCATGGCCGACGTGGAGGCACTGGAGTTCTTCTACGCCCACACCACCGCCCAACTCCTGGCGGCGGGGACGGTCTTCACCGGCGGTGCGGCGGTCCTCGCCGCGGTGGAACCGTGGCTGCTCGCGGCAGTGCTGCCGGTCGCGGCCCTGCTCGCCGCGGCTCCCTTCGCCGACGCGCGCGGACGCGCGGTACGCGGTGCCCGCACCCGGGTGGCCAACGCCACGCTGTCGGCCGACACGGTGGAGATCGTCGACGGACTGCGTGAGCTGCTGGCCTTCGGCACCCTTGCCGGACGCCGACGCCGGCTGGCGGAGCGCGGACGACGGCTGGGGGACGCCCAGCGCGCCGAGGCGACGTGGGAGGCCCTCGCCGCCGCGGTCCGCGATCTCCTCATCGTGGGGGCGGTCCTCGGCGTGGTGGCAACGGCGGCGCAGTCCATGGCCGCAGGGCGGCTGCACGGCGCGTGGGCGCCGGCGGCGATGGCGCTGGCCCTGGCCGTTCTCGGGCCCGTCGCGGAGTCGGCCCGGTCCCTGAGCCAGGCCGTGTCCCTGCGTGCCGCCGCATCCCGCGTCGGTGCGGCCGTCAAGGCTCCCGCGCTCGCCCCGCCGCCTGCCGCGCCCCGCCCGCTTCCTCCCGGCCCGCTGGGCGTCCGGCTGCGCCAGGTGAGGTTCGACTACGGCGGCAGTCCCGTCCTCGACGGCGTCGAGCTGACCGTCCGCGCGGGGCAGACGCTCGCCCTGGTCGGCGCCTCGGGCGCCGGCAAGTCGACCTGCGCCCACCTCCTGGCCCGCTTCTGGGACCCGTCCGAGGGCGAGATCCAGCTGGTACCCGCCGACGGCGACCCCATCGACCTGCGCGAGGTGGGCGACGCCGAGCTCCGGAGCGCCGTCGCGCTGGTGGGGCAGGAGACGCCCCTCTTCCACGGCACCCTCGCCGAGAACCTGCGGCTCGCCGCCCCCGAGGCCGACGACGACCGCCTGGCCGAGACGGCCCGCCTGTGCGGCGTCGACCGGATCGCCCCGCTGCCCACTCCGGTCGGCGAGCGCGGCGCCACCCTCTCCGGAGGCCAGAGGGCCCGTATCGCCCTCGCCCGCGCCCTCCTCGCGCGGCCGAGAGTCCTGATACTGGACGAGTCCACCGCCCACCTGGACAACGCGAGCGACGCCCAACTCGCCACCGCGCTCCACCAGGAAGGCCGCACGACCGTCGTCATCGCCCACCGCCGCGCCACCATCCGCCGGGCCGACCGCATCGCTGTCCTCGAAGCCGGACGCATCACCGAAGAGGGCACCTGGGAGGAGCTGACCGGCCGCCCCGACAGCGCACTCAACCGAAGCCTGTCCGACATCGCCCCATGAGGGCATGGAGCCTTTTCGGCCTTGAGATGTCCGCGGTGCCCGGGGCGGGGTTCGAACCCGCATGGCCCTGAAGGCCAGAGACTTTTAAGGTCCCCGTGTCTGACCGATTCCACCACCCGGGCCGGAGAGGGGCGCTCCCGGTCGGCCACCGGGGGAGAACGCCTTCCTCGGTGGCCGGTGCCTCCCTGTGCGGAGGAGGGGCGGTGCGCTCAGTCCGTCGTGGATGTTGCGGACGTCGCCGCGGATGCGGTGCTCGGTGCGGTGGAGGCCGCGGGCTTCTTCGCCGCGGCGCGTACCGCGGTGAGCTGGAGCAGCAGCGCGGCCGCCGCGAAGCCCGCCGCCCAGAGCGGGAGTACGGAGCCGCTCCAGCCGAAGGCGAAGGCCGCGCCGCCGAGGCCGGAGCCGATCGCGCTGCCGAGGTAGAGGGCGGACTCGTTCAGGGCGACGGCGACCGGGCCGCCGCGCTCCCCGCGCGCTGCGAGGAGGTCGTTCTGCTGGGGGACCTGGAGTGCCCAGCCGACCGCGCCCCAGACCGCGATGGGGATCAGCGCGAGCAGCGGGGTGATGGAGGCGGTGATCCGGAAGGCGAGCAGCGAGAGGGTGAGGATCGCCAGGATGCCGACGACCAGGGTGGCGGGCCGGCGGACCTTGTCGACGAGGGATCCGACGAGGACGCTGCCGAGTACGCCGCCGATGCCCCAGGCCCAGAGGTACGGGGTGATGTTGTCGACGCTGCCCATCGCGCCGGTGGCCATGACCGGGACGAAGTACGTGTAGAGGCCGAGGCTGGCGACGGCCGCGAGCAGGGAGACCCCGACGACCGAGGCGACGCGGGGGTCGGTGACCACCTGGGCGCGCTGGCGCAGGCTCACCGTCTCGGTGGCGGGGAGCTGCGGGAGTCGCAGCAGCAGTCCGACGAGGGAGACGACACCGATGCCGGTGACCAGCCACAGGGTGGCGCGCCAACTGGTGTGCTGGGCGATGTAGACGCCGGCGGGCACGCCGATGACGGTGCCCGAGCTCATGCCGCCCATGATCACGGCGAGGGCGCGGCCCCGGCGCTCGCGCTCGACGAGCGAGGCGGCGGCCGCCGCGGCGAGTGCGAGGTAGAGGCCCGCGCCGACGCCCGCGAAGGCGCGGGTGATCAGCAGCACGGGGAGCGAAGTGGCGAGCGCCGAGCCCGCGTTGGCCAGGGAGAAGACGGCCAGGGAGGCCAGCAGTCCGGTGCGTACGCGAGAGGCGGAGAGCAGCGTGGCGAAGATCGGGGAGGCGATGGCGTACGCCAGGGTGAAGGCGGTGACCATCTGGCCCGTGGAAGAGACGGTGGCGTCGAAGTCTGCCGCGATAGAGGGCAGCAGACCCGCGGTGACGTAGGCGTCGAGTCCGAGCGCGAAGGCGCCCAGGCCGAGCAGGTAGACGAGTTTCACTGATACCCCATTGTTCGAAACTTCTGGTACATCGGAACATCGGTACATTGACGGGGGCGGGTGCGGCAGGGCAAACGGGAACGATGGATTCCGGCCACCTGCGACAAGGACGGAGCAGGAGGTGGGGTGAGCGGTTGTGCGATTCTTGAGGAGTGCGCCACTACTTCCACCCGGAGATCGAAGACGTCTGCCTGCCCGACGTTCTGTTCGCGCTGAGCGACGCCACCCGTCTGGGCATCGCCGTCGCGCTCGCGGACGGCGCCGAGCGCACCGCGGGCGAACTCGGCGGCTCCCTGGCCAAGTCGACGATGACCCACCACCTCAAGGTGCTGCGTGAGGCGGGCGCGCTGCGGGTGCGGTCCGAGGGCACCCGCTGCTACAACTCGCTGCGCCTGGAGGAGCTGGAGACACGCTTTCCCGGCCTGCTGGACCAGCTTCTCGGCTTCGCCGTGAAGTTCGGCTACACCTCGGCCGACGCCCGCCCCCGCGACTGACGGGGGCTCGCGCGGGGGCGGGCGCCGGGGCTGTGGGTGCCGTGCGGCGGCAGGTGGAGCCGCAGGTCAGAGGGCCAGTTCGATGTCGTAGGCGGAGAGCCAGGAGTTGAGTCCCAGCGCCATCTCCAGACCCGAACGGTCGTACTGCGCGCTCATGTCCCCGACCGGACGGTCCAGCAGGGCCTTGGTCGCGGCGGTGTCGAGCAGCGGGAGCACCGGGGACGAAGAGTCGGCGAGCACCTCGTGGAGGGACGCGCGCAGGCCGAGCTCGTACGCCGGGTCCTGGGTGGTCGGGTAGGGGCTCTTCACCCGCTGCACGATCGACTCGGGCAGGAGGTCCTTGGTGGCGGCGCGCAGCAGGCTCTTCTCGCGTCCGTCGAACGACTTCATCTCCCAGGGGGTGTTGAAGACGTACTCGACGAGCCGGTGGTCGCAGAACGGGACGCGCACCTCCAGACCGACCGCCATGCTCATGCGGTCCTTGCGGTCCAGAAGGGTCTGCACGAAGCGGGTGAGGTTCACGTAGCTCATCTGCCGCATACGGCGGTTGACGGCGTCCTCGCCGGCCAGCTCGGGGGTCTCCGAGATCGCCTGGGCGTAGCTGTCCTTGAGGAAGCCCGGCATGTCCAGTTTCTGGATGAGACCGGGGTCGAAGAGCGACTTGCCGTCGAAGTACTTCCCCGTCGCGGAGGTGAGCCAGGGGAAGGTGTCCGCGCCGACCGCCTCGTTGTCGAAGAACCACCGGTAGCCCCCGAACACCTCGTCGGCGGACTCGCCGGAGAGCGCGACGGTGGAGCGTTCCCGGACCGACTGGAAGAGGCGGTACAGGGAGGGCCACATGTCGCCCCAGTACGCCGGCGGCAGGTCCAGCGCCTGGAGGACCTTGGCCCGCAGCGCGGGGTCCGCCAGCTCGCTGCTGTTCATGATGATCTCGCTGTGGTCGGCGCCCACGTGCTTGACCAGGTCGTGCACGAACGGGGTGTCGGAGGAGCCGCGCACCGGGTCGACGACGAACTCGGCGCCGTGCTCCTCGAAGTCGACCGAGAAGGAGCGGACGGGGCCCTCGCCCCGGCCCGCGAGGGTGCGCGAGGCCAGCGCGGTGATCACGGAGGAGTCCAGGCCGCCCGAGAGCAGCGAGCACAGCGGCACGTCCGAGACGGTCTGACGCTCGACGATGTCCTCGAGCAGGCCCCGGACCGTGTCCACCGTCGTGGCCAGGTCGTCGGTGTGCTCGCGGGCCTCCAGCGCCCAGTACGTGCGCTTCGTCAGGCCCGAGCGGTCGACCCGCACCAACTGACCGGGACGCACCTCGTACATGCCGCTGAAGATCCCCTGCTCGGGGGTCTTCACCATCTCCAGGATCTCGCGCAGACCGTCCTGGCCGACCCGGCGGGGCACCGAGGGGTGGGCCAGGAGGGCCTTGGGCTCCGAACCGAACACCACGCCGTCGGCGGTGGGGAAGTAGTAGAGCGGCTTGACGCCCATGCGGTCGCGCACCAGCAGCAGCGTCTGCGTGCGCAGGTCCCACAGGGCGAAGGCGAACATGCCGTTGAGCCGGTCGACGATGCCCTCGCCCCATTCGAGGTAGCCCCGCACGACCACCTCGGTGTCGCTGCGGGTACGGAACGCGTGGCCCCGGGAGATCAGGTCCGCGCGCAGCTCCTTGAAGTTGTAGACCTCGCCGCTGTACGTGAGGCAGGCCAGCTCGCGGCCGTCGCTGTCGGCGACCATGGGCTGCCTGCCGCCGTCCAGGTCGATGATGGAAAGCCGGCGGTGTCCGAGGGCGGCGTGTTGGTCCGTCCACATGCCTCCGGCGTCGGGGCCGCGGCAGGCCATGGTCTGGGTGACGGCCTCCAGGGTGCCCTGGTCCAGGCGCACGTCCTGGGCGTAGCTGACCCAGCCTGCTATTCCGCACATGGTGTCTCCCTGTGTCTCTCTGTGTGGGGTTCTCTGCGTGGGGTGATGAGGGGTGATGAGGGGTGACGAAAGGGTGCTCGAGGTGACGGCCGGAGGCGGTGGTGGCCGGGGCTCGTCAGCCCAGGCGTTCCAGGTCGGCTTCCTGGAGCACCGTGCGCCCTGCCGGAAAGTAGGTGACCGGGTCCGCCGAGTTCACCTGCGCGTCCATCGTGTTCAGCAGGCGCTGGAGGGAGAGTGCGTCGGCCAGCCCGGGAAAGGGCGAGGCGGGCTGCCGGCCCCGCACCACGAACTCCGTGACGTCCTCGGCCATGCGGCTCAGCTTCACGATGGTGCGGGCCTCGTCCGGTACGGGCTCCTCGCGGGTGTCGACCTCTCGGATCACCTCGTCGCCCGAGGACGTCCGGCGCCACACGCGCAGCCGGTCGGCGTCCCAGGCGGGTGTGTCGTACACGGCGCCGGCGTAGGTCAACTCCCCCTGCGGGTCGCGGAAGACGAAGTCGATCGCACGCGAACGCGTGATGTTCACGAAGCTGCTGTATCCGGTGACCCTGCCCGCGTCCAGGCGTGCGGACAGCGCGACGCTGTCGAGCACGGCGTCGCCCGACACGGAGAAGTCCGACCGGGTGCCGAGTACGGATTCCAGCTCCAGGCCGGCGCCGCGGCCGGCGATCCACTGGACCAGGTCCAGCGGGTGGATCACCTCGCTCTGGACTCCGCTGGTCGGACGGTGGTCGTTGATGCGGTCCTTGCCCCAGGTGAAGTGCGCCCGCACCAGCCGCAGGTCCCGCTCCAGGACGTGGGCGCGCAGAGCCCGGGTGGCGTCGGAGTACCGCTCCACCAGGTCCATGCAGAATCCGGAGACCGTGCGCAGGTGGGACTCGATTTCCCCCAGGTTCTCGCCGGGCAGCGCCAAGGGCTTTTCCGCCAGTACGAACCCCCGATAACCGTCCAGCTCCGAAAGGATCTCGGCATGCGCCATGTCCGGCACCGTCACGACCACCACGTCGGGCCGGAATTCTGCGAGGGCCCGGGTCGTGGAATCGTAGTAGGGGAGCGAACTTTCCTTCGGGCTGCGGCCCACGTAGGCGAATTCGGTCTCCGCGGCGGTACGGGAGAACGCGTTCAGGAACCGGGTTCCGGCATAGCCGAGACCCACGATCAGGACTCTCATGTCTGGTCTCCTCCGAGAGGGCGTGCGAGAAGCTCCTCGCCGGACGGCTGGAACCCCAGCTTCCGGTAGAGGGGTGCGCCGACGGCTGTCGTCTGGAGGGCCACCGCGTCGGCGCCGGCCCGGCGCAGCCAGCCGAGCACGTGGTCCATGACCATGCCCCCCAGGCCCTGCTGCCGCAGAGCCGGATCGACCACTACGGCCTGCACCCAGCCCGAACGCCCGCTGGGACAGCGCACCGTGGGGGCGCGCTGGTCCACGACCGCGACGGCGCAGGCGAGAAGCTCACCCGGCTCGCCGATCACGGCGACGTACACCTGGTCGTCGGCCGCCGTGAGAACCCGGCCGAGCCAGGCGCGGTAGTCCCGTTTCCACGCCTTGTCCTCCGCCTCGTCGCGCGCCGCGTACACCGCGGTCCCCGAACTGAGCAGCAAGGCCCGCAGACGTACCAGCTCCGCGATGTCCTCCACCGTTGCCGAGCGCGGCTTCAAGTCGTCCTGGGAACTCATGTCGAGAGACTTTAGAAGCCTGCGGAATGAAAGAGAAATGGCAGTCCCGCCCCGCCTATGCAGTTCGTGAATAACTGACGCCGACCCCTCTGTGACCTCTTGTTATACGGATATCCCATGAGGTTGTGGATTCGGTATTTCCCTGCGCGCCCGAATCCCTCTAGGTTCGGTGCGGCGCGACAAGCAATCGACGTCGCAATACGTTCACGGGAGATTTCATGTTCGGCTACGTAGACTTCTTCTCGTCACAGATAGACGCCCTCAAACAACAGGGCGGGTACCGCACCTTCCTGGAGATCGAGCGGCGGGCGGGTGCCTTCCCGGCGGCGCTGAAGTTCGGCCCCGGCGACGGCCGGAGGATCAGCGTCTGGTGCAGCAACGACTACCTGGGAATGGGTCAGCACCCCCTGGTGCTGGAGGCCATGAAGAAGGCCGTGGACGAGACGGGCGCGGGCAGCGGCGGCTCCCGCAACATCTCCGGCAACAACCACTACCACGTGCAGCTGGAGCGTGAACTCGCCGATCTGCACGGCATGGAGTCGGCGCTGATCTTCCCCTCCGGCTACGCGGCGAACGACGCCGCGCTCACGGTTCTCGGCAGCAGGCTGCCGGGCTGCGTCGTGCTCTCGGACGAGCTCAACCACGCGTCGATGATCGCCGGCATCCGGCACAGTGGTGCCGAGAAGCACATCTTCCGGCACAACGACGTCGATCACCTGGAGGAGCTGCTGGCCGGTACGGACCCCTCGCTGCCCAAGATCATCGCGCTGGAGAGCGTCTACTCCATGGAGAGCGACGTCGCCCCGTTGCAGCGGGTGGCGGAACTCGCCGCGCAGTACGGTGCGTTCACCTACCTCGATGAAGTGCACGCCGTGGGCATGTACGGCCCGCACGGCGCCGGAAAGGCCGCCGAACTCGGCATCGCCGACCGGTTCGACGTCGTACAGGGCACCTTGGCCAAGGCGTTCGGGACCGCCGGCGGATACGTGGCGGGCCCGGCGTCCGTCGTGGACGCCATCCGCAGCTTCGCCGGGGCCTTCATCTTCACCACGTCGCTGCCGCCGGCCGTGGCGGCCGGAGCGCTGGCCGCGGTGCGCCACCTCAAGCGGTCCGAACTCGAACGTGCCCAACTGGCGCAGAAGGCAGCCCTGCTGCAGGGGCTGCTGCGCGACCACGGCATCCCGGTCGTCTCGGAGGCGGCCCACATCGTGCCCGTGCTGGTCGGGGACGCGGTCAAGTGCCAGCACGTGGCGCGACGGCTGCTGGACCAGCACGGCTACTACGTGCAGCCGATCAACTCGCCGAGCGTGGCGGTGGGTTCCGAGCGGCTGCGGGTCACTCCCACGCCCCATCACAGTGACGACGAGATCGCGGGATTCGCCCGCGCGCTCGACGCCATCTGGGAATCCGAGTCGCTGCCTCGCACGTTTGCTCCCGCCCCCGCGTGACACCGACCGTCGCGGCGGGTCCGTCCCCGGCCGGCGGAGGCCCTCGCCGCTCATCGGTTCCGCCTCCCGCCCGTACGAAAGGAAACAGCCTGTGCGCAAGCCCGTTGTCGTCGTGGCCGACCCACTGGACCCCGCGACCCTGAAGGACCTGCACGCCTGCGAGGTCAGGACGTGCGACGGCCGCGACGCGGTCGCCCTGCACACGGCGCTCCGCGAGGCCGACGCCCTGCTCATCCGCAGCGGCACGCGGGTCGACGAGGCCGCCTTGGCCGCCGCACCCCGGCTCCGGGTCGTCGCACGGGCGGGCGTCGGCCTCGACAACGTCGACGTCGAGGCGGCCACCCGGCACGGCGTCCTCGTCGCCAACGCGCCCCTGTCCAACGTCCTCAGTGTCGCCGAGCTGACGATCGGGCTCGTCCTGACCCACATGAGGAATGTGGTGCCGGCCGGTTCCGCGCTGCGTGCCGGGCGCTGGGAGAGGTCCCGTCATCAGGGCATCGAACTGGCGGGCCGCACCGTGGGGATCGTGGGACTCGGCCACGTGGGCACCCTGGTCGCCCGCCGGCTGGCCGCCTTCGACGTCGAGGCGATCGCGTACGACCCCTACGTTCCGCAGAGCCACGCGCGGTCCGTGGGGGTGACGCTGACCGACCTCGACGAGCTGATGGCCCGCAGTGACGTCGTCACCGTGCACCTGCCCAAGAGCCCGGCCACGACCGGGCTCATCGGCGACCGGGAACTGCGCCTCGCCAAGCCGTCGATGCTGCTCGTCAACACCGCACGCGGCGGAATCGTCGACGAGACGGCCCTGGCGGTCGCCCTCAAGGAGGAGCGTCTGGCAGGGGCGGCGCTGGACGTCTTCGAGATCGAGCCGGCGGTGGGCAACCCCCTCCTGGACTTCCCGAACGTGCTGGCCACCCCCCACCTGGGCGCCGGCACCCACGAGGCCCAGGGACGGGCCGGCCGGGACGCGGTGTCGGCGGTGCTGCGCGTGCTGTCGGGTGAGCGGCCCGAGCACGCGGTGAACCCGGCCGTCCTGGAACGGGCCCGCACGAGCGGCGGCTCCGCCCGAGCGGGGCGGCACAACTAGCTAGGGCCTGTCCGGCGGATCAGGTCCCAGGAAGGGCACGGCGCCTGATCGGCGCAGGTGAGCGGGGACTGGTGCGTCCAGACGCAAGGTGGAGGAGGGAGTCGACGCGATGGGGCCCCCGCGAGCGCAGTCGAGCGTGGGGGAGTCGGCGAGTGACGACAACGCCGCAGGTGGGCGTGCCAGACCCCGCGTCTGCGGCGTGATCCGCCGGGTAGGCCCTAGCCGCAGGTCGAGAGCGCGCCTGTGGGGGTGCCGACCGGAGGGTCGGCACCCCCACAGCGGGTTTCCCTACCGCGGGTGTCGGGGCTCAGCGGGCGAGGGGGCGGGCGTGCCGCATCCCCGGGGGGAAGTCCCGGCGGTAGCCGGGTGCCAGGATCTCCTGGGCGATGCGGACGAACCGTCCGGCCAGCGGATGGCTCCCCTGGACCGGCTGGATCAGCGAGACGGGAACCCGGGGCCCGCCCCGCAGCGGAACGAAGGTGACCGACGGGTGCACCGTCCGCCGCAGCGCCAGCTCCGGCACCACGCCCAGGCCCTTGCCGGCGGCCGCGGACTCGATGCACTCGTCGAAGTTGTGGCACCGTAGTGCGATCCGGGGCAGCTTCACCCCCCAGTCGCCCTCCGTGACGGGCCCCACCGCCTCGTTGACGATCACCGTGTGTTCGGCGAGTTCGCTCCAGTCCAGCCGGCTCCGTGCGGCCAGGGGGTGCCGGTTGGGCACCACCGCCACGTACTGCTCACTGCTGACCCTGGTCGCGCGGATGCCCGCCCGGTGCGCGTGTCCCCGCAGGATCGCCACGTCCAGCGCCGATGTCGCGATCCCGGCGCCGATGTCGTCCCGGCCCTTCAGCTCCACGCGTACCCGGGTCTCCTCCTCGAACCTGTTGATCGCGTCGTGGACCCAGACGTCCGGCAGCAGCCAGGAGAAGCCGAGGCGCAGGGGCGCGCCGGTGCTCTCGGGCCGCAGGGCCTTCTCGAACAGGGGTAGGAGGAGCAGGAGTTCCTCGCGGAGCTTCTCGCCGGCCGGGGTCAGCGACACCTGACGGGTCGTGCGGTGGAACAGGCGCAGGCCCATGTGCTCTTCGAGGCGCTGGACGGAGCGGGTCAGCGCGGGCTGGTTGCTGGAGAGCCGGTTGGCCGCGTCCGTGAAGCTCAGCGCGTCGGCGACGGCGAGGAAGGCGTTCAGATGGCGCAGGCTGATGTCGGAAAGGCGCGCCGCGGACGGGTGCCGCGGCGGCTGGCCAGATCCCCCGAACCGGCGTGTCATGACAGGGCGCCGCCTCGTGACGCTCCCGCGGCTCCACACGGCGCCTGCTGGAGGGAGGGTGTCGTAGGGGTCGAGGGCGCGGTGGTGGAGAGTTCGGCGGTGAAGGCCACCAGGTCGTTCTGCACGGCCTTGACAGCCGTCCGCCGGTTCCCGGACGCGTCCACGGGCAGCTCCTCGGTGAACAGCGCGCAGGGGGAGTCCAGCTCCACGTAGCGCTTGAAATCGCAGGACAGCGACAGGATTTCGGCCCCCGGCCCGCCCGTCCCGCCCTGATTCGGGGCGCTGCTCGCCCCTATCGCCGCTTGGTGCGCGGCTTCCAGCAGGAGCATCCCCGGTACGTGGTCCACCGGGTGGTCGAAGAAGACGGGGTGGTCGGTGGCGACACGCAGCCACTGCGCGCCGTCCGCGTCCGGAGCGGTCAGGAGCACATCATCGGTGCTCGCGCGGTGGAACCTCGCGGGACGCCCGGGAACGGGGCGGGGCACAGGCACGGCACTCGACATCGCCGTGGGGATGTCCGCGTACGCGCCCCGAAGACGCTGGTACACCCGCTTGGCCATCACGGCGAACCGGGTCTCGGCCCGGGCGACCGGGACGCCGCCCCGCGTGACGGTCACCCACATCGACAGTGCGGTGGGGCGGCTGCCGCGGTAGGAGATGTCGTAGCACCGCACGTGCAGGTCGACGTCCCGCCCGCTCGCGGGAGCGTCGGCGGGTTCGAGCATCAGGTAGGAGAACCGCTCCCAGATGAGCTGGTCGCCGAGCGGCACCCCGTACGCGGCGTGGCACAGCAGGGGGAAGGTCTGCCGGATCGTCTCGGAGAGGAGCAGCGGGTCGAGGCTGTCCGCCACCCGGTAGAACGGGTGGGCGTCCGGCCACAGCGCTTCTATCTGGAAGCGGTCCTCGCCGAACCCGGTCCAGCTCCTGAGATAGACCTCAGCGGCATTCGTCTTGTGTACGTAGTGCTGTGGCACCCGGCCCCTGGCGGGCTCAGCGATGCAGTTGCCGACAGTTTCGTGTGGGGGCACGAGATCCGTTCTCCTCCGTATGGGTTCTCATCGCCGCAGTAGTTGAGCGATGTCTGATCACGAAATAACATAGAGATTGATCTGTTTCTTGTCGAGAGAGCTTGGTGATCTTGAACGTGACTCGGAGCACACAGGAGCGCGCGGTCCGTACCCGAAGGGCGTTGATCTGCGCCGCGGCCGAAGTCTTCGACGAGGCCGGCTACTCGGGGGCGGGGGTCACCCGCATCCTGGAGAAGGCGGGGCTGACCCATGGCGCGATGTACTTCCACTTCAAGTCGAAGGAGGACCTCGCCCGCGCCGTGATGCTGGAACAGGCTTCCGACCTGAACCTGCCCGAAGAACCCCGGGGTCTCCAGCAGTTGGTGGACCTGACGCGCATGCTGGCGGTCGAGTTGCAGCACAACAGGATGCTCCGTGCGGGGGTCCGGCTGGCGGTGGACCCGGGCGGCCCGGCCCGCCACGACGACTCGATCTACGTCTGGTGGGCCGAGCTGTTCGAAAGAGAGCTACGGGCCGCCCGCGACGCGGGTGAACTGCGCTCGGAGGTCGACGAGAAGGACTTCGCCCTGACGCTGGTGGGGGCGTTCACCGGTACCCAGGTGATGTCCGAGATCATCACGGGGCGCGCCGATCTCAGCCAGCGCGTCACCGCCCTGTGGCGCTACCTCCTGCCCGCCCTCGCCCCACCCGACGTCCAGGCCCGCCTCACCCTCGACGGTGCGCTGGCAAGGGGGAAGCACTCGTGAAGCCGGTACGCGTCGTACTGACGGGTGCCACCGGGTTCGTGGGGAGCCGGACCGTCGGAGAACTCCTGAAGCACCCCGGAGTCGAGCTGCGCCTGGTGGGCCGCACCAGGCCGCCCGGCACAGACGACGACCGCGTGCGCTGGACGCCGGCGGACCTCACCGACCCCGCGTCGCTGCGCGGAGTGTGCCGCGACGCCGACGTCGTGGTGCACCTCGCCTCGCTCGTCTCCGGTACGACCGAACAGTGCGGGAAGGTGAACGAGGAGGGCACCGCCGCCCTGGCGCGGGACGCGACCGCCGCAGGCGTCCGGCACCTCGTGCACCTCTCCACCTCAGCGGTCTACGGGGCAGGCCCGCACTCCGGCCAGGACGTCGAGGACCTGGTACCCGCCCCGGTCTCGGCGGCGAGCGCCACGCGCCTCGCCGGCGAGCACCACACGCTCCGGGCCGGTGGACTCGTCCTGCGCGCCGGGCTGGTGCTCGGTGCCGGTGACCGCTGGGTGGTCCCGGCGCTCGCCCGGCTCCTGGCGTCCGTCCCCTTTCGCTGGGCCGGAGGCGACGCCGAGCTGTCCCTCGTGGACGTGTCGGATCTCGCCCGTCTGATCGCACGCACCACGCTGGCACCCCTCCTTCCCGGGCCACAGGTCGTCCACGCCAGCCATCCCCGGCCGGTACGCGTCGGCGACCTCATGGAGACCCTCGCGGAACTGAGGATCCTCCCGCCCTGGCCGAGCGAAGCGCGTACCTGGGAGGAGTGCCTGGAGATCTTCGCGGCCGACCCGGGCGGTCTGAGCGCCCGCCAGTTCCACCTGCTGGCCCAGGACCACTGGTACCGGAGCGACTCCATCTGGCTCCGCGCCGCGTGCGACCCCGGCCCCGGCCCACTGGCGCGGCTGGCAGAGGCGGCGGACTGGTACCGAGGCTTTCTCGCCGAGTGATCCGTCGAGTGATCCAGTGAGGTGGCTCGGCCCAGGGGATCCCGCGAGGCGCGATGGTTCCGCGGTGGTCAGCGGTCGTACCGTCGACCCATCACCGAGGAGGACTTCTGATGCGCGGAGTGACCTATTCGATGAGCGTCTCACTTGACGGCTACATCGTCGGGCCGGACGGCGACTTCGACTGGACGGCGCCGGGCGATGACGTCTTTCGCTTCTGGATCGACGAGATCCGAGAGGTCGGCGTCCACCTGCTGGGACGTCGGCTGTACGAGACGATGCTGTACTGGGAGACCGCCGACCAGGATCCGTCGCTCGACGACTCGATGCTCGAGTGGACCGCGCTCTGGAAGCCGCTCCCGAAAGTGGTGTTCTCCACCACGCTGTCGGCGGTGCAGGGCAATGCGCGGCTGGCTTCCGGCGGTGTGGCAGAGGAGATCGAGCGGTTGCGCGCCGAGCCGGGGGAGGGCGACATCGCGATCGGTGGCGCGGTGCTCGCCGCCGAGGCGGCCGCGTCGGGACTGATCGACGAGTACCGGGCCATGGTCTACCCGGTACTGGTCGGCGGTGGCATCCCGTTCTTCCCCCGGCACGAGCGCCGGGTGGATCTCGAACTCGTCGAGACCCGCACCTTCAACTCAAGGGTCGTCTACCTCCGCCACCGCGTGGCGCGCCGGCCGGATCGGCCCTGAAGCCGAAACCTCACGAGGTGCCGAGCCGCTGGGCCGCCAGCGTAGCCGTGAGGAGTTCACCCGGTCGACGCGCGCCGAACCAGGATGCCTGTGGTTCGACTGGTCCCGCGGCATCGAGGGGCCGACGGAGTACGTGCTGGTGGCGGCCTTCCGGGACGACGAAGCCGGTGCGGCGCACGTGGGCTCGGCGCACTTCAAGGCGGCGCAGCAGACCTTGCCGCCCCATCTGCACGCGGCGCCGAGGGTCGTCAACGTGAAGGTGCCCCCAGGACGACTGGTCGCTGCGCGGTGAGATGACGGGTCCACGTGAGCTGACGCGGGGGAAGTGCGCCTTTCGCGCAGGCGACCCGGCACCGTCAGGCGTCACCCTGTGGGCGCGGCTGCACCAGGCCGCTCTGGTAGGCGATGACGACGAGCTGGGCCCGGTCGCGGGCGTGGAGTTTGGTCATGGCGCGCTGGATGTGGCTGCGCACGGTCAAGGGGCTGACCACGAGGTGGTCGGCGATCTCGGCGTTGGACCTGCCGTGCGCGGCCATGGACATGACCTCGCGTTCGCGTTCGGTGAGAGTGGCGAGGCGCTCGGGCGGGGCGAGCGGTGTGTCGTTGTCGGGGGTGCTCAGGAAGCGGGTGATGAGGGTCCGGGTCGCCGTGGGGGAGAGCAGGGACTCGCCGGCGGCCACGGTGCGGATCCCGGTCAGGAGGACGTCCGGGCTCACGTCCTTGCCGAGGAAGCCGCTGGCGCCGGCGCGCAGGGCCTTGGCGACGTTCTTGTCGTTCTCGAAAGTGGTGAGGATCAGGACGCGGGTGGCCGCCAGTTCGGGCCGGGAGCAGATGTCGGACGTCGCGGTCAGGCCGTCGGTGCCGGGCATGCGGATGTCCATGAGGACCACGTCCGGTTCGTGGGCGCGGGTGAGGTCGATCGCCTCCTGACCGTCGGTGGCCTCCGCGACGACGGTCATGTCCGGGTCCGAGTCGATGAGGATGCGGAACGTGGCTCGCAGCAGGGCCTGGTCGTCGGCGAGCAGGACGCGGATGGTCATGGGGCGGCGCTTTCGTCGTGGCCGTGCAGGGGGAGGGCGCAGGAGACTTCGAAGCCGCCTTCCGGCCGGGGCCCGGCGTGGAAGGTGCCGCCCGCGGCGAGGGCGCGCTCGCGCATGCCGAGGAGCCCGAAGCCGTGGGCGGACCCGGGCGGCGGAGCGGGGCGGACGGTGGCGGTGTCGTTGGTGACCGTCAGGGTCAGGAAGTGGGGGGTGTAGGCGAGCCGGACCCCCGCGGTGCGGGAACCGGCGTGCTTGGTGACGTTGGTGAGGGCTTCCTGGACGATCCGGTACGCCGTCAGGTCGAGCCCCGGAGCGAGCGGTCGCGGGTCCCCCGCCACGGTGACGGTGACGGCCAGGTCGGCCGCCGCGCAGGCGGCCACCAGGTCGGGCAGCCGGTCCAGGCCAGGCGCCGGGGCCAACTCGTCCTCGGTGTCGGTGTCCTGGCGCAGCAGGCCGACGGTGGACTTGAGCTCGCGCAGGGCCGCGACGGTGGTCTCCGACAGCTTGTCCAGGATCTCGTACGCCTGGTCGGGAGCCGATCGGGCGAGGTGGGCGGCGGTCCCCGCCTGGGCGTTGGCCAGGGTGAGATGGTGGGCGACGACGTCGTGGAGTTCGCGGGCGATGCGCATCCGCTCCTGGACGACACGGTGGCGGGCCTCCTCCTCGCGTTCGCGGGCGATGTGCTCGGCCCGTGCGGCGGCGTACTCGCGGCGGACGCGTACGTAGCCGCCGAGGGCCGCGGACAGCGGGACCCAGGCCGCCGGATTGGCCAGGCCGATCAGCCACTGGTCCCGCAGCCCGCTGTGGAGGAGACCGGAGCCGACCATGGCCGCGGTGACCAACAGCGCGCTGTACCAGGCCGCCCGGCGCTCGACGCGCAGGCTGGCGGAGTACTGCGCGACCATGAGGGGGGCCATGGTCAAGGCCGTCACCAGGTGGCCCAGTGCGGACACGGCCACCATGCACAGCGCTGCCACCGCCAGCACCCGCAAGGGCGCGCTGCGGCGCCGGGGCAGTGGCGCGCAGGCGAGCGCGGACAGCGCGATGCCGGACCACAGCGGGGGCGGCCCCGGCATCACCCCGTAGGAGAGGACGCAGCCGGAGACGGCGAGCGCGAGGACGAGCGCGAGTGTGCCGGCCTCGGTGGTCCGGGGACGGCTCGCCGCCCGGCGTTGCCAGGGTGTGCTCATCGCGCGTTTCTCCGAGTGGGGCTGGGGTGACATCGTGACAGACGCGGGCCGCGGAGCCGTTGGACACGGTTCCGCGGCCCGCCGGGTGCCGGGCCGGATCAGGTGCGGACCGGCTCGTGCGGGTGGGTGCCCCCGGCCGCGGGGCCCGGGACGGGCACGGGCCGCTCGGCGAGCCCGGCGCCCTCGACGTCGACGCGGGGCAGCAGCGTGTCGAGCCACCGGGGCAGCCACCACGCCCTGTCCCCGAGCAGGGCGAGGACGGCGGGCACCAGAGCCATGCGGACGACGAACGCGTCGAAGAGCACGGCGACGGCCAGGCCGAAACCGATGGTCTTGATCATCGACTCGCCGGAACCGACGAATCCCGAGAACACCGCGACCATGATCACCGCGGCGGCGACGACCACGCGGGCGCTGTGCCGGAAGCCGCTGACGACCGCCTGCGCGGGCCGTTCGCCGTGGACGTACGCCTCCCGCACGCGGGAGACCAGGAAGACCTCGTAGTCCATGGCCAGGCCGAAGACGATGCCGACCAGGAAGATCGGCATCAGGCTCATGATCGGGCCGGTCTGCTCGACGCCCAGCAGCTGAGCGCCCCAGCCCCACTGGAAGACCGCCACGACGGCGCCCAGCGACGCCAGCACCGACAGCAGGAACCCGAAGGCGGCCTTGACCGGCACCAGTACGGAGCGGAAGACCAGCATCAGCAGGACGAGGGAGAGGACCACGATCACGGTGAGGTAGGGCACGAGGGCGTCCTGGAGAGCCTGGGCGACGTCGATGTTCATCGCGGTGCTGCCGGTGACCTCGAAGACCGCGCCCGTGTCGCTCTCCAGGCCCGGACGCTCCGCCCGGATGGACTGCACGAGGTCCTTGGTGCGCTCGTCGTTCGGTCCGGTGGCCGGGACCGCCGAGAAGAGCGCGGTGTCGCCGGCGGCGTTGAACCGGGGCGGGGAGACGGACACGACACCGTCCGTGCCCCGGATCCGCTCGGCGATCGCCGCCGCGGCCGCCTGGGGGTCGGACGCGTCCTCGACGTCCGCGACGATCGTCAGCGGACCGTTGAAGCCGGGACCGAAACCGTCGGCGAGCGCGTCGTAGGCGCGCCGCTCCGTCGTCGAGACCGGCTTGGCCTCGTCGCCCGGCATGCCGAGCTGCAGGTCGGCGGCGGGCAGGGCGAGTACGCCCAGGCCGGCCACGCAGGCCAGCAGCACGGCCACCGGGCGGCGCAGCACGAACCGGGCCCACCGGGTGCCGCCGTTGTCCGTGGCTCCGGTACGGTGCTCGCCGGAACCGGCGGCGCCCCGCCTCCGTGCCTTGCGGGACAGGACGGCGTTCGGCCACATCCCGAGCAGGGCGGGCACCAGGGTCAGCGCCACCAGGACGCCCACGACGACCGCGCCCGCGGCGCACAGGCCCATTTTGGTCAGCATCGGCACGCCGACGACGGAGAGTCCGGCCAGCGCGATGACGACCGTGAGACCGGCGAAGACCACCGCGGAACCGGCCGTACCGACCGCCAGGCCCGCCGCTTCCCGCGCCTCGTGGCCGTTCTCCCGCTCCTCCCGGTAGCGGGAGACCACGAACAGGGCGTAGTCGATGCCGACCGCGAGGCCGAGCATCGAGGCGAGCGTGCCCGTGGTCATGGACAGCCCGAGCGCGCTGCCGAGGGCCAGGATCGCGCACATGCTGATCCCGACGCCGATCACGGCGGTCAGCAGCGGTAGCCCGGCCGCGGCGAGGGAACCGAACGTGATCAGCAGGACGACGGCGGCGAGACCGATACCGATGGCCTCCGCCGCGCCCCCGGCGGCCGGCTGGGAGGCGAGCGCGGTGCCGCCGACCTCCACCGTGAGACCGGAGTCGCGGGCCTCGGCGACGGCCTCCTCCAGTTCGGTCCGGCCCGCGTCGGTCAGGTCGTCGGCCTTGACCTTGTAGGTCACCGTGGCGTAGGCCGTGGAGGCGTCCTCGCTCACCGCGTCCGCCGTGAAGGGACTCACCGCACTGGCGACCTGCGGCCCGTCGCCGACGTCCGCCACGAACGCGTCGACGGCGGAGCGGTGGCCGGCGGCGGTCACCTTGTCGCCGTCGGGAGCGATGAACACGACCCGCGCGCTCGCCCCGTCGGCGTCCGAGCCCGGGAAGCGCTCCCCGATCAGATCGAAGGCCCGCTGGGCCTCGATGCCGGGCATGAAGGACGTGCCGTCGTCGCCGGCGGCGGGTGCCTTGGCCGCGCCGGCCCCGGCCGCGCCGAGGATCACCGCCCACAGCAGTGCCACGAGCCAGCGCCGCCGAAAGGCGGTACGGCCCATGCGATACAGGAAGGTAGCCACGTTTCTGGGATCTCCGCATCCGGTCTTGGGTACGTTCCAAGACTCGCGGGCGGAGGCCCGTGCGGCGTCGTGCGCCTGCCGTCACTTCCCCCTGGTGCGACCGCACGAGACGAGGAGCCCTCTCCTCCTCACGGAGGACGGCGTCCACGGGCCCGCCCGGTCCCGGTGGGCGCCCCGGCCCCACAGCCGTGACGTGAGCCACCCGTGTGCATTTCACGCCGGGGAGTTTGCCGCCGCGTCGACGGGAAAGGGGCCCTGTGATCCATCGCGGCGACAATCCGGTGGATAGTACGTAAAAGTAGAGGGAGAGGAGAGTTCGATGTCCTCGAAGCGACGTCGTAAGAAGAAGGCCCGCCGCAAGAACGGCGCGAACCACGGCAGCCGTCCGCAGAGCTGAGGGCGCGTCGACGCATCGGGTGGGTGGCACATGCCACCCACCCGAGCGCTTTCCCGGCGCGGTGAGCGGCAAGACCATGGCGTGCTTCTCGTCCTGCGGGAAACCTGGGGCGCCATGGTGAGACTCGGAAAGCAACGGCCCGCGGACGCGCAGGACAGCCCGGCGCTCAAGCGCGCGCTGACCACCCCGTTGCTGTACTTCTTCATCCTGGGCGACGTGCTCGGCGCCGGGGTCTACGTGCTGGTGGGGCAGGTGGCCGCCGACGCCGGGGGAGCGGTCTGGGTGCCGCTGGTCGTCGCGCTGCTGCTGGCGATGCTGACCGCCGCCTCGTACGCCGAGCTGGCCACGAAGTACCCGCGGGCGGGCGGCGCCTCCCACTACGCCACCCGCGCCTTCGGGCCGTTCGCCGGCTTCGTCGCGGGCTTCTGCATGCTCGCCGCCGGCATCGTGTCCGTGGCCGCGCTCGCCCGCGGCTTCGGGGGCGACTACCTCTCCGGCTTCGTGACCCTGCCGGTCGGGCTGGTCGCCGTACTGTTCCTCGCCCTGCTCGCGCTGGTCAACGCGCGGGGCATCAAGGAGTCGACCCGCGCCAACGTCGCCGCCACCGTCGTCGAGGTCGCCGGTCTCCTCGTCATCGTCGCCCTCGGCGTCTGGCTGCTGCTGCGCGGCGACGGCGACGTGGCGCGACTGGGCCGGCTCGGTACGCCGGAGAAGGGGGCCGCGGCGGCCGTACTGAGCGGGTCGGTACTGGCGTACTACTCCTTCGTCGGGTTCGAGACGTCCGTGAACGTCGCCGAGGAGACCCGCGACCCCCGGCGCTCCTACCCGCGCGCCCTGTTCGGTGCCCTCGCCACCGCGGGCGCCGTGTACGTGCTGGTGGGGGTCGCCGCGTCAGTGGCGGTGCCGACGGCCCGGCTGGCCGAGTCGAGCGGGCCGCTGCTGGAGGTCGTCGAGGCGGCGGGCGGCGTCCCGACCCGGCTGTTCAGCGCCATCGCGCTCGTCGCCGTGGCGAACGGCGCGCTGCTCACCGGCATCATGTCCTCCCGCCTGGCCTACGGCATGGCCCGGGACGGACTGCTGCCCGCCGCGCTGGCCAAGGTGCTGCCCGGCCGCCGTACGCCGTGGGCCGCGATCGCGGTCACGACCCTGCTGTCGATGCTCCTGGCGCTCACCGGCAGTGTCGCCACCCTGGCGTCCACCCTGGTTCTGCTGCTGCTCGTGGTCTTCCTCATGGTCAACACGGCCGTACTCGTGCTGCGCCGCGACCCGGGCGAGGCCGACCACTTCCGGGCCCCGACCGTGCTCCCCGTGCTGGGCGCCCTGTCCTGCGTGGCGCTCGCCACGCAGATCGAGGCCGAGGTGTGGCTGCGCGGGCTGCTGGTCGTGGCGGTGGGGACGGTGCTCGCCGCGCTCGCCGCCGCACGGCGGACGGCCGGGGGTGCGGACCGGGCCGGGCGCGGGTGACCCGGGCGCGGCCGACCGGTCGCGGAGCCGCCGACCGCGCGGTCGCGGTCGACTCGGCCACGAGAGGGTCGACTACGAGAGTGTCGTTCCGGCGCGGGGAGGGCGCGCCACCGGCCGGGCCGGGCCGAGGCCCCCGTGCCAGAATGGACGCCCCCGCAGCCCGACCGTTCCCGCCCCAGAGGTTCCCCGTGACCAAGCCCGTTGCCCGTGAGCCGCAGCGACGCAACGCGCGGTCCAACCGGGCGCGCATCCTGGCCACCGCCCGCCGGGAACTGGGGCGGAACCCGGACACCACGCTCGAGGAACTGGCCCGAGCCGCCGGTGTCGTACGGCGGACCCTCTTCGGCCACTTCCCGGGGCGCGCGGCGCTGCTGGAGGCCCTCGCCGAGGAGGCGTCCGAGGTGCTGCGGAGCGCGATGGCCGCCGGGGCGGAGCGGGTCGGGCCCGCCGAGCCGGCCGAGCGCGCGCTCGCGCACTTCGTGCTGCTGATGTGGCCCGTGGGCGACCGCTACCGGATGCTGCTGGCGCTGGCCCGGCACGACCTGGGCGTCGAGCGCGTGGCCGAGATCCTGGCCCCCGCCCGCGCCGAGGTCACCGCCATCCTGGAGCGGGGGCAGCGGGACGGAGTCTTCCCCGGCCACCTGCCGCCCGCCGTGCTGAGTGCCGGCCTGGAGGCGATGACGGTCGCGCTGCTGGAGCAGGTCAACACCGGCGCGCTGGAGGACGACGGCACCCGCGTCGCGGCCGCCCAGCTCATCGCGGCGGGCGTACCGGAGGAGCGGGCCCGGGCGGTGGTCGAGGACGTGGCCCCGACGGTGACGGTGGAGGGCGTCGCGGACGAGTGAGCCGCGGCCCGTGTCCCCGTAGGGGCCGCCGCCCGTATCCCCGTAGGGCAGCTTCGCCCGCCGCGTGACCCGGCGGGTTTGCCGGTTCGCCCGTGCACCCCTCAACCCTGTACTGCGGGTTCGCCCGCGTGCTCCCCGTCCCTGTACTGCGGGTTCGCCCGCGTACCCCTCACCCCGGTACGGCGGGGAGGCCCAACCCCTGTACCGCGGGTAGGCCCCGCCCCGCACCCGTCACCCCTCACCGCGCAGCGCGCGCACCGCCCTTGACGCGGTGTCGGCGCCCACCCCCGCGACGATCAGCGCGGCCACGGCGGCGCCCGTGCCGTCGTCGTCCCAGACCCCGCGACGCGCGCAGCCCAGAAGCGCCAGCAGGTGCGCCTCCAGTGCCGCGCCGAGTACACCGGGCGGCACGGCGGTGTGGAAGACGCCCGCTCCCCGGCCGCGGGCGAGGATGCCGGCGAGCCTGTCACGGGCCGGGGCGAGGATCGCGCTCACCCCTTCCGGCCCGAGGCCACGGTGGCGGGCGAGGGCGATGAGCGTGCCGTAGCGGTCGCCGATCGGCCACAGGCCGAGGACGAACCAGGCCAGGGCCACGGCGGGATCGTCGTCCGGGGCCGGCGCGTCCGACCCGCCGATCGCGCGCAGTACCGCCTCCGCGGCCTCCTCGACGAGCCCTCCGACCAGCGCGTCCCGGCCGGTGAAGTGACCGTAGAGGGTGCGGCGCGCCACGCCGGCGGCCGCCGCGATCTCCGTGAGGCTGCGGTCGGGGTCGCGGCCCAGTTCCCGCTCGGCCGCTCGCAGGATGCGGGCGCGTGTGGTGGTCACGTCGGTACCTCGATCGGAAGGGGCCTCGGGAACGGGCATCGGGAAGGCCGGTATTTGCACGTCGCTGTGCAACAAACTACTCTGCCACTGATCTGCACATCGATGGGCAATTAACTTGCCCCTCGCTCGCTTGCCCTCTTTTCCCGGGAGCCCCCATGCCCCTCCTAGCCACCACACCCGTCGAGAAGATGACCGGGCCCTACGAACGGCGCTGGTGGGCACTCCTCGTGCTGTGCCTGAGCCTGCTGATCGTCGTCATGGCCAACACGTCCCTGATCGTGGCCGCGCCGGACATGACGGCCGACCTGGGCCTGAGCAGCAGCGACCTTCAGTGGGTCATCGACGGCTACACCGTCCCGTACGCCGCGTTGATGCTGGTGCTGGGCTCGATCGGCGACAAGTACAGCCGTCGAGGTGCGCTGATCACCGGCCTGGTGATCTTCGCCGGCGGTTCGGTGATGGGCAGTCTGGTGGACGAGACCGGGCTGGTCATCGCGGCCCGGGCGATCATGGGCGTCGGCGCCGCCGTCGTCATGCCGGCCACGCTGTCCCTGCTGGTCGCGGTCTTCCCGAAGGGGGAGCGGGTCCGCGCCATCACGGCCTGGACCGCCACCTCCGGCCTCGCCATCGCCGTCGGCCCGCTGGTCGCCGGGTGGCTCCTGGAGGACCACGCCTGGGGCTCCACCTTCCTGGTCAACGTCCCCATCGCGGTCGCCGCCGTTGTGGGCGCGCTGATCCTCGTACCGCCGTCCAAGGCGGCCGGCATGGGCCGGATCGACTACGTCGGCGGCCTGCTCTCCATCGTCTCCGTCGGCAGCCTGGTCTACGCGTCCATCGAGGGCCCGCACTTCGGCTGGGGCGCCGGCCCGGTCGCCGCGGCCGTCGCCGCGGGCCTCGGCCTGGTGGCCTTCGTGTGGTGGGAGCTGCGCCACCCGCACCCCATGCTGGACGTGCGCAGGTTCCTGCTGCGGCCCTTCAGCGGCTCGATGCTGGCGGTGCTGTTCTTCTTCTTCGGCACCTACGGCGCCATCTACTACGCCACGCAGTTCCTGCAGTTCGTGCTCGGCTACGGGGCCCTGGAGACCGGCGTGCGCCTGCTGCCGCTGGCCGGGGCCGTGTTCGTCGGCGCCGCGGCGACCGGGAAGCTGACCCCGAAGCTGGGCGTGAAGGCGATGGTGGGGTCCGGCATGGTGATCGGCACCGTCGGCGTCTTCCTCCTGGTCCTCATCGAGAAGGACTCGACGTACGCCGACTTCCTGGCCCCGATGCTGCTGCTCGGCCTCGCGATCGGGCTGAGCGTGTCCCCGGCCACCGACACCATCATGGGCTCCTTCCCGGAGAGCGAGCTGGGCGTCGGCGGCGGCGCCAACGACACCGCGCTGGAACTCGGCGGCTCGCTCGGCATCGCCGTGCTGGGCTCCCTGCTCGGCACCGCCTACCGGGACGAACTCGCCGACCTGGTGGGCAACCGGCTCCCGGCCGCCGCGCTGGACACCGCCCAGGACTCCGTGGGCGGCGGGCTGGCCGTCGCCGAGCGCCTCGCGACGGACCCCGCCGCCGGACCCCAGCAGGCGCAGGCCCTGGCCGACGCCGTGAACCAGTCCTTCGCCCACGGCGTCGCCACGACCAGCCTCGTCGGCGGGATCATCATGGCCGCCGGCACCCTGATCGTCCTCGCCGTCCTCCCCGGCCGCCGCGGTACCCGGCAGCAGCCCGAGGAGAAGACGGCCGAGGCGGCCCGGAGCGCGGAGTACAGCGACTCGGCGCGCTGAGTCCGAGCCGCCCGCCCGGCACCCCGGCCCCCACCGTCAGTCGGTCAGGGCGGCCAGCTCCTCCGCAGTACGGGGGCCCGCCGCCGAGTCCGTCAACAGGCCCTGCGCGCGCAGCAGCCGGGCCGCCGCGACGCCCCACGGCAGACGCAGCCCGGCCTGCCGCAGCAGCTCGGCGCGGGCCAGCGTCGGGGCCGTCGGACCGGTGTGCACGCCGGCCGGGGTGAGCAGGGCGGCGTCGTCGGACCAGCGCAGGGCGAGGTCCACGTCGTGGGTGGCCATCACCACGGTGGTGCCGCCCGCGCGGAGCCGGTCCAGGGTGGCGAGCAGCCGCTCCTGGCCGTCCGGATCGAGCCCGGCGGTCGGCTCGTCGAGGATCAGCACCCGGGGTCGCATCGCGACGGCCCCGGCGATCGCGGTCCGCTTGCGCTGCCCGTAGGAGAGCAGGTGGGTGGGCCGGTCGGCGAGTGCGGCGATGTCCAGCGCGGCGAGCGACTCCTCGACCCGGGAGCGGACCTCCGCGTCGGACAGGCCCAGGTTCAGCGGCCCGAAGGACACGTCCTGCGACACCGACGCCGCGAACAGCTGGTCGTCCGGGTCCTGCACCACCAGTTGCACCGTGGTCCGCAGCCGGGTCAGCCCCTTGCGGTCGTACGTCACCGGCTCCCCGTCGACCGCCAACGTCCCCGCGTGCGGCCTGAGTCCGCCGCTGAGCAGCCGCATCAGCGTGGTCTTGCCGCTGCCGTTGCGGCCCAGCAGCGCGAGCGCACGCCCCTCGCGCACCGCGAAATCCAGGCCGGTGAGCACGGCCGGGCCCTCCTCGTACGCGAAGGACGCGCCCCGCAGGGCGACCAGTGCCGGTGACTCCGTCAACTCGCTCACGACAGCGGCCTTTCCAGTACGAGGGTGAGGGCGACCAGCGCCGCCAGCAGCGCGACGCTCGCCGCCGTGAAGGGCGCGGAGACGCGGGCCTCGGGCACCAGGACGCGCAGGGTGCCGTCGTAGCCGCGCCCGGCGAGACCCGACTGGAGCCGCGCCGCCCGGTCGAAGGCCCGCACGAACGCCGTGGCGCCGAGCCCGCCGAGCGACCGCCAGGCGGCGGCCCGGGTGGTGTGGCCCAGCCGCGCGGCCTGCGCCTCCCGCACCCGGCGCACGGAGTCCAGCAGCAGGAAGCTCATGCGGTACGTCACCAGCGCCACGTCGACCACCGGCGCGGGCACCCCGGCCCGCACCAGGCGGGGCAGCAGGTCGGACATCGGCGTGGTGAACGCGAAGAGCAGCACCCCGAGGGAGGCCGCCGAGGTGCGCAGCAGCAGCTCACCGGCGCGCGCCGGGCCGCCGTCCGCCGCTGTCAGGAACCCGTCCGGGCCCCCGACCTGCACCAGGAGCGGCAGCGCCCCGGTCACGCAGAAGCCCAACGGCACGCGGTACGCCCGCCACAGCCGGCGCCCGGGCACACCCGCCGGGCCGAGCAGCACGGCGAGCGCCGTCACCAGCACCAGCGCCGCGCCGGGCCACGGCGGCAGCGAGATCGCGAGGACGGTCAGCCCCAGCCCGAGCACGGCCTTGTCCACGGGATGGCGGCGGCGCCAGCGACTGCTGTGCGCCGCCGCGTCGATCGGCAGCACTCAGTCCCCTTCGGGAGCGTCCCGCAGTGCCGCCGCCGTCCGCTCCTCGCCCTGCCGCCGGCCCCGGCGCAGCCCGAAGTAGTAGGCCAGCACACCCGCGCCGATCGCGGCCTGCACGGCGAACAGCGCCGACTCGATCTCCCCGGACGGCGGCTCGTACAGCGGCGAGAACCACGGCTCGTAATCCGGCTCGATCTCCGTGATCGCCGTCTCCGCCTCGGCGTCGGCACCGGCGAACGGCTCCTCCTTGTGGTCGCCGAGCCCCAGCACCAGCGGTAGCACCGCGAGCGCGGCCACGGCGAGCAGCAGCAGGGCGTTGATCTTCGCGTTGCGGCTCATCGGGCCACCGCCTGCCTCTCCGTCCGGGTCCCCGTCAACAGCACGCCCAGTCGGGTGAGTTCGCCCTTGCTGGACTGCACCAGCAGCCGCATCACGATGACCGTGAGCAGGCCCTCGCTCACCGCGAGCGGGATCTGCGTGACGGCGAAGATGGACCCGAACTTGCCGAGCGCGCCCAGGAACCCGCTGCTCGGGTCCGGGAACGCCAGCGCCAGCTGCACACTGGTGACGCAGTAGGTCGACAGGTCGGCGACGAACGCCCCGAAGAAGACCGTGACCATCAGCGGCACGTCGTAGCGGCGCAGCAGCCGGTAGACGCCGTACCCGGCCCAGGGGCCCACGATCGCCATCGAGAAGACGTTGGCGCCGAGCGTGGTCAGCCCGCCGTGCGCCAGCAGCAGCGCCTGGAAGAGCAGGGTGATGGTGCCCAGCACCGCCATGATCGGCGGACGGAAGAGAATGGCACCCAGACCGGTTCCGGTCGGGTGCGAGCAACTGCCGGTGACGGACGGCAGTTTCAGGGCCGACAGAACGAACGTGAAGGCTCCGGAGGCGCCGAGGAGCAAGGTGCTCTCCGGGTGCTCCCTGACCTCACGGGTGAGTGACCGTACTCCGTGGACGACGAACGGCGCGGACGCGACACCCCAGGCGATCGCGTGCGCCGGTGGCAGAAAGCCCTCGGCTATGTGCATGGCTCAGCAGACCCTCTCCAGCACCTCGTGGATGGACGACGCGCCTTGGCCGGTCTCCTGGCTTACGGGTACCACCGCCCGCGCTCCGCCTTCCCGGATCGCTACGATCCAGTGGCTGCCCGCGAGGGCCGGAGCCGGACTTCCCGATTCACAGTGGCGAGGGCCGCACCGGCATCACACCGGATTTCCCGTTCACCAAGGCGTGGCGACAGTAGTGCTCCCACCGGGGTGGTGACAAGCGGGCCTCCGGGCCGGCCGGTCCGGCGAACAGGCCTCGGTGCTGCGGAAACAGCCGCCGGCACCGCGCCTTCGTCCGCCGTCAGCCGGGCCGGTCCCGTTCGGTCCGCCGGACCACCATGTCGCGTGCCCGTGTGGTCAGCGCGGTCGCGGCGGCGGTGAGGAACACGAAGCTGTAGGCGATCTGCAGAACGGTCACGACCCGGGCGGCCTGGCCCCGCGGTGTGATGTCCCCGTAGCCGACGGTGGCGAGCGTGACCACGGTGAAGTACAGCGCGTCGACGCGGGTGCGCAGGCCGGTGAACTCGCCCGGCTGCTTGGCGAGGGCGTAGTACGTGGCCGAGAAGACGTGTACGGACAGGATGATCAGCAGGGGGATGACCACACCGGGCCGGGTCTCCGGGCGGTCGACGAGGACATGACGGATCTGGCGGAGCAGCATCGCGGCCACGAAGGTCAGCACCAGGGCGAACAGCAGCCAGCTCAGTACGGGACGCCGCGGGCCCAGGTGGTCGAGGGGGAGGAGGAAGTAGGCCGCGACCGTGCCCGCCGCGATGCCGGCCCGCGCGAGCCAGGGCCGGGCCGTGCGCCAGGCGGCACGCGGTCGGGCGCCGCCCGTCCCCGTGGTGGTGGCCCGGCGCTCCGTCACCGTGCCGTCTCCGGCGCCGCTTCCGGCGGTTCCGCTTCCGCTCCCGGTTCTGATCGGCGTACCAGTTGGGTGACGGCGAAGGCGACCACCGACGCGGTGACGATCAGCGGCATCTGGTCGTACGCGTCCCCGCCCACCAGCAGCACCGCCAGCACCGCGCTGGCCAGCGGCAGCCCGGTCACCGCGGCCGCCGCGGCGGAGACGCCGAGGGCGAGGGCCGGGGTCGCGCCGAAGCCGGGCAGGCCGGAGCAGGCCATGGCCGTCGCCGTGCCCAGTAGTACGGCCGGGAAGATCGGGCCGCCGCGCAGACTGCCCAGCGCGATGCCCCAGGCCAGCCCCTTGCAGGCGACGAGCGCGACCAGCGCGCCCACGGACCAGGCGTGCGGGTGCGCGGCGAGCTGGGCGAGGGTCGCCTGACCGGACAGCGCCGCCTCCGCCGGGGAACGGCCGGTGATCAGGGCGTACGCGGCGAGGCAGACGCCGACCGCCGTGGCGCAGGCGACGGTGCGCAGGGCCGTGCGGTGCCGCGTCCAGGAGACGGTCCGGTGGCCCAGCTCGCGGGCCAGCGTGATCAGCACCGCGATCAGCGCCGCCGTCGGGACGCCCCACAGGAAGTCGCCCGCGTCCGGGTTGGCGCCCGGCGGCACGTCGTGCAGGGCCAGCGCGCCGATCTTCAGGCCGGTCCACTGACCGAACCCCGTGAAGACCAGGGCGCCCGCCGCGCTGGCCAGCAGACAGGGCAGCAGCAGGGCGACCAGCTGGGCGCCACCGAGCCCCGCCCCCTCGATGAGCAGGACGGCCGCGGCCACCGGCCCACCGAGGATGGTGGAGATCGCGGCGGTGGAGCCGGCCGTGGCCAGGATCGCGCTCGCCCTCGGGTCCCCCGCGGCCCCCGCCCGCCGCACCGCCAGCAGGGCGAGCCCGCTGCCGACGGCCATCAGCGGTGCCTCGGGGCCCAGCACCACGCCGAGCGGCAGCGTGGCGAGCGCCGCCAGGACGGCGCCCGGCAGCGCGCGGGGGCCGACGGGCGCGCCGCCCAGCCCGTTCACCGGCAGATGGCCGCCGCCGCCCGGCATCCGGGTCACGATCGGCGCCAGGACCAGCCCGGCGAGCACCAGCGCGGGCAGCGGCCACCACCAGGGCGGGGCGTCGTACCCGGCGGCCTCGGGCAGCGACGTCCACACCCAGTGCTGGAACTGGTGCTGGAGACCGACGAAGAAGAAGCAGGCCAGCGCGATGGGAACGCCCAGCAGTACGCACAGCAGCAGCAGCCGCGGATAGCCAGGGCTGAGCAGGGTGCGCCGCAGTGACTGCTCGGCCCGGGCCGGCACCGCGTTCGCCGGCCCGGGCTGAGTCGTCACGGGCCCTCCTGGTCCGACGGTCCGTCGCGCGCGTTCGCATGTGCGCTTCAGTAAACGCGAGGCGGGGGAGGGCCGCACGCGCACGCTTCCGTTCCGGGGACCGGGCAGCGCGGCACGCGGTCGAACCCGGTTCACCCGTGCGGCGGACCCGTCTGGCCGCGGGGGTCGGGTGGCCGCAGGCTCGGAGTGACCTGTCGGCGCCCCGGGGCGCCGGTGGGGGCAGGCCCGTACGGGGGACAACGGAAAGGACTCCGCTCATGAGCCAGCACGCCGCACCTTCTCCCGGCAGGCCGACGCACGGCGCCGGGGCCCCGCGGCCGGCGGACCGCACCAGCGGCTGGGTGACCGGCGGCGTCGTCTTCGCGGGCGTACTGATGTTGCTGAACGGCGCTCTCGCCGTCCTGCAGGGCATCGCGGCCATCGCCGAGGACGACGTCTACGCCCGCGTCGGCAGCTACGTCTACGAGTTCAGCCTCACCGGCTGGGGCATCATCCACGTCATCCTGGGCGCGGTCGTGCTCGTCACCGGCTTCGGCCTGCTCAAGGGCATGGCCTGGGCGCGCTTCGCGGGCATCTTCCTGGCCTCGCTGAGCCTGGTCGCCCAGTTCCTCTTCCTGCCGTACGCACCCGTCTGGGCCGTGATCATGATGGCGATCGACGTGTTCGTGATCTGGGCGCTGGCCAGCCGGCAGGACCAGGCTGCCTGAACCCTCGCGGCCGGGTGCCCGCTCCCCGGCGTGTGCGGGCTCAGCGGCGGTGCAGGCCTCGCGCCAGTGCCGCCGCCGCGCCGGCGGCGGCCAGTCCCGTGCCCGCGAGGGCCAGGGCCTTGGCCCGGCGCCCCGGGGCCACCGGCCGGGCGCCCGGCGCCGTGCCGTACGCGCTGCCGGGGACGTCCGTGTCGCCCGCGGCGCCGGGGAGCGCCGAGGCCAGCAGCTCCGCCAGGTGCACGCCCTCGTGGCCGCCGCTGTCGAACTCGTGGATCTGCGTCCGGCAGCTGAAGCCGTCGGCGAGCACGACGGTCGCCTCGTCCTCCTCCCGCAGCCGCGGCAGCAGCACCCGCTCCGCGCAGGCCTCGCTGACGTCCAGGTGGCCGCGCTCGAAGCCGAAGTTGCCGGCCAGCCCGCAGCAGCCGGAGTCCAGCCGCTCGGCGTCCACCCCGGCCCGGCGCAGCAGTTCCCGGTCGGCCTCCCAGCCCATGATCGCGTGCTGGTGGCAGTGCACCTGGGCCAGCGCCCGCGCGGACCGGTCGGGCACCCGCGGTGGCTCGTAGCCGGGGGAGTGCTCGGTGAGCAGTTCCGACAGCGTCACCGTCTGCTCGCCCAGCCGGCGCACGTCCTGGTCCCCGGGGAACATCTCCCCCGCGTCCGCCCGGAACACGGCCGTGCAGCTCGGCTCCAGCGCCACCACCAGGCCGCCCGCCCGCACATGCGCGGCGAGGCTGCGCACGGTGCGGGTCAGGACCTTCTCCGCCGTCCCGAGCTGCCCGGTGGAGATCCAGGTGAGACCGCAGCACAGCGGCTCGGACGGCAGTTCCACCCGCCAGCCGGCGTGCTCCAGCACCCGTACCGCCGCCCGCCCGATGTGCGGATGGAAATGGTTGGTGAAGGTGTCCGGCCACAGCAGCACGGTCCCGCGCCGCCCGTCGCCGTGCGGCTCGTGGCGGGCGAACCACTGCTCGAAGGTCTGTTCCGCGAACAGCGGCACCTCACGGTCCGCCACCCCCGCGACGGCCGCGGCGGCCCGCGACAGCAGCGGAGCGTGCGTGAACGCGTTGACCACCGGCGCGAGGCGGGTGCGCCCCACGACCTGGGCGAGCGCGGGCAGCCAGCCCATCGACCAGTCGGAGCGCGGCCTGCGCCACGGCCGCCCCTCGTAGTGGTGGGACAGGAACTCCGCCTTGTACGTGGCCATGTCCACGTCCGCCGGACAGTCCTTCTTGCATCCCTTGCAGGCCAGGCAGAGATCGAGGGCGTCCTTGACCGCCTCCGAGCGCCAGCCGTCCCGGATCGCGCCGTCCCCGTGCCCGTCGAGCATCTCGAACAGCAGCCTGGCCCGGCCCCGGGTGGAGTGCTCCTCCTCCCGCGTCACCTGGTAGGACGGACACATCACCGTGCCGTCACTGGTGTGCTGCCGGCACTTTCCGACGCCCACGCACCGATTGGCCGCCTGGGAGAACGACCCGCCGTCGTGCGGGAACCGGAAGCGCAGGTCGCGGGGCTCGTACGGGGCCCAGTCACCGCCCAGTCGCAGGTTCTCGTCCAGCCCGTACGGCGCGACGACCTTCCCCGGGTTCATCCGGTCCAGCGGATCGAAGACGGTCTTCAGCCGCCCGAACGCCCCCACCAGCTCCTCCCCGAACATGCGCGGCAGCAGCTCGCCCCGGCTCTGCCCGTCCCCGTGCTCACCGGACAGCGACCCGCCGAACTCGACGACGAGGTCGGCCGCCCGCTCCATGAACCTCCGGTACGTCGCCACCCCGCCCGCGGTGTACAGGTCGAAGGGGATCCGGGTGTGCACGCAGCCCTGCCCGAAGTGGCCGTACAGGCTGGGGCCGGTGTCGCTCAGATAGCCGAACTCCTCGAACAGCGCGCGCAGCCGCCGCAGGTAGTCGCCCAGCTTCTCCGGGGCGACCGCCGAGTCCTCCCAGCCCTCGAAGGTGTCGGGCTTGCCCGGGATGTGCGCGGTGGCGCCGAGACCGGCCTCGCGGACCTGCCACAGATCCTGTTCGTGTGCCGGGTCGTCCATGAAGGCGCAGTCCGCGTCGTGCTCGGAGCGGTGCACCGCCTCCAGCATCCGGTGGGCCCGCGCGCCCGCCTCCTCGACGGTGTCGCCGCCGAACTGCGCCATCAGGTAGGCGTTCCCGTCGGGCAGCTCGGCGAGTGCCTTCTCGTTGAGGTGTTTGATCCGCTCGTCGCGGACCAGCCGTGCGTCCACGCCCTCCAGCGCGATCGGCTCGTGCGGCAGGATGTCGGGCACGGCGTCGGCGGCCTTGTCGATGACGTCGAACCCGAGGACCACCAGCACCCGTTCCTTCACCACCGGCACCAGTTCCAGCTCCGCCCGCAGGACGGTGACCAGCGTCGACTCGCTGCCCACCAGCAGCCCGGCGACGTCGAAGCCGTACTCCGGCAGCAGTGAGTCCAGGTTGTAGCCGGAGACCCGGCGCGGGACGTCCGGGAACCGGCGGCGGATCTCGTCCCCGTAGGTGTCGCGCAGGGCACGCAGCCGCCGGTAGACGGTCGCCCGCAGGTCGCCCTGGCGCTCGATCTCGGCGTACTCCTCGTCGCTCGTCTCGCCGCACCAGAAGCGGGTCCCGTCGTAGAGCAGCACCTCCAGGCGGGCGATGTTGTCGACGACCTTGCCGTGCGCCTGTGCGGTGGCGCCGCAGGAGTTGTTGCCGATCATGCCGCCGATGGTGCAGTTGGCGTGGGTGGCGGGCTCGGGCCCGTAGCGCAGGCCGTGCGGCGCGAGCTGCCGGTTCAGGTCGTCCAGTACGATCCCCGGCTGCACGACGCAGGTGCGGGCATCGGTGTCCACCGACTCCACGCGCGTGCAGTACTTCGACCAGTCGAGCACCACACCCGCGTTGGTGCACTGTCCGGCCAGGCTCGTCCCGCCGCCCCGCGACAGCACCGGCGCACCGAACTCCCGCGCCACGGCCACCGCCTCGGCGCCGGCCTCGGGGGTGCGCGGGACGACCACACCGATGGGCGTCTGCCGGAAGTTCGAGGCGTCCGTGGAGTACGCTGCCCGGCTCCCGGCGTCGAAGCGGACCTCACCGTCGACCCGCTCGCGCAGGGCGGCTTGGAGCGAGACGGTGTCGACCGGCGGCGGCGCCCCCTCGCGCGTGACGGGTTCGGGCAGGTCCAGCGCACCCATGGGCTCTCCTTCGGGTGTCGGCACGGCTACGGCGCCCGCGCGTGCGGAGCGGCCGTCGCTGAGTACCCCGGTGTCCGCGGTGGCAATCACCGGACACGGAGCGTCGCGAACCGTGTCGCTGTTGGGCCGAACGGGTGACTTGGCGTAAGAATTGGCTGGTGCAGGCAATGAAGGCGAGTGAAATCGGGGGAGCCGGTGAACAGCCACGACGTCACCGATGAACAGTGGGAAGGGCTCGCCCAGGTCGTTCCGTTGCGCGGGCGCGACGCATGGCCGTCCGCGGTCGGCCACCGGGCGATGCCGGAGGCGGAGACGGAGACGCGTCGCCGTTTCGTCGTTCTGCGGGTCAATGTGTTCGCGGACGCCCGCGAGGTCGCCGAGATCCTCATGGCGGGCATTCCGGTCCTGCTGGACCTGACCAGCGCCGAGACCGAGGTCGCCAAGCGGGTACTGGACTTCAGCACGGGCGTCGTCTTCGGCCTGGCCAGCGGCATGCACCGCGTCGACCGCAACGTCTTCCTGCTGACGCCGGCCGGGACCGAGGTGAACGGGCTGATGGAGAGCGCGGCGGAGGTTCCCGGGGGGTGACGGGGCCGGGGGGTGCGCGCGGTGGCGTTCGTCGGGACGCCTTGCGAACCCCCAGGTGTGACGGGCGCCCCTGGCCCTGACGGTGCCGTCCCCCGATCGTAGGAACGTCCTTGGGGCGGAACGGTTCGCCATGAGCCGGACTTCTACGGTCCGCATATGGCCGTGTCAACTGCGTCAACGGTGCCCGCCACTCCCGCCCCGCCCCACCCGGACCGGCCCCGCATCACGGAGCTGCGGCTGTCCGCCTTCGCCGGGCACCGGCGCGCCGTACTGCGGCTCGGGCCGCTCACCGTGCTCGCCGGGCCCAGTGGCAGCGGCAAGACCAGTGCGCTCCGGGCGTACGACGCGCTGGCGCGGCTCGGGGGCGGCGCCCAGCTCGGCGCGGTGTTCCCCGACCCGGTCGCCTGCGTGCCCGAGCGTGCCCGGCCGGACGCCCAGCACCGCCGCGGCTTCCGCATCGGCTGCACGGCCGACGGCGCCGCGGGCCCGGTGCACCTGGACGTCGCCGTACAGGCCGAACCCGAACTGCGCATCGTGGGAGAGCGGTTGACGGCGGACGGCGTCGTACTGCTGCAGACGGCCCTGCGTGACCCCGGCAGGCGTGCCGTGCAGGCGGCCTGGCACACGGCCGGGTCCGCGCCCGTGACCCGCGCCCCGCTGCCGGACGACCGGCTCGGCACCCCGTTGCTGCCGCTCCGGGTGGCCGGCAAGACGGACGGGCAGCGCAGGGTGCTGGCCGCGGCCGAGCAGATGGTCGTCGCCCTGCGTTCCGTCTTCCCCTGCGATCCGCGGCCCGGCCGGATGCGGGAGCCCGTGCCCACCGGCTCCGGGCGCCTGCTCGGCGGCTGCGACAACCTGGCCGACGTGCTGTGGCGTACCCGCGCCGAGTGCGGGAGGCGGCACGCGCAGTTCGTCGCGGCGGTACGCGCCGGATGCGCGGGCCCCGTCGCGGACGTCCTGGCCGAGCCCGTCGTCGGGGGCGTGGTGCGCGCGCTGCTGGACCGGGGCGACGGCACCCGCACCGGCCTCGCGCGCCTCGGCTACGGAGAGCTGCGCTACCTCGCCCTCGCCCTGGTGCTGTTCACCGGCCCCGGTGTGCTGGAGGTCGACCCGGCCGGCGAGGTGCCCGCGGCGTTGCAGACGCTCACCGTCCTCGCCGACGGCCTCGACCGCGGCCTGGACGTGCGGCAGCGTGCGGAACTGCTCCGGCTGGCGGCCCGGATGTGCGACCGCGGGCACATCCGCCTCGTCGCGGCCGTCGCCGATGCCACATGGGCGGCCGGGACGGAGGGCGTCACGGTGGTAGACCTGGTCACGTGACCGATCACCCGCACCCTTCCCAGGACCTCGTGGCGTTGCAGCGCAGGCTGGCCGAATTCGCGGCGGCGCGGCACTGGCAGCCGTACCACACGCCCAAGAACCTCGTCACCGCGCTCAGCGTGGAGGCCTCCGAACTCGTCGAGATCTTCCAGTGGTTGACGCCCGAGCAGTCGGCCCGGGTCATGACCGACCCGGACACCGCGCACCGGGTCCGGGACGAGGTCGCCGACGTGCTGGCGTATCTGCTCCAGTTCTGCGAGGTGCTCGACGTTGACCCGCTGGCCGCGCTGGAGGCGAAGATCGAGCGGAACGAGCTCCGGTTCCCGGTGCGGAAAGACCGGGAGGGCTGAGGGGAGCCGTGCACTCCGTTATTACTCTCCGCAGTCGGGAACCGGCCAGAAATCAATTTGTTGTCCGAAGATTTCCGTCTTCCTCTGGCTTTTCGTCCCACACACCCTCACTCTGGGTAGTGGACAACGGAGTTCGGGCGGACGCGCCATGAGCGCGTCGGAAACAGACGGGGGCAGCGCATGGACGCTGTGCGGCTCATCGTGACGAGTGGGCGCGCCCTGGCAGCCGGCGGCGAGGTGCCGGACATCCTGACGGAGGTGTGGCAGGTGCAGGCCCTGGCGCAGGCGATCGGCAGCCGGCTGGCGGTCTCCGGACCACCCGAACTGCGCGGCGAGGCACTGGGGTTGACCGAGTTGGCGGGCCGCGGCTGCGGAGTGCTGCGCACCCCCGACCTGGCCCCGGGCGAGCTGCGCGCCGCCCAGCTCACCGAACTGGGCGACGCCCGCCAGGCCCTGATGCGCCTCGGCACCCTGCTGGGCGAGACCGGCATCGCCCTCGTCGGCATCGCCTGCGCCGCCGACGACGAGGCCACGTACTGGCAGTGCATGGAGGCGATCGACGCGGCGGACGAGTCGCGGGACCGGGTCATGGAGATGCTGCGCAGACTGGCGGATCGCGACGCCGAGTTACCGGAGCGGGAGGCCGGCTAGCCATGACACCGCGAGCCACCGACCGCACCCCCCGCACGCCTCAGTCGGCGCGCCCCTCCACCCCCGCCGGCCGCCCCTGGTCCCCGGCCGACTGGAGGTCGGCGTCCAGCGCCGACAGGTCCGCGTTCAGCGCCGCCATGAGTTCCTCCATCTGCTGGAGCAGCCCGTTCGGCCGGGCATCCGCCCCGCCCCGCTGCGGCACGGTCTCTTCGGACATGACGGCCTCCTCGGCCCCAAGGCCCCCCACGGGGAGGCCTGCACTGGTGACGCGCCGGCGCACACCGGCCGGCGCGGACGCCGGACGATCCGGCTCCGCCCCGGCAAACGATCCCCGTCCGGCCCGGTCACTGGCCGGGCCCCGCACCGGGCCCGGGGTTGACGCGAATTCACCCGCCGGGGGCCGGGAACGCGCCGGGCCGATGGGAGGAGCCTGTACGACGCTCCCTCGCCGAGCAGGCAGGATGGAGACATGGATCTCCGTATCTTCACCGAGCCCCAGCAGGGGGCCACATACGACACCTTGCTCACCGTGGCGAAGGCCACCGAGGACCTCGGCTTCGACGCCTTCTTCCGCTCGGACCACTATCTCCGCATGGGTTCCGTGGACGGCCTCCCCGGACCCACCGACGCCTGGATCACCCTCGCCGGCCTCGCCCGCGAGACCAACCGCATCCGGCTCGGCACCCTCATGACCGCCGGCACCTTCCGGCTGCCCGGCGTCCTCGCCATCCAGGTCGCACAGGTCGACCAGATGTCGGGCGGCCGGGTCGAACTGGGCCTGGGCGCCGGATGGTTCGAGGAGGAGCACAAGGCGTACGGCATTCCCTTCCCGAAGGAGAAGTTCGCCCGCCTCGAAGAACAGCTGGAGATCGTCACCGGTCTGTGGGCCACGGAGGCCGGCAAGTCCTTCGACTTCCACGGCAGGTTCTACGACCTCACCGAGTCGCCCGCGCTGCCCAAGCCCGAGCAGGCGAAGGTCCCCGTGCTCATCGGCGGCCACGGCGCCACCCGCACCCCGCGGCTGGCCGCCCGGTACGCCGACGAGTTCAACATCCCCTTCGCCTCGGTCGAGGACACCGAGCGCCAGTTCGGCCGGGTCCGGGCCGCCGCCGAGGAGGCGGGCCGCGGGGCGGACGCGCTGACCTACTCCAACGCCCTCGTCGCCTGCGTCGGCAAGGACGACGCCGATGTCGCCCGCCGGGCCGCCGTGATCGGCCGCGAGGTCGAGGAGCTGAAGGCCAACGGCCTGGCCGGCTCCCCGGCCGAGGTCGTCGAGAAGATCGGCCGCTATGCCGAGGCCGGCGCGCAGCGGATCTACCTCCAGATCCTCGACCTCGACGACCTGGACCACCTGGAGCTGATCTCCTCCCAGGTCCAGTCGCAGCTGTCGTGACGCGGTGACGCCGCCCCTCGAATAACCGAAGGCGCCGGTCACCCGCCCTGTGCGATGGTGTGACCGTCGTCCTGCCGGAGCCCCCGGGAACAACCCCCTGGGGGCTCTCGCACGTACGGCACCTCGTAAGCATCCGCCGGCCGGAGAGGCCCTCCGCATGTTCCTGACCATCACCACCACCGGTACTCCCGAGCGCCCCGCGACCGACCTCGGCTTCCTGCTGCACAAGCATCCCGACAAGGCGCAGGCGTTCTCCACCTCCTTCGGCACGGCCCACGTGCTCTACCCGGAGGCGGAGGAACAGCGCTGCACGGCGGCGCTGCTGCTGGAGGTCGACGCGGTGGCGCTGGTGAGGCGCGGCAAGGGCAAGGGCCGGGGCGGCGCCCCGGACGCGGCCCTCGCGCAGTACGTCAACGACCGCCCCTACGCGGCCTCCTCACTCCTCGCCGTCGCACTGAGCAACGTCTTCTCCAGCGCGATGCGCGGCGTGTGCAAGACCCGTCCCGAGCGGGCGGCCGAGCCGCTGCCGCTGCGCGTCGAGGTCCCGGCGCTGCCCGCCCGCGGCGGCCCCGACCTCGTACGCCGCCTCTTCGAGCCGCTCGGCTGGGCGGTCACCGTCGAGGCCGTCCCGCTGGACACCGAGTTCCCCGAGTGGGGCGACTCGCGCTACGTCCGCCTCGAACTGGAGTCCGCGGCCCGCACCCTCGCCGAGGCCCTGCGCCACCTCTACGTGCTCCTCCCGGTACTCGACGACGCCAAGCACTACTGGGTCTCTCCCGACGAGGTCGACAAGCTGCTGCGGGCCGGCGAGGGCTGGCTGCCCGGCCACCCGGAGCAGAAGCTGATCACCAGCCGCTACCTGTCCCGCCGCTGGTCGCTGACCCGCGAGGCGATGGACCGGCTGGAGCTGATCCGGCTGGCCGAGACCGACGACAGCGACGTCGAGGAGATCGACAACGCGGTCGGGGCGGAGGCCGAGCAGGAGGAGAAGCCCACGCCGCTGGCCGTGCACCGCCGCGAGGCGATCCTCACCGCCCTCCGGGACAACGCCGCCGCCCGCGTCCTCGACCTCGGCTGCGGCGAGGGGCACCTGGTGCGGGAACTCCTCAAGGAGCCGCGGTTCACCGAGATCGTCGGCGTGGACGTGTCGGTGCGCGCGCTCACCATCGCGTCCCGACGCCTCAAGCTGGACCGCATGGGCGAGCGGCAGGCCGCGCGCGTGAACCTCTTCCAGGGTTCCCTCGCCTACACCGACAAGCGGCTGGGGGGCTACGACGCCGCCGTGCTCAGCGAGGTGATCGAGCACCTCGACGTGCCCAGGCTGCCGGCCCTGGAGTACGCCGTCTTCGGTTCGGCCCGCCCCCGCACCGTCGTCGTCACCACGCCCAACGTCGAGTACAACGTGCGCTGGGAGACCCTCCCGGCCGGCCACGTCCGCCACCGCGACCACCGCTTCGAGTGGACCCGCGAGGAGTTCCGCGGCTGGGCGGAGGCGGTCGCCGAACGGCACGGGTACGGCGTGGAGTACCGCCCCGTCGGCCCCGACGACCCCGAGGTGGGCCCGCCCACCCAGATGGCCGTGTTCACCCTGGCCACGAACGACCCGAAGACCGCGAACGAGAACGAGAAGGGGGCGAAGGCCGCATGAGCGCCACCGACACCACCGTGCGGGCCCGCGCCCTGCCCGTCACCGACCTCTCCCTCGTCGTCCTGATCGGCGCCTCCGGCTCCGGCAAGTCCACCTTCGCGCGGCGACACTTCAAGCCCACCGAGGTCATCTCCTCCGACTTCTGCCGGGGTCTGGTGGCCGACGACGAGAACGACCAGAGCGCGAGCCGGGACGCCTTCGACGTCCTGCACTACATCGCCGGCAAGCGGCTCGCCGCCGGCCGCCGCACCGTCGTCGACGCGACCAACGTGCAGCAGGACGCCCGGCGTCAGCTGATCGACCTGGCCAGGAAGCACGACGTGCTGCCCATCGCCATCGTCCTCGACGTGCCCGAGGAGGTGTGCGCCGAGCGCAACGCCACCCGCACCGACCGGGCCGACATGCCCCGCCGGGTCATCCAGCGCCACACCCGCGAACTCCGCCGCTCCCTGCGCCACCTGGAACGCGAGGGCTTCCGCAAGGTGCACGTCCTGCGCGGCACGGAACAGGTCGAGCAGGCCACCGTCGTCACCGAGAAGCGGTACAACGACCTCACCCACCTCACCGGCCCCTTCGACATCATCGGCGACATCCACGGCTGCGCCGCCGAACTGGAGACCCTGCTCGGCAAGCTGGGCTACACCGACGGCGTCCACCCCGAGGGCCGCACCGCCGTCTTCGTCGGCGACCTCGTCGACCGAGGCCCGGACAGCCCCGGGGTACTGCGCCGCGTGATGTCGATGGTGAAGTCGGGCAACGCCCTGTGCGTGCCCGGCAACCACGAGAACAAGTACGGCCGCCACCTCAAGGGCCGCAAGGTCCAGCACACCCACGGTCTCGCCGAGACCGTCGAGCAGATGGACGGCGAGAGCGAGGAGTTCCGCGCCGAGGTGCGGGAGTTCATCGACGGCCTGGTCAGCCACTACGTCCTCGACGGCGGCCGGCTCGTGGTCTGCCACGCCGGTCTGCCGGAGAAGTACCACGGCCGCACCTCCGGCCGGGTCCGCTCGCACGCCCTCTACGGCGACACCACCGGCGAGACCGACGAGTTCGGGCTGCCGGTGCGCTACCCGTGGGCCGAGGACTACCGGGGCCGCGCCGCCGTCGTCTACGGGCACACCCCGGTCCCCGAGGCAACCTGGCTCAACAACACCATCTGCCTGGACACCGGCGCCGTCTTCGGCGGCAAGCTCACCGCGCTGCGCTGGCCCGAGCGCGAACTGGTCGACGTACCGGCCGAGCGGGTCTGGTACGAGCCGGCCAAGCCGCTGCGCACCGAGGCGCCCGGCGGACACGACGGCCGGCCGCTGGACCTGGCCGACGTGCACGGACGCCGGGTGGTGGAGACCCGGCACGCCGGGCGGATCACCGTGCGCGAGGAGAACGCAGCGGCCGCCCTGGAGGTCATGAGCCGCTTCGCGACCGACCCCCGGCTGCTGCCGTACCTCCCGCCGACCATGGCACCGACCGCCACCTCGGGGGTGGACGGCTACCTGGAGCACCCGAAGGAGGCGTTCGCGCAGTACGCGGCGGACGGCGTGGCGCGGGTGGTGTGCGAGGAGAAGCACATGGGTTCGCGGGCGGTGGTCCTGGTCTGCCGCGATGCGGAGGCGGCCCGGGCCCGCTTCGGGGTGGACGGGCCCACCGGCTCCCTCTACACCCGCACCGGCCGCCCGTTCCTCGACGACGCGAGCGTCTCGGAGGCGGTCCTCGACCGGCTGCGCACCGCGATCGGCGAGGCCGGCCTGTGGGACGAACTGGCCACCGACTGGCTGCTGCTGGACGCCGAGCTGATGCCGTGGTCCCTCAAGGCCTCCGGGCTGCTGCGCTCCCAGTACGCCGCCGTGGGCGCCGCCTCCGGCGCGGTGTTCCCGGGCGCGCTGGCAGCACTGGAGGGCGCCGCGGCGCGTGGCGTCGAGGTCGGGGACCTCCTCGACCGCCAGCGTGCCAGGTCCACCGACGCCGCCGCGTTCACGGCCGCCTACCGCCGGTACTGCTGGCCCACCGACGGCCTGGACGGCGTCCGCCTGGCTCCGTTCCAGCTCCTGGCCGCCCAGGGCCGTAGCCTGGCCGCGCTGCCGCACGACGAGCAGCTCGCCCTCATCGACCGGCTCGTCGAGCACGACGGCAGCGGCCTGCTCCAGACCACCCGGAGGCTGTACGTCGACACCGGTGACCCCGAGTCGGTGTCGGCGGGCACCGACTGGTGGCTGGAGATGACCGGCCGCGGCGGGGAGGGCATGGTGGTCAAGCCCATCGGTGCCCTGGTCCGCGACGACAGGGGCCGCCTGGTGCAGCCCGGCATCAAGTGCCGCGGGCGCGAGTACCTGCGGATCATCTACGGTCCCGAGTACACGCGCCCCGACAACCTCGCCCGGCTGCGCGGGCGGTTCCTGAACCACAAGCGGTCCCTGGCGACCCGCGAGTACGCCCTCGGCCTGGAGGCCCTGGACCGGCTGGCGGACGGCGAGCCGCTGTGGCGGGTGCACGAGGCGGTGTTCGGCGTCCTCGCACTGGAGTCCGAGCCGGTGGACCCCCGGCTCTAGCCGTTGTTTCCGGCCGAGTTGCCCCTTGGAGGCAGCTCGGCCGGACTTCGTGTCCCCGCACCCCACACGTCCCTGGTTAACCGTCAGTTCCCGTGCTAACTTCGCAGGTCGGTCAGGCAGACGTACCGACTCATGGGGGACAGTCGGTGGAGACAGGCGCGGGATTCGGCGGAGCCGAGGGCGATTCCGGGCATGCGCGAGGGCTGGCACTGCTGCTGGAGCTGACCGAGGCGCTGTGCGGTCTCAGCTGCACGGAGGACCCGCAGGGGCGGGGCCAGTTCGCCGCGGTGCTCGGGGACCAGCTGGGCCGCCCCGTCGACCTGCGCGGTGTCAAACAGCGCGAGGACGTGGTCACCCTGGTCCGCACCGCCCTGAACGTGGAGGGCGGGGAGCACGTACTCGTCGCGGTGGTGCGCATCCTCGAAGGGCCCCTCGCCGGCGACGAACTGGACCGGCTCATCACCCCCGACCCGCCCGCCGCGCCCGAGGCACCGCCGGGCCCGCTCGGCCGGGACGACGAGACCGGCGCGCGCGCCGTCCTCGCCAGGGGCGACCTCCCCGCCGGCCGGCTGCGTGACGACCTCGCCGAGGAACTCAACGGCCTCGACCTGCCCACCGGGCTCTTACCCGACCAGCTCTTCCTCCACGTCCTCGCGTGGAACGCCCAGCCGGACGGGCTGCCGCCCGCCGTCCTCCTCCTCGACCGGGCGGCCCCCCTCGCCGCCACGCGCGGCCACCGCGCCGCCCTGACCGACTGGGCCGACGACTGGGCGAAACGGGCCGGCCTCGCCACGGAGCTGAAACGGCGCCGGGAGGCCCGCACCCACGTCGTGCGGGACCCCGACATCCCCCGCTGCCTGATCGTCGCCGTCGAGCCCGCCCGGGACGGCTCCGACGACGTCGTCGTACGCCCCTGGCTCAACACCGTGCCGGGCCACTGGGATCCGCAGCCCGGCGCACCGGCCGTGACCACCCTGGACGCGCTGGGCCCGGCCGTCGACGACGCGCTGCGGCAGGGCGCCCGGCTGTGGGCCGGGCCGGGGGAGCCGGCCTCCTCCGGTGGACACAGGCAGCCGTCGGCGTACGTGGAGTTCGTCCTTCCGTACGACCTCCTCAACCACGATGTGGCGAGTTTGACGTACCGGATCGGCGACGGGCGACCGATGCCGCTCGGGCTGAAGTACGGGGTGCACCTACGGAGTCTGGAGCGGATGCGCACCGACGACGCGCTGGTGCGACACCAGTGGCAGGAGCGCTGGCACGCGCTGCGGCAGCACGGGGTCGGCGTGCACGCCTGGAGCGAGCCGGACGGGCGGCGGCTCGACGCGTGGCAGGCGACACTCGCGGGGGACACCAGGCACACGGCCGTGGTGCTGGACGCCCCGGCCCGTGTCTCCGCCATGGAGGCACTCAAGGCCGCCATAGCGGAAGGCATCGGGCTGGCGGTGTGGGACCGCAGAGGAGCCTTCCCCGAGGAGCGGCGCGAGGTGGTGACGGCCGTGTTCGCCGCTGTCCCGACACCCGGTCAGATCCCGCTCGCCATCCACCGGTTGCGTCAGAACGCCGAACTGAACCAGCAGGGCCCCGGCCGGCTCCTGGGGCGCCACATCGGATTCTTCTGGGACGATCCCACTCGAATCGTCGACATGCACACAAGCGACCCCGGCGATCTCGCCGGCGAGGAGGCACCGGCATGAACGCGCAGGAACAGACGTCCCCGAACGGCTGGCGCGTGTTCCACGGCACCGGCCGGCCGCCGGTCGTCCCGCCCCCGCTGCCCCAGGCGCCGCCCTGGCGCCGGTTCCTCGGCGCACCGTCCCAGCCCGCCCCGCCGGACGAGCCGGAGGCCGCGGTGCGCCGGCTGGGTCCCGGCGACGTCACCCCGCAGCTCGGCCCCGACGAGATCGACACCGTCAACGCCGCACTGCTGCTGCGCCGGCCGCTGCTGATCACCGGACCGCCCGGAATCGGCAAGTCCACGCTCGCCTACGTGATCTCCCGGGAACTGGGCCTCGGCAGGGTCCTGGAGTGGAGCATCGTCAGCCGGACCACGCTGCGGGACGGGCTGTACGTCCACGACGCCATGGGCCGCGCACAGGCCATCGCCGCCTGGCAGGCCGGACTGCGCGGCACCGCGGCCCCGGAACCGGACGTGCCCGAACCGGCGACGGCCCACGAGGACGGCGTGGCGCCGGTACCGGGCGACGCCAAGCCGGCGGTCGTATCAACACACAGTCAACTCCCGCCCGTTCTCGGAGACTTCATCACCCTCGGCGCCCTGGGCACCGCCCTGCTGCCCTACGATCGACCCCGGGTACTCCTTGTCGACGAACTCGACAAGAGTGACATCGACCTGCCGAACGACCTGCTGCACGTCCTGGAGAACGGAAGTTATGACGTCCCGGAACTGGTGCGCGACGCCGTGGACACCGCACGCGTCCACACCAGCGACCCCGCCGGCCGGGCGCTGGTGCGGGGCGGGCGCGTCGAGTGCCGGGAGTTCCCGGTCGTGGTGATCACCAGCAACGGAGAACGCGAGTTCCCCGCCGCCTTCCGCCGGCGCTGCCTGCCGCTGGAACTGCGTACCCCCAGCCGCGAGCAGCTCCTCGCCCTGGTGGAAGGCCACCTGGGCGTCCGGCCAGAGGGCACCGAGCGCCTGGTGGACGAGTTCGTGGGGCGGATCCGGTCCGGCGGCACCCACTCCCTGGACCAGCTACTCAATGCTGTCCAGATGACTACCGCGGGTGGTTTCCAGGCGCACGGTGACGGGCGTAAGCTCGTGGAAATGCTGCTCCGCGACCTCGCGAAGGGCCGCTGAATGACCGGCTTTCCCAGGGAGCGCGCATCCGGACCGGGCGACGGTGATCCCGTATCAGGGACGTCGCCTCCGTCGGCGTTTCCCGAGTCCGTCGAAGGCGCGAGTGGGCACGGAGCGGCGGTCACCGCTGCCCCGGCCCAAGAAGCGACCGTCCGCGACCAGCCGCCGTCGGACGGGCCGGAGCCGTCCGACGCGCACTGGCGGGAGGTCGCCGAAGCGGTCTGGCTCGCCGCGTACTGGAACCGCCACGGCGGCCCGGGCAGCGACCACCCGGTACCGGCGCAGGGCCCCGCCCCCGCGCACCCGCGGCCCACCCACCCGACCGGGACGGAGAGGGAGACCGGGGCCGAGACCGGGGCCGAGACCGGGGCCGAGACCGGGGCCGAGAGCGAGGCCGAGGACGTACGGCCGTGGGAAGCGTCGTCGGCCGACGACGGCACACCCGCCGCCGATCCCGCACCGGACCCGCGGCCGACCGTCCCCGACACCGGCTCCCACGCCGCGCCCGCACCACCGCACGACCCCGCGGACCGGCCCACGCCCACCGGCCCGCCGGACGGCACGCCCGCCGAACCGGCCATCCGCCGACGGTTGTTACCCGACGCCGAGGGCACCTTCGCACTGCACGTCGGGCGGCCGCTGCTGCCCACCGAGGAGCGCCCGCAGCCCGGCCCCGGCCGCACCACCGCGCTGCTCGCCCGAGCCCTGCACCAACTGGCCCGGCGCATCCCCTCCCGCCACACCCTGGAGCTCGACGAGGAGGCCACCGCCGAGCAGGGCCTGTCCGACGGCCTCTGGCTGCCCTTCCTGCGGCCCGCCCGGGCAACCGCGTTCGACCTCGTCCTGCTCGTCGACGACGCACCGACCATGCGGATCTGGCAGGAGACCTGTGCCCGCCTCACCGAGGCCGCCGAGCACAGCGGCGCCTTCCGCGGTGTCCGGGCCGTCCGGGTGCACGTGCCGCGCACCGGCACCGCCACCCTGCGCCGGCCCGCCGACCGCGCCGCGGCCGACCCCGCCGAACTCCTGGACGGCCGCGGCGGCCGGGTCTTCCTCGTCGTCACCGACGGGCTCGCCCACGGCTGGGCGGCCACGGCCGCCGACGACCTGCTCGGCCGGCTGGGCCACGCCGGCCCCACGGCCCTCGTCCACCTGCTGCCGCCGCACCTGCGTCACCGCACCTCCCTCTACCCGTACCAGGCGGTCCTGGAGGCCGGCGGGTTCGGCGCCCCCAACGACGGCCTCGGACACTGGGCGCCGCCCGGCGGCCCCGACCCGCTGCGCCCGCTGCCCGAGGCCGGCGACGGCTCCGTACCGGTGCCCGTGCTGTCCCTCAAGCCCGGCTCCCTCGGCACCTGGGCCGACCTCGTCACCGGTGAGCGGGGCGTGCGCCGGTCCCTGCCCGTCGTCCTCGCCGGTGCCCTCGCCAAGGGCGCGCCCGCGCCCGGACTGCGCGCCCCGCGCCTGCCGCGCGCCGCCACCGCCGCCGTACGCCGCTTCTTCACCCTCGCCACCCCCGCCGCCCGCCGGCTCGCCACCCAACTGGCGGCCATCCCCTTCGAGTTCGACCTCGTGGAGCAGATGCGGCGGCGCACCATGCCGGAGACCGGCCCCGACCACCTCGCCGAGATCCTCATGGGCGGGCTGATCGACTGGAACAGCGGCGGCGAAGGCCGCCCCGAGTTCGCCGACGGGGTCCGCGAGGCACTGCTCGCCACCACGACCCGCAGCCAACTGGCGCGCACGGTCAGCATGGTGGGCGAGCTGCCGGCCGCCGGACCGCGGGGCGTCGCCCTGCGCGCCGCCCTGCACGACCCGGCCGGAGCAGCCCTGCCCGACCCGGCCGAAGGCGCCTGGGTACGCAGCGAACTGGCCGTGATGCGCGCCCTCTCGGGGCCCTACTCCGAACGGGCCAGGCGCATCGAACCCCAACTCTCCGGGCGCGTGCCGCCCGGTGCGGCCGAACGGGTGGGTGCCGGTTTGCCCGCGGGTACACCCACTGAGGTGAACCCTGCGGGCGGCGGGGGATCATCCGGCGGCCGAGCAGGCAGTGATCCAGCGTCGAGCAACCCCGACGAACCTGGAGACCACGTGCCGCCCCTGGTAACCGACGCGACCCCACCCGAAGCCCCGGAGGCTGAGCAGCTCATGCAGAGCACCACGACCGCGACGCCCGCCCTACTGGTGAACGTTCCCCTGCGGAACACCTCGTTCGTCGGCCGGCAGGGGCTGCTGAGGGCCGTGGAGGAGCAACTGAGTGCCCAGGACACGGCCGCGGTGCTGCCGCACGCGCTGCACGGCCTGGGCGGCGTCGGCAAGTCCCAGCTCGCCCTGGAGTACATCTACACCCACCAGCACGAGTACAAGGTGATCTGCTGGATCCCCGCCGAGCGGGAGAGCCTCATCCTGGCCGCGCTGGGCACCCTCGCCGCCCAGCTGGGCGTCGCGCCCTCCAGCCAGGACCGCCTGGGCGCCCCCGCCGCCAACACCGCCGTGCCCGCCGTGCTGGAGGCGCTGCGCAACGGCGCGCCGTACAACGACTGGCTGCTCGTCTTCGACAACGCCGAGGACGTCGAGGCGGTACGCCAGTACTTCCCCACCAACGGGCCGGGCAAGGTCATCGTCACCTCCCGGAACCGGGCCTGGGAGCGAGTGGCCACCCCCCTGCCCGTGAACGTCTTCGAGCGGTCCGAGTCCATCGAACTGCTCCAGCGGCGCTCGCCCGACCTGAGCACCGAGGACGCCGACCGGCTCGCCGACGCCCTCGGCGACCTGCCGCTCGCCGTCGAGCAGGCCGGTGCCTGGCGCGCGGTCACCGGCATGCTCGTCGACGAGTACCTCGACCTGCTCGCCCAGCGCAGCCCCGAGATCCTGGAACTCGACCCGACGCCCGACTACCCGGTCTCCGTCGCCGCCGCGTGGGACCTCTCGCTGGAGCGCATCCAGCGGAACAACCCGGGCGCCCGGCAGCTCCTCGACATCTGCGCCAGCATGGCCCCCGAGCCCATTCCGCGCTCGATCCTGCGGGGCAGCCGGGGCGTGAGCATCACGCCCGAGGTCGACCCGCTGCTGCGTCAGTCGATCCGGCTGAACCGCGCGGTGCGCGACCTGAGCCAGTTCTCCCTGATCAGGGTCGACCCGCGCGCCGACACCCTGCAGATGCACCGCCTGCTGCAGACCGTGCTCCTGGCCAAGCTGGGCGAGAGCGAACGCGAGCGGATGCGCGGCGCCGCGCACCAGCTGCTGTCGGCGGCCAAGCCGGGCGCCTACGGCTCGTCCCTGGAATGGCCCGACTACCAGGCGCTGCTGCCCCACGTACTGGCCTCGCGGTCCGTGACCAGCTCCGACACCTGGGTGCGGGACCTGGTCGCCGACACCATCTGGTTCCTCTACTACTGGGGCGACCACCAGGGCGCCGCGGACTACGCGCGAGAGGCCTGGAGCCGCTGGCTCGCGGCCTCCGGCGAGGAGGACATCCACGTCATCCGCATGACGAAGAGCTTCTCGTTCCTGCTGCGGCAGACCGGGCAGGTGGCCGAGTCGATCCCACTGATCGAGAAGGCGCTGGAGACGTCCCGCCGGCTGGAGGTGGAACCCGAGGAACTGATCGACTCCCTGTGCGAGATGGCCGACGCCCGCCGCTACCAGGGCCGGATGGAGGAGGCGCGGAGCGTGAGCCGGGAGGCCACCGAGCTGGCCCGGTCCCTGTTCGGCTCCGACGACCCCGCCACCCTGCGTGCGACGCACTCGTGGGGCGTCGACCTCAGACTGGTCGGTGAGTTCCGCGAGGCCCTGCCGCTGGACCAGGAGAACGCCCGGCTGCGCGACCTGCTCTTCGGCCCGGCGAGCTTCTTCACCCTGAACACGCTCAACGGCCTGGCCATCGACATGCGCGAGAGCGGTGACTACCCGGGCGCCCGCGACTTCCAGGAGGACGTGTACCGCCGGGCGCGCACCGCGTTCGGCGACGAGCACCCGCTCACCCTGCGCATCGCCCGCAATCTCGCGGTGTGCCGGCGCCGCGACGGCGCGCTCGCCGAGGCGGCCAAGCTCACCGAGGAGACGCTGCGGCGCTTCGTCAACCGCTATGACAGCGACCACTCGGACTCGTTGGCGACGGCGACCAACCTCTCGGTCGACCGGCGCCTGGCCGGAGACCTCGAAAGCTCCCGGCAACTGGCCGAGGACACCGTGCGGCGTTACGAGCAGCGGCTCGGTGCGGATCACCTGTACACCCTGTTGACCCGGGCCAACCTGGCGGCCACACTGCGGACGCTCGGGGCGCTGGACAGCGCGCAGGAGGAGGAGGACGAGGCGGCGCGCCGCCTGGCCGAGACGGTGGGGGAGCGGCACGTGACCACGCTGACCACCGCCATCGGACAGGCCAACACGGCCTACGCCCGGCTGGACTTCGACCGGGCCCGCGAGATCGACGAGGCCAACCTGCCGCTGCTCGCGGAGGTCGCCGGCGAAAGCCACCCGCTCACCCTGTCCTGCACCGCCAACCTCTCCCTCGACCTGCGCGGCCTGGGCCGCGGTGCGGAGGCGGACGAGCTGCAGCGCAGGGCCGTCGAGGGCTTCACCGGCGCCGTCCGCGCCGACCACCCCTGGCTCGCCGCGGCACGCCAGCGCCGCCGCATCGAGTGCGACATGGCCCCGATGCCGCTGTAGCCGCGGGCGGCCGGGCGGGGCGCGGGGCGCCTTGCCCGGCGGGGGGCCTGCCGGAGTCGCGGCACCGCGTCGGCGCGGACGGGCATGCCGGCCCGCCCCCGCGCCTGCGGCACGGTCCGCCGGACAGGCCTCAGCCCACGTCCGCCGGTGCCGTCGTCGTCCCGTCCTGGGAGGGCGGGGGTGCGAAGGGGGCGGAGGAGGGCCGTGACGCCCGGTCCCGTTCGGCCAGGCGACGGGTGAGGAGCAGGAGCGGCTGGGTGAACAGGGTCGTGGCGAGGGCCATGAACACGAGCACCGTGTAGAGCGGGGCGCTCAATAGGCCCGCCTGAAGGCCCGCGTTGAGGGCGATCAGCTCGGTGAGGCCGCGCGCGCTGAGCAGTACGCCGACGGTCCGCGCGTCGTGCCGGTCCAGACCGCCGAGCCGGGCCGCGAGGGTCCCGCTGCCGATCTTCGTCGCGACGGCGAGCACGGTCACCACCAGCAGGACGGTCCAGCCCGTGGCGTCCATGCCGTTCAGCGCCACGGACTGACCCGAGACCACGAAGAAGAACGGCAGCAGCAGCGAGCTGACGTCGTGCAGCGGCCGCAGCAGGTCCGGGTCGAGCGTGCCGCCCTCCTCGCGCGGGACCACCACCCCGGCGAGCAGCGCACCGAAGATCACGTGCAGCCCGAGGGAGTGCGTGACCCACGCCGACCCGAGGGCGAAGCCGATGAGCAGCGCCAGCCGCAGCGAGGGCTCCATCCGCGTCCGCCACAGCAGCCGGCGCAGCACCGGCCGGGCCGCGACCGCCATCACGGTGACGAAGCCGACGGCGAGCGCGACCCGCCACGGCCAGTCCAGCGCCGTCCCGGAGCCGCCGCTGTCCATCAGCGCCACGGCCAGCACGGTCCAGCAGACCGCGTCCAGCACCCCGGCCGCGGAGACCGCCACCACACCGGGCACGGACCGGGACAACCCGTTCTCCCGCACGATGGCCGTCAGCACGGGCACCGCCGTTATCGTCAGGGCGACCCCGGCGAACACCACCATCGCGGGGGACAGGTCCCGCGGCATGCCCAGGCCGTGCAACTGCTCCCGGAACAGCAGCGCGCCCCCGCAGCCCGCGGCCATCGGCACCACGAACGAGGCCAGCGCCACGGTCAGCGAGGTGCGGGCACGGTCACCGAGGATCTTCAGATCCAGTTCGTAGCCCACCGCGAACAGGAACACCACCAGCGCGAACTGTGCGAAGCCGGTCAGCGCCGGGCCGATCTCCTCCGGGAACAGCGACGCGTACGCGTCCGGCGCCAGCGCTCCGAGCAGGGAGGGGCCGAGGGCGATGCCCGCCGACAACTGGCCCACGATGTAGGGCTGTTTCAGCCGACGGGCCAGCCAGCCGGCCGCGTGGGCGACGACCAGGACGAGAGCCGAGGCACCCACGAAGTGCGTGATCATCGCGTCAGGACTCATGGTGTCTCCCCCGTTGGTCCGGTGGTCATCCGGTGGCAGGCCTGTTCGAACGGTCCCCTGTCCGGCGGCTCCGTGTTCGGATCGTTCGCCGCGGTACAGCCTCAACCTCCATAGAATAGTAATAATTTGACGGTGCATCGAAAGTCGTACACGAACTTTCACCAGGGTCACGGGGGGCACATGACGGCGGTCGTCTTCATCCACGGCACAGGGGTTCGCGAACCGGGCTTCTCTGCGCTCGCGGGGCGCTTCTCCGCCGGAGTGACGGCCCTGCGCGGCGGACTGCGCGTCGTGCCGTACTACTGGGGCGGCGAGCACGGGGCCACGCTCGCCGCCGGCGGAGCGAGCCTGCCGCCGGCCTCCGGTACCAGCCGGGGCCCCGCCGCACCGGACGCCGACGGTGACGACACGGCAGTCTGGGCCGCCCTCTACGCCGACCCGTACGCCGAACTCGCCCTCGCCGCCGCCGGATCCGCCCCGGCGGCCGAACTGCCACCGGGCTCCCTGCCACCGGACCAGCGGATCCGGGCACGGCTGGCCGCGCTCGCCGCCGAGGGCGACGTACCGGCGGCCGACCTGGGACCCGGACTGGCCCGCGCAGCCACCGACCTGGCCGCCCACCCGCTGCTCGGCGCCGCGGCCGCCGGCCTCGCCCCGGACGACCTGCCCGACCTCGTCGCCCGCAGCCTGACCGCACAGGTCGTCGCCGGCGTCCTCGACTCCGACGTGCCCCTGGTGCCGGTCGGCGCGACCCGGGACGCCGTCACCGACCGGCTCGCCGGCGCCCTCGGCGCACCGGCTCCGGGCACGGCACGGGGCGTGCGCTCGCTGGCACTGAGGGTCGCGGGCTCGGCCGCCTCCCGTGCCGTCGTACGCCGTCGCCGCGCGCTCACCGAAGCCGCCCACCCGGCCGCCGCGGACGTCCTGCGCTACCTCAGCCGCGGCGAGGCGGTCCGCGCCGGACTGCGCGCCCTGCTGGCCGGGCTGGAGCCACCCGTCGCGATCGTCGCCCACAGCCTCGGCGGCATCATCGCCCTGGACACCCTGATCCTCACTCCGCTGCCCCAGGTCCGGCTGCTGGCCACCGCCGGTTCCCAGGGGCCGTTCCTGTACGAGTCCGGGTCCTTGCCCTCCCTCGAACACCCCGCGCCCCTGCCGGCCCACTTCCCCGACTGGCTGAACCTGTACGACCCCCGCGACCTGCTCGGCTACCTGGGCGGCGACCTGTTCCCGGGCCGCGTCACCGACATCGCCGTCGACAGCCGCCAGCCGTTCCCGGCCGCACACAGCGCCTACTGGACCAACCCCGCGGTCTACCGGCACATCGTGGACCGGCTCCCGTGACCGGCCGGCCCCCCGCCCCGGGCGTGGACCCGGCGCGCGTGCACGCCCTCGTCGTCGGAGTCGAGGCCTACGACGCCGGCACCGGCTGGGACCTGCCCGGGCCCGCCCGGGACGCCGTCCGCTTCCACCGCGTGCTGCGCGCCGCCGGCGTGCCGGAGGCCAACATCCGGCTGCACCTGGCCCCGTTGCCGCCGTACGTCCCCGAAGTGCCGTACGCGCCCGCCGACCACGCCACGCTGCGCCGGGTGCTCGTCCGTGAACTCCCCGCCGCCCGGGGCGATGTGCTCTGGGTGTGGTGGGGCGGCCACGGCGTCCTCGACCGGTCCGGGCACCTGCGGCTGTTCTGCGCGGACGCCACCACGGACGACAAGCTCGGCATCGACCTGGACTCCGCGCTCGAACGGTACGCCGGGGACGCCGTGCCCGGGTTCGCCGACCAACTGTGGATCGTGGACGCCTGCGAGACCTTCGAGGAGGCGCTAGCATTCCGGGAGCCGCTGCCGCCGGACGCGCTGCCCGTCGGGCGGCGCAGCACGGCACACCGGCAGACCCTGCTCCGGGCCGCCGGACGGGGCCGGGCCGCCGCCAACGACCCGGTGCGTGCCACGGGCCTGTTCTCCGACGTCCTGCTCGCCCTGCTGGCCGACCGGACGGCCGTACTGCCGGCCCCGCCCGATGCGGAGGAACTGTTTCCGGCCGTACGAGCACGTATCGCTGCCCACAGGGACGCGGGTCGTACTCTGCAGTATCCCGAGATCCGGCTGCAGAGCCCCGAACGCACCGAGATCCTCGCCCCGGCCGCGCCGAACGCCCGGGAACGGCAGGTCTCCCCGCTGCTGCGGGCCGTGGACGCGCTCCTCGCCTATCCGCTGATGAGCGACCCGACCGAGCGGCAGACGGTGGTCGCCACGCTGGACCCAGGTGTCACGGGGACACTGTCCCGTCACACCAAGGCGCGCACGGACGCGACGGGGATTCTCAACGGGCTCGCCCGGCACCGTCCGCAGGCGTTGTGGGAACTGTTCGACGCCGTGGTGTCCATCGACGACGACCCGGAGCGCGGTGGTGAGCTTGAGGCGGCGTTACGGGAGCTGGTGAACTCCGCAGGGCGCTCGCGCCGCCGCGGATGATCGGGTGGCGTGATCGTACGGTTTTCGACCTGGGTCGAAATGGCCATGATGGAAAGGACACGGGGCATCGAGTGCCACCGTGCGAGAAGGGGGAGCATCTTGGACCAGCCGCCCGCTCTGCGCCATGCCGAAGCCGCCGCCCGAGAACGGCCGGTCGCCCTCGGGCGTGCCGATGTCTGGGAGTCGGATCTGGCGGACGTCGCGGCGCTGCCCCTGACCGCCGTGGACGGTCTCGCGCCGCTCCGCCCCACCGCCCGCCTTCTCGAAGAGGTCCTGCGCGCACGCGGCAGCATCAGAGGCGGCGGCGAGGGCGGCGGGGGCGGCGCCCGGGCCGAATAGCCGCCGCCCGTACCCGACGACAGAGCCGCCCCGACGACGGAGCCCCGTCGAGGCCGCGCGCCCGCCGGGGCACCCGCATGCCCGCCCCCGACCGGAGGTCCCCGCCCATGACCAGCGAGCCGCGCCCCGCCCCGTTCCGCGTGCCGGACCGGCTCTTTTCGGAACTGGCCGCCGGAGGCGGTTCCGCGGAGGCCGTCGCCTTCCTGGAACGGGGCGAGCGGGCGCGGCGGCTGCTCCTGCTGCGGACGCTGCTGGACCGGCTCGCGGAGCTGCCCACGCCCCTCACGCCGGTCGCCGACGCCTGGAACACGTTCAAGGAGGCCGCCGAGCGGGCGCCCGAGGCGGTCGACCGGCTGCTGCTCGCGCCGACGACCGGCGGCTGGATCGCCCACATGCTGCGCCGGGTGCACGGCACCGCCACCGGGCCGCCGCTGTGGGCGGAGGCGGGCCGGCTGAACGTCCTGGCGATCACCGCGGCCCTGCACGCCGGTACGGACACGTCCCTCACGGTCCCGCTGGCCGACGGCGGTCTCCAACTGCCGGAACTGGGCCTGCTCCGCCTCCCGGTCACGCCACCGGGACCGACCGTCGCACGGGCGACGACGAGAGCGGGCGAACTGACCCTCTCCGCCCCTCCGGGACACGACGGCTCCCATCCCACCGTGACGTGCCACCCGACGACGGCACCGGCGAACGGGGAAGGGGCAGGGGGGCGTTGGGTGGGGGGACTCCGGCGGGAGGGGCCCTGGCCGGAGGGATCCGGGCGGGAGGGGCCCTGGCCGGAGGGATCCGGGCTGGAGGGGTCCCGGCCGGGGGTACCCCGTCCGGCTGGGACCCTTCCGGACGGCACCCCGCCCGACCCGGCAGCGGCGCTGGCCTCTGTAGGCGCAGCCGCTTCCGGAGCGGTACCCGCCTCGGGACCGCCCACTTCTGCAGCGGCGCCCGCTTCCGGAGCGGCACCTTCCTCCGTAGGCGCGCCCGCCTCGGGTGCGGCGCCTGGGTCCGCGTCGGTCTCGGGTGCGGCGCCCGCGGCCGCGCCCGCCTCGGAAGTGGCGCCTGCGTCTGCTTCGGGTGCGGCGCCTGCGTCGGCGTCGGTCTCGGGTGCGGCGCCCGCGGCCGTGCCCGCCTCGGAAGTGGCGCCTGCGTCTGCTTCGGGTGCGGCGCATGCGTCCGCTTCGGGTGCGGCGCCCGCGTCCGCGCCCGCATCAGGAGCGGCACCCACGGTCGCACCCGCCTCCGTAGAGGTCCCCGCCCCCACGGCCGCACCCCCCTCCATAGCGGCTCCCGCCCCCTGGCTCCCCTTGCGCACGCTCACCCACACCACCCCCGCCGGCCCCGTCGCCATACCCCTCGACGACCTCGACCCCTACCGCGACCTCGACGACCCGGTCCCGCCCGCCCGGCTCGACGCCGACGAGGCGGCGGAGTGGCAGCGGGTCTTCGACGGCGCCGTCGCGATACTCGCCGGGGCGGGCAACGGCCAGGGCCCGGGGCGGCTCGACCCGGCACTGATACGTGCCGTCGTGCCCTGCGGCCGTACCGCCCTCACCCCACCCGCTCCACCGGAGGTGGCCGTCTCCGCCTCCAGCGGCGACTCGTTCGGCGCCATGCTGATATCCCGCCCCGGATCCGCGCTCGCCCTCGCCGAGACCCTGGTCCACGAGTTCCAGCACAGCAAGCTCGCCGCACTCCTCCACCTCTTCCCCCTCCTCGACGACGACCGCGAGGAGCGCTTCTACGCCCCCTGGCGCGCCGACCCGCGCCACCTCACCGGGCTGCTGCACGGCGCGTACGCCTTCACCGGCGTCACCGGCTTCTGGCGGGACCGGCTGGCCGAGCCGGAGCACGCGGAGACAGCCGCCTATCACTTCGCGCTGCGCCGGCTGCAGAGCCGGCTGGTCGTGCGGACCCTGCTGACCAGTGCCCGGCTCACCGCGCCGGGACGCCGGCTCGTCGAGGGCCTGGCGCGGACCCTGGACGGCTGGCTGCGCGTACCCGTCGACCCGGCCGCCCTGTCCCGGGCCCGTACGGCCGCCGCCCTGCACCGCACCCAGTGGCGGCTGCGCAACGTAGCCACGCCGGCCGACCCGGACGGCATCCTCCGGTTCCGCCCGGACCGCGGCTTCTGGCCCGACCCCCGTACCCACGCCTTCGCCACCCGCCCCGCCGCTCCCCGTACCCCCGACGAGCACCTCGCCGCCGGTGACCCGGCCACCGCGCTGGACGGCTACGCCGAGGACCTCGCCCGTGACCCGGCCGACCCCCGGGCGCTGTCCGGCTGGATAGTCGCCCGCGCGACCCTGGACCCGGGCCACGCCACCCGCCGCCCGCTCGCCCGCCCGGAACTGCTCCAGCCGCGGCCCGGCGGCTGAACCCGGGCGCACGGGTCTGCCCAAGCAGGGGGTGAACAGGCGCCCGAATGGTCAGGATGGAGGCATGGGATTCCAAGTCGACTCCGAAGCCGGGCGGCTCACCCGCGTCATCCTGCACCGGCCGGATCTCGAGCTCAAAAGGCTCACCCCCAGCAACAAGGACGCCCTTCTCTTCGACGACGTGCTGTGGGTGCGCCGGGCGCGCGCCGAGCACGACGGGTTCGCCGACGTGCTCCGCGACCGCGGAGTCGCCGTGCACCTCTTCGGCGACCTGCTCACCGAGACCCTCGACGTCCCGGAGGCCCGGCGGCTCGTCCTGGACCGGGTCTTCGACGAGAAGGAGTACGGAGTGCTGGCCACGGACCATCTCCGGGCCGCCTTCGAGTCCCTGCCCGCCGGTGAACTCGCCGAGGCACTGGTCGGCGGCATGACCAAGCGGGAGTTCCTCGACGCGCACCCGGAGCCGACCTCCGTGCGCTTCCACGCCATGGAGCTGGACGACTTCCTGCTCGGGCCGCTGCCCAACCACCTCTTCACCCGGGACACCTCGGCCTGGATCTACGACGGCGTCTCCATCAACGCCATGCGCTGGCCCGCCCGGCAGCGCGAGACGGTCCACTTCGAGGCGATCTACCGGCACCATCCGCTGTTCCGCGACGAGACGTTCCACCTCTGGTCCGAGGGGCAGGCCGACTACCCCTCCACCATCGAGGGCGGCGACGTCCTCGTCATCGGCAACGGCGCCGTACTCATCGGCATGAGCGAGCGCACCACGCCCCAGGCCGTCGAGATGCTCGCGTACAAACTGTTCTCGGCGGGCTCCGCACGCACGATCGTGGCCCTCGACATGCCCAAGCGGCGGGCCGTCATGCATCTGGACACCGTGATGACCATGGTGGACGGCGCCACCTTCACGCAGTACGCCGGGCTCGGCATGCTCCGCTCGTACACCATCGAGCCGGGCGCGGGGGAGAAGGACCTGAAGGTCACCGACCATCCGCCGGAGCACATGCACCGCGCGATCGCCGCGGCCCTCGGCCGGGGCGAGATCCGGGTCCTGACCGCGACCCAGGACGTCCACGCCGCCGAACGCGAGCAGTGGGACGACGGCTGCAACGTGCTGGCCGTCGAGCCGGGCGTCGTCGTCGCCTACGAGCGGAACTCCACCACCAACACCCACCTGCGCAAGCAGGGCATCGAGGTGATCGAGATCCCGGGCAGCGAGCTGGGGCGGGGCCGGGGCGGGCCGCGCTGCATGAGCTGCCCGGTGGAGCGGGGGCCCGTATAGAGGGTTGCAGGGTAGTGGGCTGCACAGTGGTGAGCTGTATAGAAATTCGTAAGTTCGTATAGACTTCCAAGAGTCAGTCCCCGTCCCCGCATCTCTGGAGCGCCCCATGGCGACAGTCCCGACCGCCCTCGCCGGCCGCCACTTCCTCAAGGAGACCGACTTCACCGCGGACGAGTTCCGCGGTCTGGTCGACCTGGCCGCGGAGCTGAAGGCCGCCAAGAAGGCCGGGGCCGAGACACGGTACCTGCGGGGGAGGAACATCGCGCTGATCTTCGAGAAGACCTCGACGCGCACGCGCTGCGCGTTCGAGGTCGCCGCCGCCGACCAGGGCGCCTCGACGACGTACCTCGACCCCGTCGGCTCGCAGATCGGCCACAAGGAGTCCGTGAAGGACACCGCACGCGTGCTGGGGCGCATGTTCGACGGCATCGAGTACCGGGGCGACAGCCAGCAGAAGGTCGAGGAGCTGGCGGCCTTCGCCGGCGTCCCCGTCTACAACGGCCTGACCGACGACTGGCACCCCACCCAGATGCTCGCCGACGTGCTGACCATGACCGAGCACAGCGACAAGCCGCTGCACGAGATCACCTTCGCCTACCTCGGCGACGCCCGCCTCAACATGGGCAACTCCTACCTGGTCACCGGCGCCCTGCTCGGCATGGACGTGCGCGTCGTCGCCCCGAAGCCCTACTGGCCCGCCCAGGAGGTCGTCGACCGGGCGAGGGCGCTCGCCGAGTCGAGCGGGGCGCGCATCACCCTCACCGAGACCGTGGACGAGGGCGTGCGCGGCGCCGACTTCGTCGTCACCGACGTCTGGGTCTCCATGGGCGAGCCCAAGGACGTCTGGGCCGAGCGGATCAAGTCCCTCGCCCCGTACGCGGTGACCATGGACGTGCTGCGCGCCACCGGAAACCCGGACGTCAAGTTCCTGCACTGCCTGCCCTCCTTCCACGACCTGGGCACCAAGGTCGGCCAGGAGATCTTCGAGGCCCACGGTCTCGACTCCCTGGAGGTCACGGACGAGGTCTTCGAGTCCGCGCACTCGGTCGTCTTCGACGAGGCGGAGAACCGGCTGCACACCATCAAGGCGGTCCTGGTCGCCACGCTGGCCTGACCGGACGGCCGGCCGGGACCGATGCGTCCGCCGAGCCCGTTATTCTGACCGGCGGCCCCGGAGCCACCCCTTCCGGTGCCGCCGGCCGCGACCACCGTCGCGCCCCCGCACCACCAGAAACGAGCACCACCCGCAATGCCCGCTTCCCGCGTCAAGTCCCCCCACCTCCTCGTCGCCGAATCCGGCGCCGACCGCGAAGGCCACGGCCTGAAGCGCACGATGGGGCTGTTCCAGCTCGTCTGCTTCGGCGTCGGAGCGATCGTCGGCACCGGCATCTTCGTCGGCCTGTCCGACTCGGTCGCCGAGGCCGGCCCGGCCGTCGTCGTCTCCTTCGTGCTGGCCGCGATCACCTGCGTCTTCACCGCGTTCGCCTTCGCCGAGCTGGGCGGCGCGATCCCGGTCTCCGGCTCCTCGTACTCCTTCGCCTACGCCGGACTCGGCGAGCGGACCGCCTTCCTGGTCGGCTGGTGCCTGCTCCTGGAGTACGGCGTGTCCGTCTCCGCGGTCGCGGTCGGCTGGAGCCAGTACGTCAACGAACTGCTCGACAGCGTCCTCGGCATCCAGCTGCCGCACGCGCTCTCCGCGGGCCCCGGCGACGGTGGCGCGGTGAACCTGCCCGCGGTGATCGTCATCGCCCTGGCCTGCGTGCTGCTGGTGCGCGGCGTGCGGGAGAGCGCCCGCGCCACGGCCGCGATGGCCGTCCTCAAGCTGGCCGTCCTGGTCGCCTTCTGCGCCATCGGCTTCCACGCCTTCAAGGACGGCAACCTCAGCCCGTTCTCCCCGGCCGGCCTCGGCGGCATCGGCGCCGGCACCACGGCCGCCTTCTTCTCGTACATCGGCTTCGACGCGATCACCACGGCCGGTGAGGAGGCCAAGAACCCGCGCCGGGACATCCCCATCGCGATCCTGGTCTGCATCGGTCTGGTCACCCTGCTCTACTGCGCGGTCGCCGTCGCCGCGATCGGCGCCGTCGGCGGCGACGCGGTCGGCGACCGGCCCGCCGCCCTCTCGTACGTCGTGAACGAGGTCACCGGCTCCACCGTCGGCGGCGGCGTGGTCGCCTTCGGCGCGGTCGTCGCCATCGCCTCGGTGGTGCTCGCCGTGATGTACGGCCAGACCCGCATCCTGATGTCCATGTCCCGCGACGGTCTGATCCCGCGCGTCTTCGAGAAGGTCTCGCCGCGCACCGCCACGCCCGTCGCCGGCACGCTCATCGTCGGCGTGGTCTTCGCCCTCCCGGCGGCCTTCGCCCCACTGGACGCGGTGGTCAACCTGTGCACCATCGGCACCCTCGCCACCATGGCCGCCGTCAACGTCTCGGTGATCGCGCTGCGCCGCCGCGAGCCGGGCCTCGCCCGTACCTTCCGCGTGCCGCTCTACCCGGTGACGCCGCTGCTCGGGGTCGCCTTCTGCCTGTACCTGATCTACGAGACGGGTGCGGCGACCTGGCTCCAGTTCGCGGTGTTCCTCGCGGTGGGCCTGCTGGTGTACACCGCCTACGGGCGCCGGCACTCCCGCCTCGCCCGGACCGGGGAGGTCACTCCGAAGGACGACGCTGAGCGGGTACCGCAGGAAGCCTGAACCAGACGGCCTTGCCGGACCCGGTGGGCCGGTGGCCGCAGGACGAGCTGAGGGCGCGGATCAACAGCAGACCGCGCCCGTGCTCCTGCCAGGGGTCGGGCGGCTCCACACCGGGGCGGGTGAGGTCACCGGGCGGTACCGGGTCCGGATCGTGCACCTCGACCTGGCAGCCGGTCGGCATCAGCTCCACGACCAGCTCGATCGGCGACCCGCCGGCGGTGTGCTCGACGGCGTTGGCGACCAGTTCCGCCGTGAGCAGCTCCGCGGTGTCGCCGTCGGCCGTGTGCTCCAGCTCGGCCAGCGCCGTACGGACCAGGGCACGCGCGACCGGCACGGCCGCGGCGGAGTGCGGCAGTGCGATGCGCCAGGAGGCGGGGGCGTGGGAGCGATCGTGCACGGCTAGTCCGTTCCGGAGCAGGCTGTCGTCCTGTCCTGCCTTCAACCTTACGAATGGTACGGCGCCGCCCGGCAGAGCCGTTCGACGGGCACCTCGCGGGACCTTCGGCCCCGGTACGGGGCGGCCCCATGACTTTCGGCGGACCGGGCTATCGCGCGCTCGTGACGACAGTCACGGATAAGTGATAGCTTCGAGACGTATCGAGACGTAGCGCTCAGTGAGGCCGCACCCGCCCTAGGAGGCCGCCCGTCATGAGTCCCTTCACCGGCTCCGCCGCCCCCACCCCCGACTGGCGGCACCTGCGCGTCGATCTCACCGACGGCGTCGCCACCGTCACCCTCGCCCGGCCCGACAAGCTCAACGCGCTGACCTTCGAGGCCTACGCCGACCTGCGGGACCTGCTCGCCGAGCTGTCCCGGGAGCGGTCCGTGCGGGCGCTGGTGCTGGCCGGGGAGGGACGCGGCTTCTGCTCCGGCGGCGACGTCGACGAGATCATCGGCGCGACCCTGTCCATGGACTCCGCCCAGCTGCTGGACTTCAACCGGATGACGGGCCAGGTGGTGCGGGCCGTACGGGAATGCCCGTTCCCGGTGATCGCCGCCCTGCACGGCGTCGCGGCAGGTGCGGGCGCGGTCCTCGCCCTGGCCGCCGACTTCCGGGTCGCCGACCCGTCCGCCCGCTTCGCCTTCCTCTTCACCCGCGTCGGCCTGTCCGGCGGCGACATGGGCGCCGCCTACCTGCTGCCCCGCGTCGTCGGCCTCGGCCACGCCACCCGGCTGCTGATGCTCGGCGAACCGGTGCGGGCGCCCGAGGCCGAGCGGATCGGCCTGATCAGCGAGCTGACCGACGAGGGCCACGCCGACGAGGCCGCCCAGTCACTCGCCCGCCGCCTGGCCGACGGCCCGGCCCTGGCGTACGCCCAGACCAAGGCGCTCCTCACCGCGGAACTGGACATGCCGCTCGCGGCGTCGGTGGAACTGGACGCCTCCACCCAGGCCCTGCTGATGACCGGCGAGGACTACGCGGAGTTCCACGCGGCCTTCACGGAGAAGCGCCCGCCGAAGTGGCGGGGGAGGTAGGGCATGTCTTCGACTCAGGGGAGCATGCCAACTCCAGGGGCGCGGGGCAGCGTCGATATGCGGCTCCGCCGCGGGGCGCGAGCAACCACAACGACGCCGCACCCGCCCGCGACGACAAGCCACCCCCTACGCGCCGCGATCGTCGGCGGCGGCCCCGGCGGCCTCTACACCGCCGCCCTCCTCAAACGCCTCGACCCCGACCGCCAGGTCACCGTCTGGGAACGCAACGCCACCGACGACACCTTCGGCTTCGGCGTAGTCCTCTCCGACGAGACCCTGGGCGGCATCGAACACGCCGACCCGGCGGTCTACGCGGCCCTGCGGGCCGACTTCGTCCGCTGGGACGACATCCACATCGTCCACCGAGGCACCCGCCACACCTCCGGAGGACACGGCTTCGCCGCCCTCGGCCGCCGTCGCCTCCTGGAGATCCTGCACGAGCGCTGCCACGCCCTCGGCGTCGAGCTGCGCTTCGGCACCGAGGCCCCGGACCCGGCCCGGCTCGCGGAGGCGTACGACCTCGTCGTCGCGGCCGACGGGGTGCACAGCACCACCCGCGAGGCCCATCGCGAGGTGTTCCGGCCCACCCTCACCGGCCACCGCTGCCGCTACATCTGGCTGGCCGCCGACTTCGCCTTCGACGCCTTCCGCTTCGAGATCGCCGAGACCGAGCACGGCGTGATGCAGCTGCACGGCTACCCGTACGCGGCCGACGCGTCGACCGTCATCGTGGAGATGCGCGAGGAGGTCTGGCGGGCGGCCGGATTCGACGAACTGGACGAAACCGAGTCCACCGCCCGCTGCGCCAAGATCTTCGCCGACGCCCTCGGCGGCCGGCCGCTGAGGTCCAACAAGTCGGCCTGGACCACCTTCCGCACGGTGGTCAACGAACGCTGGTCGCACGGCAACACCGTCCTGGTCGGCGACGCCGCCCACACCGCCCACTTCTCCATCGGCTCCGGCACCAAGCTCGCCGTGGAGGACGCCCTCGCGCTCGCCGCCTGCCTGGAGGAACAGCCGTCGCTGCCCGCGGCACTCGCCGCCTACGAGGCGGAGCGGCGCCCCGTCGTCGCCTCCACGCAGCGGGCGGCCCGGGCCAGCCTGGAGTGGTTCGAGGACCTGTCCCGGTACCTCGGCCAGCCGCCCCGCCAGTTCGCCTTCAACCTGCTCACCCGGAGCCGCCGCGTCACCCACGAGAACCTGCGGCTGCGCGACGCACGCTTCACCGGCTCCGTCGAGCGCGAGTTCGGCTGCCCGCCCGGCACACCCCCGATGTTCACCCCGTTCCGGCTGCGCGGCCTGACCCTGCGCAACCGCGTCGTCGTCTCCCCGATGGACATGTACTCGGCCACCGACGGCGTGCCCGGCGACTTCCACCTGGTCCACCTGGGGGCCAGGGCCCTCGGGGGCGCCGGGCTGGTCATGACCGAGATGGTGTGCGTCAGCGAGGAGGGCCGGATCACCCCCGGCTGTGCGGGCCTGTACACCGGTCGGCAGGCCGAGGCGTGGCGACGGATCACGGACTTCGTGCACGCGCAGGCGCCCGGCACCGCGATCGGCGTGCAGCTCGGGCACAGCGGACGCAAGGGTTCGACCCGGCTGATGTGGGAGGGCATGGACGAACCGCTCCCCGACGGCAACTGGCCCCTGGTCGCCGCCTCCCCGCTGCCGTACAAGCCCGGCGGCCAGATCCCGCGCGAGCTGTCCCGGGCGCAGCTGACGGACATCCGGGAGCAGTTCACGGCCGCCGCGACGCGGGCCGCCCGGGCCGGTTTCGACCTGCTCGAACTGCACTGCGCCCACGGCTATCTGCTCTCCGGCTTCCTCTCCCCGCTCACCAACCACCGCACCGACGCCTACGGCGGCTCACCGGAGAAGCGGCTCCGCTTCCCGCTGGAGGTCTTCGACGCCGTACGCGGGGTCTGGCCGCAGGAGCGGCCGATGACGGTCCGTGTCTCCGCCACCGACTGGGCCGAGGGCGGCACCAGCGCCGAGGAGGCCGTGGCGATCGCCCGCGCCTTCGCGGCGCACGGCGCCGACGCCGTCGACGTGTCCACGGGACAGGTGGTGGCCGAGGAGCGGCCGGAGTTCGGGCGGTCGTACCAGACGCCGTACGCGGACCGCATCCGGCACGAGGCGGGCGTCCCGGTGATCGCGGTCGGCGCGATCTCGTCCTGGGACGACGTCAACTCGCTGATTCTGGCCGGCCGCACCGACCTGTGCGCCCTCGCCCGCCCCCACCTCTACGATCCGCACTGGACCCTGCACGCGGCGGCCGAGCAGGGCTACGAGGGGCCGGGCGTCGCGTGGCCGGCCCCGTACCGGGCGGGCAGCCGCCGTCCGGTGACCGGACGCACCGACGTCCCCAAGCCCAGGCTCACGCTGCACGGCCCGCGTCAGGACGTGTAGCCCCAGGCCGCGCACATCGCGCGCAACCGCTCGGGGACCTCGTCCTCGTTCGGCAGCGCGCGCCCCGGCTGCGCGGTGCCGGTGCGGATGTTGTCGCGCCAGTCGCCGAGTCCGCGGACCAGCTCGCGGCCGGTCCTCTTGCCGTAGTCCAGCATCGCCGGCGTGTAGTCCACGCCGAGGAACTCGCACAGGCGGCGCATCTCGCGCTCGGGGTCGTCGGTGATGTCCTCGTAGCGCACGGTGAAGCCGTCGGCGTCCGCCGCGCGGGCCTCCTCGACGGCCGTCATGTAGCGCAGCACGTCGGTGACGGCGGTGTCGAGCGGCCGCTTGACGGGGTCGGTCTCGTGCCAGGAACGGGCGATCGACTCGGGGTGGCGCAGCAGGAAGACGAAGCGCGCGTCGGGCCAGCAGTCCTTGAGGCGCTGGTACATGTACGCGTTGGCCGGGGTCTTCTCCACGATGAAGTCCTTGCCCGCCTTGACCAGTTCTCGGTGCATGAGGCGGTCCCACAGCAGGTGCTCCAGGTCACCGCGCTCCAGACCGAGGGCGCCCGTCGCGCGCTCGGAGAACCAGTTGGTGCAGGTGACCTCCAGCCGGCCGATGTGCAGCTCGTGCGGGGCGTGCAGCCGCGGGTGGGCGCCCAGCATCATGCGCAGCAGGGTGGAGCCGGAGCGGATGGACGAGATGATGAAGACGGGCCGCCGCAGCAGCCGGTCGGTCGCCAGTTCCTCGGCCGACGGACACCGGTACGTGGCCGCCGGCCGCTTCGCGGGGGCCGGCGGGGCGGACTTCTTCCCCTTCGCCGTCCGGGGGGCTCTCCGCACCTGGAGGCCGGTGGTGGCGGTGAGGGCCCGGTTCAAGTTGCGCGCGAGACTCATGCGTCCGCACGGTAGGTGAGAAATCTGAGAAGAGGGTCTGAGAAGGCTGAGGGTTCCCTGATCGCGGAGAAGTGTGACGCGAGTCACTCGCCAGGGTTCATGGGCGCCCTGGGCGCCGCGTAGACCGCGCCCGCGTCGCGCAGCCGCTCGTGCAGGGCCCGGAAGACGGCCGCCGAGCGCCTGCCCGGCCAGTCCTCGGGCAGCAGCCGGTCGGGCAGCCCCGGGTCGGCGTAGGGCAGGTGGCGCCAGGAGTCCAGGGCGAGGAGGTAGTCGCGGTAGGCCGCCTCGGGCGGAGTGTCGGCCCGGCGCTCCCAGTCGTGCAGCACGCGCGCGTGACGGTCGAGGAACGCCTCGTGCTCCTTGGCGATCGCGGCCAGGTCCCACCAGCGTGCCGCCGCCTCGGCGGTCGGCGTGAAGCCCAGGTGCTCACCCCGGAAGAAGTCCACGTAGGAGTCCAGGCCCAGGCGGCCCAGCGCGTGCCGGGTCTCCTCGTACAGACGGGCCGGGGCGATCCACACGCCGGGGGCCGCGGTGCCGAAACCGAGGCCGGCCAGACGGGAGCGCAGCACGTGCCGCTTCTGCCGCTCCGACTCGGGCACGGAGAAGACGGCGAGCACCCAGCCCTCGTCCTCGTAGGGTGCCGTGGCGTAGATGCGCCGGTCGCCGTCCTCCAGCAACTGCCGTGCCTCGGTGGAGATCTCGTAACCGGCCGCGCCCTCGGCCGTACGAGCGGGCAGGAGCAGCCCGCGCCGCTTCAGCCGGGACACCGACGAGCGCACGGAGGGGGCGTCCACCCCGACCGCGGCCAGCAGCCGGATCAGCTCGGCGACGGGCACCGGGCCCGGCGCGAAACGGCCGTACGCGCCGTAGAGCGTGACGATCAGGGATCTCGGGGCGTGCTGCGCGTGCTGGTCGGACACGTTGATCATCTTATGTCCTCGGTATTACGCCTGGTCACTCCCGGGATGATCGGGAGGGGCCAGGAGCCGGTAACGCTGGAGCTTTCCCGTCGCCGTGCGCGGCAGCGCCTCCAGGAAGACGATCTCGCGCGGGCACTTGTACGGCGCCAGTTCGGAGCGGAGGAACGCGCGCAGCGCGTCGGCGTCCCGCTCGGCGCCCTCCTTCAGTACGGCGTGGGCCACCACGACCTGTCCGCGGTTCGCGTCGGGCCGGCCCACCACGGCCGCTTCCACCACGTCCGGATGCCGCAGCAGCGCGTCCTCCACCTCCGGTCCGGCGATGTTGTACCCGGCGGAGATGATCATGTCGTCGGCGCGCGCCACGTACCGGAAGTACCCGTCGGGCTCGCGGACGTAGGTGTCGCCGGTGATGTTCCAGCCGCCGCGCACGTACTCCCGCTGCCGCGGATCGGCGAGATACCGGCAGCCCACCGGCCCGCGCACCGCCAGCAGCCCGGGTTCCCCGTCGGCCACCGGCACGCCGTTCTCGTCCTGCACGCGCGCGTGCCAGCCCGGCACCGGAACACCCGTCGTGCCGGGCCTGATGTCCCCGTCGGCCGCGGAGACGAAGATGTGCAGCAACTCGGTGGCGCCGATGCCGTTGATGATGGACAGGCCGGTGCGCTCGTGCCAGGCCCGCCAGGTGGCCGCGGGCAGGTTCTCGCCCGCCGAGACGCAGCGGCGCAGGCATGTCACGTCGTACGCGTCCAGTTCGTCGAGCATCGCGCGGTACGCCGTCGGCGCGGTGAACAGCACCGACACCCGGTGCTCGGCGACGGCGGGCAACAGCTGCCGGGGGCCCGCCTGTTCGAGGAGCAGCGCGCTCGCCCCGGCCCGCATCGGGAAGACCACCAGCCCGCCGAGCCCGAAGGTGAAGCCGAGCGGCGGGCTGCCCGCGAAGAGGTCGTCGGGGTGCGGCTTCAGCACGTGCTTGGAGAAGGTGTCGGCGATCGCCAGCACGTCGCGATGGAAGTGCATGCAGCCCTTGGGGCGCCCGGTGGTGCCCGAGGTGAAGGCGATCAGCGCCACGTCGTCGGCCGCGGTGTCCACGGCCGGGTACGGCGCGCCGGGCACCGTGCCGGCCTGCGTACGCGTCAGCAGGTCGTCGGGCGCGTCCCCGCCGTACGTCGTGATCCGCAGCCCCGGAATCTCCGCCTTGGCGAGATCGTCGACGGCCCGGACGTCGCACAGGGCATGGCGCACCCGGGCGATCTCGCAGATGGCGCGCAGCTCGTGCGGGCGCTGCTGGGCCAGCACGGTGACCGCCACCGCGCCCGCCTTCAGCACCGCCAGCCAGCAGGCGGCCAGCCACGGGGTGGTGGGCCCGCGCAGCAGCACCCGGTTGCCCGGGACGACACCGAGGTCGCCGGTGAGGAGATGGGCGAGCCGGTCGACGCGGGCCCGCAGCCGGCCGTAGGTCCAGTCGTCGCCGGACGCGGTGCGGAAGACCGGGCGGTCGTCGGGCGGGCCGGTGAGCAGCTCGGCGGCGCAGTTCAGCCGGGCGGGGTAGCGCAGTTCCGGCAGGTCGAAGCGGAGCTTTGGCCACTGGTCCGGGGGAGGGAGGTGCTCGCGCGTGAAGGTGTCGACGTGGGCGGAACGGTGCGGCTCCGCGCGGCGCGGATCTGCCATGGCGGTTCGCCCCCTTTGTCGTGGTGGGCTCGCGCAACGAGCGTATCGTGTTGGTGACGACAGTCAACGGGGCGCGATAGCCTCGGGTGTGGCCCGGCGGCAGAGGCGCAGGGCAGCGGAGCTGGGCAGGGGAGCAGGGGAAGGGATCGGCGATGACCGCATTCTCGCTCGAACCGGCACAACTCACCTGGTGCGCCGAGCTGCGCGCCCTGGCCGCCGAACGGCTGCGCCCGTTGGCCGAGAAGGGCGAACCGGGCCGCGTCGACCGCGCCCTCCTCGCCGAACTCGGCGTGCTCGGCCTGCTGCCCCGCCTGTTCACCTCGGGCGCGCTCGACCTGTGCCTGATGCGTGAGTCCCTCGCCCACGCCTGCACCGAGGCCGAGACCGCCCTCGCCCTCCAGGGCCTCGGCGCCCACCCGGTGCACGCCCACGGCACCGAGGCCCAGCGCGCCCGCTGGCTGCCCCGGGTGAGCGACGGCAGCGCGGTGGCCGCATTCGCCCTCAGCGAGCCCGACGCCGGTTCGGACGCGGCGGCGCTGACACTGGCCGCCCGCCCCGACAGCCGTGCCGACGGCGGCTCCGGCTGGCGGCTCACCGGTGAGAAGTGCTGGATCTCCAACGCCCCCGAGGCCGACTTCTACACCGTCTTCGCCCGCACCACCCCGGGCGCCGGCGCCCGCGGCGTCACCGCCTTCCTCGTGCCCGCCGACCGCCCCGGCCTCACCGGCACCCCCCTCGACATGCTCTCCCCGCACCCCATCGGCGCCCTCGACTTCGACGCCGTGCCCGTCACCGCGGACGACGTGCTCGGCGAGCCCGACCGCGGCTTCCGGGTCGCCATGGACACCCTCAACCTGTTCCGCCCCAGCGTCGGCGCCTTCGCCGTCGGCATGGCACAGGCCGCCCTGGACGCCACCCTCGCGCACACCACCGCCCGCGACGCCTTCGGCGGCAAGCTGCGCGACCTCCAGACCGTCTCCCACCAGGTCGCCGAGATGGCCCTGCGCACCGAGGCGGCCCGCCTGATGGTGTACGCGGCGGCGACGGCGTACGACGAGGGCGCACCGGACGTCCCGCGGCGCGCCGCGATGGCGAAGCTCCTCGCCACCGAGACCGCCCAGTACGTCGTCGACAAGGCCGTCCAACTGCACGGCGCCCGCGCCCTGCGCCGAGGCCACCTCCTCGAACACCTCTACCGCGAGGTGCGCGCCCCCCGCGTCTACGAGGGCGCGAGCGAGGTGCAACGCGGCATCATCGCCAAGGAGCTGTACCGAACACTGGACGCGACGACGCAGGAGGCCGGGACATGACCGCCGAACGGGTGAACCCGCCCGAACTCTCCCCGCCCACCGGCTTCTCCCACGCCGTCGTCGCCACCGGCACCCGCGTCGTGTTCCTGGCCGGCCAGACCGCCCTCGACACCCACGGCAAGGTCACGGGAGACACCCTCCACGCCCAGTTCGAGCTGGCCCTCACCAACCTCCTGACCGCCCTGCGCGCCGCCGGCGGCACCCCCGCCGACCTCGCCCGCGTCACCGTCTACGCCACGGACGTCGCCGCCTACCGCACCCACGCCGCCGACCTCGGCCGCACCTGGCGCGAGCTGGCGGGCCGCGACTACCCGGCGATGGCGGTCGTGGAGGTCGTACGCCTGTGGGACGAACGGGCGCTGGTGGAACTCGACGGATTCGCCGTCCTGCCGTAGCCGTACTGCCGTAAGCCCCGTGCTCCCCCTGGAGTTCCGCCTGCCGGCATCCAACTGGCCGCGGGAACCATCGAGTACGACGACACCGGCGGCGACGGCCCGGCATCCCGAACGCCTCGCGCGGCTGGCGCTCGTCGCGTGCGAGGCGTTGGACAACTACCCGCCGGGACTGCCCGGGAAGATGATCGGTCTCGCCTGCCGGGTACCCGGCGGAGTACCCCTACTGGTACGCGCCCTGGGCCTGAACCGCTGCGCCGCCTGCCCGTCGGCATCGGCGCGCTCACCAAGCGGCCGGTGCCGGACGCGGTCGTCGACGGCCGGCGGCGGCCGCTGCGCACCGACCCGGCGATCCGGCGCGACTTCCGGTACTACGGCACGCACGTCCGCCGCGATGAACTGCTGGAAGCCGCCCACGGCCGGCGCCTGGCCGAACTCCTCCCGCAGGGCCGGCTGGTGGAGGTCGAGGACGCCCGGACGCTGATCGCCGAGGACCAGCCGGAGCTGCTCGCCACCCTGCTGCGGGAGTTCGTCGCCGGGAAGGCCTGAGCGCCGCCCCAGGGGCGCTCAGGCCGCCATCGCCAGGCGCCCCGCGGACACCCGGTGCGGCGCGACGACCCGGCCGTCGGGCCGCAGCTCGCCGGTGTCGTCGAAGACGATCGTGCCGTCGCACAGCAGGTTCCACCCCTGCTCGGGGTGGGCGGCGACGACGTGTACGGTCACGCTCCGCGCGGCGGGGGAGCCGGCTGCGGGGCAGGAAGGCCGGTGGGTACACATGGCGCACCTCCACGTCGGGAGACCGTCCCGTCCTCGGGACCGTCGCATGTACAGACCGTGCGCCCGGCGGGAAGTCATCGCCAAGGGCCGGGCGGCAAGCGTGACAACACCCGGACAACCCGGCGACGGTTCCACGACGGCCGACGCGGACTCGCCACCGAAGGGGTGATGGTCACCGCCGTCGGCCCGTCCGCCCGGTACCAGTGGAACCCCCCATTCCGACCGACCGGGAGGTTCCCCATGCCCGTACGATCCGCGGCCCTCGCCACGGCCGCCGGCGCCGCCCTGCTTCTGCTGGCCGCCCCCGCCGCGACCGCGGCCCCCCACGACGCCCGTCTTGTCACGGAGTCGGTGACGGTCGACCCGACCGGACGTCTCGCCGCGGACGGCACCGTCACCCTCTCCGGCACCTACCGGTGCACCGCCGGCACCGGCCCCGTCTTCGTCAGCTCCACCGTGAGCCAGAGCGACCCGTCCGTCCGGCACGGCATCGGCGGTACCCGCGCGGTCTGCGACGGCCTGGAGCACCGCTGGGTCAACACGGGCACGCCCTCCGCGAACGCCCTGAAGCCCGGCGCGGCCCACGTGGAGGCCACCCTGATGGAACTGCGGCCCATGGGCGGTCTGCCGCTCCCGAGCTTCCACGCACGGCACGGCCAGGACGTGACCCTGACCGAGGGCTGACCGGCCGAAGCCGATGTGCCCCGGGTCCCGCACCGACCGACCGTCGGAGCGGGACCCACCCGTGTACTCAGGGCCGCTTCGGGGCCCCGGTGTCGGACCGCGGCGAGTGCGGGGGGTGCCGCCGCTGGTGGGGCAGGGGCACCGCCTCCGGGGCCGCGGCGTTCCCCGCGTCGTCGCCCGGTTCCGGTGCGGACGGGGGGCGCTGGCGGTGGCGCGGCACCGCTCGCCGGGGCGGACGGGTGAGCGTGATCTGGCGGACGATCTGCTGGAAGCAGACCAGCGACGCCAGCCCCGGCAGCGCCGCGGCCGCACCGTCGCTGAGTGTTCTGGGCGCCTGGACGATGCACAGCATCATCGCGATGGCGGAGAACAGCAGGACCACGGCCCACGAGTGGACAGCGCGGCGTTGGTGCAACGCGGACCGCAGGACGGCCAGCGACGCCACCAGCCAGGGCCCGTACACCAGCAGCGGCCACCAGGACACGGCGCTGCCGCGCGTGCGGGTCACGGCTGCCAGGCGCAGCGGTTCGTAGGCCACCATGCCGCCGAACAGGCTCACGGAGGCAGCGATGACCGCGGCGAGCGCCGCGACGAAAAGGCTCGCGGCGCGCAGCCGGCTCACCTTCGTCCTGCGGACTCTGCGGTGGCTCGCGGGGGATTCTCGCAACGGTGGAAGTTCCGCCGTGATTTCCTGCAGATTACTCAGCGGCGTGCCCGGCACGGGGGCGATCGCCGACGTGTCCGTCGTCCCGTGAACAATGGTGGTCTGCTGTTCCATCGCGTCCTGGAGCAGGAACGCGAGCTCTTCGGCCGGGTCCCAGCCGGGTTCCGGGGGGACCAGGGTCTCCTGGAACGCGTCCTCGGGCGCCCGGTGCCGGCCGGGGCCGCCCGCGGACCCGAACGAGCCGTCGCCGTAGGGCATGTGGTGGTGGGTCTGTTCCTCGTGCACGACGCCCGGGTCACTCCGCCCGGGTGCAGGTCAGGGACGCCTGGGACCGCCTCCACCGCTCGGCGAGGCTGGTCTCCAGTTCGGTCATGACATCCAGGAACCGTTGCAGTACGGGCTCGGTCACGCGGAGCGGGACGGGGAGCCCGCCTCTGGTCAGAGTTCCGTCGCTCGGTGACGGACAGTGGTTTCTGCCGGGCCTGTAGATGTATGGGCCAAGCGTCACCAATTCCCCGTATTCCTCTGTCATATCCGAAGTAACGTCTGCCTACTCCGTCGGATGCGCGGCAGTCGAGTGAACGGTTTCTGCGATACTTACCCAATCTCGAATTCACACCGGGTGGAATGTAGCGCTGTACGAAAAGCGGGAAATGCCGCGTGAGGGTCGCGGTCGCCACCGATGTCGCCCACGACGGCCGTGTCCCAGACGGCGCCGGGCGTAGAATCGGGCCCCGATATCGGATTCGTCACTGCCGGAGGTTGGCCAGAGTGCGGGAGTTCCAGCGGGGCGCGGTGCGGCTGCACATGCTTCACCACGCGTCCGAGGAGGAGATCCACGGCGCGTGGATGACCGAGGAACTGGCCCGTCATGGCTACCGGATCAGCCCCGGCACGCTGTATCCGACACTGCACCGGCTGGAGGCCGACGGGCTTCTGGTCTCCGAGCAACGCGTCGTCGACGGGCGGGCCAGACGGGTCTACCGCGCCACGGAGGCCGGGAAGCGGGCCCTCGCCGAGGACCGCAAGGCCCTGGCGGAGCTGGCCCGGGAAGTCCTCGGCGCGGAGATGCCGTAGGAGCCCAGCCGACAGCCGACAGCCGACAGCCGACAGCCGACAGCCGACAGCCGACAGCGCGCGGTCTCGGCCGCGCCCTTCTGGGGGTGGGAGCCCCGCCTACGGCCTGCGGGCGGCGATCGACCGGCGTACCCAGTAGGCGGCGCCACCGACCGCCAGCACCGCGGCCCCGGAGACGACCGAGGCCGACGGCAGGGCGAAGGCCAGGACCAGGCAGCCGGTCAGACCGACAGCGGGGACCAGGCGGTGCGGGCGTCCCTCGCCGGGGCCGAGGGTCCAGGCGGAGGCGTTGGCGACGGCGTAGTAGGCCAGAACGCCGAAGGACGAGAACCCGATCGCGTCGCGCACGTCCACCGTCGCCGCGACCACGGCCACCACGGCGCCGACTGCCAGCTCGGCCCGGTGCGGCACCTTGAACCTCGGGTGGACCACGGCGAGCGCGTGCGGCAGGTGCCGGTCGCGGGCCATGGCCAGGGTGGTGCGGGACACGCCGAGGACCAGCGCGAGCAGCGAACCGAGCGCCGCGACGGCGGCACCGACCCGTACGACGGGCGCGAGCCAGCCGGCGCCCGCGGCCTCTGCCGCGTCCGACAGCGGTGCCGTGGCGTCCGCCAGTCCCTCGGTGCCGAGCACTGTCACAACGGCCATGGCGACGACGGCGTAGACGATCAGGGTGATGCCGAGTGCGAGCGGGATCGCCCGGGGGATGGTGCGGGCGGGGTCGCGGACCTCTTCCCCGAGCGTGGCGATGCGCGCGTACCCGGCGAAGGCGAAGAACAGCAGGCCCGCCGCCTGGAGCGCCCCGCCGAAGGAGGCGTCCGAGCCGATGTGCAACCGTCCGGCGTCCGACTCGCCCGAGGTGAGGGCGGCGACGACCACGGCGGCGAGCACGGCGAGGACGACCGCGACGATCGCGCGCGTGAGGAGGGCGGACTTCTGCACTCCCGCGTAGTTCACGGCCGTCAGCGCCACCACCGCCGCGACCGCGACCGCGTGTGCCTGGCCGGGCCACACGTAGGAGCCGACCGTGAGTGCCATCGCCGCGCAGGAGGCGGTCTTGCCGACCACGAACCCCCAGCCGGCCAGGTAGCCCCAGAAGTCGCCCAGGCGTTCACGGCCGTAGACGTAAGTGCCTCCGGAGGCCGGGTAGCGGGCGGCCAGACGGGCGGAGGAGGTCGCGTTGCAGTACGCGACCACGGCAGCCAGGGCCAGGCCCAGCAGCAGACCGGAGCCGGCCGCCTGTGCCGCCGGGGCGAGCGCGGCGAAGATCCCCGCGCCGATCATCGATCCGAGGCCGATCACCACGGCGTCGGGCACACCGAGCCTGCGCCGCAACTCGTCCGGTACACCGGTGGCGGACGATGACTTGCTCATGGGCACACTCCTCGGCGACCGAGCCCCGTACTTCACGGACTCCGATATCGGATGACGATATACGGGTCCCGGCGATTCTCGGGAACACCTGCACGGTGGCCGCCATGACGTGCGACCTCTCCGCCCGCACGTTGTCCGCGCTTACGCCCCGGCAGCCACAAGCTCCGATTCGTCGGCGTACGCGGCGGCGACCTGGTCGATCTGCTCGTAGCCGGTGCGCAGCAGGAAGGTGTTGAGGCGGCCGTAGGACTTGGCGCCCAGGATGAAGAAGTGCGGTTCGGGATTGCGCAGGGCGTCGATGCCGACGGACGGCTGGGCGAGGCAGTCGCCGCCCGCGGAGCCGAGGAGGGCGGCGGAGAGGTTCATGGGGGCGCCGGTGGCGTAGCACTCGTGGACCTGCAACTGCCGGTAGAGCGAGGCGTCGCCGGTGTACCCGGTCAGCGCCACGATGTGGTCGAAGACCACGTCGCGCGGGCCGCCGGTGGTGGCGAGAGCGACGCGGACCCGGTCGCCGGCGCCTTGCAGGGCCTGGACGTGGGCGCCGGTGTGGACGGTGACGCGGTCATTGGCGCCGTCGGCGAGGGCGCGGGAGGTGTCCACCAGATGCCGGCGGTCGGGCAGTGTGTCGTCCGGTACGGCGCCCCAGTCGGGTGCCGGGCTGCGCACCGCCCACTCGACGCGGGTGCCGGGCAGGGCGGCCAGGTCGCGGGCGGCGGTCTGGGCGGATTTTCCGGCACCGATGAGCAGAATGGTTCCGGCCCAGCGGTCGGGGTCGCGGGTGTCCGGGAGGGTGCGGGTGACGCGTCGCCATCGTCGGCCCCACGGGCGCCGGCAAGACCACCCTGGTCAACCTGTTACTGCGCTTCTACGAACCGACCACCGGCCGCATCACCCTCGACGGCACCGACATCGCCGCCCTGCCCCGCGCCGAACTGCGCTCCCGCATCGGCATGGTCCTGCAGGACACCTGGCTCTTCGAAGGCACCATCGCCGCCAACATCGCCTACGGCCGGGAAGGCGCCGCGCCCGACGAGATCGTGTCGGCGGCGAAGGCGGCCCGCGCCGACCACTTCATCCGTACGCTTCCCGACGGCTACGACACCCGCCTCGACGAGAACGGCGAGGGCCTCAGCGCAGGCGAACGCCAGTTGCTCACCATCGCCCGCGCCTTCCTCACCCGACCGTCCATCCTCGTCCTCGACGAGGCCACCTCCTCGGTCGACACCCGCACCGAGGTCCTCGTCCAGCACGCCATGTCCGACCTGCGCACCGGCCGCACCAGCTTCGTCATCGCCCACCGGCCGTCCACCATCCGCGACGCCGACACCATCCTCGTCATGGAGAAGGGCCGCATCGTCGAGCAGGGCACGCACGAGGAACTGCTGGCAGCCGACGGCGCGTACGCACGGCTGTACGCAGCCCAGTTCGCGCAGGCTGCCACGCAACCGGCCTAGAGGGCCGGTCCGGCGTGTACGGGGCGAGTCCCGACCAGAGGGCGGATGCGGAGGCCGAGGCAGCAGCCCCGCCCTGCTCGCCCCGGCCCACGCGGCTACCTCATGTGCGCCACATACACGGTGTTGGTTGCGGTGCCGCCCTGGAGGGGGTTGTCAAAAGTGACGACGTGGGCCTCCGGTGCGGCGAAGGCGTCCCCAAGCGTGGAGGTGAACTGTTCATCCGGTGGGTCGTTCGACCACAGGGCGAACACCCCGTCGGGTTGGAGATGCGCTGCCAGAGCGCGGAGCCCAGCAGGCTGGTAGAAAGCGGCATGGCCGGGGTTCAGCACATGGCGCGGCGAGTGGTCGATGTCCAGCAGGATGGCGTGGAAACGGCGGCCCGGCGTCCGCGGGTCCAGGCCGTCGGCAGCGGCGGCCATCGCGAAGAAGTCACCGTGCACCAGTCGGCAGCGCGCATCCGAGGTCAGCGCGGTGCCGAGGGGCACGAGGCCGCGCTGGTGCCAGTCGATGACCGCGGTGAGCGTGTCGATCACGGCGAGTGTGCGGACTCGGGGATCGTTCAACACCGCCTGGGCGGTGTACCCCAGTCCGAGACCGCCGACGGCCACGTCCAACTGGGTGTCCGGCAGCTTTGCCAGTCCCAGCTCGGCCAGCGCGATCTCGCCGGCGGTGAAGAGGCTGGACATCAAGAACTCGTCGCCGAGTTTGACCTCGAAGACGTCCTCTCCCGTCGCCGGATGGCGGCGCCTGCGCAGACTGATGTCACCGATTGGCGTCTCCTGCCAGTCGATATCCTCGAAACGCGAGCTCATTCGTTCACCTTTCTGACGTCTGGCGCCCTGGGAATGCCGCCCGGGCGGTGCTCGACACGGTCGCCCGGGGGCGGGTGGAACGCGGCCCGGTCAGGCGTCGACGATGACGGGAATGACCAGGGGCTTGCGGCGGTGAGTCCGGAACGCCCAGTTCGCCACGGCACGGGCGATGAGCTGTTCGAGCTGGTGCGCGTCACCGACGCCTTCCTGCGCCGCGGTGGCCAGGGTCTTCTCGATGACGGGGATGACGGGCTCGAAAGTGGTTTCGTCGTGGACGAAGCCGCGGGCGAGGAAGTCGGGGGGCTCGGTCAGCGCGCCGGTGTCGGCGTCGACGAGGGCCACGACGGTGACGACGCCCTCCTCGGCGAGGGTGAGGCGGTCCTTGAGGGATGCCTCGGTGGCGCCGCCGACTTCCATGCCGTCCACATAGACGTTGCCCGCGGGCACCTTGCCGGTGATGGAGGCGCGGCCGTCCACGAGGTCGACGACGACGCCGTCCTCGGCGATGACGACGCGGCCGGGGTCGACGCCGGTGCGGATGGCGAGGTCGGCGTTGGCCCGCAGATGGCGCCATTCGCCGTGGACGGGCATCACGTTGCGGGGCTTGACGATGTTGTAGCAGTAGACGAGTTCGCCGGCGCTGGCGTGGCCGGAGACATGCACCTTGGCGTTGCCCTTGTGGACGACGTGGGCGCCCCACCGGGTCAGCCCGTTGATCACCCGATAGATGGCGTTCTCATTGCCGGGGATCAGGGAGCTGGCGAGCAGGACGGTGTCGCCCTGGCCGATGCGGATCATGTGGTCGCGGTTGGCCATCCGCGACAGGGCGGCCATCGGCTCGCCCTGCGAGCCGGTGCACACGAGGGTGACCCGGTGGTCGGGGAGCTTCTCCAGTTCCTTCGTACTGACGACCAGGCCGGAGGGGACCTTGAGGTACCCCAGCTCGCGTGCGATGCCCATGTTGCGGACCATGGAGCGGCCCACGAACGCGACCTTGCGGCCGTGCTGGTGGGCGGCGTCCAGGACCTGCTGGATGCGGTGCACGTGGCTGGCGAAGCTGGAGACGATGACCCGCTTGGGCGCGGTACGCATCACCTGCTCGATCGCCGGGTTCAGCTCGCGTTCGGAAGTGGTGAAGCCGGGGACTTCGGCGTTGGTGGAGTCGGTGAGGAACAGATCGACGCCTTCTTCGCCGAGGCGGGCGAAGGCGCGCAGGTCGGTGATGCGCTCGTCCAGGGGGAACTGGTCCATCTTGAAGTCCCCGGTGTGCAGCACCAGCCCGGCTCCGGTACGGATCGCCACGGCCAGCCCGTCCGGGATGGAGTGGTTGACCGCCACGAACTCGCACTCGAAGGGGCCGAAACCCCGCCGGTCACCCTCGCGTACCCGCACGGTACGGGGCCGGATGCCGTGCTCCTTGAGCTTGGCTTCCAGGAACGCCAGCGTCAGCTTCGAGCCGACCACCGGGATGTCGCGCCGCTCCCGGAGGAGGTACGGCACGCCACCGATATGGTCCTCGTGCCCATGGGTGAGGACGACGGCCACGACGTCGTCCAGCCGGTCCCTGATCGAGGTGAAGTCGGGCAGGATCACGTCCACGCCGGGCTGGTTCTCTTCCGGAAACAGCACACCGCAGTCGACGATCAGCAGCTTGCCGGCATGCTCGAAGACGGTCATGTTGCGACCGATTTCGCCCAGGCCGCCCAAAGCGGTGATCCTCAGCCCACCTTCGGGGAGTGGCGGGGCGGCTTTCAGTTCGGGGTGTGGATGACTCATCCCCTGACGTTACCGAAGGGTCCGCCGAGGTCATTCACGGCCTGCCATGGCGGGGCGGTGTTTGTGCATCGCACACGTCCGGTGTCGGCATCGCCGACGAGCTGTCTCCTCACGAGGGCGACCTGTCCGGGGCCGCCCTCGCTCCACCCCCCTTGCGAACTTACCCTAACGAGAGGGTAACTTTGTCGGCGGCAATGGTGCCGGCACGTCGAGCGAGGCGGTGAGCCGTGGGCGGAAGGCTGATGCAGATCGGCGAGGTGTCCGAGCGGACGGGACTCTCCCTGCGCACCATCCGCCACTACGAGGAAGCCGGGGTGGTGGCGCCCAGCGAGCGAAGTGCCGGCGGGTTCCGCCTCTGCACCGAGGCCGAGGTGCGCCGCCTCGCGCTGGCTCGGCGCATGCGCCCGCTGGGCTTCTGCCTCGAAGGCGTCCGTGCCGTGCTGGACGTACTGGAACAGCTTCCGGACAACGGCAAGCCGTTGCCGGAGACCGACGAGCAAGTACCTGAGGTACTGGTGGCACGACTACGTACATACTGGGTGGAGGCCGACGCGCGGCGTGAGGACCTCCGGCGCCGGCTGGCGTCCGCCGAGGATTTCGCCCACTCCCTGCATGGTCACCTGGCCCGCCTGATGGACATCGACGCGGCCGGCGGGGAGGCGGCACGATGAGCCCGGGCGGTGAGTGGGCCGCCAGTGAGGCAGCGCGACGTCCGCGACAAGGCGCGGCTGGCCGTCTTCCCCGACCGCTGGCAGGCCAACTCCTTCCAGCGCGAGTTCCCCGACGCCCGTCTCGCCCACCACATCGCCGCGCACGACTAGGTCCTGCGCGTGGGGGTGGTGGCGCACCGTCTCGTTTCCTGAACGCCGGGGGCGACCGACTTACGCCCCCATCGCACCTTCAGGACTACCCTAACGTGAGAGTAGACTATGACGTCTGGTGGTGAGGAGGTGGATGAGCATGGCGAGCGTGACAGCCTGTCCCACCTGCGGGGAGGCGGAAGAACTGCGCGGGGCTCCTGTGGGCGACGACATCCGGGTCACGTGCCTGCGATGCGGCGAGCAGTGGATGCGGGGCGGTCTGCGATGTGTGAGCTGTGGCGGTCAGGAGATCGTTCACCGCCCACAGGCCATGACCCGGCACTCGCGCGGAACCCAACTGTCCATCATCGGCTGGCGCGAACTCCCCCTGTGCCGCACGTGCGACGCCGACGCACTGGAGGCGTCCATCTCCGAGAACGTCCCTGTGCCCGGCGACTACGTCGCGGCTTGCCTCGGGGCCGCCGCCGTCGAAGGCCCGGATGCCGCGACCGCGCCGCCCGCCTCGCCACCTGTCCAGCGGCCCGTGCCGCCACCGCAGTCCAAGCCGGTCGAGGCCCAGGGCGGGCCGGGCCGGCCGAGCGCTGCTCCGCGCCCGCGAGCCCCTCGGCCGAAGACCGCACCGTCTCCGTCGGCGGTGCCCACCGTCCGGCAGGCGATCGCGGCCTTCATGGGCGAAGCCTCCGGTCAGCCCGATGCCACCGCGATGCTGCTGCTGGGCACACATCTCGGCTCTCATGAACGGCTCGGTGTGCTGGAACAGGAAGGTGCCGCCGACCGCCTGGCCGACTGGTGCCAGGGGCACTGGAGCGGCGGGAGCGACCGCGACCGGCGCGCCCTGAGCACAGTCTGCAGGGCCGTCGACTTCTGGGGAGCCCGCGGCTGGCTCACATCCGATCCCGCCGCCCGCCTGCGCCGGCCGTGACGGACGACGACGGGGCGACAGTCCGTCCGGCCCGGACAGGGCGCGACAACCGCGTCAGCGCGTGCGACAACGGGTCCCGTCTGCGAAAACGGGCCCCGTCCGGGAGAGAGGGCGCGAGGCCCTCCTTCTCGCTCTATCGGCGCGGAGGCTCCCCGTCGAACTCGGACTCAAGCCGTTGCTGCAGTGTGGCGGCGAAGTCCTCGGCCATCGCCAGGCGGGCGCGCAGTGTCTCGCACCGCGCGTCGGCCACCTTCCGGTACGAGTCCAGACGCTCCCGCAACCGCTCCCTCTCCTCGCCGGTCGGTGCCCCGTCAGGCGTGGCAAGCCGGTCGGTGATGTCCAGCAGGTCCCGCATCTCTTCGAGGGAGAAGTCGAGCGGCTTCATGCGGCGGATCACCATCAGGCGCTCCACGTCGGACTCCGTGTACAGCCGGAAGCCGCCCTTGCTGCGGGCGGAGGGAATAACGAGGCCGACCTCTTCGTAGTGACGGATGGTGCGCAGCGACAAACCGGTCCGCTCGGCAACCTCGCCGATCTGCATCTGCCGCTGTCCCGTCATCGTCCTGCCATCTCCCTCTGTTCGCCCGGTGCCGAAACGGTTAAGTGAACTACTGTACGTGAGAACAATCACAAGGCATCCGGGGCTGTTTACCTGCGCTTCACAAGCCGCAACTCGCACTCTGCCTTCACGTCAGGGTAGACTGTTCGACGTACTCGCCTTCCAGTACACGGTAGAGGCGACGACCAGCCGCGGCGTCGGCCCTGATCCGGTCCATGGCGGCACTGAAGACTCGCGGGCAATGATGCCCGACCGGTGACCCAAGGGTCGCCGCCCTGTCCGGCAAGGCCCCCGTCGAGGCGGCCGGGGTGCCGGACGATTCCTCATCGGGATCACGTACGCCGAGCGCGTGTGTCCAGCGGCAGTGGATGCGTGCGCCTGAACAGAAACGGTTGCATGTCCTCACCGCTGTCCCAAGCTCCCAAGCTGCGCCTGTCCAAGCCGGACTGGCTCGCGTCTCCGAAGGTCGTGCGCACCGAGGTGCTGGCCGGTCTGGTCGTCGCCCTGGCGCTCATCCCGGAGGCGATCTCGTTCTCGATCATCGCCGGGGTCGACCCCGCGGTCGGCCTGTTCGCCTCCTTCACGATGGCCGTCGTCATCTCCGTCGTCGGTGGCCGCAAGGCGATGATCTCTGCCGCGACCGGCGCCGTCGCCCTGGTCATCGCCCCGCTCAACCAGGAGTACGGCCTCGGCTACATGGTCGCCGCCGTCATTCTCGCCGGCGTCTTCCAGGTGATCCTCGGTGCACTCGGCGTCGCCAAACTGATGCGGTTCGTGCCGCGCAGCGTCATGGTGGGCTTCGTCAACGCCCTGGCCATCCTGATCTTCATGGCCCAGGTGCCCGAGATGCACGACGTGCCGTGGGCCGTCTACCCGCTCCTCGTCGCCGGCCTCGCGCTCATGGTGTTCTTCCCGAAGGTCACCAAGGTGATCCCGGCGCCGCTGGTCTCCATCGTCGTCCTGACGGTGATCACCGTCGCGGCGGGCATCGCCGTCCCGAACGTCGGCGACAAGGGTGAACTGCCCTCCTCCCTGCCGGTACCCGGGCTGCCCGACGTGCCCTTCACTCTGGACATGCTGACCACCATCGCGCCCTACGCGCTCGCCATGGCGCTGGTGGGTCTGATGGAGTCGCTGATGACGGCCAAGCTGGTCGACGACATCACCGACACCCACTCCGGCAAGACCCGCGAGTCCATCGGCCAGGGCATCGCCAATATCGTCACCGGCTTCTTCGGCGGCATGGGCGGCTGCGCCATGATCGGCCAGACCATGATCAACGTAAAGGTCTCGGGCGCCCGCACCCGCCTGTCCACCTTCCTGGCCGGTACCTTCCTGATCATCCTGGTCGTCGTCTTCGGCCCCATCGTCTCCGACATCCCCATGGCCGCCCTGGTCGCCGTCATGATCATGGTGTCGGTGGGTACGTTCGACTGGCACTCGATCCAGCCCAAGACGCTCAAGCGGATGCCGGTCGGCGAGACGATCGTCATGGCCGTCACCGTCATCTGTGTGGTCGCCACCCACAACCTGGCCATCGGTGTGGTCGTCGGCACCATCGCCGCGATGATCATCTTCGCCAAGCGGGTCGCTCACCTCGCCAACGTCTCAGGCGTGGTCGACCCCGACGGCGAGCAGGTCGTCTACTCGGTCACCGGCGAGCTGTTCTTCGCCTCGTCCAACGACCTCGTCTACCAGTTCGACTACAAGGACGACCCCGACGACGTCGTCATCGACCTGTCCGGCACCCACATCTGGGACGCCTCGTCGGTCGCCGCCCTGGACGCGATCGAGACCAAGTACGCCCAGCGCGGCAAGAAGGTCACGATCGTGGGGCTGAACAAGCCCAGCGCCGACATGCACCAGCGCCTGGCCGGCCAGCTCACCGGCGGGCACTGACGGACCGTCGAGGCTGCCGCCGACTTCCTGGAGGGCGGCCCGCAGTCCGCCGCGGGCCCAAAGTCCCAGAGAAGTCCCAGAGAATTCCCCGAGATGCCGCCGCGCCCCGCCCTGACCCGCTTCACCGCAGGTCGGACGAGGCGCGGCGGCATTCGTATGTCAGATGTCCCGGAAGATCTCGATCTGCGCCCCGATCGAGTTCAGCCGCTCGGCCAGGTCCTCGTACCCGCGGTTGATGACGTACACGTTGCGCAGTACCGACGTGCCCTCGGCCGCCATCATCGCCAGCAGGACCACCACGGCGGGGCGCAGGGCCGGCGGGCACATCATCTCGGCGGCGCGCCAGCGGGTGGGGCCCTCGACCAGGACGCGGTGGGGGTCCAGGAGTTGGAGGCGTCCGCCGAGGCGGTTGAGGTCGGTCAGGTAGATGGCGCGGTTGTCGTAGACCCAGTCGTGGATGAGGGTCTGGCCCTGCGCGGAGGCGGCGATGGCCGCGAAGAAGGGGACGTTGTCGATGTTCAGGCCCGGGAAGGGCATCGGGTGGATCTTGTCGATCGGCGCTTCGAGTTTGGAGGGGCGGACGGTGAGGTCCACCAGGCGCGTACGGCCGTTGTCGGCGAAGTACTCCGGCGTGCGGTCGTGGTCGAGGCCCATCTCCTCCAGGACCGCCAGCTCGATCTCCAGGAACTCGATGGGGACGCGGCGGACCGTCAGCTCCGACTCCGTCACCACGGCGGCGGCGAGCAGGCTCATCGCCTCGACCGGGTCCTCGGAGGGGGAGTAGTCCACGTCGGCGTCGATGACCGGCATGCCGTGCACGGTGAGGGTGGTGGTGCCGACGCCCTCGACCCGGACGCCGAGGGCCTCCAGGAAGAAGCAGAAGTCCTGGACCATGTAGTTGGAGGAGGCGTTGCGGATGACGGTGACGCCGTCGTGGCGGGCGGCCGCGAGGAGCGCGTTCTCGGTGACCGTGTCGCCCCGCTCGGTCAGCACGATCGGGCGGTCCGGGCGCACCTGACGGTCGACCACCGCGTGGTAGTGACCCTCGGTCGCGGCGACGTCCAGGCCGAACCGGCGCAGCGCGATCATGTGCGGCTCGATGGTCCGGGTGCCGAGGTCGCAGCCACCGGCGTAGGGAAGCCGGAAGCGGTCCATGCGGTGCAGCAGCGGACCGAGGAACATGATGATCGAGCGGGTGCGGACGGCGGCCTCGGCGTCGATGGCCTCCATGTCCAGCTCGGCCGGCGGCACGATCTCCAGGTCGGTGCCGTCGTTGATCCAGCGGGTGCGTACGCCGATGGAGTTCAGCACCTCCAGGAGGCGGTAGACCTCCTCGATGCGGGCGACCCGGCGCAGCACCGTGCGCCCCTTGTTGAGCAGCGAGGCGCACAGCAGGGCCACGCAGGCGTTCTTGCTGGTCTTGACGTCGATGGCGCCGGAGAGGTGCCGGCCGCCGACCACCCGCAGGTGCATCGGACCCGCGTAGCCGAGAGAGACGATTTCGCTGTCCAGCGCTTCGCCGATGCGGGCGATCATCTCAAGGCTGATGTTCTGGTTGCCGCGCTCGATGCGGTTGACGGCGCTCTGACTTGTGCCGAGCGCCTCCGCAAGCTGTGACTGCGTCCAGCCGCGGTGCTGCCGGGCGTCACGGATGAGCTTGCCGATGCGTACGAGGTAGTCGTCTGCCATGAGGTTGAGGCTATCTCAGATATGAGATGGCACCTCTCGGGGGGTCCGTCGGAGTGACGGGCCGTCAAGGCCACCTCAATGATGCCTGGTCGAGCGGGTGCGCCGCCATCCGAAAGGTCCGGGCAAATCCATCGATGTCGTACGACGTCCCGTGCTGCTGCGGGTGTGGCGCGGGCCGTTCCTGCCGCCGGTCGTGATGGACCAGGAACGTTTGTTGATGTTCAGTCGTACTCCGGGAAGGATCCGGAGGCTCTTGCGGAACGTGAGGGGCATCGCGCCTCCTTCCGAGTCGCGCCGGGATGTTCCCGGCGCAAGTCGGATACCCCCGTTCTGCGTAGTGATGGCCGCGCGGGTCACCCGGGACGGGTGCCGGGTGGGGCGTACGCCACACCGCGCCCGGGCATGACCAGTCCGCCCCCATGTACTAGAGTTATCTCGACATCGAGATATCTGCCGAGGCGCACCGCAGTCGCATGCCGCTATCGGGTCTGGCAGTAAGGGTTACCTAACTTAGCCCTACCTTAGCGGATCGGCCAGGGCGGCGTGGCGGCAGGATGCGGTGGTACGCGCACATAAATGAAGGAGACTGTCGTGTCGGCGAACAGCTTCGACGCCCGCAGCACACTGCAGGTGGGCGACGAGTCTTACGAGATCTTCCGGCTGGACAAGGTCGAGGGCTCCGCGCGCCTTCCCTACAGCCTGAAGGTGCTGCTGGAGAACCTCCTCCGCACCGAGGACGGCGCGAACATCACCGCCGACCACATCCGCGCCCTCGGCGGCTGGGACTCGCAGGCCCAGCCGTCGCAGGAGATCCAGTTCACGCCGGCCCGCGTGATCATGCAGGACTTCACCGGCGTGCCCTGTGTCGTCGACCTCGCCACCATGCGCGAGGCCGTCAAGGAACTCGGCGGTGACGCGGCGAAGATCAACCCGCTGGCCCCGGCCGAGCTGGTCATCGACCACTCCGTCATCGCCGACAAGTTCGGCACCAACGACGCCTTCAAGCAGAACGTCGACCTGGAGTACGGCCGCAACAAGGAGCGCTACCAGTTCCTGCGCTGGGGTCAGACCGCCTTCGACGAGTTCAAGGTCGTCCCGCCGGGCACCGGCATCGTCCACCAGGTGAACATCGAGCACCTGGCCCGCGTCGTCATGACCCGTGACGGCAAGGCCTACCCCGACACCCTGGTCGGCACCGACTCGCACACCACCATGGTCAACGGCCTCGGCGTCCTCGGCTGGGGCGTCGGCGGCATCGAGGCCGAGGCCGCGATGCTCGGCCAGCCGGTCTCCATGCTGATCCCGCGCGTCGTCGGCTTCAAGCTGACCGGCGAGCTGACGCCCGGCACCACCGCCACCGACCTGGTCCTCACGATCACCGAGATGCTGCGCAAGCACGGCGTCGTCGGCAAGTTCGTCGAGTTCTACGGCGAGGGTGTCGCCGCCACGTCGCTGGCCAACCGCGCCACCATCGGCAACATGTCGCCGGAGTTCGGCTCCACCGCCGCGATCTTCCCGATCGACGACGAGACGCTGAACTACATGCGCCTGACCGGCCGCAGCGACCAGCAGGTCGCGCTCGTCGAGGCGTACGCCAAGCAGCAGGGCCTCTGGCTGGACCCGAAGGCCGAGCCGGACTTCTCCGAGAAGCTGGAGCTCGACCTCTCCACGGTCGTGCCCTCCATCGCCGGCCCGAAGCGCCCGCAGGACCGCATCGTCCTCGCGAACGCCGCCGAGCAGTTCAAGCAGGACGTCCGCAACTACGTGGACAGCGTGGACGAGGCGGGCCAGGAGTCCTTCCCGGCCTCCGACGCCCCGGCCGTCGCCCCCAACGGCGCCCCGTCCAACCCGGTTCCGGTCACCGCCCCCGACGGCACGACCTACGAGCTGGACCACGGTGCGGTGACGGTCGCCGCCATCACCTCCTGCACCAACACCTCCAACCCGTACGTCATGGTCGCCGCCGCCCTGGTGGCCAAGAAGGCGGTGGAGAAGGGCCTGACCCGCAAGCCGTGGGTCAAGACCACCCTCGCCCCGGGCTCCAAAGTCGTCACCGACTACTTCGAGAAGGCGGGCCTGACCCCGTACCTCGACAAGGTCGGCTTCAACCTCGTCGGCTACGGCTGCACCACCTGCATCGGCAACTCCGGCCCGCTGCCGGACGAGGTCTCCAAGGCCGTCAACGACCACGACCTCGCCGTCACCTCGGTCCTCTCCGGCAACCGGAACTTCGAGGGCCGGATCAACCCCGACGTCAAGATGAACTACCTGGCGTCGCCCCCGCTGGTGGTCGCCTACGCGCTCGCGGGCTCCATGAAGGTGGACATCACCAAGGACGCCCTGGGCGCCGACCAGGACGGCAACCCGGTCTACCTCAAGGACATCTGGCCCACCGAGGCCGAGGTCAACGAGGTCGTCGCCAGCGCCATCGGCGAGGACATGTTCACCAAGTCCTACAGCGACGTCTTCGCCGGCGACGCCCAGTGGCAGGCGCTGCCGATCCCGACCGGCGACACGTTCGAGTGGGACGCCGAGTCCACCTACGTGCGCAAGCCCCCGTACTTCGAGGGCATGGGCATGGAGCCGGCCCCGGTCGAGGACATCTCCGGTGCCCGCGTGCTGGCCAAGCTGGGCGACTCGGTCACCACCGACCACATCTCCCCGGCCGGTGCGATCAAGGCCGACACCCCGGCCGGCAAGTACCTGACGGAGCACGGCGTCGAGCGCCGGGACTTCAACAGCTACGGCTCGCGCCGCGGCAACCACGAGATCATGATCCGCGGTACGTTCGCCAACATCCGCCTGCGCAACCAGATCGCGCCGGGCACCGAGGGCGGCTACACCCGCGACTTCACCCAGGACGGCGGTCCGGTGTCGTTCATCTACGACGCCTCCCGCAACTACATCGAGCAGGGCATCCCGCTCGTCGTCCTGGCCGGCAAGGAGTACGGCTCCGGCTCGTCCCGTGACTGGGCGGCCAAGGGCACCGCGCTCCTCGGCGTCAAGGCCGTCATCGCCGAGTCCTACGAGCGCATCCACCGCTCGAACCTCATCGGCATGGGCGTCCTGCCGCTCCAGTTCCCGGAGGGCCAGACGGCCGGCTCCCTCGGCCTGACCGGCGAGGAGGCCTTCTCCGTCTCCGGCGTCACCGAGCTGAACGACGGCACCACCCCGCGCACGGTGAAGGTCACCACCGACACCGGTGTCGAGTTCGACGCGGTCGTCCGCATCGACACCCCCGGTGAGGCGGACTACTACCGCAACGGCGGCATCCTGCAGTACGTGCTGCGCAGCCTGATCCGCAAGTAGGCGGCACCGCACAACGGCCGAGGGCCGCACCCCCGTCGCCGGGGGTGCGGCCCTCGCCCTTGCTCGCCCCTCAGAACAGCAGGCGGTACGTGTTCCAGCCGCCGCTGCCGATCTTCACACGGGACTTGTACGGGGACGCGGCGTTGCCGGTGCCCTTGTACAGGTACAGCGCGCCCGTCTTGTCACGGGCGACCAGGTCCGTGATGCCGTCGATGTCGATGTCGCCGACGGAGACGATGTTGTTGTAGGTGTTCCAGCCGCCGCCGATGCGGGCGCGGGACGTGAACGGCGCCTTGTAGTCGCCGGTGCCCTTGTAGAGCCACAGCACGCCGGAGCTGTCCTTGGCGACGATGTCGTCCTTGCCGTCACCGGTCAGGTCGCCCTTGCCGGTGATGTGGGTGTAGGCGTTCCACCCGCCGCCGACCCTGTAGCGCTGGGTCAGCTTGCCGTTGCCGTAGCCGAGGTACAGGTACAGCACGCCGGAGCTGTCACGGGCGAGCAGGTCGTCGGCTGCGGCGCCACCGACGTTCGCCGGCGAGAACAGCTGGTTGTAGATGTTCCAGCCGTTGCCGACGAAGACGTGCTCGTCGCTGGTGGTGCCCCACTCACCGTAGTACAGCTGGCCCCCGGACGTGACGTGCCAGAGGCCGTCCGAGAATCCGTCGGCGTCGTGGTCGACCTGCGTCATGGCGCGGGCGCTCTGCCAGCCGTATCCGGCGTCCCAGCGAGCGTCCAGCCCGCCCTCGAAGTCCGGGTCGTAGCTCCACAGGTCACCCTCGCCGTCCACACCGAACAGCGGGTTGATCGGGGCGTCTCCGGGTATGGCGGAAGCGCCGTACTTCTCGGCGCCCGAGGGCTTCACTTCGAGGTGCGACCGGGACGCGGTGGCTCCCGGTTCGTCGGCGGCGACCGCGACACTCGCACCGCTCGCCACCAGAGCGGCGGTGAGCGCCGCAGCCGTGGCACGCGCCAGGGCGCGACGCGTGTTCAGGCCGGAGCTTTTGGCCACGTGGGTCCTCCATTTGGTCATGTGGAAGGGATCGCGGACGGGTAAGTCCGCATGATCCCGGGGTACTTCGTGATCCTTACACATGACGTTCACACGTCAATCAGATTAACCACGGGGGACGAGAGCGGTACAGAACAGGTACGCAAGCGCAACGTGGGGCGTACAACCTTTTGCGGGGTACGCCGGTCGCCCGGCGTACCCCCCACGCACCGTCATTCCACGGTCACCCTCACGCCAGCAGTTCCACCTCCGCCAGCGTGTGCTCACCGTCGAGGACCAGCCGGTACTTCGCGTACGTCCCCGGCGACTTCACCGAGAACGCCCGGGTCTGCCGGTCCCAGGCGAAGGACTCGCCGGAGCGCTGGTCCAGCGTCCGCCAGGTCGTGCCGTCGGCCGAGCCCTGGAGCTTCCAGCCGGTCGGGGCCTTCGCGTGGTCCGCCGACGACGTCAGCGTGTACTGGAGGGCCTTGGCGCCCTTCCGGGGCACCGGCAGGTCCACCGACGTCACGGCCGCCTCGGTCGCCGACGTGTCGTCGAACAGGGCGCCCTCGCCCTCGATCGCGTCCGCGCGCGGGGTCGGCACCTCGTCGTCCTTGGTGATCGACACCGGCGCTGAATTCTGGCCGGTGCCCCACGAGGAGGGCCGCGGGCCCATGTCGAACTCCAGGACGCCGCCCTTCGCGATCAGGTCGTGGGGGAGCGCGGTGGAGTTCCAGCGCTTGCCGTTGACCTTCAGGCCCTGCACGTAGACGTTCTTCGTGCTGTTCTTCGGCGCCTTGACGACCAGCTCGCGGCCGTTCTCCAGCTCGACGGTCGCCTTGGTGAACAACGGGGAGCCGATGGCGTACTCGCCGCTGCCCATCACCAGCGGGTAGAAGCCGAGCGCGGAGAAGAGGAACCAGGCCGACTGCTCGCCGTTGTCCTCGTCACCGTGGTAGCCCTGCCCGATGTCACTGCCGGTGTACAGGCGGGAGAGCACCTCGCGGACGTTCTTCTGCGTCTTGTGGGGCTGCCCGGCCGCGTCGTACATGTACAGGGCGTGGTGGGCGACCTGGTTGGAGTGCCCGTACATGCCCATGCGGACGTCCCGCGCCTCGGTCATCTCGTGGATGACACCGCCGTAGGAGCCCTTGAACTCCGGTGAGGCCGTCTCCGGGGTGGCGAGGTACTCGTCGAGCTTGTCGCCGAGGCCGTCCCGGCCGCCGTACAGGTTGGCCAGGCCCCGGCTGTCCTGCGGGGCGGTGAAGGCGTAGCCCCAGCCGTTGGTCTCCGTGTAGTCGTAGCCCCACACGCGCGGGTCGTACTTCTCGGAGTCCACGCGCCAGTCGCCCGCCAGGTCCCTGCCCTGGAAGAAGCCGGCCTTCGCGTCGAACATGTTGACGTAGTCCTGGGCGCGGTCGAGGAAGTACGCCGACTCCTCCTTGTACCGCTTCTCGCCCGTCTCCTTGTAGAGCTTCTCGCCCATCTTGGCGATGCCGTAGTCGTTGAGGTAGCCCTCCAGCGCCCACGACATGCCCTCGTGCGTCTCGGTGCTGGTGTAGCCGAGGAACGGCGAGGTCGCCATGCCCTTGCGGCCCACGCCCGAGGACGGGGGCACGACGGTGGCGTTCTTGACGGCCGCGTCGTACGCCGCCTTCGCGTCGAAGTCGACGCCCTTGACGTAGGCGTCGGCGAACGCCACGTCCGAGGAGGTGCCGGTCATCAGGTCCGCGTAGCCCGGGGAGGACCAGCGGGAGGTCCAGCCGCCGTCCTTGTAGTGCTGCACGAAGCCGTCGACCAGCTCACCGGCCTTCGACGGGGTCAGGAAGGAGTACGCGGGCCAGGTGGTCCGGTAGGTGTCCCAGAAGCCGTTGTTGACGTACACCTTGCCGTCCACGATCTTGGCGCCGGTGTGCGTCGGGGTGTCCTCCTTGACCGCCTTGGAGAACGGGGAGGCGTACTTGTACTTCCCGTCGACCTTCTCGTGGCCCGCGTTCGGGTACAGGTACAGCCGGTAGAGGCTGGAGTACAGCGTGGTCAGCTGGTCCTGCGTGGCGCCCTCGACCTCGACCTTGCCGAGGATCTTGTCCCACTGCTTCTGGGCGTCGCGCTTGACCTTGTCGAAGGAGGTGCGCTTCGGGATCTCCTGGCGCAGGTTGTCCTTCGCCTGGTCGACGCTGATCAGCGAGGTCGCGATGCGCAGCGTCACGGTGCGGTCCCGGCCCGCGTCGAAACGCAGGTGGCCCTTGACGCCGCTGGAGTCACCGCCGGTGACCTTGCTGTCGAACTCGCCGTGGACGAACAGACGGGTGGCGCCCGTGGACAGCCCGGACTTGACGTCCGAGTAGCCGCTGAAGGTGCCGTTCTCCTTGTCCAGGGTCAGGCCGGCCTTGTCCTCGACGTTGTCGAAGATCACGCTCGCGTCGTCACCGGGGTAGGTGAAGCGCATCATCGCCGCGTGGTCGGTCGGCGCCATCTCGGCCTTCAGGCCGTTCTCGAACCGCACGCCGTAGTAGTACGGCCGGGCGGTCTCGTTCTCGTGCCGGAAGGCCAGCTCGCGTTCCTCGCGGCCGGTGTCCGGGGTGCCGGAGGCGGCGGACGGCATCACCTGGAAGGTCTGCCGGTCGCCCATCCACGGGCTCGGCTCGTGGCTCGCGCCGAACGCCTGGAGCGTCGGCAGGTTGTCCGCGTTGTTGCCGCGCGCGTAGTCGTACAGCCAGCTCAGCGAACCGGCGTTGGTCACCGGCGTCCAGAAGTTGAAGCCGTGCGGTACGGCGGTCGCGGGGAAGTTGTTGCCGCGGGAGAAGCTGCCGCTGGAGTTGGTGCCGCGGGTGGTCAGCGCGTAGTCGGAGAGGTGGGCCTTCGGCCGCTCCGGCTTCGCGCGCTCGATGGCCACGTCGTCCAGCCAGCCGCGGAACTTCGCCGGGCCCTTGGGGGAGTCGTACGCCACCAGGATCCGGTCGACGGTCTTGCCGGCCGCGACCGACCCGATCCCCGACTTCACGCTGCTCCACTGGTTGACGTACAGGACCTTGGCGACGCCCTGGCCGCGCGGCGTCAGCGGGAAGCCGTGCTGGTCCGTCGCCTTGAGGTCGCTCAGGTAGGTGCCGTCGGTGAAGGCGAGGTCGACGGAGACGTTCGTGGCGTCGTAGTCGAGGTCGCCGTCCGCCATCGACGGGAAGATCTTGTACGACAGCTCCGTGCGGCGGTCGACCTTCACGTCGACGTCGAAGATTTTGTTGTACGAGTAGGCCCGGCCGTCCGCGGTGTGCCGGCCGGCGTACTTGAGGGCCCGCTTGCCGGTGAAGCCGGCGCCCGCCTTCGCGGTCGGCGAGCCGCTCGGGCCGCGGTCGACGAGGGAGAGCATGTCCTCGGGGACGGGTGTGTCGGTGGCGGCGGTGGCCAGCTGGACGTCGGCGAGCTGGAGCGCGTCGCCGGCGCCGTTGTTCCTGGTGATCTCCAGCCGGAAGTGCTGGAACTCGGCGGCCTCGGCGAGGTCGTACGTCTTCGTCTGGAACCGCTCGTCGAAGGACTCCCCGGAGCGGATGTCCAGCGTCTGCCAGTTCTCGCCGTCCGCCGAGCCCTTCAGCGTCCAGTCCACCGGGTCGCGTTCGTCGTGGTCGTTGGCCGAAGTGAGCGCGTATTTCGTGATATTCGCCGGTTCGTCCAGGTCGAACTCGACCCAGCCGGTCTTGTCGAAGGTCAGCCACTTGGTGCCCGGCTCGCCGTCGACGAGGTTCTCCTTCACCTCCCCGCCGCCCGTGTTCTCGGCGCTGGCCCGCACATCGGTGACGTGGTCGGTCACGTTGCCCGGTATGCCGGTGCTGTAGCCGCCGTCGACGCCCGTGGCCCGCTTGCTGCCGTCCGGGCCCGTGTCCACGGTGCTGAGCCAGTCCGGAACCGGGTCGTCCGCCTCGAACGACGAAGCGAACTCCCGGTCGGCCTTGGCGGGCGCGGTGGGCAGCGCGACCGCCGCACCCTGCGAACCCACCGCCAAAGCGAGGGCGGTCGTCATCACGACCGCCGGACCCCATCTGTGCCGAACTCTGTACTGCATGCCCTGGCCACCCTCCCTGCGCTGGGGACAACGTTGTCAACTCAACTGCGCAAGGACCAGTAGGGGTCAAGTGGCATGTGATGTCAAGGGTGTTGGATGTGGCGTTCGGGGCTTATGCCGGGGATTCTTCCGGCAAGTGGCACACAGGCCACTCATATTTCCGGGAGGTCTCAACTCGGAAAAGACGTACCGCCAACCTTGCATTCGATCTTGCTCAGCTGGCGGGAAGTGGACTATACCTGTCGGCCACCGGGGGGTTCAGGGGGGAACCGCGAATTCGGGACCTCCCAAGCGTCCGAACAGCACTTCCTGCACGACCCAGCGTGACCCGATCGCGGTGCCGGGGAGGATCCGGTTCACCGCCTGAGTCCTGGAGAAGGCGAGGACTTGAGCATGGGATCCACTTCCGCCGAGAACAACGGTAAAGGCGTCGGCCGCCGCGATCTGATCAAGCGGTCCGCCGCGCTCGGCCTGATCTCCGTACCGACCATGAGTTTCCTCTCCGCCTGCGCGAGCGGCGGCGGGGACGACCAGGAGAAGGCCGAGGCGGGCAAGAAGTCCGCCGAGAACCCGCTCGCGGTCAACGACAGTGCCCAGATGGAGTTCGTCCTCTTCGACGGAGGCTTCGGCAAGGAGTACGCCGAGGACGCCGTGAAGCTGTACGAGAAGGCCTTCCCCAAGGCCGAGGTGAAGTTCTCCGCCACCCAGAAGATCCAGTCCACCCTTCAGCCGCGCTTCAACGGGGGCAACCCGCCCGACCTCGTCGACAACTCCGGTGCCGAGCAGATGGACATGGGCGTCCTGGTCGGCAAGAAGCAGCTCGCCGACCTCACCCCGCTGCTGGACGCCCCGTCCTACGACGACCCGAACAAGAAGGTCCGCGACACGCTGCGCCCCGGCATCGTGGAGATGGGCCAGTTCGACGGCGACCCGGTCTGGATCCTGTACTACGCCTACACGGTGTACGGCAACTGGTACTCGCAGAAGGCCCTGGACTCCCTCGACGCGGAGTACCCCAAGACCTGGGACGAGATGCTCGCGGTCTGCGAGAAGGCCAAGAAGAAGGGCATGGCCGGCTGGACGTACGCGGGCAAGTATCCGTACTACATCCCCTTCTCGATGTCCCCGATGATCGCCAAGGTCGGCGGCGTCGAGGTGCTCAACGCCATCGACAACCTGGAGCCGAACGCCTGGAAGCACCCGGCGGTCAAGACGGTCTTCGAGGCCTGGTACGAGCTGTACAAGAAGGGCTACATCCTCAAGGGCACCCCGGGCCTGGACCACATCCAGTCGCAGACCGCCTGGGCCAAGGGCGACGCCCTGTTCATCCCCAACGGCTCCTGGGTGGAGAACGAGTCGGCCAAGGTCATCCCCGCCGACTTCGGGCTCACCGTCTCCGCCCCGCCCGGGATCGACGAGAACGACAAGATGCCCTTCGGCACCATGTGGGCCTCCGGCGGCGAGCCCTTCATCGTCCCGGCCAAGGCGGCCAACGGCGCCGGCGGCATGGAGCAGCTGCGCATCATGCTCAGCGAGGCCTCCTCGAAGAACTTCACCAGCAAGGTGAAGTCGCTGAGCGCCTACAACGGCGGCACCGACGGCATCGAGCTGACCCCGGGCCTCAAGTCCGGCGTCGCGGCACTGGAACTGGCCGGCGACAACGTGGTGAACCCGCGCATGCAGGACTGGTACGTGCAGCTCCAGAAGGAGAAGATCGGCGTCTCCTGCCTGGGCGAGATGATGGCCGGCCGGCTCACCCCGGCCGAGACCATCAAGAAGATCCAGGGCTACGCCGACGACGCCGCCAAGGACTCGTCGATCAAGCACTACAAGCACCAGTGAGGACGCGTCACCAGGGCCTGTCCGGCGCCGCCGCGCCGGACAGGCCCTGGCGGCGCCACCCGCACGCAGATCGGGGTCGGTAGCAATGCAGCACGGCAAGTACCGGTTCATCGTGGGGTTCCTGGCGGTTCCCCTGGGGCTGTACGCGCTCTTCGTCATCTGGCCGTTCATCCAGTCCATCTACTACTCGTTCACGGACTGGACGGGCCTGAGTCCCGAGTTCTCGATGGTCGGCTTCGACAACTACTCGCGGATGCTCGACGACGACATCTTCTGGAAGTCGTTGCAGCACAGCGTGATGTTCGCCCTGCTGGTGCCGCTGGTCACCCTCGGCCTGGCGCTCTTCTTCGCCTTCATGATCAATGTGGGCGGACGCCGCCGCCGGGGCGGCCCGGCGATCACCGGAGTCCGCGGCTCCGGCTTCTACAAGATCGTCTACTTCTTCCCGCAGGTGCTCTCCATCGCGATCGTCGCCCTGCTGTTCCAGTTCGCGTACAACCCGGACAGCGGTGCGATCAACTCCCTGCTGCGCGGCATCGGCCTGGACTCCGTCCAGCCGCTGTGGCTCGGTGACCCGAACATCGCCCTGTGGTGCGTGATGGCGGTGCTCGTCTGGTCCACCGTCGGCTTCTTCGTGGTCCTCTTCTCCGCGGGCATGGCCTCCATCCCGGCGGAGCTGTACGAGGCCGCGCTGCTGGACGGGGCCAACCGCGCCACCACCTTCTTCAAGGTCACCCTGCCGCTGCTGTGGGACACCGTGCAGTCCGGCTGGGTCTACATGGGCATCCTCGCGCTCGGCGCCGAGTCGTTCGCGGTCGTGCAGATCATGACGACCGGGCCCGGCGGACCCGACTACTCGACCACCGTGATGGTCCTGTACGTGTACCAGAAGGCGTTCCGGGACGGTCAGGCCGCCTACGCCACCACCATCGGCGTCGCCCTGCTCGTCGTCACGCTGGCCTTCGCCGCCCTCGTGATGCGACTGGGCCGGCGCGAGCGGCTGGAGTACTGATCAATGAAGACGACCGAGACCCCCGCCCCCGTACCGGCCGAGTCCGGCGCGCCCGTCCGCAAGAGCGACGCACCGCCCAGCGGGCCCCGCAAGGGGAAGAAGGAGGGCACCACCCTCAACGTCTTCTCCCACGGCGTCCTCGTCATCTGGGCGATCATGGTCGGCATGCCGCTGGTGTGGGCGGTGATGACCTCCTTCAAGGACGACGCCGCCATCTTCGGCTCGCCCTGGTCGCTCCCCGACAAGCTGAACTTCGACAACTGGTCGCGGGCCTGGTCCCAGGCCCACATGAGCGACTACTTCCTCAACACTGTCATGGTGGTGGGCGGCTCGCTCGTCGGCACCCTGGTGCTGGGTTCCATGGCGGCCTATGTACTGGCCCGGTTCGACTTTCCGGGCAACCGGTTCATCTATTACTTGTTCATCGCCGGCATGAGCTTCCCGATCATGCTCGCGCTGGTCCCGTTGTTCTACGTGGTGGACAACATGGGGATGCTGAACACCATCCACGGGCTGATCCTGGTCTACATCGCCTATTCGCTGCCTTTCACGGTGTTCTTCCTGACCGGGTTCTTCCGCACGCTGCCCAGTTCGGTTGCGGAGGCCGCGTTCGTGGACGGGGCTTCGCACACCCGGACGTTCTTCCAGGTCATGCTGCCGATGGCCAAGCCGGGCCTGATCAGCGTGGGGATCTTCAATTTCCTGGGGCAGTGGAACCAGTACATGCTGCCGACCGTGCTGAACACGGACCCGGACAAGCACGTCCTCACCCAGGGCCTGGTGCAGCTGGCGGTCAGCCAGGGCTACAAGGGCGACTGGTCGGGCCTCTTCGCCGGCCTGGTGATGGCGATGCTGCCGGTCCTGGCCGCGTACATCATCTTCCAGCGCCAGGTGGTCCAGGGGCTCACGGCGGGCGCCCTGAAGTAACACCGCCGCGCTGGTGTGCGTGCCGCTCCGGGCATCCCGGAGCGGCACGCACACGTGTGTGCGGATATGTGTGGCGGACACCCGGATGCGGTTCAACCTCTTGACGGGAGGCGACCCGAACGGCTCAGCTTAGAGTTCACTAGTTGGACATGGACGGGGCCTCATCGAAGCGGCCCCGCGCGCAGGAGGTCGTCGTGGAGACTCCCGGGTCGCAGTCGTCGCTGCACCGAGCCAACCTGGAACGGGTCGTACGAGCGGTACGGCTCGCCGGGTCGCTCACGCAGGCGGAGATCGCGAGGACGACGGGCCTGTCCGCGGCGACGGTCTCGAACATCGTGAGGGAACTGAAGGACGGCGGGACGGTCGAGGTCACGCCCACCTCGGCGGGCGGCCGCCGGGCCCGCAGCGTCTCGCTGAGCGGGGACGCCGGCATCGTCATCGGCGTGGACTTCGGGCACACGCATCTGCGGGTCGCGGTCGGGAACCTCGCCCACCAGGTACTCGCCGAGGAGTCCGAGCCGCTGGACGTCGACGCGTCCTCGGCGCAGGGCTTCGACCGGGCGGAGCAGCTGGTCGACCGGCTGATCGCGGCGACCGGCATCGACCGCGCGAAGATCGCCGGAGTGGGCCTCGGCGTGCCCGGCCCGATCGACGTGGAGTCCGGGACGCTGGGCTCGACCGCCATCCTGCCCGGCTGGGGCGGCACCCGGCCCGCCGAGGAGCTGCGGGGGCGGCTCGGCGTGCCGGTGCACGTGGACAACGACGCCAACCTGGGCGCCCTGGGCGAGCTGGTCTGGGGCAGCGGCCGGGGGGTGCGGGACCTGGCGTACATCAAGGTCGCCAGCGGCGTCGGCGCGGGGCTGGTGATCAACGGGAAGATCTACCGCGGTCCCGGCGGCACCGCGGGCGAAATCGGGCATATCACACTCGACGAAGCCGGTCCCGTCTGCCGCTGCGGAAACCGGGGCTGCCTGGAGACCTTCGCCGCCGCACGCTACGTGCTGCCGTTGCTCCAGCCGAGCCACGGCACCGACCTGACGATGGAAGGCGTCGTGCGGCTGGCGAGGGACGGCGACCCGGGCTGCCGTCGGGTGATCGCCGACGTCGGCCGCCACATCGGCAGTGGAGTCGCCAACCTCTGCAACCTGCTCAACCCGAGCCGCGTCGTTCTCGGCGGCGATCTCGCCGAGGCCGGTGAACTGGTGCTCGGCCCGATCCGGGAGTCCGTCGGCCGGTACGCGATCCCCAGCGCGGCACGTCAACTCTCCGTTCTGCCCGGGGCACTTGGAGGCCGCGCGGAGGTGCTCGGAGCGCTCGCCCTCGCCCTCAGCGAGATGGGCGATTCGACGCTTTTGGACGGAAGTGCGACCGGCGCTCTGTCGGCGGCCACCCCTGCCTTCACTTAGAGCACGGATGGCACCGTTGTCATCTCGTTAAGGATTTACTTCTTGACGTCGCACGTGTGGCCGAGTTGACTTCCAGCCACCTCGGCCGCAACGACGCGGCCTCGTCAGGGAGGTTTCTGAAGTGAACACGCGTATGCGTCGTGCCGCCGTTGCCGTTGCCGCCACCGCGATGGCGGTCTCGCTCGCCGCTTGCGGCAACGCCGCGGAGTCCGACGAGAACAGTGACTCCTCGGGCTCCGCCGAGAAGAAGGGCGACGACATCAAGGTCGGTCTGCTCCTTCCGGAGAACCAGACCGCGCGCTACGAGAAGTTCGACAAGCCCTTGATCGAGAAGAAGGTCAAGGAGCTCACGAACAACAAGGGCGAGGTCGTCTACGCCAACGCCAAGCAGGACGCCACGCTGCAGGCGCAGCAGGTCGACACGATGATCACCAACAAGGTCGACGTGCTGATCGTGGACGCGGTGGACTCCAAGGCCATCGCCGGCTCGATCACCAAGGCGGAGCAGGCCGGCATCCCGGTCGTCGCCTACGACCGCCTGGCCGAGGGCCCGATCGACGCCTACACCTCGTTCGACAACGTCACCGTCGGCAAGACGCAGGGCGAGGCCCTCCTGAAGGCGCTGGGCGACAAGGCCAAGGACGGCCAGGTCGTCATGATGAACGGGTCCTCCACCGACCCGAACGCCGCCCAGTTCAAGGAGGGCGCGATGTCCGTCCTCAAGGGCAAGGTGAACATCGGCCGCTCCTACGACACCAAGGAGTGGAAGCCGGAGAACGCCAACTCCAACATGCAGGCCGCCATCTCGGCGCTCGGCAAGGACAAGATCATCGGCGTCTACTCCGCCAACGACGGCATGGCGGGCGGCATCATCACCGCCCTCAAGCGCGCGGGCATCGCCGACATCCCGGTCACCGGCCAGGACGCCGAACTCGCGGGCGTGCAGCGCATCGTCACCGGCGAGCAGTACATGAGCGTCTACAAGTCCTACCCGCAGGAGGCCGCGGTCGCCGGTGAGATGGCCGTCGCCCTCGCCCAGGGCAAGTCGCTCGACTCCATCGCCAAGGACAAGGCCGACAGCGCCACCACCAAGGGCATCCCGACGACGCTGGTTCCGGTCGTCTCGCTGACGAAGGACAACATCAAGGAGACCGTCGTCAAGGAGGGCTTCTACACGATCGACGAGATCTGTGGCGGCAAGTACAAGGCCTCCTGCGACAAGATCGGTCTCAAGTAGGCGGACCCCGTCTCCCGTACCGCGTGAGCGCGTACGGGACCGGCCGCACGCAGCTTCCTCCGGCGCCCCGCATTCAACAGCCCCGCAAGCTAGGCGGGGCGCCGGACGGAACACCCCCCCCGAAAACTTCTGCACAACCTCCCGCCGGGTCAGGCGGCGAAGGAGATGGTTCACGTGTCCGCTACGCCCGTGCTGGCGTTGCGCGGGGTCTCCAAGCGATTCGGTGCCGTCCAGGCGCTCACCGACGTAGAGCTTGAGGTCCACGCCGGTGAGGTGGTCGCCCTGGTCGGCGACAACGGCGCCGGAAAGTCCACGCTGGTCAAGACGATCGCCGGCGTGCACCCCATCGATGAGGGCTCCATCGAATGGGACGGCAAGGCCGTCTCGATCAACAGGCCGCACGACGCCCAGAACCTGGGCATCGCGACCGTCTACCAGGACCTCGCGCTGTGCGACAACATCGACGTGGTCGGCAACCTCTACCTGGGCCGCGAGATCATCAAGCGCGGCGTCCTGGACGAGGTCGAGATGGAGCGCCGCTCCCGCGAGCTGCTGGACACGCTGTCCATCCGCATCCCCAGCGTCCGCATCCCGATCGCCTCGCTCTCCGGCGGCCAGCGCCAGGTCGTGGCGATCGCCCGGTCGATGCTCGGTGAGCCCAAGCTGGTCATCCTCGACGAGCCCACGGCCGCCCTCGGTGTCGAGCAGACCGCACAGGTCCTCGACCTCGTGGAGCGGCTGCGCGAGCGCGGTCACGCCGTCATCCTCATCAGCCACAACATGGCCGACGTGAAGGCGGTGGCCGACAAGGTCGCCGTCCTGCGCCTCGGCCGCAACAACGGCGTCTTCGAGGTCAAGTCGACCTCGCAGGAAGAGATCATCTCCGCCATCACGGGCGCCACGGAGAACGCCGTGACCCGTCGTGCGGCGCGCACCAATGGGGAGATCAAGAAGTGAGCATCGACAAGACCTCCACACCCGCCGAGGACAAGGCGGTGGACAACCCCGCCGCGGCCTCCGGCGCGGCCACCGCGGTCGACCCGCGGCTGCTGGTCCGCGAGCAGGGTTTCGCGGGCTACCTCGGCGAGTTCAAGCGGAAGATGAAGGCCGGCGACCTCGGGTCGATCCCGGTCGTCGTCGGCCTGCTGGTCATCTGGGCCATCTTCACCAGCCTGAACTCCAACTTCCTCACCGCCGGCAACTTCTCCGACATGTCCGTCGCCATGGTCGGCACGGGCATGATCGCCGTCGGTATCGTCTTCGTGCTGCTGCTCGGCGAGATCGACCTGTCCGTCGGCTCGGTCAGCGGCGTCGCGGGCGCCACCTTCGCGGTGCTGAACATCACGCACGGGATGAACGAGGTGCTGGCCCTCGTCCTGGCCATCCTCACCGGCACGGTGGCCGGCGCCATCCACGGCTTCTTCTTCGCCCGCATCGGCGTCCCGGCCTTCGCCGTGACGCTCGCCGGACTCCTGTTCTGGCAGGGCTTCATGCTGCAGATCCTGGGCAGCAACGGCACCATCAACCTGAACTCCGACGGCATAGTCGTCAAGCTGACCAGCTACTACTTCAGCGATGTGGCCGCCGCCTACGGCCTGGCGATCGTCGTGACCGCGGGGTACTTCCTCTCCGCCTTCTTCGACAACCGCCGCCGCGAGGCCGCGGGCGTGCCGTCCCGGCCGCTGAACGAGATCATCGTCCGCACGGTGCTGCTGGCCGTCCTGGCCTTCGTCGTGGCGATCGTCTTCAACCAGTACAAGGGCCTGCCGCTGGCCGTGGTGATCTTCCTCGGGTTCCTGCTGTTCACGGACTTCGTGCTGCGCCGCACCTCCTACGGCCGCAAGGTCTTCGCGCTCGGCGGCAGCGTCGAGGCGTCCCGCCGCGCCGGTATCAACGTGGAACTGGTCCGGATCTCGGTCTTCGCGATCGCCGGCACCTTCGCCGCGATCGGCGGCCTCTTCGTCGCGTCGAAGATCGCTTCCGCCAACCAGGGCGCGGGCACCGGTGAGTTCCTGATGAACGTCATCGCCGCGGCCGTGATCGGCGGCACGTCCCTCTTCGGCGGCCGCGGCCGCACCTGGGACGCGCTGCTCGGTGTGATGGTCATCGTCTCGATCCAGTACGGCCTCGCCCTGGAGGGCATCGCCTCGCCGGTCCAGTACATGATCACCGGCGGCGTGCTGCTGGCCACGGTCGTCATCGACGCGGTCACCCGCAAGACCCAGAAGACGGCGGGACGCGCGTAGCCACGCCCCGCCCGTCCAGGGCGCACCACCCCACCGCCCGCCCGAGCTGAGCCCTCGGGCGGGCGGTGGGCTGCCCGCCCGCGCCGCGCGCACGGGACGGCCACGCGTGTCAGGGTGCCGAGGACGACGGCCGGCGGGGCAGTCGTAGAACGGACCGCCGATGGGTAAGGCCGAACGCGTGACGTACGACGCACCGCCCGGACACGTTCCGCCACGGCGGAACATTAGACTCGGGCAGGCCCGGCAACAGCTCTACTGCAAGGAGGCACGGGTGCCGCTGCTGACCCGCATCACGGGACCGCGCGATCTGGACCGGCTCAGCCTGGACGAGCTGGGCCGGCTGGCAGAGGAGATCCGCACCTTCCTCGTCGACGCCGTCTCCAAGACCGGCGGCCACCTCGGCCCCAACCTCGGCGTGGTGGAGCTCACCCTCGCCCTGCACCGCGTCTTCGACTCGCCGAAGGACAAGGTGCTCTGGGACACCGGCCACCAGTCCTACGTGCACAAGCTGCTCACCGGCCGTCAGGACTTCTCGAAGCTGAAGATGAAGGGCGGCCTGTCCGGCTACCCCTCGCAGGCCGAGTCCGAGCACGACGTCATCGAGAACAGCCACGCCTCCACCGTCCTCGGCTGGGCCGACGGCATCGCCAAGGCCAACCAGGTCCTCGACCGCGACGACCACGTCGTCGCCGTCATCGGCGACGGCGCGCTCACCGGCGGTATGGCCTGGGAGGCGCTGAACAACATCGCCGCCGCAAAGGACCGCCCCCTCGTCATCGTCGTCAACGACAACGAGCGCTCCTACGCGCCCACCATCGGCGGCCTCGCCAACCACCTGGCGACCCTGCGCACCACCGACGGCTACGAGCGCTTCCTGGCCCGCACCAAGGAGGTCCTGGAGCGCACCCCGGTCGTCGGCCGCCCGCTCTACGACACCCTGCACGGCGCCAAGAAGGGCCTGAAGGACTTCATCGCCCCGCAGGGCATGTTCGAGGACCTCGGCCTGAAGTACGTCGGCCCCATCGACGGCCACGACCTCGAGGCCCTGGAGTCCGCGCTCACCCGCGCCAAGCGCTTCGGCGGCCCGGTCATCGTGCACTGCCTCACCGAGAAGGGCCGCGGCTACCAGCCCGCCCTGGCGGACGAGGCCGACCGCTTCCACGCCGTCGGCAAGATCCACCCCGACACGGGCCTGCCCATCTCCACCTCCGGCGCCGACTGGACGAGCGTCTTCGGTGACGAGATGCTGGAGCTCGGCCGCGAGCGCGAGGACGTCGTCGCCATCACCGCCGCCATGCTCCAGCCGGTCGGCCTCGACAAGTTCGCCAAGGCCTTCCCGGACCGCGTCTACGACGTCGGCATCGCCGAGCAGCACGGCGCGGTCTCCGCGGCCGGCCTCGCCCACGGCGGGGTGCACCCGGTCTTCGCCGTGTACGCCACCTTCCTCAACCGCGCCTTCGACCAGGTGCTGATGGACGTGGCCCTGCACAAGTGCGGCGTGACGTTCGTGCTGGACCGCGCTGGTGTCACCGGCACCGACGGCGCCTCCCACAACGGCATGTGGGACATGTCGATCCTCCAGGTCGTGCCCGGCCTGCGCCTCGCCGCCCCGCGCGACGCCGACCAGGTCCGCGCCCAGCTGCGCGAGGCCGTCGAGGTGGACGACGCGCCGACCGTGGTCCGCTTCTCCAAGGGCGCCGTCGGCCCCGCCGTACCGGCCGTCGGCCGCGTCGGCGGCATGGACGTGCTGCGCGCCCCCGGCACCGACACGCCCGATGTCCTCCTGGTCTCCGTCGGCGCCCTCGCGCCGATGTGCCTGGAGGTGGCGGACCTGCTGAACAAGCAGGGCATCTCCACCACCGTGGTCGACCCCCGCTGGGTCAAGCCCGTCGACGAGGCCATGGCCCCGCTCGCCGAGCGGCACCGCGTGGTCGTCACCGTCGAGGACAACTCCCGCGTCGGCGGCGTCGGATCCGCCGTCGCCCAGGCCCTGCGCGACACGGGCGTCGACGTGCCGCTGCGCGACTTCGGCATCCCGCCGCGCTTCCTCGACCACGCCTCCCGCGCCGAGGTCATGGCCGAGATCGGACTCACCGCCCCCGACATCGCCCGCCAGGTCACCGGCCTGGTCGCCAAGCTCGACGGCCGGTACGAGCGCTCCGAGGTGGACTCGGTGGAGGCCGCGCGCGACTGACGTACGACCGGATGGGCAGGTTTCACCACTGCAACGAGTGGTGAAACCTGCCCATCCGCGTGAATCCGCTCACGCCGGGGCATACGCAGTACGCCCCCCTCTCGATCATGTCGGGGACGACAAGCTCGGAGGTACCCGTGAGCAACAGCAGTCTCTTCAGGACCAAGAAGATCGAGCAATCCATCCGGGACACGGAGGAGCCGGAGCACGCGCTCAAGAAATCCCTGTCCGCACTGGATCTGACCGTCTTCGGCGTCGGTGTCATCATCGGCACCGGCATCTTCGTACTGACCGGCACGGTCGCCAAGAACAACGCCGGGCCCTCCGTGGCCCTGGCCTTCGTCGTCGCCGGTGTAGTGTGCGCGCTCGCCGCGCTCTGCTACGCGGAGTTCGCCTCGACGGTCCCGGTTGCCGGCTCGGCGTACACGTTCTCCTACGCGTCGCTCGGCGAACTGCCCGCCTGGATCATCGGCTGGGACCTGGTCCTGGAGTTCGCGCTCGGCACGGCGGTGGTGGCCGTCGGCTGGTCGGGCTACATCCGTTCCCTGCTGGACAACGCGGGCTGGCAGATGCCCGCGTCGCTCGGCGGCCGGGACGGCGCCGAGGGATTCGGCTTCGACATCCTGGCCGCCGTCCTGGTGCTGGTGCTCACCGGCATCCTCGTCCTCGGCATGAAGCTGTCGGCCCGGGTCACCTCGGTCGTCGTCGCCATCAAGGTGACCGTCGTCCTCATCGTGATCATCGCGGGTGCCTTCTTCATCAAGGGTTCCAACTACGACCCCTTCGTCCCGAAGGCGCAGCCGGTGGAGGCGGGCGGGGGACTCGACTCGCCACTGATCCAGCTGATGTTCGGGTGGGCGCCGGCCAACTTCGGCGTGATGGGCATCTTCACCGCGGCCTCCGTCGTCTTCTTCGCCTTCATCGGCTTCGACATCGTCGCCACGGCCGCCGAGGAGACCAAGAACCCGCAGCGCGACATGCCCCGCGGCATCCTCGGCTCCCTGTTCATCTGCACCGCGCTGTACGTCGCCGTATCGATCGTCGTCACCGGCATGCAGCACTACAGCGAGCTGTCCATCGACGCCCCGCTCGCCGACGCCTTCAAGTCCACCGGGCACCCCTTCTTCGCCGGTGTGATCAGCTTCGGCGCCGCCGTCGGCCTGACCACGGTGTGCATGATCCTGCTGCTCGGCCAGACCCGGGTGTTCTTCGCGATGAGCCGCGACGGGCTGCTGCCGCGCTTCTTCTCCCGCGTCCACCCGAAGTTCCGGACGCCGTACCGGCCGACCATCCTGCTCGGCGTGATCATCGCGATCGTCGCCGGCTTCACCAGCCTGAGCGAGCTGGCCGAGCTGGTGAACATCGGCACGCTGTTCGCGTTCGTCATCGTCGCCCTCAGCGTGATCATCCTGCGTCGGACCCGCCCCGACCTGCCGCGCGCCTTCCGCACCCCGCTGGTGCCGCTGCTGCCGATCGTGTCGGTGGGGGCCTCGCTGTGGCTGATGCTGAACCTGCCCGCCGAGACATGGGTGCGGTTCGGCGTCTGGATGGCGATCGGCGTCGTCGTGTACTTCCTCTACAGCCGCACCCACAGCCGCATGGCCCGCGGCGAGGAGGCACCGGCCGGCACGCCCGGGTCGACCGGGCCGTCCGGCGGAGACACCCCGTAGCCCCATCCACTCCCGCTCCGGCCCCGCACCCCCGCCCGGGGACCGCGGGGCCGGTCCGCGTACGCCGGTGGGGGCGCCGTCACGCGGGCCGCACCGTCCGCGGCCCCGCCACCTCCGCGCCCAGCTCGCTCACCCGGCGGCGCAACTCGCGGTCGGCCGTCACGACCAGGACCGGACGGTCGCCGGTGGCCCGGGCGACCAGGTCGACCATGTGGTCGTCCCCGCTGCCGGGCGCCGACTCCACCCGTACGCCCGGCACGGAGTCCACCCCTCGGGCCGCGCCCTCGACGACCAGGACCACCTCCACCGGGCCGGCATGCCCCGGCACACCGTCCGCCGCCAGCCGGTCCCGCAACCGTTCGGCCGCCCCGCGCCGGTCGTGCCACCACCCGTCGGGCACCGACCCGACGACGTTCGCGGCGTCGACGATCACGAGCAGGGGAGCGTTGTCGTCCATGCCGTTGTCGTCCATGCCGTCAGGGTCGCACGGCACCGTCGCGCGGGCCGTACCCGATCGACGCGGACCCGGCGGCCCCGCTTAGAGTGATGCGGTGAACGGCGACTGGCTTCTCCTCGGCCGCGACGGCCGCCTCAGTGTCTACCTCCCGTCGGACGGTGCCGCCCTGTGGCGTGCCGAACGCGCGCCCGCCGGGCCCTGGGAGGCGCCGCGCAGGCTCGGCGGCGACCAGGAACTGCACCCCGGCCTCGCGGTCGGCCGGGGCCCCGACGGCTACGCACATCTGGTCGCCTGGCGGCCCGTCGGGACCGGCCGGTCCGACCTCGTGCACACCACGCACTTCCGGCCGCTGCTCGCGCCCCTCGACTGGCAGCCGGCCGGCCACCCCAACAAGCAGGGCGACCGCACCGGGACACCGGCCGTCGCGGTCGACGCGCAGGGACGTGCCCATGTCTTCGTCCGCAACGGGGGCGGCGGCATGAGCATGGTGGCCCAGAAGGAGAAGGGCGGCTGGGAGCCCTGGCGGGACCTGAAGGGGCGCGGCGTCCAGGAGGCGCCCGCGGCCGTGACGGGGGAGTCCGGCCGGGTCGAGCTCTACGCGGCCGTCACCGGCGGTATCCGGCACTGGCGGCAGGAGCAGCCGGGCGCGCGGCCGGTGCCGGGGGAGGGCGTCGACGCGGCCGTCCGCCCGGGCACCCTGCGCGCGCTGGCGACCTCCGAGGAGTACACCACCGTCCTCTTCACCGACGACGACACCGGTGAGCTGTGCGCCTGGCGCCCCGGCGAGAAGCCGGTGCCGCTGGTGACCGCGGCAGGACCCGGCCCCGTCTCCGTCGTCCGCTGCGCCATCGACGGTCACGACTGCACACTGCTCGCCCAGCGTGCGAAGAGCGGCCGGGTCGCCTTCGCCGCCTACCCCTCGGAGCAGGAGGCGCTCGGCGCCGCGTGGACGGAGTCGGGTCCGGAGCTGCCGGCCGACGCGGTGGTGTCCCTGGCGCTGGACGCCGGCGGCCGGCTGGTGGCGGCCACGCTCTCCCCGTCCACCGGACAGCTCCGCCTCACCCGCCGCAAGGACGAACCGGGCCTCGCGCTCGGTCCCTGGCAAGCCGTCTGACGGGTCCTCGACGGCCCGGTGGCCGAGCCATGGGGAACGGGTGAACGAACGGCATATGATGTTCCGCGTTCGAGGGTCCCTGTCCGTGACACGGCGGGCTTCAGGAAGGTGCAGCAGGCCATGCGGAGAAGGTCGGCAGACCCCGTCGGCGCCGCCCGCCAGGTCGGGCCCGGCACCGTGGAGGGGGGCCGGGGCGGTGCGTCCGGACCGGCCCACGGCGACTGGCTCACCCTCGGCAGGGACGGCCGGCTCAGCCTCTACGTGCCCGCCGACGGCGGTCTGGTGCGCTGGACGGAGACCGTCGCGGGCGGCCCCGACTGGAGCGGGCCGCATTTCGTGCCCGTGGCGGGTCTGACCCATCTGACGGTGGTGCAGGGAGTGGACACCTATGTCCACTTCCTCGGCCGCAGGGAGCGCGAGCGCGCCGACGGCGGGCTCGGCGTGGACGTCGTGCACGCGATCCAGTACCAGACGGGACTGGCCTTCACCGAATGGCGTTCGCTCGGCAATCCGCACCGCGACCGTGAGCAGGCCCGGGAGCTGGGGCCGCCGGTCGGGGCCGTCGCGGCCGACGGCACGGTGCACGTCTTCGTACGGAACGCGAACGGTGGTCTGTCGCTGCGTCGCGAGTCCCCGAGCGGCAAGTGGCGGGCCTGGGAGGACCTGCGGGGCGGTGAGACCGACGCCCTGCCGGCGCCGGTCGCCCTCGCCGGGGGACGGCTGGAGGTCTGCGCCGCGGCCGCGTCGGGCGTCCTCGTCTGGCGCCAGACGGCGCCCGGCGGCGACTTCGACGGCCCCCGCGGCTTCGCCCTGCGTCCCGTGCCGGGGACGGTCACCGCGCTGGAGACGGGGCCGGAGCGCGCCACGTTCTTCTGGACCGACGCCGAGAGCGGCGGCGCGGCCGCGTGGCGGGACGGGGACTGGCCCGCCACGCTGGGCGGATCGCCGGCCGGGCAGGGGTACGCGTCGCTGCGCACGGCGGTGGACGGCTACGACTGCGTCGTGCTCGCCCACCGGGACCGGGACGGCTCCGTGGTGCTCGGCATGGGCGGCACGGAGAACGAGGCCGGGGGGTTCTGGTGGTTCGCGCTGGCCGAGTCCTGCCAGGGCGTTCCCGCTCTCGCGCGGGACGGCCGCGGGCGGGTGGTGCTGGCGCTGATCGGACCCGACGGGGTGCCGAAGGTGGCCCGTCAGGACGACGGCGCCGGCCTCTCCCTCACCCGGTGGCACACCCTCGGGCACTGAGCGGCCGGCGCCGTGGCGCCCGGAGGTCAGCCGCCCGTCGCGGGCGACTTCTTCGCGGACTCGGGAATCTCGGAGTCCGAGCGGACGGCCTTCCACAGCTCGGTCGCCTGGGGCTCGGCGGCGACGACCCGGTTCCGGTCGATCTTGTCGTACGCCACCGGCAGCATGATCGTTTCCATGGTCGCGGGGTCGACCCCGTTCATGCTGCGCGCGAAGTCGGCCAGGCTGGTCAGCGAGGCCAGTTCGGAGTCGGTGGTGAGCGCCGAGGTCAGGGTGTCGGCGATCTTGTACGTCTTGGTGGGGCTGCCCAGCAGGTCCTGCTTCTTGACCTCGCTCAGCAGCGCGATCAGGAACTGCTGCTGGAGCCCGATGCGGCCGAGGTCGCTGCCGTCGCCCACCCCGTGCCGGGTGCGCACGAAGGCCAGGGACTCGGCGCCGTCCAGGGTGTGGGTGCCGGCGCTCAGGTCCAGGCCGCTGGCCTTGTCCCTGATGGGCTCGTCGATGGTGACGGGCACGCCGCCGATGGCGTCGACCAGTCCCTTGAAGCCGGCGAAGTCGATCTCCACGTAGTGGTCCATGCGGACGCCGGACATCTTCTCCACGGTCTTGACCACGCACGCCGGTCCCGCCAGCGCGTACACGGAGTTGAACATCACGCGCTCCTTCTCCGGGAGGGCGGAGCCGTCGGACTTGGCGCACTCCGGGCGGGTGACGAGGGTGTCGCGCGGGATGCTCACGGCGACGGCCTGCTTGCGGCCCTCGGGTATGTGCACCACCAGGGCGGTGTCCGAACGGGCGCCGGAGACCTCGCCGGTGCCGAGCGAGGCGTTGGCGCCGGCGCGCGAGTCCGACCCGAGGACCAGCAGGTTCTGTCCCGAGGTCGGCAGCTTCTCGGGGCGGTCTTCACCGAGGGCCTTGTTCAGGTCCACCCCGTCGATGTTTCCGTTCAGGCCGCTGTAGAGCCAGTAGCCGGTGCCGCCGGCGGCGAGCAGGAGGACGACGAGGGAGAGCAGGACGATCCGTCCCCAGCGCCTGCGGCGGCGGGGCGCGCGGCGACCGCCGCCGGGTGCGGCCCGGCGGGCACGCCGAGGCTCCGTGGTGGCGCTGTGGCTCATGGTGTTCGGTTCCTCTCCTCACGGGCTCCGCGCGGCGGAGTCGCAGGGCCCGGGTGGGGGGAAGCCGGTCCACTATGCGGTCATGTCGGTGCGAGAACTATATGCGCCTGCTCATGGGGATTTTACGAGCCGGGAACCATAGCGCGTTACAGCGATGGACGCCACATTAACTGGCCTTGACCAACCTTAAGGGTGACATAAGATGTGGCGGACCTATGGCCGTGGCGAGGGGGGCTTCGTCGGCGGTCAGGGGTGCCGGTGAAGCCGAAGGCGGTTGAGGGGGCCGCGGGTGCACCAGGTAGGGGTGGGGCGTCCAGTACGGACTGATGGTGGCCCGCTGGGCGAATTGTCTTGGTAGGAGTACGAGTTGGTGGATCATCCGCGTCTGAGCATCGTCGTGCCCTTTCAGGACGTCGAGGCCTATCTCGCCGAATGCCTGGAGTCGATCGCGCGCCAGTCGTTCCGCGACTTCGAGGTGATCCTCGTCGACGACGGCTCCACCGACGGCTCCTCGCGGATCGCCGCCGACTTCTGCGCCGCGGACCCGCGCTTCCGCATGATCCGCCAGGAACCGCACGGCCCGGGACACGCGCGCAACACCGGGCTGCGCGCCATGCATCCCCAGGGCGAGTTCCTGGCCTTCGTCGACGGTGACGACGTCATCCCCGAGTACGCCTACGGACTGCTGGTCCGCACCCTGGAGGGGTCCGAGTCGGACTTCGTCTCGGGCAACGTGCAGATGATGAACTCCACCAAGAAGTGGCAGTCGCCGCTGCACAAGGGCCCGATGCAGAAGAACCGGCGCGGCACGCACATCACCAGGTTCGAGGCGCTGATCTACGACCGCACCGTCTGGAACAAGATGTTCCGGCGGTCCTTCTGGGACTACCACTACATCGCGTTCCCCGAGGGCGTCATGTACGAGGACTCCTGGGTCAACATGTACGCCCACTTCCGCGCCGCCAAGGTCGACGTCATCACCGACATCGTCTACTTCTGGCGCCGGCGCGAGGGCGGGGCCGCGCCGTCGATCACCCAGCGCCACACCGAGCTGTCCAACCTGCGCGACCGGGTCGCGGCGGTGCAGTCGGTCAGCCGTTTCCTGGCGGAGCGGCGCTCACGGCAGTACGAGGAGAGCAAGCGCAAGTACGACCTCGCCTGCCTGAAGTCCGATCTGATGCTGCACCTCAAGGTGCTGCCGGACGCGGACGAGGAGTACCGGCAGTCGTTCATGCAGTGGGCCAACGAGTTCCTCGACGAGACCGATCTCACCATCATCGACGAACTGCCCGCCGACGCCCGGGTCAAGTGGCTCCTGGTACGCGAGTGGCGCCTGCCCGAACTCATGGAGGTCATCGAGTTCGAGCGCAGGGGCGGCCCGATGCCGGTCCAGCGGCGCTTCCACCGCTATCTGAAGTACCCCTACCTCGGGGACCGCGGGGTCGGACTCGACAAGAAGGCGTTCCGGCTCGACAAGGAACTGTCCCTGCACGGTTCGCTCAGCGGGGCCCGCTGGAGCACCAACGGCCACCTGCTGACCCTCACCGGGACCGCGTACGTGCGCTACATCAACGTGCACAAACGGCACATGTCGGTGAAGGCCATCGCCCTGCGGAACAAGAAGCAGGGCCGCATGGTGATCACCACGGCGAAGACCACCTACGCGCCGCAGGCCACCGAGTCCTCCAACCAGAATCGTTACTGCTACGACTGGGCCGGCTTCGACGCCCGCATCGACACGACCCGCCTGAAGCGCAAGGGCCAGTGGGTCGAGGGGACCTGGGACGTGGCCGCCGGCGTCCTCAGCCGGGGGCTGTTCCGCTACCGCGGCATCGACCGGGGCGGCGCCGGCACCGCCGCCAACCCCCCGTACCGGTACGTCGACAAGAACACCCGCATCCTCCCGGTCTTCCTCCAGGGCAAGCTGAAGCTGCGGGTGGAGATCGTGCGCTGCCGGATCACCGGCCACCGCGTGGTCGGGGACCAGCTGGAGCTGCGCGGGGTGTACCTGGGCCCGAAGGTGCCCGAGTGGGGCAAGCTGCGCGTCACCAGCCTGAGCGGCTCGGGCCAGCACGACGGGCGGGTGTACTTCACGCCGGGCGGCGAGGGCTGGTGCACCTTCGCGGCCAGGCTGCCGCTGCGCTCGCTGGTGCCGGCCTTCCGGGCCGACGCCCAGGCCGACACGGACATCCCGCAGTCCTGGAGCATGGGCAGCAACGGCTGGAAGACGACCCTCCACGTCGAGGGCCGCAAGACGGCCATCTATCCCGTCATGGCCGAGGAGACCCCGGACGGGCACTACCGCATGCCCGCCTCGCTGCAGACCCGCGAGAGCGACCGTGAGGTCGTCGTCCACCGCAACGGCTCGGGCTACCTGGTGCTCTTCGAGCGGGCCACCCTGCCGACGGCGACGGCGTTCGCCTGGCACGAGGACGGCTCGCTGGAGATCCACGGCCGGTACCTGGCGGCGGACCGGCTCTCGCCACGGGAGTACCAGGACGCGCACCTGGTGGTCCGCTCGCGGGCGCACGGCGCCGAACGCGAGATCCCGATCGAGTGGCACGGCAACGAGTTCCGCTGCCTGCTCAGCCCGGCCGCCATGCGGACGCTGGCCGGGGACATCCCGCTCGCGGCCGGCCGCTGGGACTTCTTCCTGCGCCGGCAGGACCTCTCGGCGGTGGCCCGCGAGGACCGCCTCGAGGACCTGATGGTGAAGACCGAGCAGGACCTCATCGGTGCCCTCCCCCAGGAGCACGAGGAGAACGAGCGGCGCTACGACCTCCAGGCCGAGGCGTACGACCGGTTGTCCCTCCTGGTCCACTCGGCCATGCCCGACCACGCCCGCGGCCCGTACCGTCAGAAGCTGCTGCGCACGAAGGCGTACCCGGCGGCCCGGCGGCAGCGGGTGCGTCCCGCCGTCCTCTTCGACGCCTTCAAGGGCACCCAGTACTCGGACAGCCCCCGGGCGCTGCACGAGGAACTGCTCCGGCGCGGTACCGACCTCGAACAGCTGTGGGTGGTGCGCGACGACCAGGTGGAGGTGCCACCCACCGCGATCCCGATCCGCATGTGGTCGCCCGAGTGGTACGAGGCCCTCGCCACCAGCCGCTACGTCGTGGCCAACAACCACCTCCCGGACTGGTTCCAGAAGCGGGACGGCCAGACCGTCGTCCAGACCTGGCACGGCACCCCGCTGAAGAAGATCGGCCACGACATCGAGTCCATCCACTTCGCCGACCAGCGCTACCTGGAACGGGTCGAGAAGGAGGTGCAGAACTGGGACATGCTCGTCTCGCCCAACAGCTTCTCCACCCCGATCCTCCAGCGCGCCTTCGGTTTCCCCGGCGAGATGGTGGAGTCGGGCTACCCGCGCAACGACATCCTGCGCCTGCCCGGAACCGAGCAGCGGGAGCAGGAGATCCGGCGCCGGATCGGCGTGCCCGAGGGCAAGCGGGTCGTGATGTACGCACCCACGTGGCGCGACGACCAGTACTACGCGCCCGGCAAGTACAAGCTGGACTTCCGCATCGACCTCGAGGACGCCCGCGCCAGGCTGGGCGCCGAGCACGTACTCCTGGTCCGCCGCCACCCCAACGTCGTGGACCCGGTGCCGGGCGCCGGCGACGGATTCGTCTTCGACGTCTCCGACTACCCGGACATGGCCGACCTCTCCCTGATCACCGACGTGATGATCACGGACTACTCGTCCCTGATGTTCGACTACGTCAACACCGGGCGCCCGATCCTCTTCTTCACCTACGACCTGGACCACTACCGCGACACCCTGCGCGGCTTCTACTTCGACTTCGCGAGCAGCGCCCCGGGCCCCCTTCTGGACACCTCCGAGGACCTGGTGTCGGCCGTCGAGCAGATCGACCGGATCCAGGACGCCTACGCCGAGCGGTACCGCTGGTTCCAGCGCGAGTTCTGCGACCTGGACGACGGGTACGCCTCCGCGCGGCTCGCCGACCGGATGCTGGTGGCGGGCGGCGACCTCGCGCCCGGACAGGCGCACGCACCGGCCGTCGGGACCGTCGACACCCGCCGGACCGGACGGCCCATGACACCGGTCCAGGGCAGTGCGGGGAACTGGTTCACCGCACCGCGTCGATCGGCGCAACCCGGGCCCGCCGCCGCGCGGCAGGCCGGGGCGGTGCCCGCGCAGCCCGACCCGGCGCACGCCGGCGCGTCGCAGCAGGCGCACCCGCAGCAGCAGCCGCACTTGCAGCAGCAGTACCTGCCGCAGCTCATGCCGGCGGAATTCGAGCGGCCCGCCGAAACGCTTGAGCAGGCGCCGGTCACCGAAGGCCGGACCTACGAAGGCGCGATCGTATGACGCCGACGGCCCGGCCGGGCGGCGGCACCGGAGCGCGCGCGGCCGCGCCGGAAGGCACCGGCGCCCCATGACCGCACCGTCGTACGCCTCCCCGGCGCCCGGCCTGCCCCCCGTCCACGGTGGGGGAGCCGGGCGCCCCTTCGGCGTCGGCTCAGCCGGCGTCCACCCGCATCAGCAGCGCCCGGTGGTCGGAGACCCCGGTGTCGCGCACCGTGCAGGAGGACCGCGGCAATCCGGTGAAGAGATAGTCGAGTTTGTGACCGGACACGTGGGTCGGACGGCCCGTCCGGTCGGCGCCGGAAGCCTGGTCGCACTCCCGGAAAGCACCGTAGGCGGCGGACGGCCACACCCAGCCGGACCGATTGCGGGCACCCGGCGGCTTCAGGTTGAAGTCACCGCCGAACACGGTGCGCCGTCCGGGCACCGCCGCGACCAGCGCCTTCAACTGGTCGTCGCGGTACTCCCGGCCGGGGTGCGCCCGGTCGCTGCCGGGAAGGCTCAGATGGGCGTTGCACACCCGGACGTCGAACGCCGCGACGGTCACGCACAGGACGCCCCGCCGCAGTCCGACCTCGGGCTGGCGCGTGGGCACCGACCGCACCGAGGACAGCGGGTGGGCCGAGAGGACGGCGAGCCCGGCCGTGCCCCGGCCGCGTCCCGCACAGTCGATCGTTCCGCCGCGCCCACCGCTGTCCCGCCAGGTGTAGGGCCGGAAGGACAGCCGCCAGGAACCGCCGAGCGCCTCGCGCACCGACTCGGCGTGCGTGGCGCAGGCCTCCTGGAGCAGCACGACGTCGGCCCCGGCGTCGACGAACCGCTCCACCGCGAGTCGCTTGGCCGAGGCACTGCCGGTGTCCGCGCAACCCCACTGCCTGACGCCGCACATGTTCCAGGTCGCCACCGTCAGGGTGCGGTCGGCGGCCAGGGACCGGGCCGTGCCCGTGGTGGTCCGCACCAGCACCGCGGCGAGGACGGCCGAGACCGCGAGCACCGAGGCCAGGGCGATCAGTCTGCGATGCCGGCGAAGGCCGGGCGGGAGCGAGGGGGCCGTGAGAGGCATCCCGACATCATGTCCGATCAGATGATTCGGAGCCAATCCGACGATCTGTCCCCGAAACTGGAGTTCCGTACATGTCCAAAGCACCCTCGAGCGGGCGAAAGCAGTTCAACGGGATCGAGGCGTCGGGGGCGTTCCCGGTCGAGTACCGGTTCTCCCACGCCAAGAGCGGCAACCGCCACCTCGTCGTCGTGTTCGCCAACTTCTCGGCGCCCGACGACTACGGCTGGTCCAACGGCGTCTTCGACAACGTGCGCGCCAACATCCTGTGGATCCGCGACCGTTTCGACGGGATGAACGCCTACTACCTGTGCCGGAACATGGACTTCGGCCTGGCGGACTCGGTGCAGACCCTCATCTCGAACGTCATGCGCTCGCTGGGGCTCACCCCGGACCAGGTCACCCTGTGGGGCGGCTCCAAGGGCGGCAGCGCCGCACTGTACTTCGGACTGCGGTACGGCTACCGGAACATCGTGGCCATCGTCCCGCAGTTCCTCGTCGGCGACGCCCTGGAGAAGCGGCACCCGAAGGTCTCCGCCTACATGCTCGGCGAGGGGGCGCCCGCGCACAACGCCCGGGTCCTGGACGCGCTCCTGCCGGACCTGGTGCGCAGCCGGGCCAACCCCGGGGCCAACATCTACGTGCTCTCCTCGCCGCAGGACGAGCACTACGCCGTGCAGGTGGAGCCGTTCCTCGGCATGTTCCAGGGCTACGAGAACTTCAACTTCATGTACAGCGAATCGCCCACCATCACCGGCCATGCCACGGTGACGCGGCGGAACGTCCCGGCCCTGGTCGGCCTGTTGAACCTGCTGGCCGACGGCTACGCCCCCCGCCTGGGGTTCGTGCGCCACGCCGCCGAGGAGTTCGACCGCGACCAGTCGGGCATCGGTGCCTACCTCTCCGCCACCTCCAAGGTCCAGGGCGCCGACGCGTTCGCGCCGCCGGTGGTCAGCCACCCGGGCTACAACAGCGAGGCTCCCGTCACCGGCCTCTTCTTCGCCGGGCTCGCCCCGGGCGCGGTGCGGGTGAGCATGTGGCGCAACGGCAAGTTCGTGGCGTCCCCGGAGGTCGCGGCGGACGGCTCCTGGTCCTGGCAGCCGGCCAAGCCGTGGGAGACGGGGAACCACCTGGTCAAGATCTTCGCGGTGGACCCGGCGGGCTTCCACTCGAGCCGGGTCGAGGTCCCCTTCACGGTGGTGGACGCCCCCGCCGCGGGCCCGGCCGCGCCCGCCCCGCCGGTCGTCTCGGTGCCCGCCCCGCAGCAGCAGTCGGGGACGTCGGTCGCCTTCCAGGGCACCGCGCCGGGCGCGATGCAGGTGGGCTTCAGGGAGAACGGCGTGCTCCTGGGCGCGGCGGCCGTCGCGCCGGACGGGATCTGGGGCTGGGACCCGGGCTGGCCGTGGCCGGCCGGCCCGCACCTGGTCGAGGTCGTCGCGGTGGACGCGAACGGCGTGGAGTCCGCTCCCGCCCCGGCCGGCTTCACGGTCGTCGACGTCCCCGTGCCCGCCGGTCACCTTCCGCCGCGGTACTGAGTACCCGCCGATCACAACGACTCCACGAGTGGAAAGCCGCCCATGCCCAAAGCAGCGTCGAAGGCGCGCCAGATCATCACCGGCATCGACACGTCCGGTGCGCACCCGGTCGAGTACCGCTTCACCCACGCGAAGAAGGGGAACCGTCATCTGACGGTCGTCTTCGCCAACCTCGCGGCACCGGACGACTACGGCTGGTCCACCGGCACCCTCGACGACCTGCGGTCCAACATCCTGTGGATCCGTGACCGCTTCGACGGTGGACTGACGTACTACCTGTGCCGGGAGATGGACTTCTCCGTCGAGCGGTCCGTCATCGACCTGATCGCGAAGGTCGTGTCGGCCCTCGGCCTGACCCCGAACGACGTGACGCTCTGGGGCAGTTCCAAGGGGGCCAGCGCGGCCCTCTACTTCGGGCTGCGCTACGGCTTCCGGAACATCGTCGCGTGCGTTCCCCAGTTCCGTATCGGCACCTTCGTGCGCGAGGTCTATCCCAAGGTAGGCCGCTCCATGCTCGGCGAGGGGCTCCCCGAGGTGAACGCGCGGGTCTTGGACGCGATCCTGCCCGACCTGCTGAGAGCGGGTGCGAACCCCGAGGCCAACATCTACCTCGTGTCGTCGCCGCAGGACGAGCAGTACCGGGACCAGGTCGAGCCCTACCTCGAACTGCTGCGCCGGTACCCGAACTTCAACTACCTGCACAGCGAGTCCCCGTTCATCAAGGAACACAACCAGGTGACCCTGCGGAACGTGCCGCTCCTGATGGGGATCGCCTATCTGCTGGTCGAGGGGGTCACCCCGCGACTCGGGCTGACCCGACACGGCTTCGAGGAACCGGACCGGGACACGTCGGCCATCGACGACTTCCTCGGCGCGACCGCCAAGGTCAAGGAGACCACGGCCTTCCAGCCTCCGGTGGTGACCGTCCCGGCCGCGGGCGGACAACTGCCCCGGACGGGCTCGCCCTTCACCGGGACCGCCCCGGGCGCGGTACGGGTGAGCCTGTGGGAGAAGGGCAAGTTCCTGGCCTCACCGCCGGTCGCCGTCGACGGGACCTGGTCCTGGGAGCCCTCCAAGCCGTGGGCCGAGGGGGAGCACCGCGTCAAGATCTTCGCGGTGGACCCGGCGGGCTTCCACTCGGCGACCACGGAGGTCCGCTTCACGGCGACGCCGGGCGCCGGGCCCGGCCCGGCCGCACCGGCGGCACGGCCCGTGGCCGCGGGCGTGCGGCCGCCCGTCGTGTCCCTGCCCGCGGCACATCAGCAGGTGCCCGGGACGGCGGTCGGATTCCGCGGCATCGCCCCCGGCGCGGCGCAGGTCCGCTTTCGCGCGGGCGGCGCGCTGCTGGGGGCGAACGGCGTCCGGCCGGACGGGACCTGGGCCTGGGAGCCGGACGGGCCGTGGCCGCAGGGCCCGCACCTGGTCGAGGTCGTCGCGGTGGACGCCGGCGGCGCGGAGTCCGTGCCCGCCCAGATCCCCTTCGCCGTCGCCCCGGTGGCCGCACCGGCCGACTACTTCACGCCGCGGTACTGACCACCGCCGCGACCGCCGTCGAACAACTCATGAGTGGAAGCCACACATGCCCAAAGCACCGTCGCAAGCACGCGAACTGATCAACGGGATCGACACCTCCGGCGCCTATCCCGTCGAGTACCGCTTCACGCATGCCAAGGGCGGCAACCGCCATCTCCTCGTCGTCTTCGCCAACTTCGGCGTCACCGACGACTACGGCTGGTCGAACGGCGTCCTCAACCCGGTGCGGGCCAACATACTGTGGATCCGCGACCGCTTCCACGGCATGCGGAGCTACTACCTGTGCGAGGGGATGGACTTCTCCCTGGAGCAGTCCGTGATCGGCGTCATCTCCAAGGTGATGAACGCCCTCGACCTGACCCCGGACCGCGTCACCCTGTGGGGCGGCTCGAAGGGCGGGAGCGCGGCCCTCTACTTCGGCATGCGCTACGGGTTCGGCAACATCGTCTCCATCGTGCCGCAGTTCCTCATCGGCACCTACATCAAGAACGTCCACCCGAAGACCGCCCGATTCATGCTGGGGGAGGGAGCGCCCGAGCAGAACGTCCGGACGCTCGACGCGATCATCCCGGACCTGGTGCGCTCGGGCGTCGCCCGGCAGGCCAACATCTACCTGCTCTCCTCGCCGCAGGACGAGCAGTACACGGAGCAGGTCGAGCCGTTCATCCCTCTCTTTCAGGGCTACGACAACTTCAACTTCGTCTACAGCGAGTCGCCCTACATCACCAAGCACTCCGAGGTCACCAGGCGCAACGTCCCCTTCCTGATGGGCCTCGTCAACATGCTCGCCGACGGGCTGCCGCCGCGGCTCGGCATGGTGCGCAACGGGTACGAGGAACCCGACCGCGACACCTCGGCCATCACCGCGTACCTCTCCGACACCTCGCGGGACAAGCCCTCCGCCCTGGCCCTTCCGGTGGTCACCCACCCGGTGCCCGACTCCGAACTGCCCACCGATGGTGTGTACTTCACCGGGATCGCCCACGGCGCCGTACGTGTGAGCCTGTGGGAGCACGGCAAGTTCCTGGGCTCGCCGTCGGTGGCCGCGGACGGCACCTGGTCCTGGAAGCTGAGCAAGCCCTGGAGCAAGGGCAAGCACCAGGTGAAGGCCGTCGCCTGGGACGCCGCCGGAGGCCACACCAAGGGTGTCCTCGTCCCGTTCACCACCGTGGCCGGCGCCGCGGCAGCCGCCGGGACCGCGATCCCGGCCCAGCCGACGGCGCGTTTCGACGCAGCCCTCACGGGCGGTCGGCTCCCGGCGCCGACGGTCCAGGCCCCGGCGGCCTACGAGCAGGTCGCCACGCCGGCCGTGCGCTTCACCGGCCTGGCCCAGGGCGCCGCGCAGGTGGGGTTCCGGGCGGGCGGCACCCTCCTCGGCGGGAGTCCGGTCGCGGTCGACGGACGCTGGGCCTGGGACTCCGGCTGGCCGTGGCAGGAGGGCCGGCACACGGTGGAGGTGTTCGCGGTGGACGCGGTGGGAAACGAGTCCCCCGCCACGCTGGTCCCCTTCGCCGTCGCGCACGCCACGGCGGGCGCGACGCCGTACGGCTACTGACCTGCCCCACGGCACGCGAGAGGGCCCCCGCCTCGGAGCGGGGGCCCTCTCTTCGCCGTACGGAGACGACGCGGGCGGAGACTACGCGGGCACGCTCGCCACGCCCGCCTCCAGGAACCGCTTCCCGTTCACCCGCTCGGCGACGCCCTCACGGTCCAGGTACGGCGTGATGCCGCCCAGGTGGAAGGGCCAGCCGGCGCCGGTGATCAGGCAGAGGTCGATGTCCTGGGCCTCGGCGACGACGCCCTCGTCGAGCATGAGGCCGATCTCCTGGGCCACCGCGTCCAGGACACGGTCGCGGACCTGCTCCTCGGTCAGGACGGAGTCGCCCTGCTTGAGGAGCGCGGCGACCTCGGGGTCCAGCTCGGGCTTGGCGGGATTTTCGGCGGAGTAGACGTAGAAGCCGCGCTTGCCGGCCTCGACGACCGCCTTGAGGTTCGGGGAGACCGTGAAGCGCTCCGGGAAGGCCCGGTTGAGGGTCTCCGAGACGTGCAGCCCGATCGCCGGGCCGACCAGTTCGAGAAGGACCAGCGGCGACATCGGCAGGCCGAGCGGCTCCACCGCCCTCTCCGCGACCTCGACCGGGGTGCCCTCGTCGATGACGTTCTGGATCTCGCCCATGAAGCGGGTCAGGATGCGGTTGACCACGAACGCCGGGGCGTCCTTGACCAGCACCGCGGTCTTCTTCAGCTTCTTGGCGACACCGAACGCCGTGGCCAGCGAGGCATCGTCCGTCTGCTCGCCGCGGACGATCTCCAGGAGCGGGAGGACCGCGACCGGGTTGAAGAAGTGGAAGCCGACGACCCGCTCGGGGTGCTTCAGCTTCGACGCCATCTCCGAGACGGAGAGGGACGAGGTGTTGGTGGCGAGGATCGCGTGCGCGGGCGCCACCGCCTCGACCTCCGCGAACACCTTCTGCTTGACGCCCATCTCCTCGAAGACGGCCTCGATGATGAAGTCCGCGTCCGTGAAGCCCTCGGCCTTGTCCAGGACGCCGGAGACCAGGCCCTTCAGCCGGTTCGCCTTGTCCTGGTTGACACGGCCCTTGCCGAGCAGCTTGTCGATCTCGGCGTGGACGTAGCCCACACCCTTGTCGACGCGCTCCTGGTCGATGTCGGTCAGGACGACCGGCACCTCCAGGCGACGCAGGAAGAGCAGCGCGAGCTGGGAGGCCATCAGGCCGGCGCCGACGACGCCCACCTTGGTGACCGGACGGGCCAGCGACTTGTCCGGAGCGCCGGCGGGGCGCTTGCCGCGCTTCTGCACCAGGTTGAAGGCGTAGATGCCGGAGCGGAGTTCGCCGCCCATGATCAGGTCGGCGAGCGCCTGGTCCTCGGCGTCGTAGCCCTGCTGGAGGTCGCCGTTCTTGGCGGCGGCGATGATGTCCAGCGCGCGGTAGGCGGCCGGGGCGGCGCCGTGCACCTTGCCGTCGGCGATGAAGCGGCCCTTGGCGACGGCCTGGTCCCAGGCCTCGCCGCGGTCGATCACCGGACGCTCGACGGCGATCTCGCCCTTGAGGACGGACGCGGTCCAGATCAGCGACTGCTCCAGGAAGTCCGCGCCCTCGAAGATCGCGTCCGCGATGCCGAGTTCGTAGACCTGCTTGCCCTTGAGCTGCTTGTTCTGGTTGAGGCTGTTCTCGATGATGACCGAGACGGCCTTGTCGGCGCCGATCAGGTTCGGCAGCAGCGTGCAGCCGCCCCAGCCGGGGACCAGGCCGAGGAAGACCTCGGGGAGGGAGAAGGCGGGGAGCGCGGCCGAGACCGTGCGGTAGGCGCAGTGCAGGCCGATCTCCACGCCGCCGCCCATGGCCGCGCCGTTGTAGTACGCGAAGGTCGGCACGGCCAGCTTCGCCAGCCGCTTGAAGACGTCGTGGCCGCCCTTGCCGATGGCGAGCGCGTCCTCGTGCCGCTTGAGCAGCTCGACGCCCTTGAGGTCGGCGCCGACCGCGAAGATGAACGGCTTGCCGGTGACGCCGACGCCGACGATCTCGCCGTCCGCGGCCTCCTTCTCGACCCGGTCGATCGCGGCGTCGATGTTCGCCAGCGACTGCGGGCCCAGCGTGGTCGGCTTGGTGTGGTCGTGACCGTTGTCGAGGGTGATGAGCGCGAAGCGCCCGGCGCCCAGGGGGAGGTCGAAGTGGCGTACGTGCGCCTGCGTGACGACCTCGCCGGGGAACAGCTCGGCCGCACCCTTCAGAAGCTCTGCGGTGGTGCTCACTTGTCCCCCTCGAAGTGCGGGTTCTCCCAGACGACCGTCGCGCCCATGCCGAAGCCGACGCACATGGTGGTCAGGCCGTAGCGGACGTGCGGCTGCTCCTCGAACTGGCGGGCCAGCTGCGTCATCAGGCGGACGCCCGACGAGGCCAGCGGGTGGCCGAAGGCGATGGCGCCGCCGTACTGGTTGACGCGCGCGTCGTCGTCGGCGATGCCGTAGTGCTCCAGGAAGGCGAGGACCTGGACGGCGAAGGCCTCGTTGATCTCGAACAGACCGATGTCGTCGATGGACAGGCCGGCCTGGGCCAGGGCCTTCTCCGTCGCCGGGATCGGGCCGTAGCCCATGACCTCCGGCTCGACGCCCGCGAAGGAGTACGAGACGAGGCGCATCTTGACGGGCAGGTTGTTCTCGCGGGCGAAGTCCTCGCTCGCGATGAGGGAGGCGGTGGCGCCGTCGTTCAGACCGGCCGCGTTGCCCGCGGTGACCCGGCCGTGCACGCGGAACGGCGTCTTCAGGCCCGCCAGGCTCTCCATGGTGGTGCCCGGGCGCATCGGCTCGTCGGCGGTGACCAGGCCCCAGCCGGTCTCACCGGCCTCCTCGTTGGTGCGGCGCACCGAGACCGGCACCAGGTCGGCCTGGATCTTGCCGTTGGCGTACGCCTTGGCGGCCTTCTCCTGCGAGCGCACCGCGTACTCGTCGGCGCGCTGCTTGGTGATGCTCGGGTAGCGGTCGTGCAGGTTCTCGGCGGTCATGCCCATGAACAGGGCGGACTCGTCGACCAGCTTCTCGCTGACGAACCGCGGGTTCGGGTCCACGCCCTCGCCCATCGGGTGGCGGCCCATGTGCTCGACGCCACCGGCGACGGCGACATCGTACGCGCCGAAGGCGACGGAGCCGGCCACCGAGGTGACGGCGGTGAGGGCGCCCGCGCACATGCGGTCGATCGAGTAGCCGGGGACCGAGGTGGGCAGGCCCGCCAGGATGCCGGCGGTGCGGCCGATGGTCAGGCCCTGGTCGCCGATCTGCGTGGTCGCGGCGACGGCGACCTCGTCGATCTTCTTGGGGTCGAGACCGGGGTTGCGGCGCAGCAGCTCCCGGATCGCCTTCACGACCAGGTCGTCGGCGCGGGTCTCGTGGTAGATGCCCTTCGGGCCCGCCTTGCCGAACGGGGTGCGGACGCCGTCTACGAAGACGACGTCCCTGACGGTACGAGGCACGATGGCTCTCCTCCAGGGTGCGGGATGGCACTGCTGCGGCACGCAGGTACTGAGCGCGCGCTCAGGCCCATGCTACTTATGAGTAACGTAGCTGCCCAGTCCCCCTGGCCCAAGCGGCGAAGGTCACACCGCCGGGCCACCGCGCCCTCCCTGGATCTTGGCCGGATCTCGCCGCCGCCTCCTCTGCGACACGCCCTGCTCAGTCCTACGAAACGCTCGGCTCAGCTCTGCGACTCGCTCTGCGTCAGCGCCGTCACCAGCGCGGGTGTCACCTGCTCCACCTGCCAGGGCCGGGCCCCGTGTCCGGCGAGGGCCGCGCCCACGGACTCCGGGTCGACCGGTGCCGGCGGCTCCCAGCAGACCCGGCGCACCGTGTCCGGCGTGATCAGGTTCTCCTGCGGCATGTTCAGCCGCTCGGCCAGCGCCGTCACCGCCGCCCGCGCGGCGGTGAGCCGGGCCGCGGCGGCGGGGTCCTTGTCGGCCCACGCCCGCGGCGGCGGGGGACCGGTCACCGGCTGGCCGGGCTGCGGCAGCTGCGACTCGGACAGGCCCCGGGCCCGGTCGACCGCCACCTGCCACTGCTCCAGCTGCCGGCGGTTGACCCGTCCGAACCCGTTCAGCGCGGCCAGCGCGTGCGCGTTGACCGGGAGCGCGAGCGCCGCCTCGACGATGGCCGCGTCCCCGAGCACCTTGCCGGGGGAGACGTCGCGGCGCTGCGCGATGCGGTCCCGGGTCTGCCACAGCTCCCGCACGACGGCGAGCTGCCGGCGCCGGCGCACCTTGTGCATGCCGGACGTACGGCGCCACGGGTCCTTGCGGGGCTCGGGCGGTGGGGCGGAGGCGATCGCGTCGAACTCCTGCCGGGCCCACTCCAGCTTGCCCTGCCGGTCCAGCTCCTTCTCCAGCGCGTCGCGCAGGTCGACGAGCAGCTCTACGTCGAGCGCGGCGTAGCGCAGCCACGGTTCGGGCAGCGGGCGGGTGGACCAGTCGACGGCCGAGTGGCCCTTCTCCAGGACGAAGCCCAGCACGTTCTCGACCATCGCGCCGAGGCCGACCCTCGGGAACCCGGCGAGCCGGCCCGCCAGCTCGGTGTCGAAGATGCGGGTGGGCACCATCCCTATTTCGCGCAGGCACGGCAGGTCCTGGGTGGCCGCGTGCAGCACCCACTCCACGTCACAGAGCGCCGCGCCCAGCCCCGACAGGTCGGGACAGGCCACCGGGTCGATCAGCGCGCTCCCGGCGCCCTCGCGGCGCAGCTGCACCAGATACGCGCGCTGCCCGTATCGGTAGCCGGAGGCGCGCTCGGCGTCGACGGCGACGGGGCCGCGGCCGGCGGCGAAGGCGGCGGTCACCTCGGCGAGGGCGGCCGCGTCGGCGATCACCTGCGGAATGCCCTCGCGTGGTTCGAGCAAGGGGGTCGGCGCCTGACTCGCAGAAGATCCGGCGTCGTCCGGAGGGGCGCCTCCGGTGGTTCGCAGTGAAGGGTCTGCTGCGGTTTCGTGGGCGTCGGTCACCTGTCAAGGGTATCGGTGGATCGACGGCGCCCGCCGACGGAACGTTCCGTCGGCGGGCGCCGGGGGGTCGTAAACCAGTCAGGTCGGTGAAAGATCGGCTGCGGGGGAGGCGAGGGAGGCGGGGAGGGTGGGGGAGCGGGCGGGATCGGCGGCGGTCAGTGGATGATGCCGGTCCGCAGGGCCACGGCGACCATTCCGGCGCGGTCGCCGGTGCCGAGCTTGCGGGCGATGCGGGCCAGGTGGCTCTTGACGGTCAGGGCGGACAGGCCCATCGAGACGCCGATCGCCTTGTTCGACTGGCCTTCCGCGACCAGTCTCAGCACCTCCACCTCGCGGCCGGAGAGCTCGCGGTAACCGCCCGGGTGGCTCGGGGCGCCCGGGGGGCGGCGGTGCAGGCGGGCGGCGGCGGCGCCGATGGGGGCGGCGCCCGGCCGGGTGGGGAGCCCGACGTTGGTGCGGGTGCCGGTGACGACGTAGCCCTTGACGCCGCCGGCGAGGGCGTTGCGTACGGCGCCGATGTCGTCGGCGGCGGACAGGGCGAGGCCGTTGGGCCAGCCCGCGGCACGGGTCTCCGACAGCAGGGTCAGGCCGGAGCCGTCGGGGAGATGGACGTCTGCGACACAGATGTCGCGGGGGTTGCCGATGCGGGGACGAGCCTCCGCGACGGACGAGGCCTCGATGACGTCGCGCACACCGAGCGCCCACAGATGGCGGGTGACGGTGGAACGAACGCGCGGGTCGGCCACGACCACCATGGCGGTCGGCTTGTTCGGGCGGTAGGCGACCAGGCTTGCAGGCTGCTCGAGGAGAACGGACACCAGGCCTCCTGGGGTGCGGGACGGGGCCGGCTCGTGGGGGGTGAAGCCGGGACGAACCGTGCTTTCAAGGTCACAGTCGTCTTCGGCACCGAAGCCGTCCGCCTTTAGAGAATGATCACGATCTGGTGAGTAACAATCCGAGCAATTCGGACACGCGGTCGATCATTCGAAGATCGAACGGTTTCGTACTTTGTCGATACGGGGCCGAAAGTGGCCGTGTCGACAAAGTGACGGAACGTTTCCTGGGCCGGACGGGCGCCAGTGGCAGAGAAAGCGACAAGGGGTCGGGGCTCAGCGCGACTGCGGTCCGCGCCGCTGCGGCAGCGTCACGATCGACGCGTCGCCCGGCGCGGCCGGCGGCAGGCCCGCGACCTGCGCCAGCAGATCGCACCACGAGGCGAGGTGCGCCGCGGTGTCCGGGACGCCGCCCAGCCCCTCGCGCGGCGTCCAGGACGCCCGGATCTCGATCTGCGAGGCGGACGGGCGCGCCGAGAGGCCCCCGAAGTAGTGGGAGCTCGCCCGTGTGACCGTGCCACTGGGCTCCCCGTACGTCAGCCCGCGCGCCTGGAGCGCGCCGGTGAGCCAGGACCAGCACACGTCCGGCAACAGCGGGTCGGCGGCCATCTCCGCCTCCAGTTCAGCCCGCACCAGCGTCACCAGCCGGAAGGAGCCGTGCCAGGCGTCGTGCCCGGCCGGGTCGTGCAGCAGCACCAGCCGCCCGTCCGCCAGGTCGTCGTCCCCGTCGACGACCGCGGCCTCCAGGGCGTACGCGTACGGGGCGAGCCGCTTCGGCGGGGGCACCGCCTCCACCTCGATCTGCGGCCGCAGCCGCGCGGCCCTGAGCGCCTCGACGGCCGCCGCGAAGGCCGGCGGTGCCGTACTCCCCGTATGCCGGGCCTCCTCCTCGGTACCCTTCGGTTCGTCCATTCCGCCAGCGCCGTCCGACAGTCGTCCCTGAGCCGCAGCCATGCGGGGAAGATTAAGGGGAACGGCGCCTCGGCGCAGGGAGGGACACCCGCGTGCGGACGCGATGTCCGGATCACGCGGTCCCGCGGGGTGCGCGGGAGCCGCCCCACCCGAGGTCGGGCGCTGCCGCGGCGACATGCGAGACTTGCCGGTGTGAGTGCCAACCAGAGCCCCGCGGGCAAGCAGCCGACCGCCACGTACGACTCCGCTTTCCTCAAGGCGTGCAGGCGTGAGCCGGTGCCGCACACTCCCGTGTGGTTCATGCGGCAGGCCGGGCGCTCGCTGCCGGAGTACCGCAAGGTGCGCGAGGGCATCCCGATGCTCGAGTCCTGCATGCGGCCGGAACTGGTCACGGAGATCACCCTCCAGCCGGTGCGCCGGCACGGCGTGGACGCGGCCATCTACTTCAGCGACATCGTGGTCCCGCTCAAGGCCATCGGTATCGACCTCGACATCAAGCCGGGCGTCGGCCCGGTCGTCGAGAACCCGATCCGCACCCGCGCGGACCTGGCACAGCTGCGCGACCTCACCCCCGAGGACGTCTCCTACGTCACCGAGGCGTTCGGCCTGCTCACCCAGGAGCTCGGCGCCACCCCGCTGATCGGCTTCGCGGGCGCGCCGTTCACCCTCGCGAGCTACCTCGTGGAGGGCGGCCCGTCCCGCAACCACGAGCACACCAAGGCGCTCATGTACGGCGACCCGCAGCTGTGGGCCGACCTCCTGGACCGGCTCGCCGACATCACCGCCGCCTTCCTCAAGGTGCAGATCGAGGCGGGCGCGAGCGCCGTCCAGCTCTTCGACTCCTGGGTCGGGGCGCTGTCCCCCGCGGACTACCGCCGCTCGGTGATGCCCGCCTCCAGCAAGGTCTTCGAGGCCGTCGCCGGGTACGGCGTGCCGCGCATCCACTTCGGCGTCGGCACCGGTGAACTCCTCGGGCTCATGGGCGAGGCCGGCGCGGACGTCGTGGGCGTCGACTGGCGCGTCCCGATGGACGAGGCCGCCCGCCGCGTCGGACCCGGCAAGGCGCTCCAGGGCAACCTGGACCCGGCGCTCCTCTTCTCCACCTCCCAGGCCGTCGAGACCAAGACGCGCGAGATCCTGGACGCCGCGGCGGACCTGGAGGGCCACGTCTTCAACCTCGGCCACGGCGTCCTGCCCGACACCGACCCGGACGCGCTGACCCGGCTCGTGGAGTACGTGCACACCCAGACCGCGCGCTGACCACCTCCGGCGCCCGGGGGCCGTGCGGGCCACCGAGGTGTCGGGGCACCACGCCGAGGGCGTAGGCGGCGTACTGCCCGCCTCGGCCGGCAGTTCGCCGCCGCACCGGTTGTGCACGACCCCGGTGCGGGACGGCCTTCAGCGCCGTCCGCGGCGGCGCCACGACCTGCTCCCTCCCGGCGCCCCGCTGCAAGGAGCGCCACCTCGACGGCACCCGGCGCCGGTCTCAGGGGCTCGCCGGGCCGCGCGGCGGCGCCTCCTCCCGGCGGCGGCGCGGCTCAGCGCGAGGGCGTGCCGGTGAGGACCTCCACCGCGGCCGTCCCGGAGGCGGCGCTCGCGCCGTGGGTGAAGATCTGGACCGCGCCGGCGGTGCCGGCACCCGGCAGGCCCATCTCCACCACGATCGCGTCCGGGCGGGCGGTGGTGAGGCCGGTGACGGCGCGGTCCATCCAGGCGTGCCGGGCCGCGTCGCGGGCGACGATCACCAGGGGGCGTCCCGCGGCCGGTTCGAGGGCGCAGCTCTCCAACGCGACCGTCCCCTCCTCCAGTTCCTCGCCGCGCACCCGCACGGAGGTCGTGCCCGGCAGCCGCTCGCGCAGCGGGTCCGCGACGCCCCACGGGGTCTCCCGGCCGATGGCCATGTTGGTGACCGGGGCCAGCTCGACCACGTGCGGCGCGGCGGTCAGCGGCAGGGCGTCCCGCGCGGCCCCGGCGACCCGGACGGCGCGGCGTGCGGCGAGGTGACCGATACCGTCCCCGGCCGCCTCCCCGGCGGACCCGGCCGTCCGCAGCCCGGCCGACCAGTCGGCGAACTCCCTTACCCGGTCCGCCGCCTCGGCCAGCCGTTCCGCCGGCAGCTCGCCGGCGGTCACCGCGGTGACCAGCCCCTTGACCAGCAGGTCGACCGTGGCCTCCTCGGCGCTCTCGCCGCCGACGCAGACGGCGTCCACCCCGGCGGCGACGGCCTTCACCGTGGCCCCGTCGATGCCGTGGCGGGCCGTGACGGCGCCCATCTCGATGGCGTCGCTGACGATCAGGCCGTCGAAGCCCAGCTCGTCGCGGAGCAGGCCCTGGAGGATGCGGCGGCTGAGCGTGGCGGGCAGGTCGGGGTCGTAGGCCGGCACCAGCAGGTGGCCGCTCATGACCGCGCGGACGCCCGCGGCCACGGCGGCCCGGAACGGGGGCAGGGCCTGGGCGGCGATCTCGTCCCGCCCGGCACCGTAGGCCGGCAGGTCGTGGTGGGAGTCGACGGCGACGTCCCCGTGACCGGGGAAGTGCTTGGCGCAGGCGGCGACGCCGGACGACTGGAGCCCCCGGATCCACGCGGCGGTGTGCCGGGACACCACGACCGGGTCGGTGCCGAAGGAACGTACGCCGATGATCGGGTTGTCGGGGTTGGAGTTGACGTCCGCGCTCGGCGCGTAGTCGAGGCTCACCCCGGCGGAGCGCAACTGACGGCCCAGGTCGGCGGCGACGGCCTCGGTCAGCTCCGCGTCGTCGACGGTGCCGAGGGCGAAGTTGCCGGGCCGGGTCGACCCGGTCGCGGACTCGATGCGCGTGACGTCGCCCGCTTCCTCGTCGATGGCGACGATCAACTCCGGGTTCTCCGCGCGCAGTCGCGCGGTGAGCCGGGCGACCTGCTCGACGGAGACGATATTGCGGGAGAAGAGTACGACGGAGGCCAGTCCGTCCCCGATGTCGCGCAGGACCCAGTCGGGTGCCTCGGTGCCCACGAAACCCGGTTGCAGGACGGAGAGCGCGAGCCGGCGCAACTCGCCGCTGTGCTTGCTGGAGGCCATCGATCGCGCCTTTCAGGTGGTGGCTCTTGGTATAGACCAAGTGGGTGCGCGCTCAGGTTAACCAGGCGTGTCAAGGGGGTGCTCTCGAACTCGGAAGTAACAACTGGGCCCGTGGATACGGGTGTTGACACCTTTCCTTGGTCTAGTCCATTGTGAGACGCAAGTTCGGCGAGGGGCGCATGGGACGCCCCGTTCTCACGCCGGACGACTTCCGCTTCCGTGACGACCACCCCGGACGAGACGACCATTCCGGACGGGGGCGCGGACCGGGCGATCCCCTGACCAGGGAGAGCCCCGTCCCACCGAGCCGCCCCCGTCGCCCCGCTCCGCCCACGAGCGCGAGCGGGCCCCAGCCGCCCCCACCGACCTCATGTGCGACGGCCCGACCTCCGTCGCGCACACCGCCGTTGCCCGCACGAGGTGACGGCGAGGATCTGGAGCACCACATGGCGACGCCCGATTCCTACCTCCACCGAGCCCCGTCGGACCTCCCCTACTTCAGCGCGGACGCCGACACCTACCTGGCCCGCACCCAGCTGCGCGACCTGCGCAAGACACGTCCGCTGCGGGTGCTGTCCGAGGAGGACTTCGCCCACTGGCAGACCTACGGATACGTAGTGGTGAAAGAGGCGATACCGGCCCCCTCCGCCCGTCGACTGCTCGACTTCGCCTGGGAGTTCCAGGGACTCGACCCGGACCGCCCCGACACCTGGTACCGGGACCGTCGGTACCGCTCCGACCTCGACCGGGAACTGCACATCTACGGCTTCGTCGAGGCGTACCACCACCAGCTCATCTGGGACAGCCGCCAGACCCGGCGCGTCTACGACGCCTTCGTCGACGTATGGGACTGCGAGGAGCTGTGGGTCACCCTCGACCGGCTCAACCTCAACCCGCCCAACACCGGCAACCGCGACCGCGCCCTCATCGACAAGCCGGACCGCGGCTTCGACATCGAACTGCACTGGGACGTCGACACCTCCCTCGGCGTCCTCCCCCAGCGGGTCCAGGGCATCATCGCCCTCAACGACACCAAGCCGGACCACGGCGGCTTCCAGTGCTGCCCCGACCTGTTCCGGCGCTTCGACCGCTGGAAGGCCCTCCAGCCCGACGACCGCGACCCGATCCGCCCCGCGATCGACCGCGAGGACATGCCCGTCGTACGGCCCGACCTGGAAGCCGGCGACCTGCTCATCTGGAACGGACTGCTGGCCCACGGCGTGGCACCCAATGTCTCCGGCGAGGGCGTGCGCGCCGTCCAGTACCTGTCGATGATGCCCGCGCTGGAGACCCACCGGACACTGCGCGACTCCCGCGTCGACTCCTGGCGCACCCTCGCCACCCCCGACTGGAACGCCACGCTCCTCGGCGACGCCCACCGGCACGAGTCCGAGCGCTACGGACCCGCCGAGCTGAACGAACTCGGCGCCAGGCTGCTGGGCCTGAAGTCCTGGCACGCGGACACCGACGCCGACAGCACCGAGGCGACCGACGAGGCCACCGGGGAAGCCGCATGCGCAGCATCTGCCTGACCCTTCCCACCAACCGGCCCTGCCCGGACGCCATCGCCGCCCTCGGTGAGGAAGCGGCCTACGCCGCCGACCACTTCGACATCGATGTCCACCTGCTGGTCCTCGACTCCTGCCCGCCCCCGGTCCACGCCGCCCACGCCGAGGCCGTACGGCGCCTGCCCGCGCACCCCCGGATCACGGCGCACCACCTCGACGAGGCCGCCCAGCGCGACTTCCTGGAACGGGTGACGGCACACTCCGGCAGCGCCAAGCCCGACCTGCTCCTCGACCTGATGCTCCCGGACGGCCTGTCCTACGGCGCCTGCACCAACCGCGCCTTCCTGATCGCGGCGGCGCTCGGCTGCGAGTCCGTCCACCGCAGGGACTCGGACAGCCGGTACCAGAGCGTGGACGGCCGTACCGTCTTCCCCGTCCACCACGAGCTGCTGTCGATCGGCAGACGCGCCGCGGACGCCGCCCCCGTCGTCACCGAGTCGACCCTGCCGGCGGCCCTGGCGGACCGGCGGGTCGCCATGGTGGGCGGCTCCTTCGTGGGCGAACTCTCCGTGGACGTAGCGCGGATCCGCGACGCCGACCCCGGCGTCTACCACGACGTCGTCTCCCTCTGGGCGCCCGGACACTGGTCCGCCGAGCAGAAGCGGGAGCTGGTCGAGGAGTCCTTCCGCGGCGCGGGCACCGCCCCCTTCGCGGCCGACCACTCGCTGCTGACGCTGGTCGACCCCATGCGGGTGGACATGTGCAACATCGCCTTCCACGGCGACAGCGTCAGCGAACGGGTGCCGTTGCCGCCCGCCCGGGACACCATCGGCAGCGACTACTTCCTCATCCACCTCGTGCACGACGCCGGTCTGCCCGGCGTGCTGCACAACCGGAACATCGTCAACTACCACACGGGCGAACGCAGGACCGGACCCGGCTTCCTCGCCTACCAGACCCGCTTCGCCAAGTTCCTCCTGTCGATGCTCCACTTCCACTTCGTCTACGACCGCATGGCCGAGGCGGGCGACACGCTGCTGGACCGGCACGGCCGGGTCCGCCCCGCCGCCGTCGCCGCCCTGGCCCGCCGGAGCACCGGCCTGGACCCGGCGGAGAACGTCCGCCGGCTCGACACCCTCGACACCGCCTACCGGCGCCTCGGCGGCCGGTACGCCGACTTCGCCGACCTCCTCGCCACCCGGCGCGCGCGCCTCCTCGACGAGGCGCGCGGCGACATGACGGACTTCGCGCTGCTGACGGAGGCGTGGGAGGGCCTGGTCGGCGCGGCCAAGGCCACGCCTCTCGCTCTCCCGCCCGGGCGGACGGGGTGAGCGCGGCGATGCGCACGGAGATCAGCGCGGGTCTCAGCGGGCCCCTGGCCGCCGCCCTCGCCGCCGCGACCGACGACCGGATCGTCTACGACCTCGCCGGCATCGAGCAGCGCTACGACACCCTGCGCCGCGAACTGCCCGGCGTACAGGTGCGGTTCGCCATGAAGGCCTGCCCGGTCGACGAGGTCCTCGGTGCCCTGGCACGCAGGGGCGCCGGTGTCGACGCGGCGAGCCCCGGCGAGGTGGAACAGGCGCTGCGGGCCGGGGTGCCGGCCGCGCGCGTGCATTACGGCAACACCGTCAAGTCCGACCGGCACATCACCGACGCCCACCGGCTCGGCATCCGCACCTTCGCGACCGACAGCCTCCAGGACGTGGCCGCCCTGGCCGTCCGCGCCCCCGGCGCCCGCGTCTTCTGCCGGGTGGCGACCGGCGGAGCGGGCGCCGTATGGGGACTGAGCCACAAGTTCGGGTGCTCACCCGGCGACGCCGTCCACGTCATGGAGCGGGCCCGGGACGCGGGGCTGGTCCCGGCGGGACTGTCCGTGCACGTCGGCTCGCAGCAGATGACGGGCGAGGCGTGGCACACCGCCCTGGAGGACCTGGGCGACACCCTGCGCGCCCTGGGCCGGCGCGGCATCCGCGTCGACCACGTCAATCTCGGCGGCGGCCTGCCCGCGCTCGGTTACCGCGACCGGCACGGCACGCCCCTCGACCCACCGCTGGACAAGATCTTCGCGGTGATCCGGGAAGGGACGGACGAACTGCGCCGGATCCACGGCGGCCCCCTGGACTTCGTCATCGAACCCGGACGGCACCTGGTCGCCGACCACGGGGCGATCCGCGCGCACGTCGCCCGCCTCACCGAGCGCCGCGGGGCGGGCGGCGAGCGGCAGTACTGGCTGTACCTGAGCTGCGGCAAGTTCAACGGCCTGTACGAGATGGACGCGCTCCAGTACCGGCTGGTCTTCCCGGGCCACACGGACGGACCGCGGGTGGCGGCCGTCGTCGCCGGACCCACCTGCGACAGCGACGACGCCTACTCCCACGAGGAGGCACTGGTCCCGGTACCCGAGGCGCTGGCCTCGGGCGACCCGGTCTGGGTGCTGTCCAGCGGCGCCTACGCGACCAGCTACACCACCCTGGGCTTCAACGGCTTCGCCCCGCTCCCGTACGCCTGGGCGGGCCGCCCGGACGGGGGCGCCGCCGATGGATGACGCCGTGCGCGTACGCCGTATCGCCGACGGGGACTGGGACGCCGTCGTGGCGCTGGAACGGGACGCCTACAGCGGACTGGGCCTGTCGGAGGGCCGGGCGGCGCTGCAGTCCCGGGCGGCGGCGTCGCCGGACACGTGCTTCGTCCTGGACGTCGGCTCCCGCACGGCCGGCTACGCGCTGGCCCTGCCCTACCCCTTCCACCGCTACCCGGACCTGGAGCGGGCGGAGGAGACCGCGACCGCCTTCCCGCCCGGGAACCTCCATCTGCACGACATCGTCGTGGCGCCCGGCCTGCGCCGCAGAGGGCTGGCGCGGCACCTCCTGCACCACCTCACCGGCACCGCCCGCACGCGCGGGGACGAGCGGATCTCCCTGGTCGCCGTCGGCGGCACCGAGCGGTTCTGGTCGGCGCGCGGCTTCGTACCCCAACCCGGAGTGGTGGCCGTCGGCGACTACGGCGCGGACGCCGTCTACATGTCCAGGCCGGTACCGGCGACCGACCGGGCCGGACGCCCGTTCCCGTTCCCGTCCCAGTCCCCGCCCCTGCGCGAAGTGAGCTGATGCGCGTGTCCCGTCTCCACGACCCCTTCCTCCGCGGCCAGTTGGCGATCGCCGCGCTGTTCCTGTCCCTCGGCTTCCAGTACGCCACCTGGGCCGCGCGGATCCCGGCCGTCAAGTCCGGCCTGGACCTGACCGCGGCCGAGGTGGGAGTGCTCCTGATGGCCGCGGGGGTCGGCGCCGCGGTCTCCTTCCCCATGGTGGCGTGGCTGATGCGACGCCTGGGCTCGCGGCGGCTCGCCCTGCTGTCCCAGCTCGGCCTCGCCCTGCTGCTGCTCGCCCTGGCGGCGGCCCCGAACTACCCGGTGGCCCTGCTGGTGATGTGCGTCGACGGCGTCCTCGTGGGCTGTCTGAACGTGGCCATGAACGCGCAGGGCGCGGCCCTGGAGACACGGCACGAGCGCAACACCATGGCGAGGCTGCACGCGACGTTCAGCGTCGGGTCGCTGCTCGCGGCGCTGCTCGCCTCCGGTATGACCGCCGCGACCGGGTCGGTCGGAGCGCACTTCGGGGTGGCCGCCGCCCTCCTCGTGGTACTGGGGGCGTCCGCGCGGACGGGACTGCTCGACGACGAGGCACCCGCCGACACCACCGCTCCCGCCGAGCGGGCGGAGAAGCAGCCGGGCCGCCGCTGGACCGTCCCCTCCCGCCTGACCCTGTGGATGTGCTGTGCCATGGTCTTCGGCACGGTCGCCGAGGGCGCCATGAACGACTGGTCCGCCCTCTACCTGGAGGACGTCGCCGAGGCGTCGGCGGAACTCGCCCCCCTGGGCATCGCCGTCGTCTCGGGAATGATGGTCGTCGCCCGCCTCTTCGCCGACGGCTGGCGGGCCCGCTGGGGAGACGGCCGGGTCGTCCTCCTGGGCAGCGCGGTGGCGGGTGCCGGCCTCGCCGTCGCCCTGGTCAGCGGCGGCGTCGCACCCGCCCTCGCCGGCTTCGCGTGCATGGGTCTGGGCATCGCGGCCGTGACCCCCTGCGTCTACGCCGCCGCCGCGCGGCAGGGCTCGGACGCGCTGACCCTGGTCGCCGCCATGGGAACCACCGGTCTGCTGGCCGGCCCGCCGCTCATCGGTTTCATCGCGGGCGCGAGCAACCTGGCGTGGGGCATGGGCGCCGTCGCCGCGTCGGCGGTCGCCGTGTCGCTGTGCAGCACCCGCATCCGCTGGACCCCGGAGCCCATGGTCACGGGAGAGCCCTCCCACGCCTGATGGCGGCACCGACGGTGGTCACCACCCCGGCCGCGCCCGCCGCCCGAACAGCAGCCCGCGCGGTTCGGGCGGGGGCGGGGTGCCGCGTCGCAGCGGCCAGGTGATCACCATGCCGACGACGAAGCCGACGACATGGGCCACGTACGCCACGGTGCCCGCCTCGGAGACGGCCCCGCCGGACGAGTAGACCGCCTGGAGCCCGAACCAGGAACCCAGCACGATCCAGGCCGGCAGGCGCAGCGGCAGGAAGACGAGGAAGGGGACGAGGACCCAGACGCGGGCCTTCGGATACAGCACCAGATAGGCGCCGAGCACCCCGGCGATCGCGCCCGACGCGCCGATCAGCGGGGCGCCCGAGCCGGAGTTGAGGAGGGCGAAGCCATAGGTCGCCGCGTAGCCGCAGACGCCGTAGAAGAGCAGGTAGCGCACGTGGCCCAGTCGGTCCTCGACATTGTTGCCGAAGATCCAGAGGAAGAGCGTGTTGCCCAGCAGGTGCAGCCAGCCGCCGTGCAGGAACATCGCCGTCAGGACGCTCAGCTCGGGGGACTTCTCGTAGTCCGGCGGCCCGACCACGCAGCCCGGCCCCTGCGGGCCGACCCCGGTGTCGCCCGTCGGCACCAGCCCCGGCAACCGGTGGTGGAGCAACTCCCGCGGAACCGCCGCGTACCGGTCGAGGAAGGCCTCGAGGCGGCACAGCTGGGCGAGACTGCCCTCGCCCGTCACGGAACCGGCCGTACCGGGGGTGAACAGGAAGACCAGGACGTTCGCGAGGATCAGGGCGTACGTCACCCAGGGGGTACGGCGCGCGGGGTTCACGTCATGGACGGGGATGACCACGAGACACTACTGCCCGCCTGCCGGACGGTGAATCGGTACGTCCCCTGAACGCCCGCGCCCGTGTCCGCGTATGTCCTCTCAACCGCCCGCGGCCCGGGGAAGGCGGGACGCGGGGACGACGTGAGGAACAGGCGATGAACGAACGGGTCACACCGGCTCCGGCGATGCACGCCCTGCCCGACGGCGAGGCCGAGGTCGCCCTCGTGCTGCGCCTGCCGTGGGAGGACGTCGCCCGGCTCGGTCAGGAGGCCGGGCGGCTGGCCGCGCAGATGCAGCGGCCGGTGACACTGGACGAGGCGGTGAGCCACCGGCTGCGCTCCGCGCGGGGCGCGGCGCACGCCAAGCCGGCCGGTGAGCAGCCGCCCGCGGTGAGCGCTCCGGGGCCCGCGGCCACCACCCCGGCACGCGTGACCACCCCGGCGTCGGTGTCGTCCCTGCCGTCGCGGCCCCCTGCCGAGCAGGCACGGCAGGCCATCGACCGGATCAACGGTACGGCGTAGCGGGCGGTGCGGCGGGCGGGGCGTGGCGGGCCTTCCGAGGCCCGGGGTCCGCTCAGGCCGGGGGTCTGCTCAGGCCTGCCGCTCCACCGCCCGCGCCGCCTTCCTGGCGGCCACCAGTACCGGATCCCACACCGGTGAGAAGGGCGGCGCGTAGCCCAGGTCCAGGGCCGTCATCCGCTCCACCGTCATCCCGGTCGTGAGGGCCACCGCGGCGATGTCGACCCGCTTGCCCGCGCCCTCGCGGCCGACGATCTGGACGCCGAGCAGCCGTCCGGTGCGCTGCTCGGCGAGCATCTTCACCGTCATGGGGGAGGTGCCCGGGTAGTAGCCGGCGCGGCTGGTGGACTCGATGGTGACCGTCACGAACCGCAGCCCCGCCCGCAGCGCGTCCTTCTCGCGCAGTCCGGTCCGCGCGATCTCCAGGTCGCAGACCTTGCTGACCGCCGTGCCGACCACGCCCGGGAAGGTGGCGTAACCGCCGCCCGCGTTGGTGCCGATGACCTGCCCGTGCTTGTTGGCGTGGGTGCCCAGCGGGATGTGCCGCTCCTGCCCGGAGACCAGGTCGAGCACCTCCACGCAGTCGCCGCCCGCCCAGATGTTCTCGTGCCCGCGCACCCGCATGCCCAGGTCGGTCAGCAGCCCGCCGTGGACACCCAGCGGCAGCCCGGCGGCCTCGGCGAGCGAGGTCTCGGGGCGTACGCCGATGCCGAGCACCACCACGTCCGCCGGGAACTCGGCGTCCTCGGTGGCCACCGCGCGCACCCGGCCGTCGTCGCCGGTGAGCACCTTGGTGACCTCGGCGCCGTTCACCATGGTGATGCCGAGGCCCTCCATGGCCTCGTGCACCATGCGGCCCATGTCCGGATCGAGCGTGGACATCGGCTCCCGGCCGCGGTTGACGACGGTCACCTCGTAACCGCGGTTGATGAGCGCCTCGGCCATCTCCACGCCGATGTACCCGGCGCCGACGACCACCGCGCGGCGGCCGCGCGTGTGTGCCAGCGTGTCGAGCAGCGCCTGCCCGTCGTCCAGCGTCTGCACCCCGTGCACGCCGGGCGCGTCGACGCCCGGCAGCTCCGGACGGATCGGGCGGGCACCGGTCCCGATCACGAGCTTGTCGTACGACGTCCAGGACTCCGCCCCCGAATCGACGTCACGCGCGCGCACCCGCCCGCCGGCGACGTCGATCTCCGTGACCTCGGTGCGCATCCGCAGGTCGATGCCGCGCGCGCGGTGCTCCTCGGGCGTCCGGGCGATCAGCCGGTCCCGGTCGGTCACGTCACCGCCGACCCAGTACGGGATGCCGCACGCCGAGAACGAGCTGAAGTGGCCGCGTTCGAACGCCACGATCTCCAGCTCGTCCGGTCCCTTCAGCCGCCGTGCCTGCGACGCCGCGGACATGCCCGCGGCGTCACCGCCGACCACGACCAGTCGTTCCCTCGCCCGTCCGGTACCGCTCGTACGGTTCGTGCCACTCGCAGCGCTCATGCCCATGCGAACACGCTACGGGGACGGGGCATTTCAGTCCTGCCCACCGGGCTCCTCACCGCGTGCCGTCACCGGTGCCGGGCGGCGCGGCAGCCGGGGCCGTATCAGCCGCAGCCACAGCAGCACCAGCAGCGCCGCCACTCCGGCGAACGGCAGCGCCGCGCCGAGCGCCACCGCCAGCCAGCGCAGCATCGTCACGAACGCGTCCCAGCCGCCTGCCAGCGCGTCCGTGAACCCGGGGTCGTCGTCCTCCGCCGCCCGCTCCACCGGCGTCTCGGACAGGGAGAGGGTGATGGTGGTCAGGCTCGTGCGGTCCTTCAGGGCCGCCTGCCGGGCGAGCAGCGCCTCCAGTTCCGCCTGGCGGGTGCTCAGTTCGCCCTCCAGCGTCACCACGTCGCTCAGTTTCGTCGCCCGGTCCATCAGCTCGCGGACGCGGGCCACGCTGGCGCGCTGCGACTTGACGCGGCTGTCCACGTCCACGACCTGGTCGGTGACGTCCTCCGCCTTCGCGCTGCGTTCGAGGAGTTCGCCGGCGCCTTCCAACTCGTCGAGCACTTCCTCGTAGCGTTCCACGGGCACGCGCAGTACGACCTCGGTCCGCTCGTGGCCCTCCTCGTCCCGGGTGGTGGTCTCGTCACCGACGTAGCCGCCCGCGTTCTCGGTCGCGGTGCGGGCCGCGTCGAGGGCCTCGGGGGCGTCCTCGACCCGCACGGTCAGGGAGGCGGTGCGGATGATGTGGGCCGGGGCGGGTGCCGGCGGCGCGGTCGCCTTGGCGCCGTCGGTCTCGCCGCCCGCGGCACCGGCCCGGTCCTCGGCCGCCGGGCCGTCCGCCCGCGAGTCCCCCTGGGCCGCGGCCTCCTTGGCGCCGCCCGCCGAGTCGGAGTCGTCGCCCGACCCGCCGCATCCGGTGAGGACGAGGGCCGCGGCCAGCAGCAGGCCGGCGAGGGCGTGGGCGGGCGGTGCGGAACGTCGTGCCGATCGTGGTGCTGATCGTCGTGCGTGCATGGCGGGTACCCCCGGGGGTCGTGACGACTGACGCTCCTTCGACGTGGGGAGGGGCACGGACGTTGGCGCGGAACGGTTCCGAAGAGGTCACGGTCTCGACTCGCGGCACCTCTTCGGAGCCCTGTGGCACGACACAGCCGGTGACCCGGCCCGGCGGCGGTGTCGGTGCCGTCTGAGACGCTGGGGGCATGTGCGCAAGCGAGAGCCCCGCGGGCGAGTTTCCCGCGGACACGGGGCATGTCGTCGTCATCGGAGCCGGAATCGCCGGACTGGCCGCCGCCCACCGGCTGCTGGAGCGCGGCGCACGGGTGACCGTGCTGGAGGCCTCCGACCGCGTCGGCGGCAAGCTGCTGCCCGGCGAGATCGCCGGAGTACGCGTCGACCTCGGCGCCGAGTCGATGCTGGCCCGCCGCCCCGAGGCCGTCGGCCTGGCCCGCGAGGTCGGCCTCGCCGACCGCCTCCAGCCGCCGTCCACCGCGTCGGCCTCCCTGTGGACCCGCGGCGCCCTGCGCCCCATGCCCAAGGGCCACGTCATGGGCGTCCCCGGCACGGCCGCGGCCCTGACCGGTGTCCTCTCCGACGAGGGCCTCGCCCGCATCGAGCGCGACGCCGCACTGCCCCGCACCGAGGTCGGCGACGACGTGGCGGTGGGGGAGTACGTGGCGGCGCGCCTCGGCCGCGAGGTCGTCGACCGCCTCGTCGAACCACTGCTCGGCGGCGTCTACGCCGGCGACGCCTACCGCATCTCCCTGCGCTCGGCCGTGCCCCAGCTCTTCGAGGCCGCCCGCACCCACACCTCCCTCACCGAGGCGGTGCGCGCCCTCCAGGGCCGGACGGCCACCTCCCCTCCGAGCGGCCCGGTGTTCATGGGCATCGAGGGCGGCATCGGCACCCTCCCGCTCGCGGTCGCGGAGTCGGTGCGCGCGCGGGGCGGTGAGATCGTCACGCGGGCGCCGGTGACGGAGCTGCGCCGCACGGCCCCGGGCGGCTGGCGGATCGTCGCCGGCGACCGGGTGCTGCACGCCGGCGCGGTCGTCGTCGCCGTCCCCGCCCGTCCCGCCGCCGAGCTGCTGCGCGCCGAGGCGCCCGCCGCCGCGGCCGAGCTGTCCGCGGTGGAGTACGCCTCGATGGCCCTGATCTCCCTCGCCTACCGCCGCTCCGACACGGCCGCGCTTCCCGAGGGCAGCGGCTTCCTCGTGCCGCCGGTCGACGGGCACACCATCAAGGCGTCCACCTTCGCCTCCCGCAAGTGGGGCTGGATCGCCGACGAGGACCCGGATCTGGTCGTCCTGCGCACCTCCGTCGGCCGGTACGGCGAGACCGCGATCCTCGGCCGCGACGACGCCGGCCTGGTCGCCGTCTCCCGGCACGACCTCGAGGAGGCCACCGGCCTGGCCGCCGAGCCCGTCGCCACCCGCGTCACCCGCTGGCAGGACGGCCTGCCCCAGTACCCCGTCGGTCACCACGCGCGCGTGGCCCGCGTACGCGAACACGTCGCGAAGCTCCCGGGCCTCGCGGTGTGCGGCGCGGCGTACGACGGCGTCGGCATCCCCGCGAGCATCGCGAGCGCGTACGCGGCCGTGGACCAGCTACGAGGTGACCTGCGCGGTGTGGAGCGGCTCACCGCCCACCCGGTGCAGAGCCTGCACGGCGGAGCGGGAGAATAGGGCCATGAGTGACGACGCCTCCACCCCCGCTGCCGACCGGATCCCCAACAAGGGCAAGCTGGCCAAGGACCTCAACGAGGTCATCCGCTACACGCTCTGGTCCGTCTTCAAGCTCAAGGACGTGCTGCCCGAGAACCGCGCCGGCTACGCCGACGAGGTCCAGGAGCTGTTCGACCAGCTCGCCGCCAAGGACGTGACGATCCGCGGCACGTACGACGTGTCCGGTCTGCGCGCCGACGCCGACCTCATGATCTGGTGGCACGCCGAGACCGCCGACCAGCTCCAGGAGGCGTACAACCTCTTCCGCCGCACCAAGCTGGGCCGCGCGCTGGAGCCGGTCTGGTCGAACATGGCGCTGCACCGCCCCGCCGAGTTCAACCGCGCGCACATCCCGGCGTTCCTCGCCGACGAGACGCCCCGCGACTACATCAGCGTCTACCCGTTCGTGCGCTCCTACGACTGGTACCTGCTGCCCGACGAGGACCGCCGCCGCATGCTCGCCGACCACGGCAAGATGGCCCGCGGCTACCCGGACGTGCGCGCCAACACGGTCGCCTCCTTCTCGCTGGGCGACTACGAGTGGATCCTCGCCTTCGAGGCCGACGAGCTGTACCGCATCGTCGACCTCATGCGCCACCTGCGCGCCTCCGAGGCCCGCATGCACGTCCGCGAGGAGGTCCCGTTCTACACGGGGCGCCGCAAGGACATCGCGGAGCTGGTGGCGGGGCTCGCCTGATCGGCGGAGGCTGCCGTCGGGTCGGCCGGGGCTCCGGGGGTTGTCCCCCGGGAGGTGCGGCACGGGGCGCCGCAGACATCGCGGAGCTGGTGGCGGGGCTCGCCTGATCAGGCCGCCGGTGGCGCGGCCTGCTTCCGCTGCGGTCCCGGCTCGGCCGCCGGCCTCGGCTCCGGTTCCGGGCGCGGGGCGCACGACGCGTCCCGCGCCGGGAGGCGGCCGTCCAGCAGGTACGCCTCCAGGTGGCCGTTGACGCAGGCGTTCGGGCCGCCGGCGATGCCGTGGGTCCCCGCGTCCCGCTCGGTCACCAGCACCGAGCCCGGCAGCCGCCGGTGCAGCTCCAGCGCGCCGTCGTACGGAGTGGCCGCGTCCCGCTCGGCGGCCAGCACCAGCGTCGGCGGCAGCTCGCCCGGCCCGGTGCGCACGTCGAGGGGGCGCTGCCGGGGCGCCTGCCAGTAGGCGCACGGCAGGTTCGTCCACACGTTGTCCCACGTCTCGAACGGCGCCCGGCGCGCCAGCCGCGTGTTGTCCCGGTCCCAGACCTCGAAGTCGGTCGGCCAGGACGCGTCGTTGCACTCGACGGCCGTGTACACGGCGTTGGAGTTCTCCGCCCCGACCGCCCCTTCCTCGGTCCGCGTCCCCGCCTGGTCGATCAGCGGCCGCGGATCGCCCTTCAGGTAGGCCGACAGCGCCTCGGCACGGTGCGGCCAGTAGTCGTCGTAGTACCCGGCCTTCAGGAACGCCCCTTGCAACTGCGCGGGGCCCACCGTCCCGCCCGCGGGCTCCGCCGCGAGCCGCGCGCTCGCCTCCTCGTAGCTGTTCTGCACCTCGCGCGGCGTGGCACCGAGCCCGTACACGGCGTCGTGCTCGGCGATCCACTCCTTGAAGTCCGTCCAGCGGTCCTCGAACGCCGCCGACTGGTCCAGGTTGTTGCGGTACCAGACCCGCTCCGGGTCCGGGTTCACCACCGAGTCGAACACCATCCGCCGCACGTGCGACGGGAACAGCTCGGCGTACAGCGCCCCCAGGTAGGTGCCGTACGACGCGCCCATGAACGTGAGCCGCTTCTCGCCCAGCGCGGCCCGTACGACCTCCAGGTCACGGGCGTTGTTGAGGGAGTGGTAGTGCCGCAGCGCGTCCCCGGCCCGTTCGGCGCAGCCGCGCGCGTACGCCTCGGCCTCGGCGGCACGCTCCTTCTTGTACGCGTCCGAGGGCCGCGTGGGCGCCGGCCGGGGGCCCTTGAAGAAGTCCCCGGGGTCCTGGCAGGACAGCGGCGCGGAGGGCGCGACCCCGCGCGGGGCGTACCCGACGAGGTCGTACGCCGCCGCGATCCGCTTCCACTGGGGGACCATGCCGACCAGCGGGAAGTACAGCCCCGAGGCTCCCGGGCCGCCCGGGTTGTAGAGCAGGGCGCCCTGCCCGGGCACCTTGTGCTTGCTGTTGTCCGGGTCCTTGTGCGTGGCCCGCACCCGGCTGACGGTGAGCCGGATCTGCTTCCCGTCGGGATGCGCGTAGTCCAGGGGCACGGCGACCGTGCCGCAGCGCATGCCGCCCGGCAGGTCCTCGGCCTCCGGGCAGCTGCCGAACTCGACGCCGGCCGCCGCCGCGCGCCCGGCGGCCACGGCGGTGCCGCGCGCCTCGGCGTCCCCGGGCCCGCCCGGAGTTCCCTCCGCCGGCGCGGCCGCGAGGGTGGTCAGCAGCAAGGACCCGGCGGCCGAGTAGAGGGCGGCAGCTCGCATCGCGTATCCCTTCGGTGCACGGTGTGACACAAGGGATGTTTGGTGCGGCGGCCGGGCAGGGCAAGCACCGCCCGCGGGTGTCGGCGCCGAGTGCCTCCGTACGCCCCCCGGCGGGTCAGGCCCGGCGCTCCCAGTAGTCCTCGGCGACGTACTCCTCGCGGTGGGCGAAGGCCGCGCGCAGGTCCGGTTCGCCGATCGCATGGACGCCCCGTACGGCGACCGAGGTGAGGTACGTACGGTCGTCCGCCGAGCCGTCGGCGTGCCGGACGAGGGCACCGATCAGCCGCTGGCCGGCCGGGGAGGCCCAGTGCGAGTACGGGTGGACCTCCATCCGCGTGATGGCGAGGCACCCCAGGGTCAGCGTGAGCGGCAGCGCGAACCACAGGGCGATCAGCAGGCGCGGCTGGTCCGCGGGAAGGGGCAGCGCCAGGGCGGCGCAGCCCAGCGCGCACACGGTCACCGCGGCGACCCGCACCCGCCGGACCCCGGCGGCGACGCCGCGGTTGCCGTCCGGCACGGCGAGGCCCGCGCCGACCAGCCGGTCGGCCAGGCTCCGCACCGGGTCCGCGGTGGCCGCGGTGGCCCGTACCGGCGCTATCCGGGACTGGCCCCCGGGCCCTATCGCCCCTATGACCGACCGCTCCATCTCGTCCCGCCCGCACGGGTCCACGACGGTCGCCCAGCCGGTGTGCGCGAGCAGCAGCCGGCGCTGGCGCGCCATGGAGACCAGCGTCAGGTCGGCGACCCTGCGAGGGCCACCGGACAGGAACGCCGCCTCGTACAGCGTCAGCGCGTGCTCACGGCCGACGGCGTGCGCGTCGACGGCCGCCGCGCGCACGGCGGCGAGACACAGCCGCAGGCACGCCAGGCCGGCGACGGCCCAGGCCGACAGGAGGAGAAGGACCCAGAACATGCCGTACTTCTATGCCAAAGGCTTTCGCCGGCGCCATGCCCTTTTCACATTTCGGGACGCAGTGTTGTGGGTATGTGACGTTCCGTTTGGTGATGTCCCGACGGAGCCGCCACCGGATCACCGGCGCAGCAGAACACGCCTGGTCGCACGGGCCCACCGCACCCCGGGACGCTCCGACCGCGGCACCGGCCCCGACCGCTCCAGCCACCACTCCCGCAACTCGATCCGCACACCGGCATCCTGCGGACGGCCGTTCCGCATCAGGTGCTCGACGAAGTCGAGGGCGTCCCGCCGGTGGCCACCGGTCAGCGGACGCTTCTGGGCATAGGCGAGGAAGGCCGACCGGTACCCCGCGCCGAGGAGCACCGGCAGCTCGGGCGCGACCTTCGCGACCACGTCCGCCCGCTTCCCGGCGAGCGCCCGCGCCTGCACCCCCAGCCGCACCCGGTCGAACCCCTCGGGCACGGGCGTCCCGGCGACCAGCGCGGACAGCAGCGCGGCCTGCGCGAGGGCGAGCCGCTGCCGTACGGCGGCACCGGCGCCGGACCCGTCACGCGCGGCTCGCGACGCCACCGCCCCGCCTCCGGTGGGCGCCGTACCCGCCGCCCGCCGTGGCGAAGGGGCGAGCACCGTGCCCGCCGCCCGCCGTGGCGAAGGGGCGAGCGCCGTGCCCGCCGCCCGCCCCTTC
>NZ_JBHYOB010000010.1:262566-308433 GCF_042744565.1 Streptomyces sp. NPDC058812
TGGGGGGGGGCGTCCGGTGGCGCGGCGGGCGGGGGGGGCTGGGGGGGGCGCCGGCGCCCCGCCGCCCGCCCCTTCGCCACGGCGCCGCGGATCGCCGCCACTTCCGCCGCCAGTTCCTCGCCCTCGGGGAAGTTCTCGTCGCGCTCCAGCAGCACGCCCGGCGGCGCCACGCGCGAGGCGAGGTCGGTCAGGATGTCGAGCACCGGCTGCGGAACGGGGTGGGCGTGGCTGTCGTGCCAGACGCCGTCCCGCTCGAAGCCGCCCGCGACATGGACGTACGCGATGGCCTCCAGGGGCAGTTCGCCGAGCGCCTCGGCCGGGTCCTCACCGAGATTGACGTGGTTGGTGTGCAGGTTCGCCACGTCGATCAGCAGCCGCACCCCGGTCCGGTCGGCCAGCTCGTACAGGAACTGCCCCTCCGTCATCTCCTCGTCGGGCCAGGAGACGAGCGCGGCGATGTTCTCCACGGCGAGCGGCACGGGCAGCGCGTCCTGCGCGACGCGCACGTTCTCGCACAGCACGTCGAGGGCGTCGCGGGTGCGCGGCACGGGCAGCAGGTGCCCCGCCTCCAGGAGCGGGGAGGCGGTCAGCGCCCCGCCCGCCCGGACGAACGCGATGTGCTCGGTGACCAGCGGCGACCCCAGCGCCTCCGCCCGCTCGGCCAGCGCCGTCAGCCGTCCCGCGTCCGGCCGCTCGGCGCCGCCGAGCCCGAGCGAGACCCCGTGCGGCACGACGGTCACCCCGCGCTCGCGCAACCGCAGCAGCGAGTCGGGCAGATGCCCGGGGCAGAGGTTCTCGGCCACGGCCTCGACCCAGTCGATGCCGGGCATCCGCTCAACGACGTCCGCGATCTCCGGACGCCATCCGACGCCCGTTCCCAGTCGCGCCGTACGCGCCGCACTCGCCGTACGCCCCATTCGCTCCATGCTTCCGTCCCCCTCCTGCGAACATGACGGGGATATCGCCCGACCGGCCCGGCCCGAACCGCGGGCAGGCATGTTCAGAGCAACATCTGAGGTTCGCGGCGGCGCCGGACCGTCAGCGCAGGTCGAGCCGCATCAGCACCCGGGGATGACCGGCCAGCACCGACGTGGTGTCGGCGGCGTGGACGAACCCCGCGCGCTCGAAGTTCCTCCGGAGCCCGGCGTACGCCATGGTCAGGTCCACCCTGGCGTCCCCGTTGTCGAGCGGATGCGCCTCGATCGCCGGCGCGCCCTGGGAGCGGGCGAAGTCGACCGCCCCGGCGATCAGGGAGTGCGAGATCCCCTTCTTCCGGTGACCGGGCCGTACGCGGACGCACCACAACGACCAGACCGGCAGATCGTCCACGTGCGGGATCTTGCGGTTGCGGGCGAAGGAGGTGTCCGCACGTGGCGCCACCGCGGCCCAGCCGACCGGCTCGTCACCGTCGTAGGCGAGCACCCCCGGAGGGGGCCCCGTACGGCACAGCTCGGCGACGTAGGCCCCTCGGGCCGGGCCGCGCAGCTCGTTGTTGACCTTGGAGGGGACGCGGTAGCTCAGGCACCAGCAGACGTTGGACGTCGGCGACTTCGGACCGAGCAGGGTCCGGACGTCCTCGAAGACCGAGGCCGGGCGAACGTCGATGGTCATGGCACCACGATGGCACGGCGCCCAGGCCGACGCCGCTGGTTCACCCGCCTCGACGGATCCGCCGGCCTACCGCAGCGCCGGGTGGTCCGCCACCACCGTGCACGACCCCGGTGCGATCTCCGTGTACCCGGCGTCCCGGACCACCGGCAGGCCGCTCGTCGTGAGGCCGCGCCAGCGAGCGGGGTCCGCCGTGCGTACCGCCAGCGGGAAGCCCGCGTCGCGCCACACCGCCCGCTCGCCGTCCGACAGCTCCCACCACGCGAGCTGCGCGCCGTGCCCGGCCTGGGCCATCGCCTTGCCGGCCGACATGCCCAGGTCGGGGTTCATCCACAGCACCGGCGCGGAGAGGTCGGCGTCGACCGGCGGCTCCGGGTCGTCGAGGTCGGTGCCGGAGACCTGGAGGCGGGCCAGATCCTTGGGCCAGCCGTCCAGCGGGACCGGCGGGAAGACCCGGACCTCCGCCGTCTTGCCGGTGACCGTGATGCCGGGCAGCGCCTCGGCCCGCCGCCACTCGGCGCCCCGCGCCCGCCGCACGACCTTGCGGATGCGCGCGTCCTGCCAGTCCCGCATCGCCCGCGCCCACTCGCCGTCGCCGGTCGACCGCTCGTCGCCGAGCATCAACAGCACCGCCCGGGCCGCGGTCTCCAACGCGTCGGTACGCGGCGGCGGCGCCGCCCGCTCGATGCGTACGACCAAGGGCAGCACGAACTGCGGCGCGAGGTCGCGGTCGCCGGGCTCGGGGCGGAAGGGACTGTCGGGGACGGGAGTCGTCGGCTCGTTGCTCACGCCCACCAGTCTGCCAAGCCACGAGCGCACGAGAGGACGACCCCGTGCGACGCGACCAACGGCCCCGCCGAGTCGCTGCTGCCGCGCCTGCTCGGCGGCATCGGCGCCCACCGAGGGCCGGGCGGCCGCCCGCGTACGCCCCCCCCCATGGCGTACGGCGGGCCGTCGGCCTTGGGCGGCCGGGCCGCGTCGATCAGACAGCAGTCGTCGGGGCCGGTGTCCTCGTCGCTGCTCATCTCTCCAGGGCAGGGCAGGCGCGTCAGGCGCGGCCGTTCGCGGCGCCGATCAGCTCCGAGACCTTCACGAAGCGGTAGCCCTGGCGGCGCAGCTCGGGCACGACCCTCCGCACCACCTGTTCGGTCACCGGGGCGGCGCTGCGGGTGCAGTGCATGACGACGACCGACCCAGGCCGCACCCCGTCCAGCACCTGCCGGGCCACCGCGTCGGCGTCCGTCGCGAACGCGTCGCCGCTCACCACGTCCCACTGGACGGCGGTGACGCCGGTGGCGGTCAGTTCCCCGAGGGCCGCCTTGTCGTAACAGCCGCCGGGGAAGCGGAAGTACGGCATGGCGTTCCGGACCCCCGCCTTCTCGAACGCCGCGTACGCCCGCTCCACGTCCGACCGCATCCGCTCCCTGGACACGTTCGGCAGGCCGTAGCAGTCGTCGGTGTAGGCGTAGTGGCTGTAGGAGTGGTTCGCGATCTCGAACCGCGGGTCCCGGCCGATGGACCGGGCCGCGTCCGGGTACTCCTCGGCCCACCGGCCGGTCATGAACACCGTGGCGGGCACTTTCAGTTCCCGCAGGGCCGCGATCAGCCGCGGATTGTCGAACCGTTCGCCCGCCGCCGCACGCGGCCCCTGGTCGGCGGTCATGTCGGCGTCGAAGGTGAGGGCGACCGTCCTGCCGTCCGCGCGCGGCCCGTGCTCGAAGACGGGGGTCAGGCCCGCGGGGCCGGGGGCGAGCGTCGGAGGCCGGGACGGGGCCGACTTCGACGGGGCGGCGGAGGACGCGGTCGGCGCCGGCCGGGGGGCCTGCGGAGCCTCGGCGGTCCCGCAGGCGGCGAGGGCGGCGCCCAGGGCACACAGGGCGGTTGCGCGTCGTACGAGAGTGATCACCGTACGAACATATGAGTGTGTTGTTCTGTATGTACGACTATGGGGGGTGGCGTGCCCGAGGGGTCACCCTCTCGGGTCAGAACGCTTCGGCGGCGGTCAGATGTCCCGCTGCTCCAGCGGCTTCGTCGCCGGGCCCTCGATCACCTTGCCGTCCGTGCCGAAGCGGGAGCCGTGGCAGGGGCATTCCCAGGCGCGTTCCGCCGCGTTGAAGTTGACCAGACAGCCGAGGTGGGTGCAGCGGGGCGAGACGGCGTGCAGCGCCCCGGCCTCGTCCCGGTAGACCGCCAGCCGGTCGCCGCCCGCCCGGACGACGGCACCCTCGCCCGGCGGCAGGGCGTCCACCGGCGGGGAGGGCTTGAGCCGGTCGCCCACGAAGTGGCGGGCGACCTCGGCCTGCGTCTTGAGGAACGCGGGCGCCTCACGCACCGCCGTGCGCAGCCGGCGCGGATCGTACAGCTCGCTCCACGCGCACTCCTCGCCGCTGATCTGCGCGGTGAGCAGCCGGCCCGCCATCATGCCGCCGCTCAGCCCCCAGCCGCCGAAGCCCGTGGCGACGTACGTGTGGTGCGCGCCGGGGTGCAGCGGGCCCACCATCGGCACGGTGTCCGTGGGGTCGATGTCCTGCGTGGCCCAGGCGTACGTGAGGTCGGCGCCGGGGAAGTGCTCGCCGGCCCAGGCGGACAGGCGGTCGAAGCGCTCCCGGGTGTCGCCCGTGCCGGGCGTGAAGTGCTCCCCGGTGACGACCAGCAGCCGGCGGCCCGAGCCGTCGCCGGCGTCGTCCAGGGGCGCCGTACGGACCGAGCGCGTGTTCTCGTCCGGCGTGATGTACATGCCGTCGACGTCGCGGTCCGCCTCGATGCTCCCGGCGACGACCAGTTCCCGGCGCGGGGAGAGGCGGGCGAAGAGCAGGGCCCGGTCGAAGATCGGGTAGTGGGTGGCGACCACCACGTCCCGGGCGGTCACCGTCGCTCCCGCCCCGGTCGACACGCGGCACGGCTCGCCCTCGTCCAGGCCGTGGACGGTGGTGTTCTCGAAGATCCGCCCGCCGTGCGCCTCCAGGTCGTCGGCGAGGGCCAGCAGGTACTTGCGCGGATGGAACTGGGCCTGCCCGGTGACCCGCACCGCGCCCGCGACCGGGAACGGCAGCGCCGTCTCCGTCACGAACGACGCCGGCAGCCCCGCCTCCTTCGCGGCGGCCGCCTCGGCCCGCAGCTCGTCCACGCGGCCCGCGTCGCAGACGTACGTGTAGGCGCTGCGGGTCTCCCAGTCGCAGTCGATGCCCAGCTCGGCCACGATCTCGGCGGCGTGCTCGATCGCCTCGGACTGCGAGCGGGCGTACAGGCGGGCGCCCGCGGGGCCGCGGGTGCGGCGCAGCTTGTCGTAGATCAGCGTGTGCTGGGCGGTCAGCTTGGCGCTGGTGTGGCCGGTGACGCCGGCGGCGACCCGCCCGGCCTCCAGCACCGCCACACTGCGCCCGGCCCGCGCCAGTTCCCAGGCGGTGCTGAGACCGGCGACGCCGGCGCCGATCACGGCGACGTCGACGTCGAGGTCCTCCGCGAGGGCGGGGCGCGGCGCACCGCCCGGTGCCGTCTGAAGCCAGTACGAGCCGTTGACCTGCGGGTTCTCCGTCATGCGGCCCCGAGTACCCCGTAGCCGCGGCTTCAGTGACCGGCGGTGCGCCCGCCCCGGGAGGCTCGCTACCCGCGCCAGGGGCCCGTCACCGCGAACGTCGTCCCGGGCGTGTAGCAGTTGACGTACATCGTGTCGCCGTCGGGGGAGAAGGCGACCCCGGCGAACTCACCCCACTCCGGTTCCTCCGGCGTCCCGATGTTCTGGGCGCCGCGGGCCATCGCGTACACCTCGCCGCGCCTGGTCACGCCGTAGACGTGCTGGGCGCCGTTGCCGTCCTCGCAGACCATGAGACCGCCGCTGGGGGCCAGGCAGATGTTGTCGGGGGACTCGCCGGGGAGCCGCACGTCGGTGTCCGGGCCGAAGACGATCACCAGGGTCAGCCGGCGCCGCTCGGGGTCGTAGCGCCAGATCTGCCCGTAGTGGTCGCCCGCCGAGCCCTCCGCGCTGCGGGCGAAGGACGACACGAAGTAGACGCTCCGCCCGCCCCAGTAGCAGCCCTCCAGCTTCTGCGCGTGGGTGATGCCGCCCCGGCCGAAGTCCTGGTGCCGGATGGGGGTCTCGACGGCCAGCGGGTCGGGTACGTCCACCCACTCGACGCCGTCGAAGCAGGCGCCCGTCTCCTGGATCGAGGACAGGTCGGGCACGCCCGGCACACGCATCGCCTGGAGCCGGCCGCCGGCCCGCAGCGAGCCCGTGCCGCCCAGCGGCTTCTCGGGCAGGAACCGGTAGAAGAGACCGAACGGCCGCTCGAACGCGTCCTCCGTCTCGTACACGACGCCCCGCCGCGGGTCCACGGCGATCGCCTCGTGCTGGAAGCGGCCCATCGCGGTCAGCGGCACCGCGCCGGTGCGCTGCGGGTCGGCCGGGTCGACCTCGAAGATGAAGCCGTGGTCCTTGGTGTAGCCGTTGGTACCGGCCTTGTCCTCGGTCTCCTCGCAGGTCAGCCAGGTGTGCCACGGGGTGGGACCGCCCGCGCAGTTCACCGCCGTACCGGCGATCGCGACCCGCTCGTCGCGGACGTGGCCCCGGGCGTCCAGGGTCAGGGCCGTACAGCCGCCCTTGCCCTCCGGGTCGTACGTCAGACCCTTCACCGTGGGGACGGGGACCTTGCCGTTGGCGCGGTTCTCGTGGTTGCGCACGAGGTGGACGCCGCCGTGGCGCCCGTGGCGGTCCCGGGAACGGGCGGCGAAGGCCGCCATGCCGTCGTGGTTGGACGGGACCGGTCCCTCGCCGGACCGCAGCTCGTCGCCCTCGCGGGACAGGACCCGGTAGCGGAATCCTCTGGGCAGGTCGAGCAGGCCGTCGGGGTCGGGGATCAGAGGGCCGTAGCCGGTGTGACCCAGGGACTGCGCGGCGGCGGTGCCGGCGAAGAGCTCGGAGAGGGCTCCGGTGAAGGCGATGCCTGCGCCCAGGGCTCCCGTGCGGGCGAGTACCTGGCGTCGGGTTGCGGACATGGGGTGACCTTCCTGCTGGCGGACAGGATTGCGACCCCGCCGTGTCTATCACCTGGCGCGATTCTCGGGAACCACGCGCGCTACACGCGTCACATGCCGGCCGGCCGCTCCAGGGTCTGGTCGGGCGGCACCCGCTGCGGGTTCTCCAGGAACCGCAGCAACTCCACCGGGAAGGGCAGTACCAGCGTCGAGTTCTTCTCCGCGGCCACCGCCACCACCGTCTGCAACAGCCGCAGTTGCAGCGCGGCCGGCGTCTCCGACATCTCCCGCGCGGCCTCGGCGAGCACCTTGGAGGCCTGGCGCTCGGCGTCGGCGTTGATGACCCGGGCCCGCCGCTCGCGGTCCGCCTCGGCCTGCCGGGCCATCGAGCGCTTCATGGTCTCGGGCAGCGACACGTCCTTGATCTCGACGCGGTCTATCTGCACGCCCCAGCCGACGGCGGGGCTGTCGATCATCAGCTCCAGGCCCTGGTTCAGCTTCTCCCGGTTGGACAGCAGGTCGTCCAGGTCGCTCTTGCCGATGATGGACCGCAGCGACGTCTGCGCCATCTGGGACACGGCGAACTTGTAGTCCTCGACGCGGATGAGCGCGTACGCGGCGTCGACCACCTTGAAGTAGACGACCGCGTCCACGCGGACGGTCACGTTGTCCCGGGTGATGCCTTCCTGGGCGGGCACCGGCATCGTCACGATCTGCATGTTGACCTTGTGCAGCCGGTCCACCACCGGGACGATCATGGTGAAGCCGGGTTGTCGCACCTCACCGGCGAGCCGGCCGAGCCGGAGGACGACCCCGCGCTCGTACTGCTTGACGATCCGCGCCGCCGAGGCGACATACAGCACCCCGGCGCTTCCGGCGGCGGCAGCCGCGGTCAGCAGCTCCTGGAGCATGGCGACCTCCTCGCCCAGAGGGCCGTTTCGCCTACTCCTGTCACGATATGCCGGAGGCCCGGTCCGAGGCCATGCCTCGGACCGGGCCTCCGGCACATCGACGGGCCTACACCGCCGCCTTCGCCGGTTCGGTGACCTTCACCGGGTCCGTGCCGGTGGCGCTGTGCCGCTCGGCCCAGTTCTCCAGCGCGGTGCGGCAGGCGTGGTCCAGGTGGTGCAGCCCGGTCAGGTCCAGCTCGACCGGGCGGTCCTGCGGCAGCGCCTCCAGGCTCTCCAGGATCTTCGGCAGCCGCAGGAAGGTCGCGTTGCCCGACAGGTGCGCCTGGATGGGGCCGGCGCCCTTGTCGACGATCTCCAGCTTGAGGTGGGAAGCCTCCCAGGCGGTCTTGACCACGGACAGGGCCAGGCCGATCAGCACGCCCTCGAACATGTTGACCGCGACGATCGACACGGCCGTGACCACCAGGATCAGCGCCTCGCCCCGGTGCTCGCGCCACAGCGGCACGATGCCGCGGAACGGGATCAGCTTCCAGCCCGCGTGGACCAGGATGCCGGCCAGCGCGGGCAGCGGGATCAGGGCCAGTACGGACGGCAGCAGCGCGGCGAACAGCAGCAGCCACACGCCGTGCAGCACCCGGGACGCCTTGGTGCGCGCACCCGCGCTGACGTTGGTGGAGCTGCGGACGATGACGGCGGTCATCGGCAGTGCGCCGAGCAGGCCGCACACCGTGTTGCCCGCGCCCTGCGCCATCAGCTCCTTGTTGTACTCCGTGCGCGGGCCCTTGTGCAGCCGGTCCACCGCGGCGGCGCTGAACAGGCTCTCCGCCGAGGCGATCAGGGTGAAGGCGACGATCGTGCCGAGGATGCCCACGCTCGCCAGCTCGCCGAAGGCGTCGGCGCCGGGCGGCTGGATCACGTCCAACAGGCCGCTCACCTCGACGGTCGCCACCGACAGTCCGAAGACCGCCGTGACCGCCGTGGCCAGGCCGACCGCGGCCAGCGCGCCCGGCACGGTCTGCGCCTGCTTCGGCAGCCGCTTCCACAGCACCATCACCGCGACGGTGCCCGCGCCGAGGGCGAGCGAGGTGAGCGCCTCGGTGCTGCCCAGCGCGTCGGCGACGGCCCCGGGCAGCCCGGTGATCTTGTCGAGGCCGGAGGCGGGGGCCTCGAGGCCGGCCGCCGAGTACAGCTGGCCGGCGATGAGCACGAGGCCGATGCCGGCCAGCATGCCCTCGACGACCGACAGGGAGATCGCCCGGAACCAGCGCCCCAGCTTCAGGGCGCCCATGGCGAGCTGGATCAGGCCGGCGGCCAGCACGATCACGCCGAGCGCGGGCAGCCCGTACTCGTCGACCGCGCCGAAGACCAGAACCGTCAGGCCGGCGGCCGGACCGGACACCTGAAGGCTGCTGCCCGGCAGGAGGCCGGTGACGATGCCGCCCACGATGCCGGTGACGAGGCCGAGTTCGGCCGGGACACCGGAGGCGACGGCGACGCCCACGCACAGCGGGAGGGCGACCAGGAAGACGACGAGTGAGGCGGTGAAGTCCTGCCGCAGGTGGGGGAACTTCCGGCGGTTCTCGGATATGGAGTCCATGCCGGCGCTCACAGGGTCTCGAACGTGTCGGTGTCCGCGTGGTGTTCGCGCACGACCCCGGTGTGGACCTCGTAGTACCAGCCGTGCATCCGCAGCCGGCCGTCCGTCAGCCGCCGCTCGACACAGGGGTAGGAGCGCAGTCGCAGCAGCTGCGCCAGGACGTGGTGCTGCACGGCCTCGGCGACCGTGGGGTCGGCGGGGTCGCAGGGCTTCGGTTCGTCCGCGGCGTGCGCCAGCCAGTCGCGCACGGCGGGTACGGCGGACAGGTCGTCGCCGCGCACCAGCGCGCCGACGGCGCCGCAGTGCGAGTGGCCGCAGACCACGATGTCGGTGACGCCGAGCACTTCCACGGCGTACTCGATGGTGGCCGCTTCGCCGGAGGGGCGCTCGGCGCCGTGGGGCGGGACGATGTTGCCCGCGGTGCGCAGCTCGAAGAGCCGGCCGGGCCCGGCGCCCGTGATCAGGGCGGGTACGACCCGGGAGTCGGAGCAGGTGATGAACAGGACTTCGGGCGACTGGCCTTGGGCGTGCCCGGCGAACTCCTCAGGGCGCTGTCCGTACGTGCGGGCGTTGTCGATGAGGGGCTGCATGATGCGGTGATTCCTCCTGGCGCGCTGTGGGGGGCGCGTCGGATGGGCAGGACAGGGGTGGGGATGTTCCGGTCCCTCAGCAGCGGAATACCTGAAGTGCCGCCGGGGAGTGGTCCGGCGCCGGTCTCGGCCGGTGTCCGGTCGCACGGCCGGACGTGGCGGGTTCGGGCACCGCCGGGCCGCGCTGCCGCAGGCACGGCCGTTCGGGGGCCTCGGGCTGGGGCGCGGTGCTGGTGCGGTGCCGGTCGCGGACGCGCGGGGAACCGTTCGGGTTCCCGGACCGGCCTGCGTCGTGGCAGGTGACGATCTCGTCGTGCGATGCCATGCCGGCGAGGGTGGTTCCGGGATGGGCATTGGCCATGGCATCACGGCTCGTATGCGCGGATGCGAAGGGTGTGCTGGGCGCGAAGACCACCAGGGCGATCAGGACGGCGGCGAGGAGCGGAACCACGGTCCGGGCCGTCGTGCCTCGCAACATACGCCCCCCTCCAGGCAGTTCACGCCAGTGGCATGTGCCGACACGTGGTCCAGACAAGGTCAATGCAACGCCAACGCATGGTCAATGCGCGGTCAAGAAACACGTTAACCCTGCGAAGAGCTTTGCAGGGTTAACGTAGCGTTACGAGCTGAAGAGAGCCTGAAAATCGCGGGTGGGTTGGCGGGAACCGGCTGTTCCGCGCTCAGGCGGTGTCGACGAGGCGTGCCGCGTCCCGGGCCAGCGCGGTGAGCCGGGAGATCGCCCGGAAGTACTTCTTGCGGTACCCGCCCTTCAGCATCTCCTCGCTGAAGAGCCGGTCGAAGGGCAGCCCGGAGGCCAGGACGGGCACCTCACGGTCGTAGAGCCGGTCCGCGAGCACCACGAGGCGGAGCGCGGTCGACTGGTCCGGCACCGGGCGCACCCCGGTGAGGCACACGGCCGAGAGGCCGTCGGTCAGGGCGCCGTAACGGCTGGGGTGGACGCGTGCGAGGTGGTCGAGGAGCGCGGGGAAGTCGTCCAGGGAGGCGCCCTCGGCGGCCCGCGCCGCGCGGGTCACCTGCTCGTCGGAGTAGGGTGCCGGTGCCTCGGGCAGGCCACGGTGGCGGTAGTCCTCGCCGTCGATGCGCAGGGCGCGGAAGTGGGCGGACAGGCCCTGGATCTCGCGCAGGAAGTCGGCCGCCGCGAAGCGGCCCTCGCCGAGCTTGCCCGGCAGTGTGTTCGAGGTGGCGGCGAGCGCCACGCCCGCCTCGACGAGCCGGGCGAGCAGGCTGGAGACGAGGACGGTGTCGCCGGGGTCGTCGAGTTCGAACTCGTCGATGCACAGGAGACGGTGCCCGGAGAGGGTCCGCACGGTCTGCTGGAAGCCGAGGGCGCCGACGAGGTTGGTCAGCTCCACGAAGGTGCCGAACGCCTTGCGGGAGGGTTCGGCGGGGGTGGCGTGCCACAGGGAGGCCAGCAGGTGGGTCTTGCCGACGCCGTAGCCGCCGTCGAGGTAGACGCCGCGGGGGCCGGCGGGGGGCTTCGGGGTCTTGCTCCTGCCGAGGCCGAAGAGGCCGCGCCTGCCGGTGGCGGCGGGAGCCCCGTCCAGTCCGGTCGCGAAGTCCTCCAGGACCCGTACGGCCTCGCTCTGGCTGGGCTGGTTCGGGTCCGGGATGTAGGTGCTGAAGCGCACCGAGTCGAAGCGGGGCGGGGGCACCATCTCCGCGACCAGGCGGTCCGCGGGGACGTGCGGCTCGCGGGCGCACAGGGACAGCGGGGCGGAGGCGGGCGCCGTCCCGGCTATCGGGGGGCGACCGGAGGGGGAACCGGGGGCGGGGGAGGAGGACGACACGGGGGTCCATGGTAGAGCCTGTCTTGAGGGTGCCTGTAGCTGTACGAGGGGGCATGGGCCGGTGCGCCGTCCGGATTGCCCGGTGCCGGTGCCGGTGCCGGTGCCGGGTGGGGGTGGGTGGCGCGGCCCGGCGTTGCGGGGTGCCGCCGCGCCCACCCGTGCCGCCCCTGGCGGCACGATTGCCCGCGGATACGGCTGCGGCTGCGGCCGTGCGGAAGTGCGGGCGGTTCGGTTGTTCGGTGCGTGGAACACTGCACGTCATGCGACGCCTGTTCCCCGTGACCCCTGTGACCGATCAGACAGCCGGCCCGGGCTCCGACGGGACCGATCGGGAGTGGAGCCTCGCCGAGCTGGCCGCCGCCTACGCCTATCCGGAGCCGGACGGGGAGCGCGGGGCGTGGCTGCGGGCGAACATGGTCTCCACCCTCGACGGTGCCGCCCAGCACGACGGCCGGTCCCAGCCCATCTCCAGCGCGGCCGACATGCGCGTCTTCGGCACCCTGCGCGCCCTGGCGGACGTGGTGGTCGCCGGGGCCGAGACCGTACGCCAGGAGGGGTACCGCCCGGCACGCTCGCGTGCGGAGTTCGCGGAGCCGCGGCGGGCGGCCGGGCAGAGCCCCGCGCCGGCGATCGCGGTGGTCAGCGCGAGCCTGGAGCTGGATTTCTCCCTGCCGCTGTTCACCTCGCCGCTGGTACCCACCCTGATCCTGACCGGCGCGGCCGCGGCCACGGCCCGGATCGCGGCCGCCGAGAAGGCCGGTGCCCGGGTGGTGATCGCCGGTGACGGCGTCGGCGTGGACCCCGCCCGTGCCGTCGACGAGCTCGTCGGGCTCGGTCACACCCGGCTGCTCACCGAGGGCGGTCCACGGCTGCTGGGGCAGTTCGTCACGGCCGGGGTGCTCGACGAGCTGTGCCTGACCGTGTCGCCGATGCTCACCGCGGGTGACGCGCAGCGCATCGCGGGCGGGCCCTCGGTCGAGATTCCGCGGCGATTCGCGCTGGCCTCCCTGCTGGAGGAGGAGGGGTTTCTCTTCAGCCGGTACCGCCGCGTCTGAGGAAATCGGCGGAATCTCCCGTTCCGCTTAGTCCGAGCCGGGCACACTGAATCCGGCAGTACCCGTGCGATCACGGGGCAGGATGGTTTCCGCAGGGTCCGGTACGGCCTACGGAGGGTGGGCCGTGTACGAGCCCTCGAAGGAGAAGGGGCGCCTGAGTGTTCACAAGCGTTTTGATGATCGAGAAGGCCCTGACGTCCGCCGACGTGGAGTTCGTCACGACCTTGCACGGGGAGGAGGCGGTCGCCTTCCACGTGCTGCTCCAGCCGCGCGGTGATCAGGCGGACAGGCTGCTGAGAGCCATCGACGACGTCGCGCTCGGCGAGCTCGACGACGCCGTACGCGAGGGCGAGACGCCCGAGGGCCAGGAGGCGCAGAGCGTCGGGCAGCGGGCACTGGAGGTGTCGCTCACCGCCCTGCGCGCGTCCGGGGCCGAGGCCGAGGGGCGCCTGATCGAGGACCACCCGCTCGACGAACTCAAGTCCCTGGTCCTGGAGATCGGCGCCGACGAGGTGATCGTCCTGACCGATCCGCACTACGTGGAGGAGTTCTTCCACCGCGACTGGGCCTCACGGGCCCGGCACAAGGTCGGCGTACCGGTCCTGAAACTGTTCTCCCACAGCAAGGCATAGGCTGGGGCCGCGCTCCCGCGCCCGGGGGCGCGCCCACCAGCACGACCACCGCTCGCAGGCACCACGCTCGCAAGCACCACCTCTCGTACCACCCGCCGCACCTCTGGGGAGAACAGCGCATGGCACCCGGCCTTCCTACCGCCATGGACCGACCGCACTTCATCGGCATCGGCGGCGCCGGAATGTCGGGCATCGCCAAGATCCTCGCCCAGCGCGGCGCCGAGGTGGCGGGCAGCGACGCCAAGGAGTCCGCGACCGCCGAGGCCCTGCGCGCGCTCGGCGCCACCGTGCACATCGGGCACGCGGCGGAGCACCTCGCCGACGACGCCACCTGCGTGGTCGTGTCGTCGGCGATCCGCGAGGACAACCCGGAGCTTGCCCGCGCCGCCGAACGCGGCATCCCGGTCGTCCACCGCTCCGACGCCCTCGCCGCCCTGATGAACGGCGCGCGCCCGATCGCGGTCGCCGGCACGCACGGCAAGACCACCACCACCTCCATGCTGGCGGTCTCCCTCTCCGAGCTGGGCCTGGACCCGTCGTACGCCATCGGCGGCGACCTGGACGCGCCCGGCTCCAACGCCCTGCACGGTGACGGCGAGATCTTCGTCGCCGAGGCGGACGAGAGCGACCGCAGCTTCCACAAGTACGCCCCAGAGGTCGCCATCGTCCTCAACGTCGAACTCGACCACCACGCCAACTACGCGTCGATGGACGAGATCTACGAGTCCTTCGAGACCTTCGCCGACAAGATCGTCCCCGGCGGCACCCTGGTGATCGCGGCCGACCAGGACGGCGCCCGGGAGCTGACGCGGCGGCTGGCCGGGTCGGTGCGGACGGTGACGTACGGGGAGTCCGAGGACGCCGACGTGCGGATCCTGTCAGTCGTCCCGCAGGGCCTGAAGAGCGAGGTCACCGTGGTGATGGACGGTGCGGAGCTGACCTTCGCGGTCTCCGTCCCGGGCCGCCACTACGCCCACAACGCGGTCGCCGCCCTCGCCGCCGGTGCGGCACTCGGCATCCCCGCCGCCGAGCTGGCCCCCGCCCTGGCCGCCTACACGGGCGTCAAGCGGCGCCTCCAGCTCAAGGGCGAGGCGGCCGGTGTCCAGGTCGTCGACTCCTACGCGCACCACCCCACCGAGATGACCGCCGACCTGGAGGCCATGCGCGCCGCGGTCGGCGACGCCCGCATCCTGGTCCTCTTCCAGCCGCACCTGTTCTCCCGCACCCAGGAGCTTGGCAAGGAGATGGGCCAGGCCCTGTCGCTGGCGGACGCGTCGGTCGTCCTCGACATCTACCCCGCCCGCGAGGACCCGATCCCGGGCATCACCAGCGAGCTGATCATCGAGGCGGCCCGCGCCGCGGGCGCGGACGTGACGCCGGTCCACGACAAGGACGGGGCGTCCGCGGTGGTCGCGGGAATGGCGAAGGCCGGTGATCTCGTTCTCACCATGGGCGCGGGCGACGTCACCGACCTCGGACCGCGCATCCTGGACCAGCTGTCGAGCACGGGTAAGTAAGGGGCTGAGGACTCATGTCGTACGACGTCGAGAAGCCGGACGAGCAGTGGCGCGCGGAGCTGGCTCCGGCCGAGTACGCCGTCCTGCGCCAGGCCGGCACCGAGCCCGCCTTCACCGGTGAGTACACCGACACCAAGACCGAGGGCGTCTACTCCTGTCGCGCCTGCGGTGCGGACCTGTTCACGTCCACCACCAAGTTCGAGTCGCACTGCGGCTGGCCGTCCTTCTTCGACCCGAAGGACACCGACGCGGTCGAGCTGATCGAGGACCGGTCCCACGGGATGGTGCGTACCGAGGTGCGGTGCGCCCGGTGCGGCTCGCACCTCGGGCACGTGTTCAAGGGCGAGGGGTATCCGACCCCCACCGACCAGCGGTACTGCATCAACAGCGTCGCGCTGCGGCTGGCGCCCACGGAGAGCTGAGTCAGCGGGCGGCGGCCGGGAGCGTCACGGTGAACACCGTCACGCCCGGTTCGCCGCCCAGCTCGATCGTGCCGCCGTGCGCCCGCACCAGCGAACCGGCCACGGCGAGGCCCAGCCCGCTGCCGCCGCGGTCGCGGCTGCGGGCCTTGTCGACGCGGTAGAAGCGGTCGAAGATCTGTTCCCGGTCGGCGGCCGGGATGCCCGGCCCCGTGTCGGCGACGGCCACCCGGACCGCGTCGGCCGTCACGGACACGGCGACCGAGACCTTCGTGCCCGCCGGGGTGTGCACGGCCGCGTTGGTCAGCAGGTTGTCGAGCACCTGCCGGATCCGCTGCGGGTCCAGACGCAGCTTCACCACCGCGGGACCGGCCGTCACCGTCAGCGGATGCTCCGGGTGACCGGCGCGGAAGGCGTCGCCCGCCTGCCGTACCAGCTCCGTCAGATCCGCGTCCTCCCACCGCAGCGGCGCCTCCACCTCGGCCGCGTCCAGCCGGGCGAGCAGCAGCAGGTCGTCCAGGAGCACACCCATCCGGGCCGCCTCGGCGCGCAGCCGGGCCAGATGCCGCTCCCGTTCCCCGGGCGCGTCGGCCGCCGCGTACTGGAACAGGTCGGCGTAGCCCCGTACGGACATCAGCGGGGTGCGCAGTTCGTGCGAGGCGTCCGCGACGAACCGGCGCAGCCGCTGCTCGGCCTCGGCACGCACCGCCAGCGAGTCGTCGATGTGCTCCAGCATCGTGTTGAACGCGGTCCGCAGCTCAGCCACCTCCTGGCCGCCGTCCCGCCCGTCCACGCGCAGCGGCAGCCGGGCGGCGGACTCGGCCAGATTGTGCGAGGCGATGCCGTGCGCCGTGCTCGCCATGTCGCTCAGCGGCTTCAGGCCGCGCCGCAGCATCCGCCGTCCGAGCACCACCAGTGCCAGCAGCGCGAGACCGAAGGCGACGACCTGCACCGTGATCAGCTGCTCCACGGTGTCCTCGACGTCCCCCATGGGCGCGGCGCTCACCAGCACCACCCCGGGCTCCACCTCGCAGGCCCGCAGCAGATAGGGGCCGTGTCCGTCGATCCGCACGGTGCGGGTGAGGTCCGCGTCGGAGCGGGCCATGGTCTGCGCCAGGGCGGTCAGGGCACGGCTGTCCGCCGGCACCTCGGCGGGCGTGCGCAGGTCCACCGAGCCGCCGGAGACGTCGTAGATGGCCGTGTACCAGCCGTAGTAGGGCTTGCGTCGGACCGTGCCGTGCTCCGCCGCGTCCTTGGACTGCACGATCTGCACCAGCTTCATCTGGTCGGCGAGCTGCCGCTCCAGATAGTCCCGCATGTACGCGGTCAGCGCCGTGCCGACCACGGCGAACACCACCAGCGACAGCACCCCGAGGCCCAGCGCCAGCCGGGTCCCGAGCCGCAGCCCGCGGTAGGCGTGCCACAGCCGTCGTATCACCGGGCCGCCTGCCGCATCGCGTACCCGAAGCCCCGCACCGTCCGGATCAGCGGCTCACCGGACCCGTCCGTGTCGTCCGTGTCGTCGAGCTTGCGACGCAGCCGGCTGACGACCAGTTCCACGACGTTGGACCGGCCGCCGAAGCCGTACTCCCAGACGTGGTCGAGGATCTGCGCCTTGGTCAGCACGGCCGGCGACTTGCGCATCAGGTAGCGCAGCACCTCGTACTCGGTCGGCGTCAGCGGCACCCGCCGCTCGCCCCGGCGCACCTCACGGGTGTCCTCGTCCATCGTCAGGTCCGCCACCCGCAGCACCGACCGCTGGAAACCGGGGCCGGCGCTGCGCCGCAGCACGGTCCGCAGCCGGGCCATCAGCTCCTCCACCGCGAACGGCTTGACCAGGTAGTCGTCACCGCCCCGGGTCAGCCCCGCCACCCGGTCGGCCACGCCGTCGCGCGCGGTGAGGAACACCACCGGCACCATCGTGCCCGAGCGGCGCAGCCGGTCGAGGACGCCGAAGCCGTCGACGTCCGGCAGCATCAGGTCGAGCACCACGATGTCCGGCCGGAAGTCACCGGCCAGCCGCAGCGCCTGCTCGCCGGAGTTGGCGGTGACCGCCTCCCAGCCCTCGTAGCGGGCGACGGTGGCCACGAGGTCGGCGATGGGCGGGTCGTCGTCCACCACGAGGAGTCGTACTTTTTCCACGCGCCCATACTGCGCCACCGGTCCTCCGACCTTCGATCGTCCGGCAAAAACGGTTCCGCGACACGGACGTCTAGACTCTCCCGGCAACGACCTGTAGCGACCTGGCCAGAACTTCCGCCCCACCCGAAGGGTATTCGGCGTTTTGATACGGATGGATTCAGTCACCAAGCGGTACCCGGACGGCACCGTGGCGGTCGACAGGCTGTCGCTGGAGATACCGGACCGCTCGATCACGGTCCTCGTCGGACCGTCCGGCTGTGGCAAGACGACGACCCTGCGGATGATCAACCGAATGGTCGAGCCCACCGAGGGCGCCATCCTCCTCGACGGCGCGGACCTCCAGCAGCAGCCGGTCACCACGCTGCGCCGGTCGATGGGATACGTCATCCAGAACGCCGGGCTCTTCCAGCACCGGACGATCATCGACAACATCGCCACCGTGCCCCGCATGATCGGCTGGGGCAAGCAGAAGTCCCGTGAACGGGCGGCGGAGCTGATGGAGCGGGTGGGGCTCGACGCCTCCCTCGGCAAGCGGTACCCGTACCAGCTCTCCGGCGGCCAGCAGCAGCGCGTCGGCGTCGCGCGGGCGCTCGCCGCCGACCCGCCCGTGCTGCTCATGGACGAGCCGTTCTCCGCCGTCGACCCCGTGGTCCGCAAGGGACTCCAGGACGAACTCCTGCGCATACAGGAGGAACTGGGCAAGACCATCGTCTTCGTCACGCACGACATCGACGAGGCCATCAAGCTGGGCACCATGGTCGCGGTGATGCGCACCGGCGGCCGGCTCGCCCAGTTCGCGCCCCCCGCCGAGCTGCTGTCGAACCCCGCGGACGACTTCGTCGAGGACTTCCTCGGCGCCGACCGCGGCATCCGGCGGCTGTCCTTCTTCCCCTCCGCGGGCCTGGAGCTGACGAGCGGCCCGGTCGTACGCGTGGACGCCACGGCCGAGCAACTCGCCGCGCCCGACGCCCCCTACCTGCTGGTGACCGACGGGGAGGACAGGCCGCTGGGCTGGGCCGAACCGCGGGACCTGGGCGCCGGGGACATCGCGGTGGAGGAACTGCTGCCGTACGGGCGGCCGTTCGTGCCCGGCACCGACTCGCTGCGGGCCGCGCTCGACTGCGCCGTCCTCTCGCCCACCGGCTGGGCCGTCGCCGTGGACGCCGACGGCCGGGTGGCCGGTGTCGTCTCCCAGCAGACCATCGGCGAGGCGATCCGCACCGCCCACGGCGCCGGGGAAGGCGACCCGCAGGACGAGGACGCGCCGCAGGCGGGGCCCGCCGGTGTCACGAAGGTCGGCCCGTGAACGGCTTCTTCGACATCCCGAGCGACCTCGACAACACCTACTTCGGTCTGATCGGGCTGCATCTGCGCGAGGCGCTGCTGCCGGTGCTGGCCGGTCTGCTGCTCGCGCTGCCCGTCGCCCAACTCTGTGTGCGGTTCCGCTGGCTGTACCCGCCCGTGCTCGGCGTGACCACCGTGTTCTACGCCATCCCGTCGCTGGCCGTCTTCGTCGTCCTCATCGACTACACCGGCCAGACCGAGCTGACCGTGATGATCCCGCTGGCCGTGTACAGCCTGGTGGTGCTCGTTCCGGCGATCGTCGACGGCGTGCGGTCGGTGCCCGAGGAGACCCTGGCCGCGTCCACCGCCATGGGATTCGGGCCCGTACGGCGCTACCTCCAGGTGCAGTTGCCCATCGCCGTGCCCGCGATCCTCGCCGGCCTCCGGGTGGCCGTGTCGGCGAGCATCTCCCTGGTCAGCGTCGGTGCCCTCATCGGCAACCAGGGCGCCCTCGGCAACCTGCTCGCCGACGCCCAGAAGTACGGCCGGCCCGAACTCGCGGTGAACTCCGTCCTCACCACCGCCGTACTGGCGATCCTGTGCGACGCGGCGCTCGTCCTGGTCCGGAACCTGCTGACGCCGTGGATGCCGCGCGGCACGAGGCGACGCCCGAAGGAGGCCGCCGCGCGGCCCGAGCCCAAGAAGGCGGCCGCCCGGTGAACATACTCGACTTCGTCAACGCCTTCTTCAGCGACAGCGCCCACTGGCAGGGCTACGACGGCATCCCGCGGCGCCTGCTGGAACACGTCCAGTACACGCTGATGGCCCTCGGTCTCGCCGCCGCGATCGGCCTGCCCGTCGGGCTGCTCACCGGGCACACCGGACGCGGTGGCAACGCCGTCGCCTTCGTCGCCACCGCCGCTCGCGCGCTGCCCAGCTTCGGTCTGCTGGTGCTGATCGCCGTCGTGGTCGGCATCGGCCTGCTGCCCGTGATGGTCCCGCTGGTCGTCCTCGCGATCCCGCCGATCCTGGTGACCACCTACGAGGCGGTCCGCTCGGTCGACCCCTCCCCGGTGGACGCCGCGCGCGGCATGGGCATGCACGAGTCCGGCATCCTCTTCCGGGTCGAACTGCCCGTCGCCCTGCCGCTGGTCCTCAGCGGACTGCGCTCGGCGGCCATCCAGGTCGTGTCGACGGCGACCATCGCCGCGTACGTCAGTCTCGGCGGGATCGGCCGGTACATCATCGACGGGCTCTACCAGCGCGACTACGAGAAGGTGGTCGGCGGTGCCACCCTGGTGGCCCTCCTGGCGCTCGTCACGCTCGCCGTCTTCTGGGCGGCGGGACGGCTGGCGGTGTCGCCGGGGGTGCGCAGGCGCTGACGCCGGGACACGGACTCGAACACAGTTGTGAAAACCGTAACCAGGCTGTTCTTGACTGACCGACAAGTGGCTCGTTTGGATCGGTGGATGACTTCTACCGCCAAGAGCAGCAGGTCCAGGACGAGGCACACCGGTGCGGCGGCCGTCGCGCTCACCGCCGCGGCGGCGCTGCTCGCGGGCTGTTCCTCCTCCGACGACACCTCCGACAACCCTCTCGCCGGGGAGAAGGCGGAGGCCGGCACCGTCGTCGTCGGCTCGAACAACTTCGCCGAGAGCACCCTCCTCGCCGACATCTACGGCGAGGCGCTCAAGGCGAAGGGCCTCAAGGTCACCTACAAGCACAACATCGGCAGCCGTGAGACGACGTACGGCCTGATGAAGAACGGCTCGGTCACGGTGCTGCCGGAGTACAACGGCGCGCTGCTCGCCTACCTCGACCCGGAGGCCGAGCAGAAGTCCACCGAGGCGGTCAACACCGCGGCCAAGGCCAAGCTCGACAAGAAGCTGACACTGCTGGAGTCGTCGCCGGCCGAGAACAAGGACTCGGTCAGCGTCAACGCGGAGACCGCGAAGAAGCACGGCCTCACCGCCGAGTCGACCCTCGCCGACCTCAAGGACATCGCGCCGGACCTGGTGATCGGCGGTTCGCCCGAGTTCCAGACCCGGCAGCAGGGTCTGAAGGGCCTGGAGTCCGTGTACGGCCTGAAGTTCAAGACCTTCAAGGCGCTCGACGCGGGCGGCCCGCTGACCCAGTCGGCGCTGACGAAGAACACCGTGCAGGCGGCGGACATCTTCACCACCGACCCGACGATCATCAAGGAGAAGTTCGTCGTCCTGAAGGACCCGGAGAACCTCTTCGGGTACGCGAACGTGACCCCGCTGGTCCACAAGGAGGGCCTGTCCCAGGAGGGCGTCGACACGCTCAACGCGGTCTCCGCCAAGCTGGACACGAAGACCCTCCTCGACCTGGACGCCCAGGTGCAGCTGGACAAGGAGGACCCGCTGGACGTGGCCAAGGAGTGGCTCGCGTCGGCGGGTCTGGTCTGACCCGCCGTACGTTGGTCACGACGCCGCGGCCCCGGCCGCGGCGTCGATCAGCTGGTCGATCAGGGCGATGAGGACGTCCCGGCAGGAGGTCCGCTCCCGCGCGTCGCACAACAGCACCTGCACGTGCTCCGGCAGCGCCAGGGCCTCGCGGATCTCCTCGGCCGGATACGGATGCCGTCCGTGGAAGCCGTTGACGCCGACGACGAACGGAATGCCCCGCCGCTCGAAGAAGTCGATGGCCGCGAAGCTCGACTCGGGCCTGCGCACGTCGATCAGGACCACGGCGCCGAGGGCACCGATCGCCAGGTCGTTCCACATGAACCAGAACCGCTGCTGACCGGGCGTACCGAAGAGGTACAGCACCAGTTCCCGGCCGATGCCGATCCGCCCGAAGTCCAGGGCCACGGTCGTGGCCCGCTTCTCCTCGATGCCGGCGAGGTCGTCGACGTCCAGTCCCGCCGCGGTCAGCGGTTCCTCGGTGCGCAGCGGGGCGATCTCGCTGACCGAGCCGACCATGGTGGTCTTGCCGACGCCGAACCCACCGGCGATCAGTATCTTCACGGCTTCGGGGGCGGCAGCCGGGGGCGCGGTTGCCGTGGGCGCCTCAGCGGCGCGGTCAGAGCCGGCCAAGGCCGTCCCTCACTTTCTGCAGCAGGTCCAGGTCAGGGGTGGCTCGGGAGACCGGGTGCGGGGGCCGGGCGGTGATCCGGTCGGCCTCCAGCAGGTCGCAGAGCAGGATGACGACCACGCTCACCGGCAGGTCCAGGCGGGCCGCGACCTCGGCCACGGCGACGGGCTCGGCGCACAGCCGCAGGATCCGCAGGTGCTCGGGCTGCGGTCGCGCGGCCCGCGTGGGCTGCGGGTCGATCGCGGTCACCGTCGTGATGAGGGTGAAGTCGGCGCGGCTGGGCCGGGTCCGGCCGCCGGTCAGGGTGAACGGCCGTACGAGCCGGCCGCCCGCGTCGCCTCCGGTCACGTCACTCGCCGGGGCCGGCGGTGGCCCGCGGGGCCGCGCTCAGGTGCTCGCCGATCTTCTTCACCAGCATGTTCATCTGGTACGCCACCACGCCGACGTCGGCGTTCGGGCCGGTGAGCACGACGAGGTGGGCGCCGGCGCCCGCGGAGGTGAGTATCAGGTAGCTGTTGGCCATCTCGATCAGTGCCTGGCGCACGGGGCCGCCCCGGAAGTCCATGCTGACGCCTTTGCTGAGGCTCATCAGGCCCGACGCGGTCGCCGCCAGCCGCTCGGCGTCGTCACGCGGGAAGCCGGTGGACTTGCTGACGACCAGTCCGTCCTCGGAGAGCACCACCGCCTGGTTCACGTCGGCGACCCGCTCCACGAGTCCGGTGAGCAGTTGGTCCAGCTCGGTGTGCGTGGCGGGGGAGGGTCGGGTCATCGCGAGTCCTTCGTCGGCGGTCGGCGGTCTGTGGTCGGGGTCGAGGGGGCGGCGGAGGAGAGTACCTGCTCGTCGGTGTCGGTGGCGGTGGCGTCGGTGGCGTCCGTTTCGGCGTCTTCGGCCTGGGCCCGCAGGGTGCCGCTCCGGAAACCGGCGAGGGACGAGGCGGCGCGCTCGGCGGTGAAGTCGACGTGGTCGTCGGACGCGCCCTCCGGTCCGTCCCGGCCGGTTACGGCGTCCTCGTCGCGCAGCTCGGCGGCCAGGCTGGTCTGCGGCACCCGGCGGGGCAGCGGGGCCAGGCCGTTCGGCTCGGAAGCGGACGACGCGGAGGGGGCGGACGACGCGGACGGGGCGGTGGCGCCGGGCCGGCTCGCGGGCACGGGCCGCACCGGCCGTACGGGCCGCTTCGCGGGAGCGGGGTCCGCCTCGGGCAGGGGGGACGCCTCGGGTGTGGGGGATGCCTCGGGCACGGAGGGCGCAGGGACTTCGGGTGTTTCGGGAGACGCCGTGCGGGCGGGCCCGTGGGCCGCGTCGATCGGCTCGCGCACCACGATGTCGTGCGGGATCAGCACGATCGCGGTGGTCCCGCCGTACGGGGAGGAGCGCAGCGTGACGGTGATGCCGTGCCGGTGCGCGAGCCGGGCGACGACGAACATGCCGAGCCGCAGGTCGTCGGCGAGCGCGACCACGTCGAACTGCGGGACCACCGCAAGCTGGGCGTTGAACGAGGCGTAGTCCTCCTCCGACAGGCCGAGCCCGCGGTCCTCGATCTCGACGGCCAGGCCCTTGGCCACCAGCGCCGCCCGCACCCCGACCGGATGAGGGGCGGGGGAGTAGGCGGTCGCGTTGTCGATGAGTTCGGCGAGCAGGTGGATCACGTCGGCCACCGCGGGCGGTGCGAGGGCCACCTCCTCGTCGGTGTGCAGCTCCACCCGCTGGTACTCGGCGACCTCGCCGACGGCACTGCGCAGGATGTCGACCAGCGCGACGGGTTCGCGCCAAGTGCGCCGGGGCTGCTCGCCGCTGATGATGACGAGGTTCTCCTCGTAGCGGCGCAACTGGCTGGCCGTGGAGTCCAGTTCGTACAGCCCTTTGAGGATCTCCGGGTCGGTGTGCTCGCGCTCCAGCGCGTCCAGCTTGCCCAGCTGCATGTTGACGAGGTTCTGGCTCTGCCGGGCGATGCCGAGGATGACCTTCTGGAAGCCGCGCCGGGTGTCGGCGAGTTCCACGGCGGTGTGCACGGCGGTGCGCTGTGCCGTGTTGAACGCCTGCGCGACCTGCCCGAGTTCGTCCCGCCCGTAGTCCAGCGGCGGGGTCGCCGACTCCACGTCCACCTTCTCGCCCCGCTCCAGCCGGGCCACCACGTCGGGCAGCCGTTCCTCGGCCAGGCTCAGGGTGGCCAGCCGCAGACCGCGCAGCCGACGGGACAGCGAGCGGGTGATGCGCCAGGACATGGCGACGCACAGCACCAGGGCGATCAGGCCCCCCGCGCTGAGCGAGGCGGCCGTGATCAGCAGCCCGTGTGCCTCGTCGGCGCTGCGGTCGAGCAGCCCGTCCGTCTGCTGCCGGATCAGCGCCGCGTACTGGTCGGAGACCTTGTCCAGGGCGGTGGTCCAGCGCTGCCGCGCGTCCGGCAGGTCGATCCGGTCGTCACCGTCCGCCGCACGGGCCGCCAGCACCTGGTCCTCGACGGCCCCCAGGGTCTGCCACTCGGGGCTCGCGAGGATCCGCTCGGTCCGCGCCTTCGCGTCGCCGCGCAGCGAGGGGACGATCTGGTCCTGGACGAGCCAGCGCCGGGTGTGGACCAACTGCGCGAACTGCGCCCACTCCTCCTCGCCCATCCGGCCGGACGGCCAGGCCAGGGTGAGCCGGGCGTCCTCCTGGGAGACCAGCTCCGCCGCGTGCTCCAGGGCGACCAGCGGCCCGGCCTGCGAGGTGAGGTCGCCGTCGTCGACCTGGGAGAGCTCCTGGAAGGCGTGGATCTGCTCGTCGATGATCGAGGTGTACTGGTCGAGCGCCTGGTCGGAGGTGATGTCACTGGGGTCGTCCACCTGGTTGCGGTAGTACTCCAGGCTGCCCACCGAGCCGAGCACCGAGTAGAGCCGGTCCGAGACGCGGGCGGGCGCGCTCTCGATCGCGTCGGACTGGCCGACGAGCTGGGCGACGGCCGCGTCCGTCTTCTTCCGCTGGGCGTCCAGTTCCGTCCGGTCGCCGCCGGGCTCGGCCAGATGGGCGGCCGACAGACCGCGCTCCTTCTGCAGCGCGAGCGCCGCCTCGGTGCCCATGGCCCCGGTGTCGCGGCTCAGTTCCGTCTGCGCGCGCAGCCGCAGGCCCTCCGAGAACATCTGGATCGTCGTCACCCCCCACACGGCGGCGAGGGTGACGCCGGGGACGAGGGCCAGGAGGATCAGGGAGAGACGTATGGAGCCGAGGCGGCGCCGGGCACCTGTCCGTGCAGACATCGTGGTCCTAGGCGATCAGTGGGGGAGGATGGCGGTTGTGCGCGGGCGCCGGCGGCCGCGGTGCCCGGTCACCGGGTGCCCCCCGCGGCGAACTTCGCGACCGCGTCGGCGTTCGTCCGGGTCACGAACGCCGGGCCGGTCAGTACGGGTGCCACTCCGCCACCGCTGACGTTGCCGTTGGTGCGGTGCAGCCAGAGCGCGTCCACCGCCAGATACCCCTGGAGGTACGGCTGCTGGTCCACCGCGAACTGCACGTCCCCGCGCTTGACCGCGGCGACGAGGTCCTCGTCGAGGTCGAAGGTGGCGACGTGGGCGCTGCTGCCCGCCTCGTCGACCGACTCGACCGCGGTGAGGGCGAACGCCGCGCCGTTCATGACGACCTCGTCGATGCTGGAGTCCTGCCGCAGCCGAGCGGTGACGGCCGCGCCGACCGCCTTCATGTCGGTGCCCTCGACGTAGAGCATCTCGGTCTCGCCCTCGAAGGTCTTCTTCACGCCGGCGCAGCGGGCCTCCAGGGCGACGTTGCCGCGCTCGTGGATGACGCACAGGGCGTGCTCGGCCTTGAGGGCGTTCAGCTTGTCGCCGACGGCCCGGCCCGCGACGCTCTCGTCCTGCCCGAAGTACTCCAGGAGCCCGGTGGAGCGCCAGGCGTCCATGCCGGAGTTGAGGCCGACCACGGGGATGCCGGCCGCCTTTGCCTCGGCGACCGGCCCCTTCATCGCCTGGGGTTTGGCCAGGGTCACGGCGATGCCGTCGGCCTTGTCGCGGATCGCGTCCCGCACCAGGTCGGCCTGGTCGGCGGTGTCGGCGTCGCCGGCGTACGTCAGGTCGATGCCGTCCTTGGCGGCCGCCGCCTCGGCGCCCTTGCGCACCCGGTCCCAGAAGGCGTCGCCCTCACCGCCGTGGGTGACCATGACGACCTTCATCCGGTCGCCGCCGGACCCGCCCGCGGCGTCCGAGGCCGAGCCGTTCTCCTCCCCGCCGAGGGCCGAGCAGCCGGCCGCGAGCAGACAGACGGCCGCGGCGAGGACCGCGGCGCGGAGACGTCCGGGGGAGTGGGTGGACGGGGCAGAAGTACTCATGGGGGGTGCGGCACCTCGCTGTACGGCCGAGCAGGAGGAACGGGGCGAGGTGGACCGGAGCCGTGTTTCGGTACGCCAACCGGGTGAATCTCGCCTGGCCGGAGCAAACCGTGAGTGACGGCCGGTAGTCAAGTGACCAGCGATCAGGAGTGAGTTGTCGGTGCCGCATCGTGATGAACGGGACGGGCGAAGTACCGGTGAAGCGTGCCTGAAGCGCGCGTACGCACGGAGGTCCGGCGTCCGGCTCCGGGTGCGTGCCGGGGCGCGGACGCCGGTGGCCCGGTGTCAGGCGGGCCCGCCCACCCGCTGTTCCAGAGGCTGCGGGGCCGTGCGCGCGGCCCGGGCCTCCTTCCTGCGGCGTCGGCGGTCGCGGCGCGACTCCTGGTCGGGCAGCCAGCCGAAGACCAGGCAGCTGCCGACGCAACCGAGGAGCAGCCCGACGAGGAACCCGCCCAGGTTGGAGGTGACCCACGTGCCCAGGGAGGCCAGGACGCCGATGAGCGAGTAGAAGAGCCGCTGGGAGGGGTTCACCAGGGCCAGCAGTCCGCACAGCAGCATCACGACCGGCAGCAGGTAGCCGGCCACGCCCTGCATGCCGACGTGCAGCACCACCTTGAAGGACGCCTTCATGGTGAACAGGACCTCGGCCCCGGCCAGCGTGAGCAGCAGCCCGCCCCAGAACGGCCGCCCGGAGCGCCAGCGGCGGAAGCCTGCCCGGAAGCCCGCGCCCCGGTCGCCGGGCATCAGCAGCCCGACCCGCTGAAGCGCAGCTTCAGACCGGGAAGCTTGAACACCCCCGCCGTGGTCGCGTAGTTGGTCTGCCGCAGGTTCTTGATCTGCACGGTGTCGGCCTGCTGGCTGAAGACGCCGATCGGTCCGCGGCCCTTCGGGCCGGCCTTGTCCAGGGTGCTGGCGTCGTTGCCGATCTCGATGTTGTTGAAGGCGGCGTCACCCGACAGGAAGGTCGAGTCGGTGGTCAGGTCGCTCGCGGACACCCTGGTGCTCCCCTCGCCCGCGGTGATGAGCAGGTTGGTGCCGCCCAGGTCGACGCTCTGGCACAGCTTGGTGAGCTTCGCCTCCTTGATCACGGAGGTGACGACCAGTACCTGCCCGCCGGTGTCCCCGGCGTTCGGGCTGCCCTCGGCCATGTTGTCGAGGCCGCCGAACTGGGCGAACCCCTTGCCGTCGAGCTGCGTGGCGGTGACGGTGAAGGGCATGCCGGAGATCGCGAACTGCACGCCCAGGGCGCCCTGGGCGGTGAGTATCGCCAGGCCCGCGGTGACCGCGGCGGCCGGCACGGCCAGCACCGCGGCCCGGCGCAGCCTGACCCGGCCGCGTCTCGTGGGTGCCCCGGCGGCTTCCGGCGCGAAGACGCCTTCGGGGCCGGTCTCGGGTTCGGGGGTGTTGCCGGCGGACGGGGTGACGTCCGAGGACGAGGCCATGTCTGCTCCCAGAGGCATAGTGAATGCGGATCGGGTTTCAGTGGCACGTTCTTGAGCGGCACGTTGTCCTGGCGCGGACAGCGGCTGGTGCGCGCGCCTCCCGGCAACTCCCGGCGGATGCAGGGCCTTTCACGTTACGCACCAGTAGCCAATCGGGAAGTTACCGGTGGTTACACCTCGGGGTCAAGCAAGTTGTGAGTAAAGAGTGGGGGTTGTGTGCCACCTGCCGCCTTTCCGGCCCGGCGCCCGCGAAGACCCGCGATTATTCGCCAACCCCTGCGCGGACGCTTGACGTTGACTGAACGTCAGGTCTACAACTTCCCCTGTTTCCCCGGATCCGTGGCGCCGGATCCGTTCCCGCGGCACCGTCCGCGTTCCCGGCCCCGGGACCCGTCCTCCGGACTGGACCCGGCCCCGCCCCCAACGGGGCACGCCGCACCTCCTGGGCAGGGCCCGCACTCACCGGGCACGGCCTGCCCGCACCCACTGGGCCCGGCCCGTGCCCGACGTCCGACCGGGCACGGCCCGGACCCCGTCGCATCGGCCCGGTCGCGCGTCCGCGGCCGGCCACCCCTGCTTCACCGAACCCCACTTCCGGAAGAGGTAGCCGCATGCGTACTCGTACTCTCCTCACCCTCACCGCAGCCGTCGCCGCGCTGACCCTCCCCGCGGCGGCCCCCGCCGTCGCGGGCACCCCCGAGGCCGACACCCCCGTCCTCACCACCGGCGCCGTCGGCGGCACGCCCGTCGCGGTCGGGGACACCCTCACCGCCTCCCTGGCGAGCGGCACCAGCGCCACGTTCCACTCCAGCGCGACCGGCACCAGCGGCGTCTCGTGCACGTCCTCGCAGTTCACCGTCACCGTCACCGACAACCCGACGGCCCCCGGCACGGCCACCGAGTCACTCACCGCCCACACCTTCGACAGCGGCAGCTGCACCAGCAACGTCACCGGCGTCCTCGGTGTCAACGGCATCACGGTCCACAACCTGCCCTACACCACCACCGTCTCCTCCGACGGTGCCGTCGCCGTCACCCCGCCGAGCGGCTCCACCGTCCGGACCACGGTCGCCCTGCGCACCCTCCTCGGCAGCATCAACTGCGTCTACGAGGCCCCCGGCCTGTCCGGCACGGCGAGCAACGACACCAACTCGATCGCCTTCGCCGACCAGCACTTCACCAAGGTCTCCGGCTCGGGACTCTGCTTCGCCAACGGGTACTTCACCGCCACCTACGCCCCCGTGACCGACGGGAACGCGACGGTGTACGTCAACTGACCCCGTACGGCGGCCCGGCCCGCGCCTCGAAGGGCCGGGCCGGGCCGCTGTGCGCGGGGTCGCAAGAAGGCGGATCTGACGGTGAGTTATCGTGTACAGGGGGTTAAGACAGGCGGCACGGCCTGTTGAGTTCCAGCCCAGGAGAGTCCAGCCGATGGCGAGGCAGCTACGCGCCGAACAGACCCGCGCGACGATCCTCGTGGCCGCCGCCGACCTGTTCGACCGTCACGGTTACGAGTCGACCAGCCTGAGCGAGATCGTGGCCCACGCCGGAGTCACCAAGGGCGCCCTGTACTTCCACTTCGCGGCGAAGGAGGACCTCGCCCACGCCATCATGGAGCTCCAGTCCAGAACCTCGCGCCGACTGGCGAAGGAACTGGACGGCCGGGGCTACACCTCCCTGGAGGCGCTGATGCGCCTCACGTTCGGCATGGCCAGGCTGTGCGAGGAGGGGCCGGTCCTGCGGGCCGGGCTGCGGCTCGCCACCGGGGGAGTACCGGTACGGCCGCCGCTGCCGCACCCCTTCACCGAGTGGCGGGAGATCGCCTCCTCCCGCCTCGTGGACGCCGTCCGCCAGTCCGACCTGCATCCGGACATCGACGTCGACTCCGTCGCCCACACCCTCGTCTGCTCCATCGTCGGGACCCGCGTCGTGGGCGGCACCCTCGAACCGGCCGCGCGACAGCCCCGCCGCCTGGCCGGGATGTGGCACCTCCTGATCCGCGGCATGGTGCCGGTGACCCGCCGTGCCCGCTACCTCACCCTCGCGGCGCGCCTGGAGCGGGAGATGGGCGGGGTCTGATCCGGCGGTAGTGGGTCGCGCCGGGGCGTGGCTGGCTCCCTCGGGGATGTGGGCGGTTCGTGCCGGGGCGTGGCCGGTTCCCTCGGGGATGTGGGCGGTTCGTGCCGGGGCGTGGCCGGTTCCCTCGGGGATGTGGGCGGTTCGTGCCGGGGCGTGGCCGGTTTCCTCGGGGATGTGGGCGGTTCGTGCCGGGGCGTGGCTGGCTCCCGCGGGGATGTGGGCGGCTCGTGCCGGGGCGTGGCTGGCTCCCGCGGGGATGTGGCCAACGCGCGCCAGGACGTGGCCGGCTCCCGCGGGGACGTGGCGGGCTCGCGCCGGGACGTGGCCGGTTCCCGCCGGGATGTGGCGGGCCCCGCCGGGACACGGCCCGCTCCGCCCTCCCACCCCAGGTCGCGCGATACGGTGAGGCGCATGCCCGACACCCCGTCCGAGCCCGCCCCCGCCCCCGTCATCGTCGGCGACGAGCCCGGGTCCTTCCCCCACGGCGTGCTGGCCGAGCGGCACCCCGCCATCATCCGGCAGGTGCGGGAGGCGTTCCCTTACGGCCCCGAACGGCAACGGGCGCTCGACGCGCTGCTCACCAGTTGCCTGAACGGCGTGATCGAGCCACCGCCCGCGGTCGCCGACGCCGGCGACCGGGCCCGCTGGGCGGACTGGGGGATGGACGCGTACGCCGGCCGCTCCTGGTTCGACGTGCCCTGGCTGTGGGCCGAGAGCCACTTCTATCGTCGGCTCCTCGACGCCGTCGGCTACTTCGCCCCCGGCACCTGGCAGGGCATCGACCCCTTCCGGCCCGCCAAGCTCGCCGAACTCGACGCGCCGGAGACGGACGAGGAACTCGCCGCGCTCGACGGCCTCGCCGACCTGCCCGCCGACGACCGCACGCGGGCCCTGCTGCACGGCTCGCTCTGGGGCAACCGCGCGGACCTCGGCTTCCGCCTCTCCGACAGCGGCACCGACCCCAAGGACCGGGTACCGGCCCTGGTCGCGGACGACAGCGACACGCTCTGGTCGCTGCTCCCGCCCCCCGGACAGGGCACGCCCGGTCCGAAGACCCTGTGCCTGGTCGCCGACAACGCCGGCCGTGAACTCGTCCCCGACCTGCTCCTCGTCTCGCACCTTCTCGACGAGGGCCGCGTCGACCGGGCGGTCCTGCACCTCAAGCCGTATCCGTACTACGTCTCCGACGCCACGCCCGCCGACCTGCTCGACGCGCTGCGGCGGCTCGGCGCGGCGGGTGGCGCGGCGGCCGCCCACGGTGAGCGGCTGTGGACCGCGCTGACCGACGGCCGCGTCACCGTCCGCGCCCACCCCTTCTCCTGCGCCCCGCTGCCGTACGCGGACATGCCCGACGACCTGCGCGGGGAGTTCGCGGCGGCCACGGTCACCGTTCTCAAGGGCGACCTGAACTACCGCCGCCTGGTGGGTGACCGGTGGTGGCCCCCGACCACGTCCTTCGCGGACGCCACCGCCTACTTCCCGGGCCCCGTCGCCGCACTGCGCACCCTGAAGTCCGACGTCGTCACCGGCCTGTCCGCGGACACCGAGGCGGCGCTGGTGGCGAGCGGGGAACAGCGCTGGCGGACGAGCGGGACGCACGCGCTGATCCAGGTCAGGCGCTGAGCGTCCGCGTCAGGAGGCGGAGAGACCCCGCCCGTGTCCCCGAGAGGACGAACCGGCGAAGGTTCCCGCGTTCCGCCCCGATTCACGCGATGGTGTGATCATGTCCCAACCCGAGGATGCCCGCGGGGGGCCATGGGTAGTGCCCGGCCATGACGCAACAGCCCTTCGAACTCCCACACTTCTACATGCCGCATCCCGCGCGGTTGAATCCGCATCTCGACGAGGCCCGAGCCCACTCGACGACGTGGGCGCGCGAGATGGGCATGCTGGAGGGCTCCGGGGTCTGGGAGCAGTCCGACCTCGACGCACACGACTACGGCCTGCTCTGCGCCTACACCCACCCCGACTGCGACGGGCCGGCGCTCTCCCTCATCACCGACTGGTACGTGTGGGTCTTCTTCTTCGACGACCACTTCCTGGAGAAGTTCAAACGCAGCCAGGACCGCGTCGGCGGCAAGGCCCACCTGGACCGGCTCCCCCTGTTCATGCCGCTCGACCTCACCACCGACATGCCCGAGCCGGAGAACCCGGTCGAGGCCGGCCTCGCCGACCTCTGGACGCGCACGGTGCCGGCGATGTCGGCCGACTGGCGCCACCGCTTCGCCGTCGCCACCGAGCACCTGCTCAACGAGTCCCTGTGGGAGCTGTCCAACATCAACGAGGGGCGGATCGCCAACCCCGTCGAGTACATCGAGATGCGCCGGAAGGTGGGCGGCGCTCCCTGGTCGGCCGGGCTGGTGGAGTACGCGACCGCCGAGGTGCCCGCCGCCGTCGCCGGGTCCCGGCCGCTCAGGGTGCTGATGGAGACGTTCTCCGACGCCGTGCACCTGCGCAACGACCTCTTCTCCTACCAGCGGGAGGTCGAGGACGAGGGCGAGCTGAGCAACGGGGTGCTGGTCCTGGAGACCTTCTTCGGCTGCACCACCCAGGAGGCCGCCGAACTGGTCAACGACGTCCTCACCTCCCGGCTGCACCAGTTCGAGCACACCGCGTTCACCGAGGTGCCCGCGGTGGCCCTGGAGAACGGCCTGACCCCGGCCGAGGTCACCGCCGTCGGGCTGTACGCGAAGGGGCTCCAGGACTGGCAGTCCGGCGGCCACGAATGGCACATGCGCTCCAGCCGGTACATGAACAAGGGCGCCCGCCCCGCCGCCGGCTGGCAGGCGCTGACCGGCCCCGGCACCTCCGCCGCGGACGTCGGCGCGCTGCTCGCCCGGGCCGCCGCGGAGCGGGCCCGCCCCTACACGTACGTGCCCTTCCAGAAGGTCGGGCCCTCGATCATCCCCGACATCCACATGCCGTTCCCGCTGGAGCTGAGCCCCGCCCTCGACGGAGCGCGACGGCACCTGTTCGAGTGGTCGCAAGCGATCGGGTTCCTCAGTGAGGGCGTCTGGGACGAGGACAAGCTCGCGAGCTGCGACCTTCCCCTGTGCGCCGCGGGCCTCGACCCGGACGCCACCCAGGAGCAGCTGAACCTCGCCTCCGACTGGCTGGCCTTCGGTACCTACGGCGACGACTACTACCCGCTCGTCTACGGTCACCGGCGCGACCTGGCCGCCGCCCGGTTGACCACGGCCCGGCTGTCGGCCTGCATGCCGCTCGACGCCGAGCCGGTCCCGCCGCCCGCCAACGCCATGGAACGCTCCCTGATCGACCTGTGGGCGCGCACGACGGCCGGCATGACACCCGAGGAGCGACGCCCGCTGAAGTCGGCCGTCGACAAGATGACCGAGGCCTGGGTGTGGGAGCTGGCCAACCAGATCCAGAACCGTGTCCCCGACCCGGTGGACTACCTGGAGATGCGGCGCGCCACCTTCGGCTCCGACCTCACCCTGGGCCTGTGCCGAGCCGGACACGGCCCGGCCGTACCGCCCGAGGTCTACCGCAGCGGTCCGGTCCGCTCCCTGGAGAACGCGGCGATCGACTACGCGTGCCTCCTCAACGACGTCTTCTCCTACCAGAAGGAGATCGAGTACGAGGGCGAGGTCCACAACGCGATCCTCGTCGTGCAGAACTTCTTCGGCGTCGACTACCCGGCCGCCCTCGGCGTCGTCCAGGACCTCATGAACCAGCGCATGCGCCAGTTCGAGCACGTCGTCGCGCACGAACTTCCCATCGTCTACGACGACTTCCAGCTGTCGGACGAGGCGCGGGCCGTCATGCAGGGCTATGTGACCGACCTGCAGAACTGGATGGCGGGCATCCTCAACTGGCACCGGGAGGTGCCGCGGTACAAGGCCGAGTACCTGGCCGGGCGCACTCACGGCTTCCTCCCGGACCGGATCCCGGCCGTGCCCGTCCCGAGGTGCTCCGCTCTGCCCGTGCTCGGCTGACCGTCGGTCAGTCTCACTCGTTCGTGGCTCGTCACGCGCCGGTGCGCCGGGTAGAGCACCTGGCGGAGGCGAACCATGGAACAGAGAGGGTTGCGACCCAAGCCGATGCCCGGTCAGGAACCGGGGGCCGGCACCGCGCCCGACGACGTCCGGCGCCCGCACGCCGGGCGCCGGCGCCGCCGCCGGCTCACCACCCTGCTGCTCGGGGTGTTCGCCGCGACGGTCCTGCTCCTGGCGGGCGTGGGACTCGGCACGATGGGCGCCACGGTGATCGGCATGAGCAAGCTCGCCGAACTGCAACGACAGGCGGGCGCCCCGGGGACGGGAGCGGGGGCGCCGACGGGCAGCCGGGCCGCCCCGGCGCAACCGTCGGCCGGTGCGCCCCCGTCCTCGGCACCGGCCGCCGCGACCCTCGGAGTGGAGGCCGTGGACGACGAGAAGCCGGGGGCCCTGGTCGTGGGTGTCCACGTACCCGGCCCCGGGTACGCGGCGGGCCTGGTCCGGGGCGACGTGCTCCTGGCGTTCGGCACGACCCGGGTCGACTCGGCCGCCGACCTCGCCGACGCCGTGGCCCGCGCCCGGCCGGGCAAGGAGGTCAAGGTGACCGTGCGCCACGAGAGCGGCGGCTACCAGCAGCTGACGGCCGTACCGGGGGTCGTCACCTGACCCACGTCACCCGGCCGTCGCGTTCGGTCCCGCCGTCACGTGACCGTACGGAAGTGGCTCGTGAGCCGTCCGGTGTCGTCCAGCACGTGGTAGGCCAGCCCGACCGGGGCGTCCCGGTCCGCGACCCGCTCGCCCTCCCAGGGGAGCCGCAGGGTCCACGTCACCCCGGGGCCGACCGCCAGGGGGCGCCCGGCGAACACCGTGGAGGCGGGCGTGTGCGCGTGTCCCGTGATCAGCCCGACGATCTCGGGCCGGCGGTCCAGCAGCGCGGCAAGGCGTTCCGGGTGCCGCAAGCGGTAGGAGTCGGGCAGCGGGTGGTGCAGGGCCGTCGGCGGGTGGTGGAAGGCGAGCAGGACCGGGCGGTCGCCGCCGAGTTCGTCGAGGGTCGCCTCGATCCAGCCGTACGTCTCTTCGTCCAGCTCCCCCTCGTCGCTCCCCGGGATGCTGGAGTCGCACATCAGCACCGCGCCGCCGTCGAAGACCCGCACGTCGTTGACCGGCCCGTCCGCGGCGGGCCGGCCCAGCAGGGCCTTGCGGTAGGGCGCGCGGCTGTCGTGGTTGCCGGGGCAGGTGAGCACGGGAAACGGTGCGGTGCCGTCGCGCAGCCCCAGGATGCGCGCGGCCTCCTCGTACTCCGCCTCCGTCCCGTGGTCCGCGATGTCCCCGGTCACCAGCAGGGCGTCCACCCGTCCCGGCAGTTCCCGGAGCCGGTCGCGCACCCGCTCGGCGCGCCCGGTCGCCCGAGCGCTCCCGTCCAGGTGCAGATCGCTGATGTGCGCGAGTACGAGCACGGTGCAGTCCCCCTCCGGGTGCCGAAGGGCACGCCTCGTAGCTAACGTCTGCACTGCATCCAACCATTAGTCGCAGTGGTTGATCAATGCCAATCGGCTCGCGTCGCTCCCTCGCCGGGGGCAGGATGCTGCCCGTAGTCCCTTCACCCTTGTCGCCCAGGGAGGCCCGGATGACCGGCAGCGCGCCTGCTGCTTCCTTCACCGCCGACGACTACCGGGCCCGGATGGAGCGTGCCGCGCGGGCGGCCGCCGACGCCGGACTGGCCGGGCTGCTGGTGGCTCCGGGGCCCGACCTCGTATGGCTCACGGGCTACGCGCCCACCGCGGCCACCGAACGGCTCACCCTGCTCGTCCTCGCCGCCGACCGCGCCCCCGTCCTCGTCGTCCCGACACTGGAGGCCCCCGACGCCGAGAAGGCCGCCGGCGCGCCCGCCCTGACCCTGCGCGACTGGACCGACGGCAAGGACCCCTACGCCGCCACCGCCGCCCTCCTCGACGGCTCCGGGCGGTTCGGCATCAGCGACAACGCCTGGGCGATGCACCTGCTGGCCCTCCAGCGGGCGCTGCCCGGCACCTCGTACGCCTCGCTCACCGAGGCGTTGCCGATGCTGCGCGCCGTCAAGGACGCGGCGGAGCTGGAACTGCTGGCGGCGGCGGGAGCGGCCGCGGACGCCGCGTTCGAGGAGATCCGGAAGGTGCGCTTCGGCGGACGCCGCGAATCCGACGTCGCCGCCGACCTCGCCCATCTGCTGCGGCGGTTCGGGCACTCCCAGGTCGACTTCACCATCGTCGCCTCCGGCCCGAACGGCGCCAACCCGCACCACGAGGTCGGCGACCGCGTCATCGAGGACGGCGACATGATCGTCCTCGACTTCGGCGGTCTGAAGGACGGGTACGGCTCCGACACCTCGCGCACCGTCCACGTCGGCGCGCCCACCGACGAGGAGCGGCGGGTGCACGACCTCGTCCGCGAGGCGCAGGAGGCGGGCTTCCGGGCGGTGCGGCCCGGCGTCGCCTGCCAGGAGGTCGACCGGGCCGCCCGCGCGGTCATCGACGGCGCCGGGTACGGCGAGTACTTCATCCACCGCACCGGGCACGGCATCGGCGTCACCACGCACGAGCCGCCGTACATGATCGAGGGCGAGGAGCGGCACCTCGTGCCCGGCATGTGCTTCTCCGTCGAGCCCGGCATCTATCTGCCCGGCCGTTTCGGGGTACGCATCGAGGACATCGTCACGGTCACCGAGGACGGCGGCCGACGCCTCAACGACACCACCCGGGAGATGGTCATAGTGGAATGACCGGCACAGACGTAACCCACGCCCCGGCAGACCCGGAAGACGACGGCGCGACCATGACCCAGGCACCGACACCCACCGCGGACGCCGTCCGCCGACTGGTCCGTTCCCTGCTGGGCGAGAACGCGGAACCCGACGTGCGGCCCGTCGCCGAGGGCGCCGGGCCCGCCACCTGGTGGGTCGGCACCCGGCATGTGCTGCGCCTGGCCCCGGACCGCGAGTCCGCGGTTCGGCAGCGACGCGAACTGCGCCTGCGCGAGCTGGTCCGGCCGTACCTCTCCGTCGCGGTGCCGACGAGTGTGGCGCACGGCGAGTGGGCGCCGGGCCTGACCTACACGCTGGACGCCAAGGTGCCCGGCGGGTCGGGCGAGGACCACGACGTGTCGGCCCTGGGCGAGGCGGACCTCGCGGCGCTGCTCACCGGAGTGCGCGAGGTGCCGGTCCGCCAGGCCGAGACCCTCGGTGCGCCCCGGGCCGCCCCGCGTTCCCTGGAGGCGCTGCGGGAGGCCGCCGAGCGCGCCGCCCGGCGCCTCGCCGAGGCCGACGAGTTCGACGCCGCGCGGCCGGAGCGGCTCACCCGGTCGGCGACGGTCCAGCTCGGCGCCCAGCCCGGCGCGGCGGTCCTGGTCCACCACGGACTGGCCGGCGAGCACCTCGTGGTCAGCGCCGACGGCCGGGTGCGCGGTGTCCTCGGCTGGACCGACGCGGTCCTCGGCGACCCGGCCGAGGACATCGCCGGGCTCGCGCTCTCCGTGGGTTCGCCCGCCGCCGTCCGCGCCGCCACCCTCGCCGGTTACGGCGCCCGGCCGTGCCTGCGCGGCCTGTGGCTGGCCCGCTGCGACACCCTCGTCCACCTCGCCGCTGCCCTCTCCGGCCGGGCGTCCGCGCCGGCGGCCGTGTCCCTGCCCCTGCTGAGGACCCGGCTGCGGCGCGCCTGGGAGCCGATCATGCTGGAACGGGTGACGGAGCTGAGAGGGGACGGCACGGACGACGAACCGTCCTGAGCGCCCGTCACTCCTGTACGAGCACGACGCTCGACTCGCCCGGTACCCGCAGCACCCCGTCCGTCCCCGGCGCCTGCACCGGCTCCCACGCGGCGAGCACGCGCGCGGGGCGGGTACCCAGCGGGATCGCCGCCGGTTCGGCGCCCAGGTTGACGGCCACCCGGATGTCGCCGCGCCGGAACGCCAGCCAGCGCGCCTCGGCGTCGTACGCCACCCTGGTGTCGGCGAGGTCCGGGGCGGTCAGGTCCGGTTGCCCGCTCCGCAGGGCGATCAGCCGGCGGTACCAGTCCAGTACGCGCGCGTGCGGCTCGCGTTCCGGCTCGGACCAGTCGAGGCAGGACCGTTCGCGCGTCGCGGGGTCCTGCGGGTCGGGCACGTCCTCCTCCTTCCAGCCGTGCGCGGCGAACTCACGCCGCCTGCCGCTCCGTACCGCCTGGGCGAGTTCCGGGTCGGTGTGGTCGGTGAAGAACTGCCACGGTGTGCCCGCCGCCCACTCCTCGCCCATGAACAGCATCGGCGTGAACGGCGCGGTCAGCGTCAGCGTCGCGGCGCAGGCCGCCAGGCCGGGTGAGACCAGCGCGGCCAGGCGGTCCCCCTGGGCGCGGTTGCCGACCTGGTCGTGGGTCTGGCTGTAGCCGGTCAGCCGGTGGGCGGCCACCCGGCCGCGGTCCAGCGCGCGGCCGTGACCGCGGCCCCGGAAGCTGGAGTAGGTGCCGTCGTGGAAGTAGCCCCGCGTCAGTGTCTTGGCGAGCGCCGCCAGCGGAGCCCGCGCGAAGTCGGCGTAGTAGCCCTGCGACTCCCCGGTCAGCGCGGCGTGCAGGGCGTGGTGGAAGTCGTCGTTCCACTGCGCGTGCACGCCCAGTCCGCCCTCCGCGCGCGGGGTGATGATCCGCGGGTCGTTGAGGTCGGACTCGGCGATCAGGAACAGCGGACGTTCCAGGTCGGCGGCGAGGCCGTCCACCGCCGTCGACAGCTCCTCCAGGAAGTGGCACGCGCGCGTGTCCACCAGGGCGTGCACCGCGTCCAGGCGCAGTCCGTCGACCCGGTAGTCCCGCAGCCACGCCAGCGCGCTGTCCACCAGATACGCGCGCACCTCGTCCGAGCCGGGCGCGTCCAGGTTCACGGCGACGCCCCAGGGCGTGTGGTGGGTGTCGGTGAAGTACGGGCCGAAGGCGGGCAGGTAGTTGCCGGACGGGCCCAGGTGGTTGTGCACCACGTCGAGGATCACGCCCAGGCCCAGTTCGTGGGCCCGGTCGACGAACCGTTTCAGCGCCTCGGGCCCGCCGTACGGCTCGTGCACCGCCCACAGCGAGACACCCTCGTACCCCCAGCCGTGCCGGCCCGGGAACGGGCACAACGGCATCAACTCGACGTGGGTGACGCCCAGTCCGGCCAGGTGGTCGAGCCGCTCGGCGGCGGCGTCGAGCGTTCCCTCGCGGGTGTACGTGCCCACGTGCAGCTCGTACAGCACACCGCCGGGCAGCGGCCGCCCGCCCCACTCGGCGCGCCACGCGTACCGTCCGTGGTCGACGACCGCGCTGAGCCCGTCCGGCCCGTCCGGCTGCCTGCGCGAACGCGGGTCCGGCAGCACCGGCCCGTCGTCCACCGCGAAGCCGTACCGCGAGCCGTCGCGTGCCTCGGCCTGACCGCACCACCACCCCGGCCGCTCCGGATCGCGCTCCAACGCGCGCGTGACGCCGTCGCACGTCAGCGTCACGCGGCCGGCCTGCGGTGCCCACACCTCGAACTGCACGGACGGTTCCCCTTCGTCTGCTCACCGTGATGTAGCCCGTCCATGGTCCTGCATAAGTGATCTCTGCGCTGCTGAAAGTCTCCGATTGCGGCGGGTGTCGTGCCACGCCACGCGTGTGACGGCGTGCACGGCGCGCGCGTGGCGGCCGTTTTCCCGTCTTCTGGACACTCCGGCCCAGCTGACCGACAATCACCAGCGTGACGTCGTCCTTCGAGTTCAACACGTACCCCGCGCGGTTGTCCGACGCGGAGCGCGACAAGGCGCTGAAGGTGCTCCGGGACGGCGTCGCCATGGGTCGTCTGTCGCACGACACGTTCATCCGCAGGATGGAGCTGGCGTTCGCCGCCCGCCGTCTGGAGGATCTCGCCCTGCTCACCGCCGACCTGCCCACCGAGGGCCGGGTGTCGCGGCTGGTGTTCGGCACCGTCGAGGCGGTGTCCGGGTTCGGCGTACGGCTGCGCAGGGCCTGGCAGGCCGAGCGGCTGCCCAAGCTGCTGCTGCCGCACCCCGGTACCGGACATCCGCTGCGCATAGGGCGCGACCCGGCGAGCGGGCTGCGCCTGACCCACGAGACGGTCTCCCGCGTGCACGCCGAACTGAGCCGCCAGGGCGGCATGTGGGTGCTGCGCGACCTGGGCTCCACCAACGGCACCACCGTCAACGGGCGGCGCGTCATCGGCGCGGCCGTCGTCCGCGAGGGTGACCAGATCGGCTTCGGCCGGATGGCCTTCCGCCTCGCGGTGAACTGAGCCGGAAGAGGGGACGGAGGAGGGGACGGAGCACAGCTCTGGCCTGGGCTTCACTCGAGGTTGTGGATCTCCGTGCGGCATTCGGCGCGGTGTTCGGTGCGGTGTCCCGTGCGGTAAACCCCATTGCTTTTCATGGTGTTGACGTACCCGTCAAGTCGTGACTGACTGTGCGTACACCGAGCACGCCAGGTGAACCGACAGTCCGCATCGTGGAGGTGTGCCCTGCCGCCCCTCCTGCGCTATCCGACCGTGGACGAGCTGGGCGTCCGGGCCGCCGCTCTCGTGGCCCGCCATCCCGGACACGTCCGGCTGCGCCGCGTCGGCACGTCCCGCGCGGGCACCCCGCTGTGGCTGCTCTCCGTCGGCCACGGCAGCCGCCAGGTCCTCGTCGTCGCCGGGCCGCACGCCAACGAGCCCGTGGGCGGCGCCACCGTCCTGCGGCTGGCCGAGCGCGCCCTGGCCGACCCCCGGCTCACCGAGGGCGCCGACGCCACCTGGAACCTGCTGCTGTGCGTCGACCCCGACGGCCTGCGCCGCAACGAGGGCTGGCTGTCCGGCCCGTACACCCTCGGCCGCTACGCCCGGAACTTCTTCCGGCCCGGCTTCCTGGAGCAGCCCGAGTGGCTGCCCCACGGCCCAAACCACGCCGCGCTCCCGGAGACCCGCGCCCTGCTCGCGCTCCAGGACGAACTGCGGCCCTTCCTGCAGTGCTCCCTGCACGGCGTCGACGTCGGCGGCGGCTTCGTCGAGCTGACCCACGAGCTGCCGGGCATCGCCCAGCGCATCGCCCACACCGCGGCCCGGCTCGGCATCCCCCGCGAACTCGGCGCCTACGACACTCTGTACTGGCCCGACCTCGGCCCCGCCGTCTACCGCATCCCGCCGCCCCGCCGCGGCGACCTCACCGCGGCCATCACCGAGGCCGCCGTCGAGTCGACGTGGTGTCACCCGCGGCGGTACGGCACCGTCACCGCGGTCGTCGAGGCGCCCATGTGGGGCGTCGCCGCCGTGGCGGACGGCTCGCCCCCGGCGGACCGGGACGGGGCGCTGCGCTCCGTGAGCCGCACCCTGCGTCACGACACCCGGCGCCTGCACCGCGTCCTGGCCCGGGTCCGGCCGCACCTCGCCACCGTGCCGGAGGCGGCGCACCTCCTCGCGCCGGTCGACGACTACCTGCTGGTCTGCCCCAGGCTGGCCGACGCGTGGGACCCCGACACCGACGACGGCTCGGGACGCTCCCTCCCGCCGATGAGCACCGCCCACCTGGTCGCCCTGCGCCTCGCCGGACGGCGCCTGGCCCTGCGGACCGCGGGGCTGCTGCATCAGCTGGTGACCCGTACCGGAGGCGATCCGGCGGGCGTCCTGCCCGAACTGGACCGGCTGGTCGACGAAGGCTGCGCCGACTACCGCGACGGCTGCGCGGCCCGCTGGATCCCGGTCGCACGCCAGGTGGAGTATCAGACGCGGGTCGTACTCGCCGCGTTCGAACTGGCCGGGCGGCGCCCCACGGCGGGCTCCCGTTCGGGTGAGCCGGGCTGGGGTTCCGAGGCCGCGGTGCCGATGCACCGGGAATGACCCACACCACCACGGCCCGAGCGGCCCGGGCCGGCCTCCTGGCAGCCGCGGCCCTCCTCCTCACCTGCGCGACACCGGCGCGGGCCACCGCGGAGCGGGAACCGGCGAACGACTGGCTCCTGCTCACGGTCACCCAAGGCGATGCCCAGTCAGGTGTCCGGCCCGGCGCTCCGCCGGGTGTCCCGTCCGGCGGCACACGCGGCGCCCTCCTGCTGTGCGACCCGCCGCGGGGCCACGCCCGCGCGGCCCGCGCCTGCGCGGAACTCGACGCGACGGACGGCCGCATCGCCGACATCCCGCCGCGGGACACCCACTGCCCGATGATCTACGCCCCGGTGACCGCCCACGCGCGCGGGCAGTGGCGGGGACAGCCGGTGGAGTACACGCAGACCTTCCCCAACCCGTGCGTGATGGCGGCACGGACGGGGTCGGTGTTCGCGTGGGACACGCAGGGGTGAGCGGACCGGGCCGGAGGCGGGTGAGGCGTCGGTACGCCTCACCCGCCCCCGGCCGCGTCACTGCTGGTGCAGTCCGCGGTTCGACAGGGTCAGGAACGCCTCGCCCACCGCCTCCGACAGGGTGGGGTGGGCGTGGGTGTGGCGGGCCGCGTCGGCGGGCTCGGCGTCCCAGCCGACGATCAGCTGGCTCTCGGCGATCATCTCCGACACGTGCGGCCCCACCAGGTGCTCACCGAGCACCCGGCCGCCCCCGGCCTCGGCGACGACCTTCACCGTCCCGCCCCGCCCGTGCACCGTTCCGGGCGACGAGGTCGGCATCTGCTCCCGAGGGCGGCCCCGGCGCCCGTCCGCCCCGCCGCTCAGCCCCCGTCCCCCTCCTCAGCCCCCGTCCCCCTCCTCCGCCCCCACCCGCTCCAGCAGCGCCACCGGCACCCCCGCGAACAGGTCCTCCACGCGCGCGTGCCCCGTGAACTCGCGCCCGGGCGTCAGCGCGTCGGCCCACCGGCCCGGCGGCAGGGGCAGCGTCGTGCCGTGCCAGCCGCCCGCCTCGGCCAGCCGCAGTGACAGCCGGGTCACGGCTGTCACGACGTCCCCGGAGCGGACGAACGCCACGCAGTGCGCCGCCGCGTGACCCTCGGCGGGCAGCGGCTCGTACGTCGCCGCGTCGCCGAACGCGTCGGGCCGCCGCGCCCGCAGCGCGAGCGCCGCCCGGGTCACCGCGCCCTTCTCACCGCCCTCGCCGCCCTCCCCGAAGTGCACGGGACGGCGATTGTCCGGGTCCACCAGGGCCAGGTACTCGCCCTCGGTGCCCTGGTAGAGGTCCGGCACCCCCGGCATCGTCAGGTGCGTCAGTGCCGTGCCGAGGACGTTGGCCCGGATGTGCGGCTCCAGGGTGTCGCGGAAGGCGACCACCCGCTCTCCCGGCGCGCCGCACGGCCCCGCCGCCACGAACCGGGCCACCGCCTCCTCGTACGGCGGCTCCTGCTCCGTCCAGCTGGTGTACATCCCCGCCTCGCGCACATGCTTCAGCAGCGCCTCCCGCACGCGCTCACCCTCCGCCGGCCCCAGCCCGAACACCGTCTGCCAGGCCGCCCACGCCAGCTGCGCGTCCGGCACGCCCTCGCCGGTGCGGGTGACCTCCGTGAGGACGTCCGTCCACCGCTCGGGGCACTCCGTGAGCACCGCCAGCGCGGCGCGCACGTCGGCGCTGCGCTTGGTGTCGTGGGTCGAGACCACCGTGCCGGTCGAGGGCCAGTCGCGCTGCACGCGCGCGCAGTACGCGTGGAACTCCTCCGGCGACAGGGCCGGGCGCCCCGGGTTCCCGCCCACCTCGGTCGCCGAAAGCAGCGGCACATAGCGGTAGAACGCCGTGTCCTCCACCGACTTGGCGCGCAGCGCCGACGCCGTCTGAGCGAACCGCGTCCGGAACTCCACGTGCTCCGGCCCGTCCCCGAACCGCCCCAGCACCAGGCCCCGCACGACGTCCACCGCGCCGGCCTCCTCCGGCACCGCGAACGCGAGCCGCGCCTCGGCCGCCGCCTCCTCGGTGACGACCGACGCCGCGTCCACCGACGCGTACGGCCGGTACACCTCCAGCCGGACCAGCAGCTCCCGCAACGCCGTGCGCAGCGCCCACGGCGCCCGGTCGCGCAGCGCGGCGTCCGGGGAGGCGACGCACAGGCGGTGGGCTACCCGGGTCAGCCGGTCCATCTCGGTGGCCAGCTCGTGCGTGAGCACCTTGTACGCCGCCCGCCGCACCGTCGCCGCCCAGTCGCCGCCCCGGTCCGTCTGCGGGGCGGCGAACCTGCGGTACTGGCCGAGGAGCTCCCCGTACCCGGCCGGGTCGGTGAAGAGCCCGTCGATGTGCCGCAGCGCGTCGTAGCCGGTCGTGCCCGCGACGGGCCAGGACGCGGGCAGCCGCTCGCCGTCCGCCAGGATCTTCTCCACCACCGTCCACCGGCCGCCACCGGCCTCGTGCAGCCGCCCGAGGTAGGTGTCGGGGTCGGCGAGGCCGTCGGGGTGGTCGACACGCAGGCCGTCGATCACGCCCTCGCGCAGCAGCCGCAGAATCGTGGCGTGCGTCGCCTCGAACACCTCCGGGTCCTCCACGCGTACACCGATGAGCTCGGAGATGCTGAAGAAGCGCCGGTAGTTCAGGTCGGTGCGGGCGAGCCGCCACCACACGGGGCGGTACCACTGCGCGTCCAGCAGCTGCGGCAGCGGCAGGTCAGCGGTGCCGTCCCGCAGGGGGAACGCGTGGTCGTGGTAGCGCAGTACGTCGCCGTCGACCCGCAGCTCGTCCAGCACCTCGCCGACCGGGGCGCCGAGCACCGGCATCAGCACCTGGCCGCCCTGAGCCTCCCAGTCGATGTCGAACCACCGCGCGTACGGCGACTTCGGGCCCTCCCGCAGCACCTCCCACAGGGCGCGGTTGTGCCGGGGCGACATCGCCATGTGGTTCGGCACGATGTCCACCACCAGGCCGAGACCGTACTCCCGCGCGGTGCGCGCCAGCGCCCGCAGTCCCTCCTCGCCGCCCAGTTCCTCACGCACGCGCGCGTGGTCCACGACGTCGTAGCCGTGCGGCGACCCCGGCACGGCCTCCAGCACCGGGGACAGATGCAGGTGCGTGACGCCGAGCGAGGCCAGGTACGGCACAGCCGACGCCGCGGCCGAGAAGGGGAACTCCGGCTGCAACTGCAGCCGATACGTGGCCGAGGGGGCCACGGGGGCCGTGGGGATCGTCGGCGCCGCCGGGTCGGGTCGCTCAGGTGTCATGGAAACCTACGTACCCGCCTCGCCGCCTTTCGTGTCATCGGCCCCTCCACGGGCGTACGCGCGCGTGGCTAGCTTCGAGCGATGGGAAGCGGCGGAGGCACCGGGCGGCGAGGCGCGCTGGAGACGTACCGAGAGGTGATCGGCCTGACCGGGCCGCTGCTGCCGGTGGTGTCCTTCCTGGGACGGCTGCCGACGGCCACGATCCAGTTCGGCAGCGTCCTGCTGGTCGCCCGCACCAGCGGCTCGCTGGCCGTCGCGGGGCTGACCGGGGGAGCGCTCGCCGTCGGCCAGGTCGCCTGCGGCCCGCTGGTCGGCCGGCTCGCGGACCGGCACGGCCAGCGCACCGTCGTCCTGGTCTTCGGACTGGTCAACGCCGTCGCGATCACCGCCCTGGTGGCCGGCGCGCTCGCGGAGGTGCCGACGCCGCTGCTGGCGCTCCTCGGGGCGGCGGCGGGTGCGAGCGTGCCCCTGATCGGCCCGCTGGCCCGCGCCCGCCTGGTGGCGCTCGCCCGCCGGGCCGGCGCCCCCGAGCCCACCGTGGGCGCCGCGCTGTCCTTCGAGAGCACCCTCGACGAGGTCTCCTTCGTCCTCGGCCCGGCCCTGGTCGGCCTGGCGGCGGTCCTCGCCCACCCGGCCTACGCCCTGACCGGCGCCGCCGTACTCGTCGCCGTGTGCGGCACCGCCTTCGCGCTGCACCCCACGGCACGCGCGTCGGCGCCCTCGGCCGCCGGGGCGACGGGCACGCCGGGCGGCTCCCGCGTCCGCCCTCGCACGCCCCGCGCGGTGCACGCCCTGCGGGCCTCGCTCGCCCTCCAGGGGGCGATGTTCGGGGCCTGCCAGGCGGGGATCACCGCGCTCACCGAGCGGCTCGGGCAGCCTGAGCAGGCGGGGCTCGTCTACGCCGCGATGGGAGTGATGAGCGCGATCGCGGGTCTCGCCATGGCCGTCGTGCCCGCCCGGGTCGGACTGCGGGCCCGCTGGCGGGCGGCCACCGCGACCGCGTGCGCCCTGTCGCTGCCGCTGCTGTGGACGGACAGCCTGACCGGCCTGTACGTGGTGGTCACCGTCCTGGGCATCGCCTACGCACCCCACCTGATCACCGTGTTCGCGCTCACCGAGCGGACGGTGCCGCGGGCCCGGCTCGCCGAGGCGATGGCGTTCGCGACCAGCGCGATCGTCGGCGGCCAGGCCCTCGCGGTCGCCGTCACCGGCCGCCTCGCCGAGTCCCACGGCCCGGTCGCGGCGTTCGCGGCGGCGAGTCTGACCGCCGCGCTCGCCTGCGTGATCGCCCTGGCGGCGCGCCCGGCGCCGGGCATCGGACGGCACACCGGAGCGGGGGGCCCCCCCCCCGCCGGGGGGGGGGGCCCCCCCGCCCCCGACGGCGAACAGCCCCCGCGCCACGCCCCGCATCCGG
>NZ_JBHYOB010000011.1:0-178907 GCF_042744565.1 Streptomyces sp. NPDC058812
TTTTGGCACGCTGTTGAGTTCTCAAGGAACGGACGCTTCCTTTGTACTCACCCGAGAGACTCTCTCAGGCTTTCCTCCGGGCGCTTCCCTTCGGTCTTGCGTTTCCGACTCTATCAGATCTTTCCGATCCGATTTCCTCGGTGCTTTCCAGGTTCCCGCTTTCGCGTTTCCCTTTCCGGCGGCTCCGACTCTATCAGATCCTTTCGGGCTCTGATTCCCCGTCAGAGAGGGTTGTCTTCGCGGCTGTTGGGCCGTTCCGACGGAGTGAGACTTTAGCGGATTCCCGGCTCCCGAGCTAATCGGGGGCCGCGTCCTGGTGGACGTGGATTCCTCATTCCGTAAATACGCGCACCGACAATACGACGACGCCGACAGCGCGACTGCTCGTCGAGGAGTGGTTGGTACTTGCGGAATCGCTGTCCGGGGACCGACCGGAGTCGGCGCTCACGTCGGACAACTCGGAGAACACTACGAGCGCGGGTCGAGCGTGTCAAATGCCGGGCCGGACGGCCTCCGCACGCGTACGGTGGGGGCGTGATGACGCGTACGTGTACCGGGCTCTGGTGGGCCGCCTGACGGCGGCCGTGCTCACGTATGCACTCAACGGCCGCCGCTTCGGCGGCCGTTCTCGTATCTCCCTCCAGGAGGGGCGGCCGGCGGGTGGCGGCGGCCCTGACCAGGAGGTGGAGAGATGACACGGGTCTTCAGTGGGGTCAAGCCGACCGGGCATCTGACGCTGGGGAACTATCTGGGAGCCATGCGGCAGTGGGCCGCCGAGGACCAGCACCGGTCGGACGCCCTGTTCTGCGTGGTCGATCTGCACGCGCTGACCGTGGACCACGATCCGGCGCGGGTGCGCAGACTCAGTAGGCAGGCGGCCTCGTTGCTGCTGGCGGCGGGGTTGGATCCGGAGCTGTGCACCGTGTTCGTGCAGAGTCACGTGGACGAGCACGCCCGGTTGTCGTACGTACTGGAGTGCGTCGCCACCGACGGGGAGATGCGGCGGATGATCCAGTACAAGGAGAAGGCCGCGCGGGAGCGGGAGCGGGGCGGGAGTGTGCGGCTGTCGCTGCTGACGTATCCCGTGCTGATGGCGGCCGACATCCTGGCGTACGGGACGGACGACGTGCCGGTCGGGAACGACCAGACGCAGCACGTGGAGCTGGCGCGGGATCTCGCGGTGCGGTTCAACCAGCGGTACGGGCACACCTTCGTGGTGCCCCGGGCCACCAATCCGGTCGTGGCGGCTCGGGTGATGAACCTGCAGGAGCCGACGTCGAAGATGGGGAAGAGCGACGACGTCGGGCCGGGGATCGTCTATCTGCTGGATGAGCCGGACGTGGTGCGGAAGAAGGTCATGCGGGCCGTGACCGACAGCGGACGCGAGGTCGTGTACGACCGGGAGGCGCGGCCGGGGCTCGCGAACCTGCTGGAGGTTCTCGCCGCCTGCACGGGCGGGGAGCCGGCGGAGCTGGCGGGTGGGTACGACTCGTACGGCGCGTTGAAGAAGGACACCGCGGAGGCCGTCGTCGAAGTGCTGCGGCCCGTGCAGCAGCGGCACAAGGAGCTGTGCGCGGACCTCGGGTATGTGGAGGGTGTGCTCCGGGAGGGCGCGGAGAAGGCCCGGGCCATGGCTCGGCCGACCGTGGACGCCGCTTACCGGGCGATCGGGTTGCTGCCTCCCGTGAACGCGGCCCGGTAGGCGCGGGGGCTGGTGGCGAGGCGCGATGCGAAGTGCTGGCGCATCGTGACCTCGCTGCCGAAGCCGGACCGGCGGGCGACCTCGGGCATGGGCAGGTCGGTGCGTTCGAGGAGCTTCTGGGCCGCGGCGATGCGCTGGTCCAGGAGCCAGCGGAGTGGGGTCGTACCGGTGGCCGCGGTGAAGTGGCGGGCGAAGGAGCGGGGGGACATGCCGGCGCGGGCGGCCAGGCCGGCGATCGTCAGCGGCTCGTGAAGGTGGCGCAGGGCGTGTTCGCGGACGGCGGCGAGGGCGTCGGTGTCCCGGGCGGCCCGGGGTGTGGGGTGCTCGATGAACTGGGCCTGGGTGCCGGTGCGGAAGGGGGCCGTGACCATCGAGCGGGCGATGGTGGCGGCGGCTTCGGCGCCGTGGGCCAGGCGGACCAGGTGGAGGCAGAGGTCGATGCCGGCGGCCGTGCCGGCGGCGGTCCAGATGTTGTCGTCCTCGATGAAGAGGGCGTCGGGGACGACGGTGACGCGGCGGTGGTGGGTTCGCAGGAGATCGGTCAGTCGCCAGTGGGTGATGGCTCGGCGGCCGTCGAGCAGGCCGGCCTGGGCGAGGGTGAAGGCGCCGCCGCACAGGGCCGCGACGGTGGTGCCGCGGGCGTGGGCGTGGCGGAGGGCGTCGAGGACCGGGGCGGGGGCCGGGGTGAGGTGGTCGTCGAGGCCGGGGATCAGGACCAGGTCGGCGCCCTCCAGCCAGTCGAGGGTGCGGTCGGGGTGGAGGGCGAGGCCGCCGCGCATGGGGACGGTGGTGGTGCCGTCGGCGGCGACACGGCGCAGGTCGAAGGCGGGGGCGCCGCGGTCGGTGCGGTCGGTGCCCCAGACCTCGGTGATGACGGAGACGTCGAAGGCCCGGATGCCCGGGAAGGCGACGAGGGCGACGCGGTACGGGGCTGCCATGGGTGGCAGTAAAACATCGATCGCTGGCTTCTGTACCTCTGGGGCTCGGTGCTGCCGGGCGGCACGATCGAGGGCATGGACATCGCTGAGAACGCAGCACTGGTGGTCGTGGACGTGCAGAAGGGCTTCGAGGAGGTCGACTTCTGGGGGGCCCGGAACAATCCGGCGGCGGACGACAACATCGCCGCCCTCATCGACGTGTGGCAGTCGACCGGGCGGCCGGTCGTCTACGTACGGCACGACTCGGTCAAGCCCGGGTCGCCGTTGCGGACGGGGTACGAGGGCAACGGGTTCAAGGAGTACGTGGAGGGGCGACGCGGGAAGGGGGGCGGGGCGGAGCTGCTGGTCACGAAGAGCGTGAACTCGGCGTTCCTCGGGACGCCCGACCTGGGAGCGTGGCTGCGGGAGGCGGGGATCTCGCAGATCGTGCTGGCCGGGATCCAGACGAACATGTGCGTCGAGACGACGGCACGGATGGGTGGGAACCTCGGGTACGAGGTCGTCGTCGCGTTCGACGCGACGTACACCTTCGGTCTGGAGGGTCCCTTCGGCTGGCGGCAGAGCGCGGACGAGCTGGCGCGGGCGTCGGCGGTGTCGCTGCACGGCGGCGGGTTCGCGACGGTGGTGGCGACGGAGGATGTGGTGGCAGCGGCGAAGTGAGCCCCGCTCCCGGGACCGCGGGGGTGCGCTCTGTCGGTCCTCGTCCGTCCCGGCCGTCCTTGTCCGGCCTTGTCAGTCCTTGGTGCCGGAGGCGAGTTCGCGGCTGCGGTCTCGGGCGGCCTCCAGGGCGGCGATGAGGGCGGCGCGGACGCCGTGGTTCTCCAGTTCGCGGATGGCGTTGATGGTGGTGCCGGCGGGGGACGTGACGTTCTCGCGGAGCTTGACCGGGTGTTCGCCGCTGTCGCGGAGCATTTTCGCGGCGCCGATCGCGGACTGGACGATCAGGTCGTGGGCCTTGTCGCGGGGCAGGCCGAGGAGGATGCCGGCGTCGGTCATGGCCTCGACCAGGTAGAAGAAGTACGCCGGGCCGGAGCCGGAGAGGGCGGTGCAGGCGTCCTGCTGGGACTCGGGGACGCGGAGGGTCTTGCCGACGGCGCCGAAGATCTCCTCGGTGTGCGTGAGGTGGTCGGCGGTGGCGTGGGTGCCGGCGGAGATGACGGACATGGCCTCGTCGACGAGGGCGGGGGTGTTCGTCATGACGCGGACCACCGGGGTGCCGGGGGCGAGGCGCTCCTCGAAGAAGGCGGTCGGGATGCCCGCGGCGCCGCTGATGACCAGGCGGTCGGCGGGGACGTGCGGGGCGAGTTCGTCGAGGAGGGTGCCCATGTCCTGCGGCTTGACCGTGAGGATCAGGGTGTCGGCGGACTTGGCGGCCTCGGCGTTGGTGACCGGGGTGACTCCGTGGCGGGCGCGGAGCTCGTCGGCCCGTTCCTGGCGGCGGGCGGTGACCATGAGGTCGGCGGGCGCCCAGCCGGCTCCGATCATTCCGCTGAGCAGGGCTTCGCCGATCTTGCCGGTGCCGAGGACTGCGACTTTCTGGGTCATGGCTTTCGGTGCCCTCCGGTGCCCTGTCTCGGGTGCGTCGTCCGTCGTCGCCATCCTCGCATCCTGGGGGTGGGTGGGGTCGGGGCGTCCGGTGGGCGGGATGCCGGTGGGGCGGGTGTGCCGGTGGGCGCGGTTATGCCGTCCGGCGTTTGAGGGTGGCGGCGCCCAGGGCCAGGACCAGGAGTGCGCAGCCCGCGACGATCAGGGCGTCCCGTACGAAGGCGGCGGTCATGTCGGTGTGGCGCAGGACCTCGTTCATGCCGTCGACCGCGTAGGACATGGGCAGGACGTCGGAGACGGCCTCCAGGGCCGGGTGCATCTTGTCGCGCGGGGTGAACAGGCCGCAGAGGAGGAGCTGGGGGAAGATCACGGCCGGCATGAACTGCACCGCCTGGAACTCGGAGGCCGCGAAGGCCGAGACGAAGAGGCCGAGCGCGGTGCCGAGGAGGGCGTCGAGCAGCGCGACCAGGAGGAGGAGCCAGGGGCTGCCCGTCACGTCGAGGCCGAGGAACCAGACCGCCAGGCCGGTCGCGAGGGCCGACTGGACGATGGCGAGGGCTCCGAAGGCGAGGGCGTAGCCGGCGATGAGGTCGCCCTTGCCCAGGGGCATGGCGAGGAGGCGTTCGAGGGTGCCCGAGGTGCGCTCGCGCAGGGTCGCGATGGACGTGACCAGGAACATCGTGATCAGCGGGAAGATCCCGAGGAGCGAGGCGCCGATGTTGTCGAAGGTGCGCGGGCTGCCGTCGAAGACGTAGCGCAGCAGGAACAGCATCACGCAGGGGATCAGCATCAGCAGCGCGATGGTGCGGGGGTCGTGGCTCAGCTGGCGCAGGACGCGGGTCGCGGTGGCTGTGGTGCGGGAGAGGCTCAGGGCGTGGGTGGGGGCCGGGTCCAGGGTCGCGGTGGTGGTGGGGGCCGTGGGAGTGGTCATGTGGTGGTCTCCTTCGTGCGGGCCGTCGCCGCCGCCTCGTCGACCAGGTGCAGGAAGGCCTCCTCGACCGTTTCGGAGCCGGTGCGGGTGCGCAGGGCGTCGGGGGTGTCGTCGGCGAGGACCTCGCCCTCGCGCATCAGGAGGAGGCGGTGGCAGCGCTCGGCCTCGTCCATGACGTGGGAGGAGACGAGGAGGGTGGCGCCGCGCTCGGCGGCGATGGAGTGGAACAGGGCCCACAGGTCGCGGCGCAGGACGGGGTCCAGGCCGACCGTCGGTTCGTCGAGGACGAGCAACTCGGGGGCGCCGAGGAGGGCCACGGCGAGGGAGACGCGGCTGCGCTGGCCGCCGGAGAGGTTGCCGGCCAGGGCGTCGGCGTGGGTGGTGAGGTCGACGTCGGCGATGGCCTGGGTGACGTTCTCGTGGCGGCGGGCGGAGGCCGCGCGGCCGGGGGCGAGGACCTCGGCGAAGTAGTCGAGGTTCTGGCGGACGGTCAGGTCGTCGAAGACGGACGGGGCCTGGGTGACGTAGCCGATGCGGGTGCGGAGGGTGGGGTGGCCGGCGGGGTGGCCGAGGACGTCCAGGGTGCCGGTGACCTTGGCCTGGGTGCCGGCGATCGCTCGCATGAGGGTGGACTTGCCGCAGCCGGAGGGGCCGAGGAGGCCGGTGATCCGGCCGCGCGGGACGGTGAAGTCGAGGGCGCGCAGGACGGTGCGGGGGCCGCGTACGACGGTGAGGTCTTCGGCGCGGACGGCGGGTGGGGCGGGGGCGCCTGCTTGTCCTTCGGGTGGCGGGGAGGAGTAATTCATCATGTGATGAATACTCCTCCCGGGTGGGGGACGCGTCAAGCCGTCGGAGTCGTTGGGGTCGCCGGAATCGCTGGGGTCGTTGCGAGCAGGAGGCGGACGTCGTACGTCTCCTCGACGATTCCCTCCGGGAAGACGGTCAGGAGGTGCCGGCGCTCCTCGGTCAGGAAGGCCGAGCGGCGTTCCTCGGTGTCGGTCAGGAAGACCGAGTGGCTGCCGAGGTTGGCCAGGTGGGTGGCGAGGGGGACGCGGCGGCTCCAGCGGATGTCGCGGTGGGTGAAGTCGAGGCGGCCGGCGGGGTCGGCGACGCGGGCGTCGAGGTTTCGCTGCTCGGCGGATATGTCCAGCCCGAAGTGCCGGTCGGCGCGCTCGGCGGCCGCCGCGATCCACGGCACATCGAGAGCGCTGGTGTTCCACCACAGCGCGAGCGCACCGCCCGGACGCAGCACGCGCAGCGCCTCCGGGACGGCCCGGTCAGGGTCGGTCCAGTGCCAGGCCTGGGCGTAGGTGAGGAGGTCGGCGCAGTGGTCGGCGAGGGGGAGGGTGTTGCCGTTGCCCCGGACCACCGGCACGCCGGGGAGCGTGCGCCGGAACTCGGCGGCCATGCCGGCGCCGGGCTCGACGGCGATCACATCGGCGCCGCGTGCGTGCAGGCGGGCGGTGGCGATGCCCGTACCGGCGCCGATGTCCACGACGCGGGTGCCGGCCAGGGGGCGGCCGACCAGCTCCTCGATCGTGTCGAAGAGGGCGGGCGGGTAGGAGGGGCGGTTGGCGGCGTACTGGGCCGCGGCGGCGTTGAAGGAGTGGGCGCGGGCGGTGTGGGTGGCCTGCGCGGAAGTGGCTGGAGCGGCTGTGTCGTCCGGGGTCGGCGGTGTCGTCATACGGCCATGGTGGCCGGGTGGGGCGGCGGGGCGTAGGGGGTTTCCTGGAGCGCCGCGGAAGGGAGCGGCCGGGCTCCCGTCCTGCTCCGGGGCTCCCGTCGTGCTCCGGGGCTGCCGTCCTGCTTCGGGGCTCTCGCTCCGGACTCTTGCTTCCGGGCTCTTGCTTCCGGGCTCTCCGCTACTTCCGGCGGCGCTTCTTCGTCGGGTTGCCCGAGCGGCGGGTGGTGCGCTTCTCGTACTCCTCGCGCGCCTTCTCGTACTCCGCGCGGTGCAGTTTCTCGCCCGGGGCCTCGGTGAAGGTGCGGAGGAAGTAGGCGAGGAGGGAGCCGACGAAGCCGATGGCGAGCAGGCCGCGCATGGATGCCTGACGGTCGGGGTCGGGACGGCCGGTGAAGCCGGACCAGGTGTGGCGGAAGGCCAGGGCGCTGCAGATCGCGAACATCACGATCATCAGCAGCGAGACGAAGCCGCCGATGTCGGCGATCTGGAGGCCCTGGTAGGCGACGCGGAGCACGAAGCAGGCGGCGACCGCCGCGGCGAGGGAGCCGACGGCGAGGCCCACCCGGCGGGCGGTGTAGCCGTTGTCGTGGTGCACCCAGGTCGTGCCGTAGAACCGGAGGGGCTCGGGGCGGGGGCCCGCGGGGACGTCCGGGATGCCGTTCTTACCGTTCTCTGCGCTCACGGGTCGATTATGGCGCCGGTGCGGCGCGGGCCCCGGGCGGGCCCGGCACACCGGACGGAACTCGTGGGGCGTGGGGTGCGTCAGCCGCCCTGGCCGGCGCTGCCGAGCGGGCCGACCTGCACCGGGGTGCCGGAGCCGTCCGTGACGGGCAGCGTGGCGCCGCCCGGCCAGTCGAGGGTGACCGACTTCGTCTCGTCCGGCGGGGTCACCACCAGGCCCGTGACGCGGACGCCGGAACCGCCCGAGTCGTTGATCGGGTAGCTGATGCCGAAGGTCACCGTGTCCCCGTCCGCGAGGACGACCGAGGGGGCCGGCTCACCCGTGCGCTCGGCGGACAGGGTGCCGGAGTTCGTCTTCAGGTCGACGCCCGCGTAGCCCGCGAGCGAGCAGTCCCGGCCGCCGCCGTTCTTCAGGTCCACCGCGACGGTGCCCCTGTCGTCGCCGCCGATCGTGGCGTCGGTCGCCGTGATCTCCAGCTCGTCGGTGCGGCACTCGGCGGCTTTGCCGGCCTCGTCGGTTCCGTCGGTGCCGCCGGTGCCGTCGGGGGTCTTCCCTTCGGAGTCGGTGCCGCCCTGCTGGTCCGAGCCGGTCGAACCCGAGCCGCCGGTCGAGGAGGACGCGGTCGAGGCGGTCGGCGGGGCGGCGCTCCGGTCCGTGCCGTCGTCGTCGTTCTGGCAGGCCGTGAGCGAGAGACCGGCGGCGAGGGCCATGGCGGCGATGGTCAGCTTGCGAACGCGCATCGTTGTCTACCTCAGAGTCGGTTGGCGTGCCGGCCCGCCCGTACCCAACGGTGCGAGCGGGCGTTTCCGACCACCAAGAGCCGCTCGGCCCGGCACGCCGTTCCTCTCGGCAGCCTCCTGATACGCCTTCAGGACAGCCCTGTTACAACGTCAGCAGCGAGGGGCCACGTACCCGTCGCTGCCGGTGCGGATGTACGCGTCGGAGACGTACTGGCCGCCGCCGATGTTGTCCCAGATGTTCGAGGTGCCGTACGGGCCCGAGACCCGGGTGCCCGGTGTCTGGCAGTTGATCTGGACCCTGGCGCCCTCGGGCAGGGCCCGGACGACGGAGTAGTTGGTGCCGGGGCCGCTGCGGACGTTCAGCCGGTAGCCCGGTGCGACCGGGTAGGAGCGCACGGCCGTGGCCGCCGCCGTGGTGACGGCCGCCGACGGCGCGTCCGCGGTCGTCCCCTCGTCCCCGCCCTCGACGTCCGTGATCTGGTCGACAGACATGAAAAACCTCCCCCGTCCGACCCCACGAGTGTCGTGGGTGGCCTTGATTCCCGTGGAACAAGCTGGAACACGCTGAAACAAGCCACGAAACACCAGTTCGTCACTCGCACACGGAGGCTAGCAAGCCGCCTCGGTCCCGTACGCCCCATCGACTAGGCTCCGAACGTCGCGCGCGCGAACGAACAGCACGGGGGTGGTTCCATGGCGTCGCAGCGGAACGCCGGAGCGGGCGCGGAAGCGGAACTTCCGGAGTACGCCGGTCACTACCGTCTGGAGTCATGTCTCGGCTCGGGTGGCATGGGCGTGGTGCACCTGGCCCGGAGCACCTCCGGGATGCGGGTCGCGGTGAAGGTCGTGCATGCCCGGTACGCCTTGGACCCCGAGTTCAGAGGGCGGTTCCGGCAGGAGGTGGCCGCTGCGCGGCGGGTCAGCGGGGCCTTCACGGCGCCGGTGGTCGACGCCGATCCTGATGGCGGACGGCCCTGGATGGCCACCCTGTACATCCCGGGTCCGACCCTCTCCGAGGAGGTCAAGCGGAACGGGCCCATGGACCCGGACCAGTCGCGTCGGCTGATGGCCGGGCTCGCGGAGGCGCTGCGCGACATCCACCGGGTCGGGGTCGTGCACCGGGACCTGAAGCCGAGCAACGTGCTGCTGGCCGAGGACGGGCCGAAGGTCATCGACTTCGGCATTTCCCGGCCGAAGGACAGTGAGCTGCGGACGGAGACGGGGAAGCTGATCGGCACTCCGCCGTTCATGGCGCCCGAGCAGTTCCGGCGGCCCCGGGAGGTGGGCCCCGCGGCCGACGTCTTCGCGCTCGGGTCGCTCATGGTGCACGCGGCGACCGGACGCGGGCCGTTCGACTCCGACAGCCCGTACGTCGTCGCCTACCAGGTCGTGCACGACGAGCCCGACCTGACCGGCGTACCGGAGACGCTCGCGCCGCTGGTGCTGCGGTGTCTCGCCAAGGAGCCGGACGAGCGGCCCACGCCGGACGAGTTGATGCGGGAGCTGCGGTCGGTGGCGGCGGCGTACGACACGCAGGTGTTCGTACCGGCACAGCGGCCGCAGGGGGGCGACGGGGCCGAGGAGACGGACGACGCGCGGGCGCAGGGCGCGGCCGGGGTCGACGCCGTCGGGAAGCGGCCCGCGCGGCGGCTCGGCGGACGGACGGTGTCGCTGGCCGGGGCGCTCTGCCTGGCCGTGGTCGGCGGGCTGGTCTCGGCCCAGGTGTGGGGCGGCGGCAGCGCCGAGCCGACCCGGAAGGCAAGCGCCGTCCGGAGCGCGCCGGACGGCTTCGGCGCGTGGGAGGCGACGCCCGCCGGAAAGGGCGGTGGCATGCCCCAGTGCTCGTACGCGGCGCGGCGGCTGCTGTGCGGGCGGCCCGGCCTGGTCTTCGCCGTCGATCCGGCCGACGGCGGCATCCTGTGGCGGCACGCCGTCGAGGAGTCCGTGCGGAGCGAACCGCCGGTCGTGTCGGGCGGGCTCGTGCAGCCCGAGGTCGGTCTGCTGGGCCCGCTGGAGGCACTCGACCCCGCCACGGGCGAGCCGGCGTGGCAGGAGGACATGCCCGCGTACGACGGACTGCGGTGCGTCGGCGACATGCTCCTGCTCACCCGCGCCGACGGGATGGTCACCGGCGTGGACAGCACCTCGGGGCGGACCCGGTGGGCGCACCGGATCCCCGGGCAGTCCGTGCCGTACTTCACCTCGTTCGCCGGGGAGCGGCGGCCGGCGGCGTACGCGACGAGCCAGTCCGCGGACGGGAACCGCACCCGGGTCACCGCGGTGGACCCGGCGAGCGGGGACGTGCGGTGGGAGACGGAGCTGGAGGGAACGCTGGCGCTCGTGGGGGCGGCGGACGGGTCCGTGTACCTCGTCCCCGAAGGGGCGACCCACGGCGACGCGAAGGCCGTGGTCCGCTACACGCCCGCCACCGGGGAGACCCGCCGGGCGGACCTGCCGGTGCCGGTCGAGCAGGCGGCGGTCGGCGTGCACAGGGACATCGTCTACCTCATGGGAACGGGCGGCTCGCTGGTGGCCGTCGACATGGCGGCGGGGAAGCAGGAGTGGCGGCTGGAGACGGGCGTGAGCCGGGGTTCGGCACCCGTCTCCGACGGCCGGCACGTGTACGTCACCGCGCCCGACGGGCGGCTCCTCGGCGTCGACGCCCGCGAGGGCAGGCTCCTCGGTCAGACCCGGCCGCGGCTCGGCGCCGACTCCGACCGCGTCCCGGCGTCGCTGCCCCGGCCCGTGCTCGCGGGCGGGCACGTCTACGCCGGGGCGCCCGACGGGACCGTGTTCGGGGTGGCGGGGCGGGACCCCGCCGCCTGGTAGCCCCGTCGGGCGGACGTGGCGGCGTCAGCCCAGCTTGGACACGTCGCGCACCGCGCCCTTGTCCGCGCTGGTCGCCATCGCGGCGTAGGCCTTCAGGGCCGCGGAGACCTTGCGGTCGCGGTTCTTCGGGGCGTACACGCCGCCCAGGGCCTGCTCGCGGCGGGCCAGCTCGGCGTCGTCGACCAGCAGCTCGATGGAGCGGTTCGGGATGTCGATGCGGACGCGGTCGCCGTCCTCGACGAGGGCGATGGTGCCACCGGCCGCCGCCTCGGGCGAGGCGTGGCCGATGGACAGGCCCGAGGTGCCGCCGGAGAAGCGCCCGTCGGTGACCAGGGCGCAGGCCTTGCCCAGGCCGCGGCCCTTCAGGTACGAGGTCGGGTAGAGCATCTCCTGCATGCCGGGGCCGCCCTTGGGGCCCTCGTAGCGGATGACGACGACGTCGCCCTCCTTGACCTGCTGGGTGAGGATCTTCTCGACGGCCTCCTCCTGCGACTCGCAGACGACCGCCGGGCCCTCGAAGGTCCAGATGGACTCGTCGACGCCGGCCGTCTTCACGACGCAGCCGTCGACCGCCAGGTTGCCGCGCAGGACCGCGAGGCCGCCGTCCTTGGAGTAGGCGTGCTCCGCGGAGTGGATGCAGCCGCCCTCGGCGTCCATGTCCAGGGAGTCCCAGCGCTCGGACTGGGAGAAGGCCTCGGCGGAACGGACGCAGCCCGGGGCCGCGTGCCACAGCTCCACCGCCTCCGGGGACGGGGAGCCGCCGCGGACGTCCCAGGTCTTCAGCCAGTCGGCCAGGGACGGGCTGTGGACGGAGTGCACGTCCTCGTCGAGCAGGCCCGCGCGGTGCAGTTCGCCGAGGAGGGCGGGGATGCCGCCGGCGCGGTGCACGTCCTCCATGTAGTACGTACGGTCCTTGGCGACGTTGGGCGCGACCTTGGCCAGGCAGGGGACGCGGCGCGAGAGGGCGTCCATCTCCGTGAGGCCGAAGGGGACCTCCGCCTCCTGGGCGGCGGCCAGCAGGTGCAGGATCGTGTTGGTCGAGCCGCCCATGGCGATGTCGAGGGCCATGGCGTTCCCGAAGGCCGCGGCGGTGGCGATGTTGCGGGGCAGGACCGTGTCGTCGTCCTGCTCGTAGTAGCGGCGGGTCAGGTCCAGCACCGTGTGGGCGGCGTTCTCGTAGAGCGCCTTGCGGGCGGTGTGGGTGGCCAGGACCGAGCCGTTGCCGGGGAGGGAGAGGCCGATGGCCTCGGTCAGGCAGTTCATCGAGTTGGCGGTGAACATGCCGGAGCAGGAGCCGCAGGTGGGACAGGCGTTCTCCTCGATCCGGAGGATGTCCGCGTCGGAGATCTTGTCGTTGACCGCCTCCGACATCGCGTCGACCAGGTCCAGGGTGCGGACCGTGCCGTCGACCAGGGTGGCGCGGCCGGACTCCATGGGGCCGCCGGAGACGAAGACCGTCGGGATGTTCAGGCGGAGCGCCGCGTTGAGCATGCCCGGGGTGATCTTGTCGCAGTTGGAGATGCAGATCAGGGCGTCGGCGCAGTGGGCCTCGACCATGTACTCCACGCTGTCCGCGATCAGGTCGCGGGAGGGAAGGCTGTACAGCATGCCGCCGTGGCCCATGGCGATGCCGTCGTCGACGGCGATCGTGTTGAACTCGCGTGGGATGCCGCCGGCGGCGACGACCGCCTCGCTGACGATCCGGCCGACCGGGGCGAGGTGGGTGTGGCCCGGCACGAACTCCGTGAAGCTGTTGGCGACCGCGATGATCGGCTTCCGCCCGATGTCCGCGCCGGGTACACCGGAGGCACGCATAAGGGCGCGGGCGCCCGCCATGTTGCGGCCGTGGGTGACTGTGCGGGACCTCAGTTCGGGCATCGTCGCTCGCTCCTTCGGAGAGTTATGACTGCCGTCGAGCGTACGCCGGTCATCCAGGGGCCGGGACAGGGTGTCCGCAATGCGGGATGCGCGTCTCGCCACGACGCGTGCGGGGCGCCTGCGGGACGCTTGGCGGGACGCCCGGGAGGTCGTCTCAGGGACCGGTGAGGTGGCCCTGTACGACCGGTGCCAGGCGGGCGATGATCCGCTCCGGGTCCGCCGAGGCCAGCGGCTCCGCCTTGATCACGTAACGCAGCACCGCGCACCCCACCAGCTGCGCGGCCGCCAGCTCGGCGCGCAGCTCCGCGTCCGGCAGGTCGAGCCGGGCCGCGATGCGGCGCAGCAGCTGGGCGGCGATCAGGCGGCGGAAGACGGCGGCGGCGGTCTCGTTGTTCAGGGCGGAGCGGACGATGGCCAGCAGTGGAGTACGGGTGGCCGGGTTCTCCCAGAGGCCGAAGAAGAAGCGGGTGAGCCGCTCTCCGACGCCGTCGAGGGGGCCGTCGCCGATCGCCTCGGGGGCTCCGAGGACCGGTGCGAAGGCGACCTCGATGGCCGCTTCGAAGACCTGCTCCTTGGTGCCGAAGTAGTGGTGCACCAGTGCCGGGTCCACGCCCGCCGTCTTGGCGATGCCGCGTACGGACGTCTTCTCGTAGCCACGCTCGGAGAACTCCTCGCGGGCCGCGGTGAGGATGCGGTCGCGGGTGCCGGCGGACTCCGTGCGCGGTGGGCGGCCGCGGCGGCGGGTCCCCCCGCCCGCGTCGCTCACCGCCGGCGCGCCTTCGTCGCCGAGCCCGCCGAGCCCGGTGCGTCCGCCGACGCCAGGTGCAGGCGGGTGAAGGCCAGTGCCTCGGCGAGATCGGCCTCACGTTCGGCGCTGGACATCGCGCGACGGGTGTTGACCTCGATGACGACGTGACCGTCGAAGCCGTTGTGCGCGAGGCGCTCCAGTACCTCGGCGCAGGGCTGGTTGCCGCGGCCGGGGACGAGGTGCTCGTCCTTGGCGGAGCCCTTGCCGTCGGCGAGGTGGACGTGGCCGAGGCGGTCGCCCATGCGGTCGATCATGTCGAGGCTGTCGGTGCGGGACGTGGCGGCGTGGCTGAGATCGATCGTGAAGTGACGGTAGTCCTCCTTCGTCACGTCCCAGTCGGGGGCGTACGCCTGCATCTCGCGGTCGCGGTAGCGCCAGGGATACATGTTCTCGACGGCGAACCGGACGTCGGTCTCGTCCGCCATCCGCCAGATTCCGCTCACGAAGTCACGGGCGTACTGCCGCTGCCAGCGGAACGGGGGGTGGACCACCACGGCGCTCGCGCCGAGTTTCTCGGCGGCGGCGCGGGCGCGCTGGAGCTTGACCCAGGGGTCGGTGGACCAGACGCGCTGGGTGATGAGCAGACAGGGCGCGTGCACGGCCAGGATCGGCATGCGGTGGTAGTCGCTGAGTCTGCGCAGCGCGTCGATGTCCTGGCTGACGGGGTCCGTCCACACCATGACCTCGACTCCGTCGTAACCGAGGCGTGCGGCGATCTCGAAGGCCGTCGCGGTCGACTCCGGGTAGACGGAAGCCGTCGACAGGGCGACCTTCGCATCCGGGATGCGGACTACGTCCCTTGGTTTTGCCACGGGGGTCAGGTTACGGGGTGGCGCTGGGTGGGTGCCGGGTGCCCTTTCGCCGTTGTGGTGATTGACGTACGGCGGGTGCGGGGCGGTCCGTGGTCGCTCGCGCCCGCGCGGCGGAGCCGCACATCGATACAGCCCCACGCCCCTTTGGGGCGCTACACCGGGCCCATGTGGTCGAGGCGCCGGAGGATGACTCCCTCCCTGAGCGCCCACGGGCAGATTTCCAGGCTCTCCACGTGGAAGAGGTCCATCGCGGCCTCGGCGACCAGGGCGCCCGCCAGGAGCTGGTTCGCGCGGCCCTCGGAGACGCCGGGGAGCTCGGCGCGCTCGGCGGTGGTCATGGCGGCCAGGCGGGGCACCCAGGCCTCCAGGGAGGCCCGCTTCAGCTCGCGCTGGACGTAGAGGCCCTCGGCGGAGCGGGCGGCACCGGCGATGCGGGCCAGCTGCCGGAAGGTCTTGGAGGTGGCGACCACGTGGTCGGGGGCGCCGAAGCGGCTGAAGTCGCCGACCGTGCGGGCGATCTCGGTGCGGACGTGGCGGCGCAGCGCCCGGACGTCGTCCGGGTGGGGCGGGTCGCCGGGCAGCCGGGCGGCGGTCAGCCGGCCCGCGCCGAGCGGCAGCGACACGGCGGTGTCGGGCTCCTCGTCGATGCCGTAGGCGATCTCCAGGGAGCCGCCGCCGATGTCGAGGACCAGCAGCTTGCCCGCGGACCAGCCGAACCAGCGGCGGACGGCGAGGAAGGTGAGCCGGGCCTCCTCCGCGCCGCTGAGGACCGCCAGCTCGACGCCGGTCTCCTCCCGCACGCGCGCGAGGACGTCGTCGGCGTTGCTCGCCTCGCGCACGGCGGAGGTGGCGAACGGCAGGAGGTCCTCGACGCCCTTGTCCTCGGCGGCCTGGAGCGCCTCCCGGACGACGGCGACCAGCCGGTCGACACCGTCGGGGCCGACCGCGCCGTCCTCGTCGAGGAGCTGGGCGAGGCGCAGTTCCGCCTTGTGCGAGTGGGCGGGCAGCGGGCGCGCGCCCGGGTGCGCGTCCACCACCAGCAGATGCACCGTGTTCGAACCCACGTCGAGGACACCGAGTCTCATGTACGGAACGCTACTGCCAGCGGGGAGTGCGGTGGTGCCGGCATCCGGCCCGGGCGACTTACCCTGGAGCCGTGCCAAAGACGAAAAAGGCGAAGGACGAAAAGTCGACCAAGAAGGACAAGAAGCACAAAATGGGCGACGAGAAGGGCCTCGACTTCGCGCGCGCGTGGGTGGAGTTTCCGGATCCGGCGGACGACGAGCAGGTCTTCCGGTGCGATCTGACATGGCTGACCTCCCGCTGGAACTGCATCTTCGGCAGCGGCTGCCAGGGCATCCAGGCGGGCCGCGCGGACGACGGGTGCTGCTCGCTGGGCGCCCACTTCTCCGACGAGGACGACGAGAAGCGGGTCGCCGAGCACGTGGCGCGGCTCACGCCGGACGTCTGGCAGCACCACGCCGAGGGCACGCGGGACGGCTGGACCTCCGAGGACGACGAGGGCTCCCGGCAGACCCGGCCCTTCCAGGGCTCGTGCATCTTCCAGAACCGGCCCGGCTTCGCCGGGGGCGCGGGCTGCTCGCTGCACATCCTGGCCCTGAAGGAGGGCCGGGAACCGCTGGAGACCAAGCCGGACGTGTGCTGGCAGCTACCGGTCCGGCGGACGTACGAGTGGATCGACCGGCCCGACGACACCCGCGTGCTGCAGGTGTCGATCGGTGAGTACGACCGGCGCGGCTGGGGCCCGGGCGGGCACGACCTGCACTGGTGGTGCACCTCGGCGACCTCGGCGCACGGCGCGGGCGACCCGGTGTACGTCTCGTACCGGCCGGAGCTGATCGAGCTGATGGGCAAGGCGGGCTACGACCGGCTGGTCGAGCTGTGCGAGGAGCGGCTGGCCTCGCAGTTGCCGCTGGTGGCGCCGCACCCGGCGGACCCCGCCCGCTGAACCCGTCCTACGAGGTGGACGGGCTCGGGTCGCCGCCCTCGCCGGGCGGCGGTGACGAGCCGCCCGTGCCGCCGGTGGGCGACGGGTCCTCGGTGGGTGTCGGGTCCGGGTCGGGCGACGTGGGCGACGGGTCGTCCGTGGGTGACGGGTCGGGAGGCGCCGAGGTCGACGGGGACGGATCCGGGTCCGGGCCGGGGTCGGACGGGGGCGGGGAGTCGTCGGGGGTACTGGGGCGCGGTCCCGGGTGGGAAGGGCTGGGCGCGGTGCCGTAGCCCTCGATGGAGACGACGGCGCCGGCGGGTGAGACGGCCACCCGTGCGCTCCAGTGGCCCGACGGTTCCCGCAGGTGGTCGACGTACACCTTGATCGTCAGCGTCTCGCCGGGGTCGAGGGTGCCCGACGACTGGCTCAGGTACAGCCAGGAGGCCCCGGTGGACGCGGACCAGCGCACCGGTGCGTCGCCGGTCGCGGTCAGGGTGACGAGCGTGGTGTCGCCGTCGTGGCCGGCCGTGACGCCCAGGCGGCCGGCGCCCTTCTCGCCCGCGCCGGAGACGCTGACGACCTCCACGGAGACGTCGGCCTTGCCGTTCCTGCCGAAGCGGGTGCCGGGGGTGGTGCCCGCGTTGCCGGCGTTCTCGTAGCCGTGGCCGCCGCCCGCGGACTCGCCGTCCGGGCCGTCGGGCTCCTGCGCCTCGCTGGCACTGGCCGAGCGGCCGTCCTCGCCCTCGACCACCGGGGTGCCGCGGTAGGCCGCCCACAGGGCGAGCACGGGGGCGGCGACGACGGTGGCCACGACGGTCGTGGTGACGGCACGCGCGCGCAGGCGGTCGCGCCGGGCCGCGCGGTCCTTGGGGTCCATCGGGAAGCCGCGCCGGTCGAAGCGGGGTGCCGCGCCCCGCGCGCGCGGGAGGTGCGCCATGGCGACGTGCAGCGCCGCGCGGGGTGCCTCCAGGACGGGCAGCTCGGCGGGCGTCACGCTCGTGCCGGGCCAGCGGCCCGGGATCGCGCGCTCCGCGGTACGGCGGCAGCGCGGGCAGTCGTCGACGTGCCGGACCAGCTCGCGGCGCAGGGCGGCGCTCAGGACGTACTGGTTGTCGCCGGTGAGGCGGGCGACGCCCGGGCAGGTGCCGGTCTCGACGACGGCGAGGGCGGCGCGGGTGCGCTCGACCTCGCAGGCGGCGGAGGCGAGCAGCTCACGGGCGGTGGCCAGGTCCATGCCGAGGACGGCGGCGACCTCGTGGGCGGTGAGGTGGTGGCGCACGGCGAGTTCGAGCGCCTCGCGCTGCTCCGGGGTGGTGCCGGCGGCCTCCGGCCAGGCGAGGAGGGCGAGTTCGCGGCGGTGGCGCTGCTGTTCCTCGTCGTACCCGTCGTCGTACCCGTCGTTCCCGTCGTACCCGTCGCGTCCGTCGCGTCCGTCGTGCGCGGTGGGTGGTGACAGGGGCGCGGGCTGCTGCTGTGCGGTGCGCTGCCGGACGGCGTGGGGGCGGCCCGCCGCGTGACTGCTCGGACGTTTCTGCTTGGCCTCGGCCAGCTTGCGCAGACAGGCCCAGCGGGCCAGCGCGTACATCCACGCCCTGCGGTCCCCGGCGGCCCCCGGGCCGCGGTGGCCGCGGCGCTCGGCGAGCGCCAGGACGTCACCCAGGGCTTCGGTCGCGGCGTCGTGGTCGCAGAGCACGGACAGGCAGTACGTGAACAGGCCGTCCAGATACGCGTCGTAGCGCGCGGGCGGCCGCTGCGCCAGCGTGCGCGCCGCGGTGCGGTCACGCGCTTCCCGGTGCGCCCGGTGAGCGCCGGTCGTGCGGGTCGTGGTCTCCGGACTGCTCCTCATCACTCGGCGACCGTAGGGGGCTATGGGTGGCGCGAACTGGCGCATTGGGCCCTTTTAATCCGTACGGGTGAAACGATCCCTCATAAGGGGACAGGAAGCCGGAGTTCCGTGGCCGGTTCAGGGTGCCGGGTGGTCCGTTCGGGGAGCCGGGCGGTCCGTTCAGGGAGCCGGATGGTCCGTTCGGGGTGCCGGAGGGGCGGCACGGGTTGTCAGTGGGGGCGGTTACGGTTCGTGCATGGCTGCCCGTGCGAAGTCCACCAAGGAACGGCCGTCCTACCGCTGCACCGAGTGCGGCTGGCAGACGGCCAAGTGGCTCGGCCGCTGCCCCGAGTGCCAGGCCTGGGGCACGGTCGAGGAGTACGGCGCCCCCGCGGTCCGTACGACGACGCCGGGGCGCGTCACCACCTCCGCGCTGCCCATCGGCCAGGTCGACGGCCGTCAGGCGACCGCCCGCTCGACCGGCGTGCCCGAGCTGGACCGGGTGCTCGGCGGCGGACTGGTGCCCGGCGCCGTGGTGCTCGTCGCGGGCGAGCCCGGCGTCGGCAAGTCCACGCTGCTGCTGGACGTGGCGGCCAAGGCGGCGAGCGAGGAGCACAAGACCCTCTATGTCACGGGTGAGGAGTCGGCGAGCCAGGTGCGGCTGCGCGCCGACCGCATCAAGGCGATCGACGACCATCTGTACCTCGCCGCCGAGACCGACCTCGCGGCGGTGCTGGGGCATCTGGACGCGGTCAAGCCCTCCCTGCTGATCCTGGACTCCGTGCAGACGGTGGCCTCCCCCGAGATCGACGGCGCCCCCGGCGGCATGGCGCAGGTGCGGGAGGTGGCGGGCGCGCTGATCCGCGCCTCCAAGGACCGCGGCATGTCCACCCTGCTGGTGGGTCATGTCACGAAGGACGGGGCCATCGCCGGCCCGCGGCTGCTGGAGCACCTCGTGGACGTCGTGCTTCATTTCGAGGGCGACCGGCACGCCCGCCTGCGCCTGGTGCGCGGCGTCAAGAACCGGTACGGCACCACCGACGAGGTCGGCTGCTTCGAGCTGCACGACGAGGGCATCACCGGCCTGACCGACCCCAGCGGACTGTTCCTCACCCGCCGCGCGGAGCCCGTGCCCGGCACCTGCCTGACCGTCACCCTGGAAGGCCGCCGCCCGCTGGTGGCCGAGGTGCAGGCGTTGACCGTCGACTCCCAGATTCCGTCCCCCCGGCGCACCACCTCCGGTCTGGAGACCTCCCGCGTGTCCATGATGCTGGCCGTCCTGGAGCAGCGCGGCCGCATCAGCGCCCTGGGCAAAAGGGATATCTACAGCGCGACGGTCGGTGGTGTGAAGCTGTCCGAACCGGCCGCCGACCTCGCCGTCGCGCTCGCCCTCGCCTCGGCCGCCAGCGACACCCCGCTGCCCAAGAACCTCGTCGCGATCGGCGAGGTCGGCCTCGCCGGTGAGGTGAGACGGGTCACTGGCGTGCAGCGCAGGCTCTCCGAGGCGCACCGCCTGGGCTTCACGCACGCCCTGGTGCCGACCGACCCGGGCAGGGTCCCCGACGGCATGAAGGTCCTGGAAGTCGCGGACATAGGGGACGCCCTGCGGGTGCTTCCGCGCTCGCGTCGGCGAGAGGCCCCACGGGAGGACGAGGACCGCCGGTAGACTTTGCCCTGGTCTCGCCCGTCCGTACGACCGAGTGTGCGACAGGGGAGCGCCTGAAGAACCTGCGACCGGAGGAGTGCAGTGGCAGCCAACGACCGGGCAGCAGCTCCCGGAAAGTCCGGTGGGAGTGCCGGTGCCGATGGCCTGATGCGCGCCTCGCTGAGCGCGGTGGCGCCCGGCACGCTCCTTCGGGACGGCCTGGAGCGGGTCCTTCGCGGCAATACCGGCGGCCTGATGGTGCTGGGCTCCGACAAGACCGTCGAGTCGATGTGCACCGGCGGTTTCGTACTGGACGTCGAGTTCACCGCGACCCGGCTGCGCGAGCTGTGCAAGCTCGACGGCGGCATCGTGCTGTCCTCGGACCTGTCCAAGATCCTGCGGGCCGGCGTGCAGCTGCTTCCGGACCCGACCATCCCCACCGAGGAGACGGGCACCCGGCACCGTACGGCGGACCGGGTCAGCAAGCAGGTCGGCTTCCCCGTCGTCTCCGTGTCGCAGTCGATGCGGCTGATCGCGCTCTACGTCGACGGCCAGCGGCGCGTGCTGGAGGACTCCGCGGCGATCCTGTCCCGTGCCAACCAGGCCCTGGCGACCCTGGAGCGCTACAAGCTCCGCCTCGACGAGGTCGCGGGCACGCTGTCGGCGCTGGAGATCGAGGACCTGGTCACCGTCCGGGACGTCTCCGCGGTCGCCCAGCGGCTGGAGATGGTGCGCCGCATCGCGACCGAGATCGCCGAGTACGTGGTGGAGCTGGGCACGGACGGGCGGCTGCTGGCGCTCCAGCTGGACGAGTTGATCGCCGGCGTGGAGCCCGAGCGCGAGCTGGTCGTGCGGGACTACGTGCCCGAGCCGACCGCCAAGCGCTCCCGCACGGTCGAGGAGGCGCTCGCCGAGCTGGACAAGCTCAGCCACGCCGAGCTGCTCGAACTGTCCACGGTGGCCCGAGCGTTGGGCTACACCGGATCTCCGGAGACCCTGGACTCCGCGGTGTCGCCGCGCGGCTTCCGGCTGCTGGCGAAGGTCCCGCGGCTGCCCGGCGCGATCATCGACCGGCTGGTGGAGCACTTCGGCGGCCTGCAGAAGCTGCTCGCCGCCAGCGTGGACGACCTCCAGACGGTGGACGGCGTCGGCGAGGCGCGTGCGCGCAGCGTGCGAGAGGGTCTGTCGCGGCTTGCGGAGTCGTCGATCCTGGAGCGGTACGTCTGAGGACTGGAGCGGTACGTCTGAGGACTGGCTGAGTCGGCGCGGCCGGGGCCGCGCCGGCGCCGGGCCCTCGTCGGGGGCTCAGTCGCTCTTCAGCACGAACGACGTCCGCACCTTCTCGAACCCGGCCACCTTGGCCTCCACCAGGTACGTCCCCGCCTTGGCGGACCCCGCCGGAGGCGTCCCGCACTCGGGGGCGCTCGGCTTGCGGTCCCACTTCACGGTGTAGGCGATGCCGCTGCCGGCGGCCACCCGGTACCGCAGACTCCCCGCGCCCTTGACGCAGTCGTCGGAGGACCAGTACGCGTCGTCGCCCTCGGCCGGCGTGATCGTCAACACCGCGTGCTTCGGGCCGAGATCGACCTTGCAGTCGCTGCCGGAGGTGTTCCGCGCGGTCAGTTCGAAGGTGGGGGTCTGACCGGGCGTGTAGTTGTTGCGGACACTGCGCAGGCTCAACTTCACCGCGCCCGGGGCGCAGTTGGGAAGGCTCGAACCACCCGGCAGCGCGTCGTCCGTGCCGACACCGGTCGCGGCCCCGCCCGCGGAACCGCCTCCGCCGGCACTGCCGGACCCACCGGACCCGTCGCCGCCGCCACCGGACCCGTCGCCGGAACCGGACCCGTCGCCGTCGGAGCCCGAACTCGAATCCGACCCAGAACCGCTGGAGTCCCCGCTCCCCGACTCGTCGCGCCCGCCCGGCGCCTCACTGATCGCCGGCCCGGAACCCGAGGGCCCCGGGGTGATCGAGGGCGCCGGATTCTTGCCGTTCGCGCCGTCCTCGCGGCCATTGCCGCCGCCACCGCCGCCGGCGACCACGATCCACGTGATCAACAGCGCCAACAGGGCGAACAGGGACAGCAGTACGGCCCTCCGTCGCCAGTAGATGGAGGAGGGAAGCGGCCCGACCGGATTGCGCAGAGATCCCACGGCGCAAACTGTACGAGAGATCGGCGCGTTCCCTTGTCCCACCCGCCGTTCAGGGCCGCAACTTTTACGGATCATCATTCCGGAGACCGCTCCGGACCCCCTGTCGATCGTCAGGTGCCGCACATGTCGATCGCAGGGTGTGACCGAATCACCCGGCCGCCTACCGTCCGTGAGCATGACCTTCGAGGACGACGAGCTGTACCGCGACATCACCGACTTCGCCCACGACACCCCGACATGGGTCCAGCACGCGGCGGAGGTGTGGACGGAAGCGGGAATCCTGGTGTTCGGCGCGCTGTTCGCCGTCGCCTGGTGGCGGTCGCGCCACGGCAGCCCAAAGGCGTTCGCGACAGCGGTCCTCGCACCCGTGGCCACGGCTGTGGCGTATGTGTGCAGTGAGCTGCTCAAGTCCGGTTTCACACAGGAGCGTCCGTGCCGGGCGGTCGCCGAAGCGGTGCCGTCCCTGGCCGCATGCCCACCGACCGGTGACTGGTCCTTCCCGAGCAACCACGCGACGATAGCGGGCGCTTCGGCCGTCGCCCTGGCCCTGGTCCGGCGGGCGGTCATCCGGGTCACGGCCCCGCTCGCCCTGCTGATGGCCTTCTCCCGGGTCTTCGTCGGCGTGCACTACCCGCACGACGTCACCGCCGGGCTGCTGCTCGGCGCCGCCGTCGCCGCCACGGCCGTACTCCTGGGCAGGCGTCCGGCGACGCGGCTGGCCGAGGCGATGCGCGCGTCGTCGGCGCCCGCGGTGCGGTGGCTGACCGGGCCGGGCCCGGCCGCCGCTCCCGGCGCCGCGTACGTCACCTCGCACCGGCGGCGTCGAGGCGCGTAGGCGTTCAGGCGTCCGGCTCGACCAGTCCCGCCTCGTACGCGACGATCGCGGCCTGGACCCGGTTGCGTACCCCGAGCCGGTCCAGGACCGCGCTCACGTACGCCTTCACCGTGCCTTCGACGAGATGCAGCCGGGCGGCGATCTCCGGATTGGACAGGCCGGCGCCGACGAGGCCGAGCACCTCGCGTTCGCGGGGGCTGAGGCGCGCCACGCGCGCGCGGGCGTGTTCCTCGCGGGCGAGCCGGCCGCCACCACCGCCCCTGCCGAGGTCCTCGACGACGTACCGGGCGACCTTCGGGGAAAGGAAGGCGGCGCCCTCGGCCACGGCCCGTACGCCCGCCATCAGTTCGTAGGGGTCCCCGGACTTGAGCAGGAAGCCGGTGGCACCGCCGGCCAGGGCCTGGGCCACGTAGGACTGTTCGGAGAAGGTGGTCAGCATGGCGACGGCCGTGCCGGGGACGGTCCGCACGATCTCCCGCGCGGCCGCGAGTCCGTCCAGGCGGGGCATGCGGATGTCCAGCAGGGCGACGTCGGGGCGGTGGGCACGGGCCAGTTCGACCGCATCGCGGCCGTCCCCCGCCTCGGCGACGACCTCGCTCTCCCCGCCGCTCGCCAGGATGGCGCACACGCCGGCCCGCACCATCGCCTCGTCGTCGGCCAGCAGTACCCGGATCACCGTGCGGACTCCTCGTGTCGCTCGTATGGCTCGCGTCCCTCGCCGGACGGTCCGGCGCGGGGGATGACGTCCTTGGCGGCCAGGCGCCCCTCCTCGTCGAAGCAGAGCCGGAAGTGGTCGACGGAGACGAGGAGTTCACCGCTCGACCGGTAGTAGCGGCAGTCGGCGTCCTTCGGGGGCGCCGGGGCGCGTTCGACGGGCGGGTCGTTGACCGCGCGGTCCGGCAGTACGGGGGCGACCGCGTCGTACGGCGTGCCCGGGCGCAGTTCCGCGTACGCGGCGGGGCTGAGCACCGAGTGCGTCTCGGTGTACGCGTACCAGCCGAAGGCGGCGCCGACCAGGACGACGCCCGCACCGGCGGCGGCGCCCAGGCCGAGGGCGACGCGGCGGCGGGCGCGGGCGAAGGGCGCCGAGGGGGCGGCGGGCCGGGCGGCGGGGGCGGGTGTCCGCTGTGCGGGGACGTGCGCCCGGACGCGGAAGCCCTCTCCGTACGGCCCCGCGCTGAAGTCGCCGCCGACCGAGGCGACGGCGGCGCGCAGCCCGAGCAGGCCCGAACCGCCCGACGAAGGGGACGCCTCCTGGGCGGCCGGTCCGTTGGTGACGGTGACCGTCGTGCCGCGGGCCTGCCCGGTGACCGCTACGACGACGGGGGCGCCCGGCGCGTGCCGGGCCGCGTTGGTCAGGGCCTCGCGCACCACCCGGTGCAGCAGGCGTTCCGCGATGCCGCCGGGTTCCGGGGCCGGGGTGGTGGCCTCGTTCCGCGGTTCCCAGCGGACGGGGAGGCCCGATGCGGCGGCCCGGGCGACGAGGTCCTCGACGCTCTCGCCCGCCGGGGCCAGCGGGGCGGGTTCGTCGTCGACGGACACCTCGCGCAGTACGCCGATGATGCGGTGCAGGCGGTCGGTGGCGTCGGCGGCGGCGCCGCGCAGGTCGGCCGCGGCGGCACGGTGGCCGGCGGCGAGGCCCGGTGCGACCTGGAGGGCGGCGGCGCGCAGGGCGAGCAGGCTCAGTTCGTGGCCGAGGGAGTCGTGCATGTCCTGGGCGATCCGGGCCCGTTCGCGCAGTCTGGCCCGTTCCTCGGCGTGCCGCTGTTCGTCCTCCAGCCGGGCGGCCCTGAGCCAGCCGGCCTCGGCGAGCGCCCGGCTCTGCCGCCAGTAGCGTCCGCCGAGCCAGGGGAAGACGCAGCCGAAGAGCAGCGTGCCGGTCGTCAGGACCAGCCACTCGGGCGCCGGGTCGACTCCGACCAGCGCGATCCGCGCCGTGCCGGCGACGCCGGCACCGACGAAGCCGGCCACCGCGGGCCGCGGCCGCGGCGCGCGCAGGCCGAGCAGCAGGGCGAAGACACCGAGGGCGGGGCCGTAGGAGACGCTGAACAGAGCCGGGGTCGCGGCGAGGCTCAGGCCCGCCGTCAGCGCGAAGGCGGCGAGCGGCTGCCGCCGGGAGAGCGCGACGGCCGCGGCGAGCACTGCCAGGCCGGCCAGCTGCTGCCACAGGGGCCGCGGCTCGTTCATCCCGAGCCGGTCCGCGGTGACCGCGGGGAGGGATAGGGCGGCCCAGAGGAGAGCGCCGCTGCCGAGGGCGGCGAGGCGGGCGGGCCCGACGCCCCGGCCGACGCGCCCACCGCCGACCCCGGCGGCGTCGGCCGGGCGGGTTCCGTTCACGGGGCCGACGCTACAAGCGGGCGGCGGGGCGGCGCCCCTGTCGATCGTCAGGGGTCGTGGCCGATACCGGGTGGCGGTGCGCCCGCGCGGTGGTCCTCCCGTGGCAGGATCGGAGGGTCATGACTGCGCCCACGAAGCCCTCGCACAACGGCCCCTCCGACCCCGCCGCGACGCCGGCCTCCGCCGCCGCCTCCGGTGCCCCGGCGTCCGCCGCCGTCCCGGTCGGTGAGCGGGCCGCGTCCGGTGTGCCGCTGCACGCCCCCGTCATCAACTGGTTCGACGAGCACGCCCGCGATCTGCCGTGGCGGCGCCCGGAGGCCGGCGCGTGGGGCGTGATGGTCAGTGAGTTCATGCTCCAGCAGACGCCGGTGAGCCGCGTCCTGCCCGTCTACGAGCAGTGGCTGGCCCGCTGGCCGCGCCCCGCCGACCTCGCCGCGGAGGCGCCCGGCGAGGCCGTCCGCGCCTGGGGCCGGCTCGGCTACCCGCGCCGCGCCCTGCGCCTGCACGGCGCCGCCGCGGCCATAACGGAACGGCACGGCGGCGACGTACCGGCGGACCACGCCCAGCTGCTGGCGCTGCCCGGCATCGGCGAGTACACGGCCGCCGCGGTCGCCTCCTTCGCCTACGGCCAGCGGCACGCCGTACTGGACACCAACGTCCGCCGGGTGTTCGCCCGCGCGGTCACTGGTGCGCAGTACCCGCCGAACGCCACCACCGCCGCCGAGCGGAAGCTGGCGCGGGCACTGCTGCCGGACGACGAGGCGGACGCGGCCCGCTGGGCGGCCGCCTCCATGGAGCTGGGCGCGCTCGTCTGCACGGCGAAGAACGAGTCGTGCCACCGCTGTCCGATCGCGGCCCAGTGCGCCTGGCGGCTGGCCGGCAAGCCCGCGCACGACGGGCCGCCACGGCGCGGCCAGACGTACGCGGGTACCGACCGGCAGGTGCGCGGCCGGCTGCTCGCGGTGCTGCGGGAGGCGCACGGGCCGGTGCCGCAGGCGGCTCTCGACCAGGTGTGGCACGAACCGGTCCAGCGCGCACGGGCCCTGGACGGCCTCGTCGCCGACGGTCTGGTGGAGCCGCTGGCGGACGGGCTGTACCGGCTGCCGCTGAGCTGACGTACAACCGGAGCACAGCGGTGGCGGGTGCTTCCGTGACAGCTCACATATCGGACGAATCACCTGTTGTCGGTGCCAAGTGGGCTGTCGTTCAAGCCGGTTCCGACGTCCGTTACACAACCGACGGACAGCCGAGGGCCCCCCGCAGGCTGCTTCGCACAGCGCCGTGACAACGCTTCCCTACCTTCGTTTTCGTGCCCCGCAGGCACAGCAGGGCTACGGATCGGAAGGCGGTTGACCATGGGCGAGGTGCTCGAGTTCGAGGAGTACGTCCGTACCCGGCAGGACGCGCTGCTGCGCAGCGCCCGGCGCCTGGTCCCGGACCCCATCGACGCCCAGGACCTGCTGCAGACCGCGCTGGTGCGCACGTACCGCCGCTGGGAGACCATCGAGGACAAGCGGCTGGCCGACGCCTACCTGCGCCGGGTGATGATCAACACCCGTACCGAGTGGTGGCGGGCGCGGAAGCTGGAGGAAGTGCCGACCGAGCAGCTCCCGGAGTCGTGCGTGGACGACTCCACCGAGCAGCACGCGGACCGCGCCCTGCTGATGGACGTCATGAAGGTGCTCGCCCCGAAGCAGCGCAGCGTCGTGGTGCTGCGACACTGGGAGCAGATGTCAACGGAGGAGACCGCCGCCGCCCTCGGCATGTCGGCGGGAACGGTCAAGAGCACGCTGCACCGGGCGCTCGCCCGGCTCCGCGAGGAGCTGGTCGCCCGCGATCTGGACGCACGGGCGCTGGAGCGTGAGGAGCGGGAGCGTTGCGCGGCCTGACCGTCGGTCGATCATCCGGGGGCGCCCGGAGGAGTACGCAGGCGGCGAGTACGGCGGTGGCCGTGCTCGTCGCCCTCGGCCTTTCCCTCTCCGGCTGCGGCGCGGGCGGCACCGGCGCCCGTGACGAGGGGCCGGCCCACGCGGACGCGGTGGCGGGCGCCGCCTCCTCCTCGCCCGCGGCCTCCCCCTCCGAGGTTCCCGACCGCGTGGACGCGGTCCGGCTCGTCAAGGCCGACCCCAAGGTCTCCGCGGAGGTCAAGCGCGAGCTGAAGCCGTGCGTCGCCGACGAGTACCCCGTCGACGTGTCGTACGGGACGCTGACCGGAGGGTCGGGATCGGCCGAGGACGTCGTCGTCAACGTGCTGACGTGCGGTGACGCGGTCGGTGTGGGCAGTTACGTGTACCGCGAGGAGGACGGCGCGTACCAGAATGTGTTCAGGGCCGAGGAGCCGCCGGTCTACGCGGAGATCGACCGCGGCGACCTGGTGGTGACCAAGCAGGTGTACGAGAAGGGCGACCCGGTGTCCAGTCCGTCCGGCGAGAACGTGATCACGTACCGCTGGGCCTCGGGCCGGTTCGCCGAGGAGTTCCGCACCCACAACGACTACAGCAACGCCGCCGGGAACGTGCCGACCCCTGTCCCGGAACCGGACAGCTGACGCGCGCGGCGAGAGAACCGGTCGGGCCGCGTGAACCGATCGGGCCACTCGGACCGATGGAGACATGAGGACCCCGATGGACACATGAACACCGGCGGAGACATGAACCGCGGCGGAGACGTGAACCCCGGCGGAGAAATGAACGCGGCGCACGCCCCCCGCGTCTACCGAGTGACCGCACACGAGGACTGAGAGCACCCGGATGGCAGACCAGACCCACGTCCTGTTCGTCGAGGACGACGACGTCATCCGCGAGGCCACCCAGCTCGCCCTGGAGCGGGACGGCTTCGCGGTCACCGCGATGCCCGACGGGCTGTCGGGCCTGGAGGCGTTCCGGGCGGACCGCCCCGACATCGCGCTCCTCGACGTCATGCTCCCCGGTCTGGACGGCGTCAGCCTGTGCCGCCGGATCCGGGACGAGTCCACCGTGCCGGTGATCATGCTGTCCGCGCGGGCGGACTCCATCGACGTCGTACTGGGGCTGGAGGCCGGCGCCGACGACTACGTCACCAAGCCGTTCGACGGAGCCGTGCTGGTCGCCCGGATCCGCGCGGTGCTGCGCCGCTTCGGGCACGCGGGCGGCGGCGACCGGGGGGACGCGGGGGCCGCCGCCGACACCGGGGGCGTGCTCGCCTTCGGCGAGCTGGAGGTCGACACCGACGGCATGGAGGTGCGCCGGGCCGGGCGGCCGGTGGCGCTCACCCCGACCGAGATGCGGCTGCTGCTGGAGTTCTCCTCCGCGCCGGGCACGGTGCTCTCGCGCGACAAGCTCCTGGAGCGCGTGTGGGACTACGGCTGGGGCGGTGACACCCGCGTCGTCGACGTCCATGTGCAGCGACTGCGTACCAAGATCGGTCAGGACCGTATCGAGACGGTCCGCGGCTTCGGCTACAAGCTGAAGGCCTGAGCGGGGATTCGGGGATACAGGGACATGCGGGGGTTCTTCCGTACGAGGCTGAGCATCCGTACCGGGCTGCGCTGGAAGCTCAGCGCGGCCATCGCGCTGGTCGGCGCGCTGGTGGCGGTCGTGCTGAGCCTGGTCGTGCACAACGCGGCCCGGGTGTCGATGCTGGACAACGCGCGTGACCTCGCGGACGACCGGGTCCTGATCGCCCAGCGCAACTACGAGCTGTCCGGACGGCAGAACTTCCCGAACGCCAAGATCGACGACCCCGAGCTGCCCGCGGAGCTGCGCCGCAAGGTCGAGAACGGGCGGCGGGCGACGTACGTCTCCGAGCGGGCCGACGGGGTGACGGACATCTGGGCCGCCGTGCCGCTCAAGGACGGGCACGTGATGTCCCTGCACTCCGGGTTCACCGACCGCAGCGCGGACATCCTCAAGGACCTCGACCAGGCCCTGGTCATCGGCTCCATCGCGGTCGTCCTCGGTGGCAGCGCGCTCGGCGTGCTCATCGGCGGCCAGCTGTCGCGCCGGCTGCGCAAGGCCGCCGCCGCCGCGCACCAGGTCGCCAACGGCGAGCCGGACGTCCGCGTGAGGGACGCCATCGGCGGGGTCGTCCGGGACGAGACCGACGACCTCGCGAGCGCCGTGGACGCGATGGCGGACGCCTTGCAGAAGCGGCTGGATGCCGAGCGCCGGGTCACCGCGGACATCGCGCACGAGCTGCGCACCCCGGTGACCGGCCTGCTCACCGCCGCCGAGCTGCTGCCGCCGGGCCGCCCGACCGAGCTGGTCCTCGACCGCGCGAAGGCGATGCGGACGCTGGTCGAGGACGTCCTGGAGGTGGCCCGGCTCGACGGGGCCTCGGAGCGGGCCGAGCTGCAGGACATCATGCTGGGCGACTTCGTGTCCCGGCGGGTGGCGGCCAAGGACCCGGACGTGGAGGTGCGGGTGATCCACGAGTCGGAGGTCACCACCGACCCGCGACGCCTGGAGCGCGTGCTGATCAACCTGCTCGCCAACGCGGCACGGCACGGCCGGCCCCCCGTCGAGGTCAGCGTCGAGGGCCGGGTGATCCGGGTCCGCGACCACGGGCCGGGCTTCCCCGAGGCCCTCCTCGCCGAGGGCCCGAGCCGCTTCCGCACCGGCAGCACGGACCGGGCGGGCCGCGGGCACGGTCTGGGCCTGACCATCGCGGCCGGTCAGGCGCGGGTACTGGGCGCCCGGCTCACCTTCCGCAACGTACGGCCCGCCGGCGCCCCGGAGCACGTACCGGCCGAGGGCGCGGTCGCCGTGCTGTGGCTGCCGGAGCACGCACCGACGAACACCGGGAGCTACCCGATGCTGCCGGACCGCGCCAAGAGCGGCTCTCCGGGCCGGTCCTAGGTTGGTCCCATGCCGTACGGGCGTTCCTGCGGCTCCCGGAGGAACCGGACACGGTACGCCTCTTGAAGGCGCGCAGGAAGTGATACCGGGAGTACCCCGCGTGCGCGGCCCAGTCCCGGTCCATGGCGTCCTTCGCCGGCCGCAACTGCCGCAGCTTGTCCATACGCCGATGGTGGCACGGGGCACTGACGGTGGCCGGTGGAGGCGCGGGCGGTGTCAGAGGCCGTCCGTAGCCTGGGGCGCCATGGGGATACGGATCGACGCAGAGGTGAGTTACCCGGTCAACGACGAGGTGGAGCGGGTGCTTGGGTTGGCCGAGGCCGTCGGTGAGCCCGTCACGGTCACGTTCGTGTGGGAGGGAGGCCGGCCTTCGGAACACGCGGTGCTCGTGCCCGCGGCGACGCTGGCGCTGTGGGAGCACTGGGCTCCCGCCGCCTACCCGCCGAGGGTCGCCGCCGACCGGGCCGGGCCGGAGGAGAGGGAGGAGCCGGAGCTGGCTCATCCGGCGGAGTACGGCGCCTTCACGCTCTACCGCCGTCGCGTCGGAGGACGCACGGCGGTCGCCCGCGACGGCGTGGTGGTCGCCGAGCTCCTGGACCCGGGCGAGGCGCACTGGCTGGAGGAGACGGCCCGCAATGTCCGCCAGGGCTTCATGGACCCGAAGCAGAAGGCGGCGTTCGAGGAGTTCCTTGCCCGGCAGGCCGCCCTGGAGGAGTGACCAGCGCGGCGGCGGCGCTAGCGCAGACCGCCGACGAACGCCTGCCAGGCACCGGCCCCGACGGTGACGACCGGGCCGGACGGATTCTTGCTGTCGCGCACGGGGACGGCACCGGTGGGGCAGTTGTCAGCTACCTCGACGCAGTCGCCGCCGTTGGGGCCGCTGTACGAGGAGGTGCGCCAGGCGGCGCCGCCGGTGACGGTGCACTCGACGCATTCGCCGCCGGTGTTCCCGCTGTAACTGGACTTACGCCACTGGGTGTTCCTCAAGCTGGGAGCCGTGTCCATAGCGTTCCTCCATCACCCGCATGATCAGTTCCGCCGAATCCTCCACGGAGAGGGCGGCAGCCTGCAAGCGAGCGTAACGGAGAGCGGCTTCCCTGATGGTCTCCGGATTGGCCGTCATGTGGCCGGAGATGATGTCCTCGGTGTAGACGATGTCCGGGTTGTCGTCGAAGCGCATGGTGGTGAATGAACCAGCGAGGCTGGCGTGTGCCCCCGCCTCGTTCGGCAGCACCTGCACATGCATCCACCGGTGACCGGCGAACTCCAACAGCCGGGCCAGTTGCCGCCGCATGACCTCGCGCCCACCGATCGGCCGGTGCAATACCGCCTCGTCCAGCACCACCCAGGCCAGCGGCGGCTGTTCACGCTCCAGAATGCGCTGGCGTTCCATCCGGGCGGCCAGCAGGCCTTCCAAGTCGTCCGGCATGCCAGTGGCGAGCACCGCCCGCGCGTACTCCTCCGTCTGCAACAGCCCGTAGACCAACTGCGCCTGATACGTCGAGATGTACGCCGCCTTCGCCTCCATCTCTGCGTACGGCTGAAACCACGTGGGGAGTTGGCTGCGCAGCACCAGCCCGATCAGCCGCGAGAACAAACCGTCCGTGCCCAGCGCGGCGTCCACCCGCTCGGAGAAGTCCCGCGTCGGGACCTTCTTCGTGGTCTCGATCTGGCCGACCAGTGAACCGGTACAGAAGATGATCTCGCCGAGCTGGCCCTGCCGGAGGCCGTGCGCCTCGCGCTGGCGGCGCAGTTCCCAGCCGTAGTAGTCGAGCGGGGAAGCGGTCGGGTCGAGGGACTGGATGTTGGCCACTGCGGCACCTCACTCCGGGACTGCGGACGGCAACACCTCACGGCGTTCGTTCCTGTGCGTAGTCGAGCGTACGCAGTGCGTCGCAGCCTTGTGATGTGAATCATGCAACCGGTCCGCAGGCGGCGGACGTTGAGAGCCAGTACCACGCCGAGTTCGCCATGGGCGCGCACTCGGCCCGTCATCTGCGCCGCGTACTGCGGCTGTACCTCGTCCGCTCGGGCCTGCGGGACGTGGCCGACGCCGCCGAGCTGGCGCTCACGGAGCTGGTGGCCAACGTCGTACGGCACGTGCCCGGCCGCCGCTGCCGGGTGTGCTTCCTGCTGTACCCCGGTGGAGTGCGCGTGGAGGTCGCCGACGGCTGCCCGAAGCTGCCTGTGCCGGTGGCAGCCGACGCGCTGGGCGAGGGCGGGCGCGGGCTCGTGATCGTCGGGACGGTGGCCGACCGGTGGGGCGTCACGCCGTACGCCGACGGGCAGGGCAAGACGGTGTGGTTCGAGTGCGTCAGCCGCGCGGTTCCGTCGGCGCCGCCTCCGTGACCGAACCCTCAGCCCGCCGCGTGGCGTGCGGCGACGAGGCGTACCTCCTGGGCGGCGCCCGCCGGCTCCAGCAGCATGATCCCGGCCTCGTGTCCCTCGTGGTGGACGCGCAGGCGCGGGCCGTCGACGAGTACGCGCAGCTCCGGCCATGGGTGGCGCCACAGCAGTGCGGAACGCTCCCACAGTTGCAGGCCGTGGCTGGTCACCAGGAGCTGGTACTGCGGGCCCTCGTGCGCTGCGGGCGGTGTGTGCTCGCGGTAGGGAGGCCGGACGGTGTAGGTGCCGAGGACCTTCTCGCCCGGCTCCAGGGCCTCGTCGCGCACGGCGCGCCGCCGGACGGTCCGCACCCCGGCCCAGCCCGCGAGCCCGGCCGTCAGCACGGCCGGACCGGCCACCGCCCACCAGGGCAACGAGGCTTTCACGCCCACCAGGACGACCGCGGCGACCGGAAGGACCGCGGTCCCGGCGGCGCCGATCAGCTCCGCCCGTCGGAGAGGTCTTCCGCCGTCTCCTCCGCTGTTTCCATCCATGCCACGCCCCCGGTTTCCGCCCTCCCGGCGTCTCCGCAGCCACCTCCCTAGCCACCGGGCCGGCGAAACCCGGTTGTGCCCGGCAGGGCGATCCGCTTGGGTCCATGGTCGTGACTTCTGTGAGTGATCTCGTACGCCCCGACCGCTATCCGCGCTCCTCCCGCTACGACCCAGCCTGGCTGCTCGGCCTCGACATGGGCCCCAATCCCCTGTGGCTGCTGGAGGACCTCGCCCGGGATCTCGATCTGCGACCGGGGATGCGGATACTCGACCTCGGCTCCGGCAAGGGTGCGACCTCGGTGTTCCTGGCCCGTGAGTACGGCGCCGAGGTCGTCGCGGCCGACTGGTGGATCGCCCCGGAGGAGGCCGCGGCCGTCTTCGCCGGGGCGGGGGTCGGCGACCGGGTGACGGCGGTGCGGGCGGAGGCGCACGCCCTGCCGTTCGAGGAGGAGAGCTTCGACGCCGTCGTAAGCGTCGACGCGTTCGAGTACTTCGGGACGGCGGACAGCTACCTGCCGTATCTCGTCCGGTTCCTGCGTCCCGGTGGGCAGTTGGGTATGGCGACGCCCGCCCTGACGCGGGAGGTGCGCGAGCTGGGGGCCATTCCGCCGCACATCAAGGACGTGGTCGGGTGGGAGGCGATGGCCTGGCACACCGCCGAGTGGTGGCGCTTCCAGTGGGGGATCACCGAGCTGGTGGACGTCACCTCCGCGCGGTTGCAGCAGGACGCCTGGCGGGACTGGCTGCTGTGGGCCCGGGCGGGGGCCGGGCACCGGGCGGGCGGCCGGAGCGCGGACGACCAGGCCGTCATCGACATGCTCACCACCGACGGCGGGGAGTTCCTTTCCTTCGCCCTGGTCACCGCGCGCAGGAGGTGAGGGGCCCACGACGAAGGCCTCCGGGTGGCCGGGGCCGCCCGGAGGCTCTTGTGACAGGCAGGCGTCACACCGCCTCGGTCACCGGCGCCTTCGCCGCGGCCGTGTCGTCGCCGCCGGTCACCGGTGCCTTCGCCGCCGCCGTGTCGCCGTCGCCGTCGGCCGGGGCGTCGGCCGCCTTCGGGCCCGCCCCCTTCAGCGGGACCTCCTTGACGAAGAACGCCGCGACCAGGGCGACCACCGCCACCAGGGCGCCGAGCAGGAACGCGCCGTGGGTGCCGGAGGAGACCGCGTCCTGGTACGCCACGCGCGCCGCCTCCGGCAGCTCGGCCAGGCTCGCCGCGTCCAGCTGCGCCGACTGCTCGGTGACCTCGGAGCCCAGCGCCCCGGCCTTCTCCGCCATGACGTCCTGCACCCGGTGGTTGAAGAGCGCGCCCATGATCGCCACGCCGAAGGAGGAGCCGAGGGTGCGGAAGAGGGTGGTGGACGAGGACGCGACGCCCATGTCCTTCATCTCCACGCTGTTCTGCGCCACCAGCATGGTGATCTGCATCAGGCAGCCCATGCCGAGACCGACGACGGCCATGTACACCCCGGAGGTGAAGCGGCTGGTGTCGGTGTCCATCATCGACAACAGGTACAGCCCGACGGTCATCAGGGCGCCGCCGACCACCGGGAAGATCTTGTAGCGCCCGGTGCTGGTGGTGACCCGCCCGGCGACGATCGACGTGACGAGCATCGCGCCCAGCATCGGCAGGAGCAGCAGCCCGGAGTTGGTGGCGGACGCGCCCTGCACCGCCTGCTGGTACAGCGGCAGGAAGAGGGTGGCGCCGAACATCACGAAGCCGACGATGAAGCCGATGAGGGACATCAGCGTGAAGTTGCGGCTGCGGAAGATGTGCAGCGGCATGATCGGCTCGGCGGCCCGGGTCTGCCAGAACGTGAACCCGACCAGCGCGGCGACGCCGATGCCGATCAGCTCCATGATCCGCGCGGAGGTCCAGGCGTACTCGGTGCCGCCCCAGGTGGTGACGAGCACGATGGCGGTGATGCCGACGGTCAGCAGCGCGGCGCCCAGGTAGTCGATGCGCGCCTGGCTGCGCTTCTTCGGCAGGTGCAGTACGGCGCTGACGGCGACCAGCGCGACCGCGCCGAGCGGGATGTTGATGTAGAAGGACCAGCGCCAGCCCCAGTGGTCGGTGATGGTGCCGCCGACCAGCGGTCCGCCGATCATCGCCAGCGCCATGACGCCGGCCATCATGCCCTGGTACTTGCCGCGCTCCCGCGGCGGTATCAGGTCGCCGATGATGGCCATGACGCCGACCATCAGACCGCCGGCGCCGAGGCCCTGGACGGCGCGGAAGCCGATGAGCTGGCCCATGTCCTGGGCCATGCCGCTGAGCGCCGAGCCGATCAGGAAGATCACGATCGACGTCATGAACGAGCCCTTGCGCCCGTACATGTCGCCGATCTTGCCCCAGAGCGGGGTGGAGGCCGCGGTCGCGAGGGTGTAGGCGGTGACGACCCAGGAAAGGTGCTCCAGGCCGCCCAGCTCGCCCACGATCGTCGGCATCGCGGTGCCGATGATCATGTTGTCGAGCATCGCGAGCATCATCGCGATCATGAGCGCGAGCAGGACCACCCGCACGCTCTTCGGCTGCTTGCCGCCGCCGGTGTCGCCGGCTTGCCCGCCCGGCGCGTCCGTCCCTGCTCCTGGTGTGTCCGTCATCGCTCCCACTCCCCCAGCCACCGCTGTTCCGCTCGCCTGCTTACTTGCCGCCCGGCAAGTTGACTACACTCGGGAAGCTAGACGCGTAACTAGCCGGTCGTCAAGTAAGTTTTTCGGAAAGTGCGTGGAACAGGCGGCGCGTAGGAGGATGGGCGGCACGATGGACGGCACCAAGCAGCAGCGACGCCGCGGGGACACCCGCCAGCGCATCCAGGACGTGGCACTCGAACTTTTCGCCGAGCAGGGGTACGAGAAGACCTCGCTGCGCGAGATCGCCGAGAGCCTGGACGTCACCAAGGCCGCGCTCTACTACCACTTCAAGACCAAGGAAGAGATCCTGGTCAGCATCTTCGGGGATCTCTCACGGCCCATGGAGGACCTGATCGCGTGGGCGCGTGAGCAGCCGCACACCCTGGAGACCAAACAGGAGATCATCCGCCGCTACAGCGAGGCGCTGGCGGGCGCGGCACCACTGTTCCGCTTCATGCAGGAGAACCAGGCGACGGTGCGGGACCTGCGCATCGGCGAGATGTTCAAGACCCGCATGCTCGGCCTGCGCGACAGCCTCATCGACCCGGAAGCGGACCTGGTCGACCAGGTCCGCTGTGTCAGTGCGCTGTTCACGCTGCACGCCGGGATGTTCGTCCTCAGCGACCTCGAGGGCGACCCCGAGGAACAGCGCGCGGCTGTTCTCGAGGTCGCCACCGATCTGGTCACCCAGGCACACCGGGGCTCATCAGGCGCGTAGCCCTGCTCCTCAGACGGTCACGCCCTTGGAGCGCAGGAAGGAGACCGGGTCGACGGCCGAGCCGTAGTTCGGGGTCGTACGGATCTCGAAGTGCAGGTGCGGACCGCTGGAGTTGCCGGTGTTGCCGGACTTGGCGATGGACTGGCCGGTCTTCACGATCTGGCCGGCCTTCACGTTGATCTTGGACAGGTGCGCGTACTGGGAGTACGTGCCGTTGCCGTGCTTGATCACGATCGCGTTGCCGTAGGCGGGGCCGTCACCGGCGCCGTTGCCGCCGGCCTTGACGACGGTGCCGCCGTGCGCGGCGACGACGTTGGTGCCGATCGGCACGGCGAAGTCCTGGCCGCTGTGCTTGGAGGCCCACATGCCGCCGTTCTGGGCGAAGCTCGCGGTGAGCTTGTACTTCTTGACCGGGTCCACCCAGGAGGCGGCCTTCTTCTTGGTGGCCGTCTTCTTGGCGGCGACGGTCTTCGCGCCGGCCTTCTCGGCCTTCGCCGCCTTGGCCTGCGCCGCGGCCTGGGCCTCGACGGCGCTCGCGGCGGTGGAGGTGCTGGAAGCCGCCGTGGTGCCGGTGGCGGCCGCGACCCCGGCTCCCAGTGCGACCGAGGCTCCGATGCCTGCGGCCATCACCGCGGCGCGGGTGCGGATGGTCGTACGGGAAGAACGGGACGTGACACGCGAGAACATTCGAACCTCATGGGGACGGGTGCAGAGGAAAGCCCCTCCGGCGGGACGCACAGGGCGCTCGTCGGGCGGGCTCCACCTTGGTAACCCGGCGGGCCCGAACCGCACAAAGGTGTGACCTACGACGTTATTTAGTACTTCAGCACGAAACTTCACGAGTCTCGACAGAGCCCTCATTCTGGACAAAACCAGCTCAGAGCCCCGGAAACCGACCACCACTCTGGTCCGATGTGTCCGTTTTCGTAGTTCTTGCGGCTTCCACTATTCCTCGTAGTACAGGCCGAATCGCCTGTGCGGCATGTCACCGGCGGCCATGATCGAAGGGCCGGTGAATGTGACGGGGGCTACTCCCGTCCCGGCTAACCCGCCCCCGGCTCAAGGGCGTTCGCCTAGGCTCGGAACATGGTCGACGTCACAGCACTCGGGGCCCGTGTCGCGTCCAGCGCGGTCGCTCCACTCGTCCGCAGGCTCTTCGTCCGGGACGGGCCGGGGGCCGGGCTCGTCGACCGGCCGGTGCGGATATCGGCGCTGGTGTCCTTCCGGAGCGAGAAGCGGAGCGTCACGCCCAGGGACGTCGACAAGGTCGCCGGAGAGCTGGTCCGCAGGGCGCTCGCGGCGGCCGGACCGCGGGAGCGGCCCGTCGACGCCACCGAGGCGACGGCCGTCAAGGACGCCCTGGCCCGCACCCTCGCCCGGCTCGGCGAGATCACCATCGAGGACTACGAGGCCGTCGGGCTCGGACCGGACCGCTTCGCCCGCGAGCTGCGTACGAACGTGCCGCTGTCCCCGTACGGCCTGGGCGAGGGCGGCCTGCTGCTGTACGAGCGGCTGCTGCACACCGCCTCGCTGCACATCCTGAACTTCCTCACCCAGCGCTCCACCTACGTCGCCCGCCAGCAGACCGTCCAGACCCAGCAGCTGGCCCGGCTGGTCCAGGCCGTCGACGTACTCCTGGAACGCCTGCCGTCCCAGTCGGCCGAGGACGCCGGGTTCGAGGAGCGTTACGCCGGTCACATCGCCGATCGGTACGGCACGCTCACCATCTACGGGCTGGACGCCGGGACCCGCGAGTGGCCGCTGGACACGGCGTACCTGAGCCTGGAGGCGACCCGGCCGCAGGCGGCAGGGCGGGCGGGCCGCCGGGACGCCGAGTACCTGACCGTGGCCGCCGAGCAGGTGCTCGCCGGCCAGGACCAGGTGTTCCTGCGCGGCGTCGCCGGCTCCGGCAAGACCACCCTGGTGCAGTGGCTCGCGGTGACGGCGGCCGGACGCGCCTACGACCACGGGCTGACCCACCTCATCGGACGCGTGCCGTTCGTGCTGCCGATGCGCCGGATCGTCCGGCCGGGGGCCGAGCTGCCCTTTCCCGGCGACTTCCTGCGGGCGGTCGGCTGTCCCGTCGCCGGGGAGCAGCCGCCGGGATGGGTGGAGCGCGTCCTGCGGGCCCGGCGCGGGGTGCTGCTGGTCGACGGCATCGACGAGATCGCCGGCGACCGCCGCGCCGCCGCCCGGCGCTGGCTGCGCGAGCTGGTGCGGGCCTTCCCCGGGAACCTGTGGCTGGTCACCTCCCGCCCCTCGGCCGTACCGGAGGACTGGCTGGCCGCGGAGGGCTTCGGTGAGCGCGTGCTCGCCCGGATGTCCCAGGACGACATCGCCACCTTCGTACGGCGCTGGCACCGCGCGGCCGGGGTGGCGGAGTCGGTCGGCGAGTCGCTGCTGGGGTCCGTGCGGACCACGTCCGAACTGAACCGGCTGGCCACCAATCCGCTCATGTGCGGCATGCTGTGCGCCCTGCACCGCGACCGGCGCGGCTTCCTGCCCCAGGACCGCAGGTCCCTCTACGAGGCCGCCCTGACCATGCTCCTGGAGCGCCGGGACCGGGAACGGGAGCTGCACGATCCCGACGGGACGCGACTGCCGTACGCGGTCCAGGTGCAGCTGCTGCAGAAGCTGGCGTGGTGGCTGATCCGCAACGGCCGCCAGGAGATGGACCGCGCCGAGGCCCTGCAGATCATCGGCCGTGCGCTGCCCGCGCTGAACCTGACCGGCACCGGCGACGAGGAGGTCTACCACGCGCTGCTGCTGCGCTCCGGACTGCTGCGCGAGCCCGCCGAGGGGCGGGCGGACTTCCTCCACCGCACCTTCCAGGACTACCTCGGTGCCCGGCTGGCCGTGCAGGAGATGGACTTCGACCTGCTGGTCGACCACGCCGGCGACGACGCCTGGGAGGACGTCATCCTGCTCGGCCTCGCGCATGCCCGGCCGAAGGAGGCGGAACGGATGCTGCGCCGGCTGACCGAGCTGGGCACCCCGCGCGGCACGCTGCTGGCGGCGGCCGGACTGCGGTACGCGGCGGAGGTGGACCCCGGGGTACGGAAGCGGGTGGAGGAACACCTGGCCGCCCTCGTCCCGCCGGCCACCTTCGAGCTCGGCAGCGAGGTCGCGCGCCGGGGCGGCGACCTGGTGCTCGGGCTGCTCCCCGGCCCGGAGGAGACCGACGACATCACCGCTGCCATCGTGGTCGGCACGGCCGTCGAGGTGGGCAGCGAGGCGGCACTGCACTTCCTGACCCGCTTCCGGACCCACCCCGGGCGGGACGTCCAGGTAATCCTGGCCGACTCCTGGCACCGCTTCGACCGGGAACAGTACGCCCGCGAGATCCTCGCCCACCTGCCCGAACAGTGGCCCGTGCAGGTGTCCACGCCCGACGACCTCCGCACGCTGCGCTCGATGGGCGGCTGGGAGCAGATCGTGGTCCGCGGGGCGTACCGGGTCGAGGACCTGACCGAACTGATCGTGCCGGAGCGCCTCACGTACCTGGCGCTGGAGGCTCCGCATCCGGTCGAGGGCCTGGCCTGGCTGTCGGCGTTCCCCGCTCTGGAAACGGTCCACGTGGCCGGTGACGTGGACACGGCCGTGGCCCAGGAGCTGCCGACCGGCATGGAATTCGCCCGGGGACCTTCCCAACAGCCGTCCCACACCCACCACCAGGGGTAACCCACATCCATGGATTCCGTCGTCCGCACGCCGTCCGACCTGGCCGCCCCTCTCGTCCGCAGACTCTTCCGCGAGCCCGTCCGGCCGCCCGTGTTCTCCGAACCGGTCCCCGGCCTCGTCACCTGGCACGGCCGGGACGCGTCCGCCACCCCGGACGACGTCCACCGCACCGCCGCCGACCTGGTCCACCTCGCGGCCGAGCGGCACGCCGCGCCCACCGCCGAACTGGCCCCGGTCGTCGATGTCCTGGCCCGCACCCTCCTCGCGGTCGCCGAGGTCGACATCACCGACGCCGACGCGGTACGGCTCGGCCCGCAGGACTACGCGCGGCGGCTGCGGGGCGCGGTGCAGGGCGCGGACCGGGAACTGTCGCCGGACGCCGCCTGGTTCCACGACGCGCTGCTGGTGTCCGTGTGCCTGCACGTCCTGCACCACCTGGTGCGGCGCTCCCCCTACCTCCAGCGCCACCTGGCGGGGCGGGCCGGCCGGATCGCCCAGCTGGTCGACCTGGGCGACGCGGAGGCGGCGGCCCGGCAGCCCGAACGGTCCGAGGAGGACGCGGCGTTCGAGGCCGAGTACGCCCAGTGGGTGGCCCGGCGGCACGGCTGGCTGACCATCGTCGGCGTGGACTTCCCCAACGCTCCGGACCGTTGGCCGCTGGAGGAGACCTACCTGAGCCTGGAGGCGGAGGAGCGCAGCGGCGGCGTGGGCGGCGCGGAGGACGAGCAGCGCACCGTCCTGCTCGCGGACCGCGCCCTGGAGGACCACGAACGCGTGCTGCTGCGCGGCGGCGCGGGCTCCGGCAAGACCACGCTGGTCCAGTGGCTGGCCGTGGCCGCCGCCCGCCAGGGCTCCCGGGTCCCCTTCGTCCTGCCCGTACGCCGCTTCGCCCGCGAGGGCTTTCCGGCGCCGGACGACTTCCTGCACGCGGTCCGGCACCCGCTGGCCGACCGGGCGCCGGAGGGGTGGGTGGTGCGCACCCTGCTCGCGGGCCGTGCCCTTCTGCTGGTCGACGGCATCGACGAGGCGCCGGAGAAGACGCGCGGCGAGCTGCGCGACCGGCTCCGCCGGCTGCTGCGCGTCTTCTCCGGCAACGCCTGCCTGGTCACCTCCCGGCCCTCCGCCGTGTCGGACGGCTGGCTCTCGGGGGGCGGGCTGGCCGAGGAGGACTTCGTCGAGCTGTCCCTCGCCCCGATGTCGCGGGACCAGGTGACGCGGTTCATCCGGGACTGGCACTCGGCGGCCCGGCTGGACGAGCAGAGCAGGTCACCGGGGCCGCGGGAGCGGGAACGGGGGGCGCTGGACGAGTACGAGCAGCGGCTGCTGCACTCCGTGCGGATCTACCGCGAGCTGCGCCAGCTCGCCACCAACCCCCTGATGTGCGGCCTGATATGCGCCCTGAACCGAGACCGCGCCGGCTCCCTCCCCAGCGGCCGCAAGGAGCTGTACGACGCCGCCCTGGAGATGCTGCTCCAGCGCCGCGACCCCGAGCGGGACGTGCTGTACGCCGACGACGTGCGGCTCCAGCAGAGCACCCGGGAGCGGCTGCTGCAGAAGCTGGCCCACGCGATGCTGGAGGAGGACGCGTCCGAGCTGACGCGCGAGCGGGCGGTCGGCATCCTGGACGCCGCGCTGCCCGCCATGCCCGCCGCCCGAGCGCAGGGGGACGGCGCGAAGATCTTCCGCCATCTGCTGCACCGCACCGGCCTGCTGCGCGAACGCTCGGGCGAGTCGGTCGACTTCGTCCACCGCACCTTCCAGGACTATCTGGCCGCCAAGGAGATCGTGGCGCGCGGACGGTTCCCCACGCTGGTGGACCACGCCCACCAGTCCGAATGGGAGGAGGTCATCCGTATGGCCGCCGCCCACGCCCGCCCCGAAGAGTGCTCCCAGTTCCTGGAGCGGCTGCTCGCGGCGGCGCCCGGACTGCGCCGCCCGCAGATCAACCACCGCCGGCTGATGGCCGCGGCCTGTCTGGAGCACGTCACCGAACTCGACCCGGCCGTCCAGCGGCTCGTCCACGACCGTACGAAGAACCTGGTGCGCCCCACCACCGAGCCGGCCGCCCGCGGGCTGGGCTGGGTCGGCCCCATCGTCCTGGAGCTGCTGCCCGACCCGGGGCAGGTCCCCGACGACCGGCAGGCACTGCTGCTCGCCATCACCGCCACCCGCGTCCAGGACGACGCCGCCATCGACTACCTGGCCCGCCTCCGGTCCCGCTCCGCCCTGCCGGTCCGCACCGAACTCGCCCGGGGCTGGCGGCACTTCGACACCGAGCGGTACGCCCACGAGATCATCGCCCACCTGGACCCGGACGGCCTCTACTTCCCCGTCGCCGACACCACCGAACTGGCGGCGCTGCGCGAACTCGGCGGGCGCCCGCGCATCCAGGTGGCCGGCGTGATGCGCGCCGAGGAGCTGCTGGCGGGCCTGGCACCCGAGCAGCTGACCCACCTCTGGCTCAACGCGGAGCTGCCCGACACGGACGTCTCCTGGCTGTCCGGCTTCCCCCGGCTGCGGGTACTGCGGGTCAACCCCCGGCTGCCGCGGGTGCGGAACGTGCCGGACGGGGTGGAGATCACGGCGTGAGGCCGGGCTCGGGCCAGGTGACTACTACTCAGTAACCCAATCGTTGCCGTGCAGCCACTTGTTGGGGCAAGCATGCACGCGACAACTTTGTTGCCGTCAGGCACCCGCGCAGGCATGAGAGGACCCCAACCCCCCATGACCGAACAGACCGGACAGAACAGACAGGCCCGCCAGTCCCGGCGTACCTGGAGGCGCGCCGCGGGCACGGCCGCCGTCACCGCGGCGGCGCTCACCGCGACGGTCGCACCGGCCGTCGCCGCCCCGGCCCAGACGCCGCGCGCCACGGCGACCGCGACCGCTGCGGCGGCGGACGTCGACTACGACACCTGGCAGAAGGACTGCCGGGCCGTGATGGACAAGGCCCTGCCCTACCTGAAGGAGCGGATCGCCGACGCCGCCCCCGGCGAGAAGCAGGCGATCGTCCTCGACATCGACAACACCTCCCTGGAGACCGACTTCGGCTTCAGCTACCCGCAGCCCGCCAACCGGCCGGTCCTGGAGGCCGCCCAGTACGCCCAGGAGCACGGCGTCGCCCTGTTCTTCGTGACCGCCCGCCCGGGCATCATCGAGGCGCCCACCGAGTGGAACCTCGCCCGCGCCGGCTACGAGTCCTCCGGTCTCCACGTCCGCGGCTTCCTCGACCTGTTCCGGGACGTCGCCGAGTACAAGACCGAACAGCGCGCCGAGATCGAGTCGAAGGGCTACACGATCATCGCGAACATCGGCAACAGCGCCACCGACCTGTCCGGCGGCCACGCCGAGAGGACCTTCAAGCTCCCGGACTACGACGGCCAGCTGTCCTGACGCCCGATAGGCTCCCCCCGTCGAACAACCACGGGGGTGGCGCATGGAACCGGCGGTACTCGGCGGGAAGTTGGCGTCCAGCCTGGTCGCCCCGCTGGTGAAGAAGCTCTTCGCGACGGGCGGCCCCGGCGCCGGACTGGTCGACCGGCCGGTCCGGCTGACCCACCTCGTGGCGTTCCGGGGCGAGCAGCGCACGCTCGGCGAGAAGGAGGTGCGCAGGCTCGCGGGGCGGCTGGTCGGGGCGTCCCTGGACTCCCCCGGCGAGCCGCCCTTCCCGCGCGACGAGGAGACCGCCGTCGCCGACGCCTTGGCCACGCGGCTGCTCGCCTTGGGCGACCTGGACATGGACGACGTACAGGCGGTGCGGCTGGGGCACCGGGAGCTGGCCAAGCAGTTGCAGTACCGGGGGGACGGCGCCTTCGGCGTCCTGTCCGCCGACGCCTGCTACTTCCTCGACTCCGCGACGGAATGGGCCTGCCTGCACATCCTGGAGTTCTTCACCCGACGCTCCACCTTCGTCGCCCGCACCCTGGTGGCCCAGACCCGCGGCCAGGCCGAGCTGATCGCCAAGGTCGACGAGCTGATCACCCGCACGCCACGCCCGGACGCCCGGGACACCGCCTTCGAGCGCCGATACCTGCCGTACGCGGCCGAGCAGTACAACCACATCACCATCTACGGCATCGACCTGCGCGACTCCCCGGAGAGGTGGCCCCTGGAGGTCGCCTACCTGAGCCTGGAGGCGACCGGCACCGAGGAGCGTGCCGCCCTCCCGGGAGAGCACACCGAACCGGAACGCACCGTCCGCCTGTCCGCCGAGGACGCCCTCCTCACCCACGACCGCGTGCTGCTGCGCGGCGACGCCGGCTCCGGCAAGACGACCCTCGTGCAGTGGCTGGCGGTGACCGCCACCCGGGACGGCGACCGGGTCCCGTACGTCCTGCCGCTGCGCACCCTGATCCGTGCGGGCACCCTCCCCGCCCCGGCGGCCTTCCTCACCGCCGTGGGCTGCCCGCTCACTCCACCCGAGGGCTGGGCCGAGCGCGTCCTCACGGCCGGCCGGGGCCTGGTCCTCGTCGACGGCCTGGACGAGATCCCCGCCGCCGAACGGCACCGCACCCGCGACTGGCTGCTCGCCCTCATCCGCGCCTTCCCCGGCAACCGCTGGCTGCTCACCTCCCGCCCCACCGCCGTACGCCCCGACTGGCTGGCCGCCGAGGGCTTCCGGGAACTGGCACTCACGCCGATGCGCCAGGACGACGTCGCGACCTTCGTACAGCGCTGGCACGCGGCCGCCCAGGCGCCCGAGTACGAGGGGAAACTGCTGGACGCCCTGCGCACCAAGCGCGACCTGGCCCGCCTCGCCACCAACCCGCTGATGTGCGGCCTGATCTGCGCCCTGCACCGGGAACGACGGGGCTACCTCCCCACGGGACGCAAGGAGCTGTACGACGCCGCCCTCACGATGCTGCTCGCCCGCCGGGACCGGGAGCGGGGCATGGATGCGGTTGAGCTGAGCGAGGAGGCGCAGCTGGAACTGCTCCAGCGGCTGGCGTACGCGCTGGTGCTGAGCGGGCGCACGGAGATGGACCTCGCCACGGCCGAGGGGATCGTGGAGCGCGCGCTGCCGTCGGTCGCCTCGGCGGCGGGGCAGGGTGACGCGGTGACGGTCCTGCGGGCGCTGGTATTGCGCAGCGGACTGCTCCGGCGGCCCGGGGAAGGGACCCTGGACTTCGTCCACCGCACCTTCCAGGACTACCTGGGCGCGCGGTACGCGGTCGAGGAGGGCCACCTCGACGTCATCGCGGGCCGTGCGGACGACACCCAGTGGGAGGACGTGATCCGCATGGCCGTGGCCCACGCCCGGCCCGGCGAGCGGGCGGTGCTGCTGCGCCGGCTTCTGGCGGCGGACACCCCCCGGCTGACCTTGCTGGCGCTGGCCTGCCTGGAGCACGCGACCGCCCTGGATCCGGCGGTGCGGGCGGAGGTGGAGGCGCGGGCGGGGGCGCTGATCCCGCCGGGGTCGAAGGAGGACGCGAAGGCGTTGGCGGAGGCGGGGCCACTGGTCCTGGAGCTGCTGCCGGGGCCGGAAGGACTCACGGACGCGGAGGCGCACGGGGTCACGGTGACGGCCTCGCTCCTCGCCGAACGTGAACCGGGCGGGGCGCTCGCCGTGCTGCGCCGGTTCCGGGAACATCCGGCGCTCGATGTCCGACGGCAGCTGGTGGGGACGTGGGACCGGTTCGAGGCGCGGGAGTACGCGACGGAGGTGCTGGACCACCTCGACCGGACGGACCTCTTCCTGACGTGCGGGTCACCGGCCCAGCGTGAGGCGGCCGCCACGATGGCGCCGTGGACTCAGCTCACGTTGCGCGGGGCGCACCGCATGGTCGACATCATCGGTTCCGCGGCGGACTTGGGGGCAGTGACCTCGCTGCAGCTCATCGCGAACCCGGAAGTGACCGAGCTGGGCGAGCTGGCGGCCTTCACCGCCCTGCGGGTGCTCCTGGTCAACTGCCCGTCGGCCCGACACCTGGAGCAGTTGGCACGGCTGTCGCTCACGGGGCTCCTGGTCACCCAGGCCGCCGATCTCTCCGGGCTCTCGGAACTCTCCTCGCTGGTTCAGCTGTCGGTGGCGGACCGGCTCCCCGGCGCCCGGCTGACCGACGCCCTTCCCACGGAGGCACTTCTGCAGTACCTCCACCTCGGCGACGACGCCACCATCGACACCGGTCTGCGGGGACTGGCGCACTGGGAGACGCTTCGCGCCCTGTACCTGGCTCCGACCGCGCCGCTCACCACTGAGGACTGGGCGGAGATCCAACGTCTGCCTCAGCTCAATGTCCTGCTGCTGCACGGCTCCCTCTTCCCGGACGGCATCGGGCCCGTGCCGCCCCTCCCTGGCGTCCTCGACCTCAGTCTCATCGACTGTACGGGAGACGAGGACCTGTCGATGCTCGCGGCCCGATTCCCGAACGTGCGCACCGTCCTCCTCAGCTCCGCCTCCGGCGCCCCGTTGGACACCGAACAGGTCGCTGCCCGCTTCCCCGACGCCGACGTGACTCTGGAGTGAGGGACGCCGACACGACGAAAGGGGCTGCCCGGGACCGAAGTCCCGGGCAGCCCCTTTCCAGGCTCACCCCGGAGGGCTACGCCTCCTTGCTCAGGTTCGGCCCGGCACCGCCGGCCGCCTGCTCGATCGGCGGGACGTCGGGGAGCGCCGACTTCTCCTCACCCCGGAAGGTGAAGATCTGGGCGTCGCCCTCGCCCTCGGTGTCCACGACCACGATGTGGCCGGGGCGCAGCTCGCCGAAGAGGATCTTCTCCGACAGCGTGTCCTCGACCTCGCGCTGGATCGTGCGACGCAGCGGACGCGCGCCCAGCACCGGGTCGTAGCCCTTCCTGGACAGCAGCTCCTTGGCGGACTGGGAGAGCTCGATGCCCATGTCCCGGTCCTTGAGGCGCTCGTCGACCTTGTCGATCATCAGGTCGACGATCCGCAGGATGTCCTCCTGGCTGAGCTGCGGGAAGACGACCACGTCGTCGACGCGGTTGAGGAACTCGGGCCGGAAGTGCTGCTTCAGCTCGTCCTGGACCTTGTTCTTCATGCGCTCGTAGTTGGTCTTCTTGTCGCCCGAGGCCGCGAAGCCGAGGTTGAAGCCCTTGGAGATGTCCCGGGTGCCGAGGTTGGTCGTCATGATGATGACCGTGTTCTTGAAGTCCACGACCCGGCCCTGGGAGTCGGTCAGGCGACCGTCCTCCAGGATCTGCAGCAGCGAGTTGAAGATGTCCGGGTGGGCCTTCTCGACCTCGTCGAAGAGGACGACCGAGAACGGCTTGCGGCGCACCTTCTCCGTCAGCTGGCCGCCCTCCTCGTAGCCCACGTAACCGGGGGGCGAACCGAAGAGACGCGACACCGTGTGCTTCTCGCTGAACTCCGACATGTCGAGGGAGATCAGCGCGTCCTCGTCACCGAAGAGGAACTCCGCGAGCGCCTTGGACAGCTCGGTCTTACCGACACCGGACGGACCGGCGAAGATGAACGAGCCACCGGGACGCTTCGGGTCCTTCAGGCCGGCACGGGTACGGCGGATCGCCTTGGACAGCGCCTTGACGGCGTCGACCTGGCCGATGACCCGCTTGTGGAGCTCGTCCTCCATGCGCAGCAGGCGGGACGACTCCTCCTCCGTGAGCTTGAAGACCGGGATGCCGGTCGCCGTGGCGAGGACCTCGGCGATCAGCTCGCCGTCGACCTCGGCGACGACGTCCATGTCGCCGGCCTTCCACTCCTTCTCCCGCTTGGCCTTGGCGGCCAGGAGCTGCTTCTCCTTGTCGCGGAGGGAGGCGGCCTTCTCGAAGTCCTGCGAGTCGATCGCGGACTCCTTGTCGCGGCGGACGCCGGCGATCTTCTCGTCGAACTCGCGCAGGTCCGGCGGCGCGGTCATCCGGCGGATGCGCATCCGGGAACCGGCCTCGTCGATCAGGTCGATCGCCTTGTCCGGCAGGAAGCGGTCCGAGATGTAGCGGTCGGCGAGCGTCGCCGCCTGGACCAGGGCCTCGTCCGTGATGGAGACACGGTGGTGCGCCTCGTACCGGTCACGGAGACCCTTGAGGATCTCGATCGTGTGCGGCAGCGACGGCTCCGCGACCTGGATCGGCTGGAAGCGGCGCTCGAGGGCCGCGTCCTTCTCCAGGTGCTTGCGGTACTCGTCCAGCGTGGTCGCACCGATGGTCTGCAGCTCACCGCGGGCCAGCATCGGCTTGAGGATGCTCGCGGCGTCGATGGCGCCCTCGGCGGCACCCGCACCGACCAGTGTGTGCAGCTCGTCGATGAACAGGATGATGTCGCCGCGGGTGCGGATCTCCTTGAGCACCTTCTTCAGGCGCTCCTCGAAGTCACCGCGGTAGCGGGAGCCGGCCACCAGCGCGCCGAGGTCCAGGGTGTAGAGGTGCTTGTCCTTGAGGGTCTCGGGCACCTCGCCCTTGACGATGGCCTGCGCGAGGCCCTCGACGACGGCGGTCTTGCCGACGCCGGGCTCACCGATCAGCACCGGGTTGTTCTTGGTACGGCGGGACAGCACCTGCATGACCCGCTCGATCTCCTTCTCGCGCCCGATGACCGGGTCGAGCTTGGACTCACGAGCGGCCTGGGTGAGGTTCCGGCCGAACTGGTCGAGGACCAGGGACGTGGAGGGTGTGCCCTCCGCAGGACCGCCGGCGGTGGCGGTCTCCTTGCCCTGGTAACCGGAGAGCAGCTGGATGACCTGCTGCCGCACCCGGTTCAGATCTGCGCCCAGCTTGACCAGGACCTGGGCGGCGACGCCCTCGCCCTCACGGATCAGGCCGAGCAGGATGTGCTCCGTGCCGATGTAGTTGTGGCCCAGCTGGAGGGCCTCGCGGAGCGAAAGCTCCAGAACCTTCTTGGCACGGGGGGTGAAGGGAATGTGACCCGACGGGGCCTGCTGGCCCTGCCCGATGATCTCCTCCACCTGCTGGCGGACCGCCTCGAGCGAAATCCCGAGGCTCTCAAGGGCCTTGGCGGCGACACCCTCACCCTCGTGGATCAGGCCCAGGAGGATGTGCTCGGTGCCGATGTAGTTGTGGTTGAGCATCCGGGCTTCTTCCTGAGCCAGGACGACAACCCGCCGCGCGCGGTCGGTGAACCTCTCGAACATCGTTAATCGCTCCTCAGAGCGGTCAGGCAGTAAGGGGAACTTCCCCTCCCTGTCCTTCCGCAGCTTAGTCCCGCAAGCGGGGACCGCTCATTCCAACTGCCGACACCGTCGATGGCCTCCTGACCCCTGACGCCGACATCTGCCACAACCCGATGGTGCGAGACGATGTTCCCGCAGGCCAGGCACTTACCCCACTCGCCAGTACGCCGATGGCGAACGTGAGACGGCCCAATCCGCGTGTCGCCCCCTCCCACTAGGGATGTCTTACCCGCTGGGACTGACACTCCATGCCGCGCGCCCCGGTTCCCTCCGCTACGGGCGAACAACCTTGCGCCTCCCCGCACCCCCGCACGCCCCCTCTTTCGACACTCAGCGCATTCACCGCGCAACCCAGCGTAACCTGAGCGCTCTTCCGGCTGTTGCACTTGGCATGGTCGGCGCCTCGCCCCCGGTCCCTCCGGTCCCCTCGGCCCGGACAGCCCCTGCCCATCCCTCCGCACCGGCGGCACCCACTGCCCCCGCGGTGCCGTTCCCCCGCCGGCCGCTCGAAGCGGGCGGCACGTGGGAGCGGGTGCGGTGGTGGTACGAGAGCGTGCTCGGCTGGCCGACGGCCCCCGGCGCCCCGGTACGGCTCCGCGTGGGCGTCCGCTTCGACGTACTGGACGTCCCGGCCGAGGCCGGCCACGCGGCACTGGAGCGGCTCGGGCTGCTCCGGCAGCCCGGTCCGGCCCCGCGGCGACCCGGCTTTCCGGTGGCCGTCCGGGGCGAGCGGATGCTGCTGCTCGTGGCGGCGGGCGGCGCGGAGGAGATGCCCGGGCTGCTGGAGTGGCTGGAGTGGGGCTCGCTGCCGCTCGACCTGACGGCGGTCGGCGCGGGCGGCCTCATGGAGGCGCCCCTGGCTCCCGAACCGGGCTCGGCCGGCCTGCCGCCGCGCCCCCCGGGTCGCGACGGCCTGCAGGGCGCCGCCGTCTGGCTGCGCGCCCCGGAGCCGGGGTGCGAGGTCGAGGCCTCGCTGCCGACACTGTCGGCCATGGGGGGCGCTGGAACCGCCCCCGATCTCGCGCGACTGGTCCAGACGCTGGCGACTCAGTGCCACCGGGTCCGACTCTCCCTGCCCTCGCCGTCCTCCCCGTCCTCCCCGTTCCAGCGGGTGACGCTCTGAAGGTGTTCGGGGCGGAGTACGTGGCGCGGGTCGGGTGATCAGCCGTTGGCCTTCTCGTACGCCTCGCGAATCATCGCGGGAACACGGCCGCGGTCGTTGACCTCGTAGCCGTTCTCCTTCGCCCACGCGCGGATCGCCGCGGTGTCCTGGCTGCCGCCGGAGGAAGCGCGCGCCTTGCCGCGTCCGCCCGAAGCACGGCCCCCGGTACGACGACCGCCCTTCAGGTAAGGATCGAGAAGCCCACGGAGCTTGTCCGCATTGGCGGTGGTGAGATCGATCTCGTACGTCTTGCCGTCCAGCGCGAACGTCACGGTCTCGTCTGCCTCGCCACCGTCGAGGTCATCGACAAGAAGGACCTGAACCTTCTGTGCCACCGGATTTCCTTTCATCGATAACTTGAGGGCCGGAGATCCGTCGGCGTCCGCCGTATCGCCGCCCCTTGTTATATGCAGTACTGCAGTACGTCGGAAAGCAAACCGCTTTTGCCGGAAAAACACAAACCCTCGACGGAGACCGGCAGCCCGCCTCCGGGCCGAAAAGATGCGCGTTTCGGACATAGGGAACCCCGGGAACGGTCCGTCGGTGGAATAAACCTGGCGAAGGGCTGTGGAGAGCTACGGATGCCTGCCGTTGCCCGACGATCACAGATGCAGAAGCATCCGGCTGTTGCCCAAGGTGTTCGGTTTCACTCGTTCGAGACCCAGGAACTCCGCTACGCCCTCGTCATAGGAACGCAGCAGCTCCGCGTAGACATCGGTGTCGACGGGCGTCTCCCCGATCTCCACGAAGCCGTGCTTGCCGAAGAAGTCCACTTCGAAGGTCAGGCAGAATACGCGGCGAACACCGAGCCAGCGTGCCGTCTCCACCAACTTCTCCAGCAGCCGGTGACCGACGCCGTAGCCCTTCAGGCCCGGCTTCACCGCGAGAGTCCGCACTTCCGCGAGGTCTTCCCACATCACGTGCAGGGCGCCGCAGCCGACCACCTCGGCGTTGTCGTCCCGTTCCGCGACCCAGAACTCCTGGATGCTCTCGTAAAGCGTCACCATCGCTTTGTCGAGCAGGATGCGGTCACGGACGTACGTGTCGAGGAGCCGGCGTACGTCGGGGACATCGCTGGTGCGGGCCCGCCGGACGGTGATGGCTTTTGACATGTGGGGACGCTATCGCTCGCCCGCGTCCGGTACCGAGCCGGGGTTGGGCGCGGGGGTTTCCGGTCCCTGCACGATGCGGATGGCGTCTCTGAGCGCCTCGCGCTGTTCCTCGCTCATCATGCCGAAGAAGGCGATGAGGGCGGCGGTGGGGTTGTCACTCTGGGACCATGCGTCGTTCATCAGCGCGGCGGCGTAGGCGGCGCGGGTGGAGACCGCCTCATATCGATAGGCCCGGCCTTCCGACTCGCGACGCACCCAGCCCTTCTGATGGAGATTGTCCAAAACGGTCATCACCGTGGTGTACGCGATGGACCGTTCCTGTTGCAGATCTTCCAGGACTTCTCGAACGGTCACGGGGCGGTTCCACTTCCACACCCTCGTCATGACAGCGTCTTCGAGTTCTCCCAATGGGCGAGGCACGCTCTGCACGATAGTGGGAGATCTGGGCGATGGCGTGCCGGACGTGCGATTTTGCGAGCAAATGGGCACAAAAAGGGCGTACGACTCCTCGCGGTGGGCGCGGGGGGTCGTACGCGGGTGTGGCGGTGCCTGGTGGGCGGTGGTGGCGGTGGTGCCGGAGGCGGTCCGGGGCTCGGTCAGGCCTCGGGGTGGGCGGGGGTCTGGCGGGCGCCCTCCGCTCGCGCGAGGGCGGCGTCGACCGCCGCGTCCTCCTTGGCCTTGTTGGCGCCGCCCTGGGTCTTCACGATCACCCTGATCACGCCGATGAAGAACACGGCCATGACGGCCGGGGGCAGGAGCGCGGAGACGTAGTCCATGGATCCAGGGTAGCCAGGCCGTGTCAGCCGGCCGCGAGGTGGTGCCGGGAGCCGGGGGCGGGCGGGGCCGGCCTGCGGCGCGGGAAGACCTCGCCCGGGGTGGGGACGGGGCGCTTCGGGGTGGCCGGGGCGGGGTGGGGGGCCGGTTTCTGGGCGGGCTTCTGTGCGGGTTTCTTGTCGGGCTGCTGGCCGCCGGGGAGAGCGTGGAGGCGGGTACGCGCGGCCGGGAGGACGACTGTGGCCGCGCGGGCCGTCGTGGCCGCCGTGGCCGCCGTCGACCCGCAGCGGGACAGGAGGGCGGCCGCGGCGGGGTTGCCGCGCAGGGCTCCGAGGGCGGCGAGGTCGTCCGCGCCCGGGCGGTGCCCGGCGCTCAGCGCCTCGTCCAGGAGCGCGAGGTAGCCGGTGGCGGTGCCGGGGAGCGCGGCGCGGTACCGGGCGAGGTCGGCCACCAGGAAGGCGCGCAGCCGGGCACTCTCCCGCATCGTCTCGTCGAGCGACTCTGCGAGGCGGAGACAGTCCTGGGCCTCCTCCGCCGAGACGGGGCTGGGGTTCAGGGCGAGGGCGAGGGCGCGCCGGAGCACACGCAGCTCCTGAGCACCGAACGCCATGCCGCCGCGGGATCCGTAGGGCGTGGGCATGCGGCGACGATACGCGCTAATCAGACAAACTCGGCATAGGGGGCGGGTGTGGCGTGGTGGGCCACTCGTATGCGGGTGCCTGCGGCGGCCTGTGCGGGTTGGGTGGGGGTGCGGGTAGCGCGTTCTGTTTTGTTGTGGGTCGGGCCGTGCCGGGGGGTGTCCGTCCTCGGAACGGCGCGGAATCGGTCGGCCGCGGAAGTGCCGGCGTTGACGCGCCAACCGCTGCGGGCGGACACCCCCCGACACGTCCCTTCTCGCCGTACGCGGCTCTCCGCCCGCGGCGCCGCCGCTGCGGGCAGTCGCCGCAGCTGCGGGCAGTCGTGCCGCCGGGGCGGCACGGGTGGGCGCGGCGGCACCCCGTAGCGCCGGGCCGCGCACCCACCCCGCGCCCGCACCCACGCCGGGCTCCCCGCAAGCGCCGGGCCGCGTCGCTCACCCCGCCGCCCACACCCTCGCCGACTGCTACATGCGGGACACGTTCCGCTCGTACACCAGGCGGAGCCCCATCAGCGTCAGCCACGGCTCGTGTTCGTCGATCACCGAGGACTCGCCGAGGACCATCGGCGCCAGCCCGCCCGTCGCGATGACCGTGACCTCGTCGGGGTCGTCGGCCAGCTCGCGGGCCATGCGGTTGACGACCCCGTCGACCTGGCCGGCGAAGCCGTACACGATGCCGGACTGCATCGCCTCGACCGTGTTCTTGCCGATCACGCTCCGCGGCCGGGCCACCTCGATCTTGCGGAGCTGGGCGCCCTTGACGCCGAGGGCCTCGACCGAGATCTCGATGCCGGGGGCGATGACTCCGCCGATGTACTCCCCGCGCGCGCTGACCGCGTCGAACGTCGTCGCCGTGCCGAAGTCCACGACGATCGCCGGGCCGCCGTACAGCTCGACGGCCGCGACCGCGTTGATGATGCGGTCGGCGCCGACCTCCTTGGGGTGGTCGGTGAGGATCGGGACGCCCGTCTTGACGCCCGGTTCGACCAGGACCGCGGGGACGTCGCCGTAGTAGCGGCGGGTGACCTCGCGCAGTTCGTGCAGGACCGAGGGGACCGTCGCGCAGATGGCGATGCCGTCGATCCCGTCGCCCAGTTCGTCGCCGAGGAGCGGGTGCATGCCCATCAGGCCCTGGAGAAGGACCGCCAGCTCGTCGGCCGTGCGGCGTGAGTCGGTGGAGATGCGCCAGTGTTCGACGATGTCCTCGCCGTCGAAGAGGCCCAGGACGGTGTGGGTGTTGCCTACGTCGATCGTCAGCAGCATGGGATCTACTCCGCCGCTCGCAGGTCCAGGCCGATGTCCAGGATCGGGGAGCTGTGGGTGAGGGCGCCCACGGCCAGGTAGTCGACGCCCGTGGCCGCGTACGCCTTGGCGTTGGTGAGGGTCAGGCGGCCCGAGGCCTCCAGGGCGGCTCGGCCGGCGACCAGGGCCACCGCTTCCTCGCACTCGTCCGGGGTGAAGTTGTCCAGGAGGATCAGGTCCGCGCCCGCGTCCACGACCTCGCGGAGCTGGTGCAGGGTGTCGACCTCGACCTCGATGGGGACGTCGGGGAAGCGCTCGCGGACGGCCTGGAAGGCCGCTGCCACGCCGCCGGCGGCCACCACGTGGTTGTCCTTGACCAGGGCGGCGTCCGAGAGGGACATGCGGTGGTTGACGCCACCGCCGCAGCGGACCGCGAACTTTTCGAGGGAGCGCAGCCCGGGGGTCGTCTTGCGGGTGTCCCGGACCTTCGCCTTCGTGCCCTCCAGGACGTCCGCCCACGCGCGCGTGGCCGTCGCGATGCCCGACAGGCGGCACAGGAGGTTCAGCGCGCTGCGCTCGGCGGTGAGGATGTCGCGGGTGCGGGTGGTGACGGAGAGGAGCTTCTGGCCGGCTTCGACGCGGTCGCCGTCCTCGACGTGGCGTTCCACCTCGAACTCGTCCGTGCAGACGACCGACATCACCGCCTCGGCGACTCTGAGGCCGGCCACCACGCCCGCCTCGCGCGCGGTGAAGTCGGCGGTGGCCACGGCGTCCTCGGGGATGGTCGCGACCGTCGTCACGTCCGCGCCGCCCGCCAGGTCCTCCTGGATGGCGAGGTTCGCGAGGTCCTCGACCTCCACGGGGTCGAGGCCGGAGTCCAGCATCAGGGCCGCGAGCGCGGGGTCGAGGCCGCACTCCATGAAGGCGTCTTCGTCGGTGTCCGCGCCGCAGGCGCAGCCGTCGCCGCAGCCTCCGGTGGAGGCGAGGGGAAGGTCGGGGGTGTTCACTGCTGTCACTGCTCCTGGGGACGCTGCGCCGGCTGGGGGCCGTGGGTGGTCGGGGGGAATTCTGGCGTGTCCGTGGTGTGCACGGCGAGGGATCGGTCCGGATTCAGGCGTACGACGATGTGGCGGCGCCACGTGGTGTCGTCGCGGTCCGCGTGGTCCTCGCGCCAGTGGCAGCCGCGGGTCTCCTCGCGCTGCGCCGCCGCGGCCACCAGGACGCGGGCCACGCAGAGGAGGTTGGTGGCCTCCCAGGTGTCCACGCCCGGCTCGGACGTCTTGCCGTTCTCGTGCAGGGCTTCGCGGGCCTCGGTGTGGAGGTGGAGCAGCTGGTCCGCCGCCCGCGTGAGGGAGTCGGCCGAGCGCAGGACGCCGGCGCCGTCGGTCATGATCCGCTGGATGGTCAGGCGGGACTCGGGCGGGAGGAGCGGGTGCGCCGGGTGAGCGGGCTGCTGGAGAGGTGCGGGTACGCGCGCGTGGAGGGTGCCGTCCGCGTGGCCGGCGGCTATGTCCGCGGCGATGCGCTCGGCGTAGACCAGGCCCTCCAGGAGTGAGTTGGAGGCCAGGCGGTTGGCGCCGTGCACACCCGTGCAGGCGACCTCGCCGCACGCGTACAGGCCGGGGACCGTCGTACGGCCGTGGGCGTCGGTGCGGACGCCGCCGGAGGCGTAGTGGGCGGCCGGGGCGACCGGGATCGGCTCGGTGACCGGGTCGATGCCGTGCGCGCGGCAGGCGGCGAGGATCGTGGGGAAGCGGTGCTCCCACATCGCCGCGCCGAAGTGGCGCGCGTCCAGGTACATGTGCTCGGCGTCCCGCTCCTGCATGCGGCGCGTGATGCCCTTGGCGACGATGTCCCGGGGGGCGAGTTCCGCGAGTTCGTGCTGTCCCCGCATGAAGCGCACGCCGTCGGCGTCCACCAGGTGGGCGCCCTCGCCCCGTACCGCCTCCGAGACCAGGGGCTGCTGGCCCTCGGCGTCCGGACCGAGGAAGAGGACGGTGGGGTGGAACTGGACGAATTCGAGGTCGCTCACCTCGGCGCCCGCGCGGAGGGCGAGCGCGACGCCGTCGCCCGTGGAGACGGAGGGGTTCGTCGTCGCCGAGAAGACCTGGCCCATGCCGCCGGTGGCGAGGACGACGGCGGGGGCGTGGACCGCTCCGACGCCGTCGTGCTGGCCCTCGCCCATGACGTGCAGGGTGACGCCGGCGGTGCGGCCCTCGGCGTCCGTGAGGAGGTCGAGGACGAGGGCGTTCTCGACGGTGCGGATGCCGCGTGCGCGGACCGCCTCGACCAGGGCCCGGGAGATCTCCGCGCCCGTGGCGTCGCCGCCCGCGTGGGCGATGCGGCGGCGGTGGTGGCCGCCCTCGCGGGTGAGGGCCAGGCCGCCCTCGGTGGACTCGTCGAAGTGCGCGCCGGTCGCGATGAGGCGGCGTACGGCGTCGGGGCCCTCGGTGACCAGGATGCGGACCGCCTCCTGGTCGCACAGCCCCGCGCCGGCGACCAGGGTGTCGTCCAGGTGCTGCTCGGGGGTGTCACCCTCGCCGAGGGCCGCCGCGATGCCGCCCTGGGCCCAGCGGGTGGATCCGTCGTCCAGGCGGGCCTTGGTGACGACGACCGTGCGCAGGCCGGCCGCCTCGCAGCGCAGGGCGGCGGTGAGGCCGGCGACGCCGGAGCCGACGACCACCACGTCCGCGGCGATGGCCCAGCCGGGTGCGGGTGCGTGCAGTCGTATGCCTGTGCTGGTCACGAGGCGGCTCCGAAGGTGAGGGGGACGTTGTCGATCAGCCGGGTCGCGCCGACCCGGGCGGCGACGGCGAGGACGGCCTCGCCGGTGTGGTCGTCGCCGATCTCGGTGAAGTCGGACGGGTCGACCAGGGCGAGGTAGTCCAGCTCCAGCGGCGGATTGGCGCGGGCCGCGTCGTCCAGTACCAGGTGGGCGGCGGCCCGGACGGCCGTGGCGCTACCGGGAACGGATGTGGCGACGGCGTGGGCGTCGGCCGCCGCGCGGGACTCACCCAGGGCGCTGAGCGCCTCGGCACGCGCGTGGGTGGCGGGCACCTCGCGGGCCCGCGCGCGCAGCGCCTCCTGGGCCGCGTGCCGGTCGAGGCCGGCGAACAGGGCCTGGGAGAGCGCGAGGGCGGTGCGGCGCTCCCGGGTCGAGAGGTAGCGGTTGCGGCTGGACAGGGCCAGGCCGTCCTCCTCGCGCACCGTGGGGACGCCGACGATCTCCACGCCGAAGTTCAGGTCGCGGACCATGCGGCGGATCAGGGCGAGCTGCTGGGCGTCCTTCTGGCCGTAGAGGGCCAGGTCGGGGCGGGTGAGGTGGAGCAGCTTGGCGACGACGGTGAGCATGCCGTCGAAGTGGCCGGGGCGGGAGGCGCCCTCCAGGCGTTCGCCCATGGGGCCGGCCGTGACGCGCACCTGGGGTTCGCCGCCCGGGTAGACCTCGTCGACGGCGGGGGCGAAGACGGCGTCCGCGCCCGCCCGCCCGGCGATCCCCAGGTCGGCGTCCAGGGTGCGCGGATAGCGGTCGAGGTCCTCGCCGGCACCGAATTGCAGGGGGTTGACGAAGACGGTGACGACGACCTCGCCGTCCGGGCCGGCGAGGGCGCGGGCCGTGCGGACCAGGGTGGCGTGGCCCTCGTGCAGGGCGCCCATGGTCATCACGACGGCCCGGCGGCCGTGCCGCACGCGCGCGTGCAGCTCGTCGGCGGTGCGCAGCAGGGCGGGCGGGGCGGTGGTCATCGGGCGTCTCCCTCGGTGCCGTCGGTGCCGTCGGTGCCGTCCGCGGGGTCGGTGCCGTCCGTGCGGTCGGTGCTGCCCGTGCCGTTGGTGCCGTCCGTGCCGTCGGCGAGTACTCCGAGCAGGTCCTCCGCCAGTTCGGCTTTCAGCAGCCCGTGGTCCAGGGCCCGGTCGGCGGTCGCGCGGGCCATGGCCAGGTAGCCGGCGACGGCCTGCGGGGCGTGTGCGCGCAGTTCCACGATGTGCGCGGCGACCGTGCCCGCGTCCCCACGCGCGACGGGGCCGGTGAGGGCCGCGTCGCCGGAGCGCAGGGCGTTGTCGAGGGAGGCGCCCAGCAGCGGGCCGAGCATCCGGTCGGGGGCCTCGACGCCGGCCGTGCGCAGCAGCTCCATGGACTGGGCGACCAGGGTGACCAGGTGGTTGGCGCCGAGGGCGAGCGCGGCGTGGTACAGCGGGCGCTTGTCCTCGGCGATCCACTCCGGCTCGCCGCCCATCTCGATGACCAGGGCCTCGGCGGCCAGCCGCAGCTCCTCGGGCGCGGTGACGCCGAAGGAACAGCCGGCCAGGCGCTGGACGTCCACGGGGGTGCCGGTGAAGGTCATCGCCGGGTGCAGGGCCAGCGGCAGGGCGCCGGCCCGCAGCGCGGGGTCCAGGACCCTCGCGCCGTACCGCCCGGAGGTGTGCACGAGCAGCTGGCCCGGTCGCACCGCGCCGGTCTCGGCGAGCCCGGTCACCAGGCCGGGCAGGGCGTCGTCGGGGACCGTCAGCAGGACCAGCTCGGCGCGCTCGAGGACCTCGGCGGGCCGCATGAGCGGCACGTCGGGGAGCAGCGCCGCGGCACGCCGTCTGGAGGCGTCGGAGACACCGGAGACGGCCACCGGGCGGTGCCCGGCGAGCTGGAGGGACGCGGCAAGCGCGGGGCCCACGCGTCCGGCGCCGACGACGCCTACGGTGAGACGCGCGGGGCGGTCCCTGGGGTCTGGCTGTGGGGTTGTGTTCACGCGACGGCGGCCTTCCCGTTCCAGTCCGCTCGGGGTACCGGACGATTTCTCGTCATGTTAACGCGATTGGTTCGGGGGACGTTCGGTTGTCCACAGGCTGTGGGTTTCCGTGCGGCGACGGGGCACACTCTCACGCGCGCGTGGAAACGCGTGACGGAACCCGTGGGGAAACCCGGGTGCCCGCGCCGACGTCCGCGCGGCATGATCCCGGCATGAGCGATACGGCGGCAGGACAAGCGGAATCGGCAGGATCGGCAGGATCAGTAGACCCGATGGAACCGACGGAATCGGCGGAGGAGCGCGGCCGGCGGCTCCGGGAGCGGCGCGTGGCCGCCCACCGCGACGCCCGGCGCGTACTCATCGGCCCGGGGTTCACGACCACCCTGCGCGAGCGGCTCGCCCTGCTGGACGGGGCCGCCGAGCTGTACGACCTCGACGAGCCGTCCGACGTGTACGGCAACGGCATCGTGGCGGCCCTGGAGGAGAAGGTCGCCGCCCTGCTCGGCACCGAGGCCGCGGCCTTCTTCCCGACCGGCACCATGGCCCAGCAGGTGGCCCTGCGCTGCTGGGCGGGCCGCACCGGCAACCCGGTCGTCGCCCTGCACGGGCTCAGCCATCCCTTGATGCACGAGCGCGACGCCTTCAGCCGGGTCAGCGGGCTGCGCCCGGTGCGGGTGACCAGCGAGCCCCGGTTGCCGACCGCCGACGAGGTGCGCGACTTCGACGAGCCGTTCGGGGCGCTGATGCTGGAGCTGCCGCTCAGGGAGGCCGGTTTCGTACTGCCCACCTGGGAGGAGCTCACCGGGGTCGTCGAGGCCGCGCGGGAGCGCGACGCGGTGGTCCACTTCGACGGGGCCCGCCTGTGGGAGTCCACCGTCCACTTCGGCCGTCCACTGGCCGAGATCGCGGGCCTGGCGGACAGCGTGTACGTCTCGTTCTACAAGTCCCTCAAGGGCTACGGCGGCGCCGCCCTGGCCGGCCCCCGGACGCTGATCGAGGAGGCGAAGGCCTGGCGCCACCGGTACGGCGGCGCGGTGTTCCAGCAGTTCCCCACGGCGCTGTCGGCCCTGGCCGGCCTGGAGCGCGAGCTGCCCAGGCTGCCGGAGCACGTGGCCCACGCGCGCGTGGTGGCCGCCGCGCTGCGGGAGGGCTTCGCGGCGGCCGGGCTGCCGTGGGCGCGGGTGCACCCCGAGGAGCCGCACACCCAGGAGTTTCAGGTCTGGCTGCCGTACGACGCCGATGTCGTCGGCGAGGCCGCGGTGCGGCAGGGCGAGGAGACGGGGATCCTGCTCTTCTCCCGGGGCTGGGGCACGCCCGGACCGGGGCTCGCCGTCACCGAGGTCGGGGTGGATCAGGCGGGCCTGGACTGGACGGCCGACGAGGTGAAGGCGGCGGTCGCCGACTTCGCGGCCCGGCTGACCGGCTGAGCGGCGGCGCGCCCGGCCGCCCGCGTCAGCCGAGAGCCCGCGGCCACAGGGACCACCACCGGCGCAGGGCGCGCCGCACGCGGCCGCGCGCCGGGCGGCCGGCGAGCACGGCTCGGAACCGGCGGCGGTCGTGCCACTCGCGCACGACCTGCCGGTCGTGGGTGCCGGGCGCGGGCGGCGCGGGCTCGCCGAGCTGCCGGGCACGGTAGGTGTCGAGGAGGTACTGCTGCGTGATGCTCATGGGGATCGCCTTCTCAGGAGACGTAGAGGTGGAAGCGGGAACGGGCTCCGCGGCTGCCCCGGTGACTCCAGACTGCTCCGGTAGGGCTCCGCGGTCGCGCCGATTGACGGCGGCAGTCAATCGACGGCGGCGTTGTCGGTGGCGGGGTGCACCATGAGGGCATGAGCGTGCGCATCGACATCGCGGGGCTGCGGCCGGAGAGGATCGCCGTCGTGCCCTCGCCCCTGGCCGAGTTGGGCATGGCGCTGCACGCGCTGTCCGAGCCGGGGCACCACCCGGGCCTGCAGGGCTGGGCGACGGGGGTGACCGCCCGGCTCGACTCGCATCTGGCCGACCGGATGTGCGAGGCCGACTTCCTGTGGCGGACGACCTTCTCGGACCTGTTCATGCCGTTCGCCGGCGTGCCGGGCCGCAGCACGCTGCCCGGCGCCACCCTCGCCGAGGACCTGGACCTGCTCGACAAGCTGTCCGACGATCAGTTCGTGGACGCGGCACTGGAGTTCACCTGCGCCCTGCCGTACAGCAGCGGTGGGGCCTCCGCGCTCGCGGACGCCGAGGTGCGCCGGCGCGCTCTGGACCTGGCCGCCGCACGCGGACCGCAACAGCTCCGTTTCAGCGAGCGGCTGCTGGCCGATCCGCCGCTGATCCGCCGCTGGCTTCGGCAGTTCGCGCAGGACTGCGACGAGGCGTTCTTCGCGGAGGCCTGGTCGCGGCTGCGCCACCAGCTCGCGGCGGACGCCCGCCACAAGACGGACCTGCTGCACCGCAAGGGCCTCGCCGAGGCGCTGGCCGCCGTGTCCCCGGCGGTCACGCTGGACGAGAGCGCCGCGCGGATCACGGTCGACAAGCTGGGCGACGGCCGTTCGGCGACGGCGGACGGCGGGCTCCTGCTCGTCCCGACGAGTCTGGGCTGGCCGCATCTGATGGTCCTGCACCGGCACGACTGGCAGCCGGTGCTGCACTACCCCGTCGGCTCCCCCGAGCTGGCCTCGCCGCCGTCGGTCGAGCAGCTCACGTTGCGGATGACCGCGCTGTCCCACCCCGTGCGGATGCGGATCTGCCGCCATCTGGCCCGCAGCGCGTACACCACGAGCGAACTGGCCCAGGCGCACGGCATGACGGCCCCGGAGATATCCCGTCACCTGGGCGTCCTGAAGAAGGCCGGCCTGATCACCACCCGCCGCCGCGGGCGGTACGTCCTGCACCAGCTGGACGTGACGGTGGTGGCCCGGCTGGGCAGCGACTTCCTGGAGGGCATACTCCGGTAGCCGCCGTGCTGGCGGTCAGTCGAACCGGAGGTGGCGGATCCCGACCCCTGTCTGTGTCCTGCCGCCCCCGAAGGGCCGTTGACCCACGGGAGCCGGCGCGGACCCTACCGACGCGGTGCCCGCCGCGAGGGTCGTCAGCCCTGTCCCCCGCCCGCCCGCACCAGCCCGGTCTCGTAGGCGAGGACCACCACCTGCACCCGGTCCCGCAGGCCCAGCTTGGTCAGGATGCGGCCCACGTGCGTCTTCACGGTCGCCTCCGACAGCACGAGCCGGGCCGCGATCTCCCCGTTGGACAGGCCCTGCGCCACCAGCACCATCACCTCGCGCTCTCGCTCGGTGAGCCGCTGGAGTTCCTTGTGCCGGGGCTCCTGACCGGTGGCCGGCAGCATCGGCGCGAACCGGTCCAGGAGCCGGCGCGTGGTCGAGGGGGCGACCACCGCGTCGCCGCTGTGCACGGAGCGGATCGCGGCGAGCAGCTCGCCCGGCGGCACGTCCTTGAGCATGAAGCCGGAGGCGCCCGCCTTCAGCGCGGAGAAGGCGTACTCGTCGAGGTCGAAGGTGGTCAGGATCAGCACCTTCGGCGCGTTCGGGTCCACGCAGATCCGGCTGGTGGTCTCGACACCGTCGAGCTTGGGCATGCGGACGTCCATCAGGACGACGTCCACGGCGGTCGAACGCAGCACCTGGAGGGCCTCCACGCCGTCTCCCGCCTCCGCGACGACCTCCATGTCCGGCTGGGCCGCCAGCACCATCCGGAACCCGGTGCGCAGCAGCACCTGGTCGTCGACGAGCATTACGCGGATCGCCATCGGTGCCTCTTCCTTACAGGCTTACAGGTGTAAACGCGGTACGTGCGTATGGGCGCGGGTGTCAGTGTGCGGGTTTCAGCGGCAGCAGCGCACTGATGCGGAATCCTCCGCCCAGCCGCGGTCCGGCGTCCAGGGTGCCGCCGACCATGCCGACCCGCTCGCGCATGCCGATCAGGCCGTGGCCCTGGCCGTCGAAGCCGCCCTCCTCGTACAGCTCGTGCGGGGCGCCCTTGCCGTCGTCCTCGATGAGCAGCCCTAGCCCGTCGTCGAAGTAGACCAGGCGCACGCTCGCGCCCGCGTTGGGGCCGCCGTGCTTGCGCGTGTTGGTCAGCGCCTCCTGCACGATCCGGTACGCGGTGAGCTCGACACCGCTGGGCAGCTCGCGCGGGGTGCCCTCGACCGTGAAGTCGACGGGCAGCCCGGAGCCGCGGCATTCCTCGACGAGGTCCTCGATCTGCCGGACGTCGGGCTGCGGGACGTACTCGCCGACCTCCTGGTGCTCCCCGGTGCGCAGCACGCCGAGCAGGCGGCGCATCTCCGCGAGGGCCTGGCGGCCGGTGGAGGAGATGGTCTCCAGCGCCTTCTTCGCCTGGTCGGGGGCGGCGTCCAGGACGTAGGCGGCGCCGTCGGCCTGCACCACCATCACGGAGACGTTGTGCGCCACGACGTCGTGCAGCTCGCGCGCGATCCGGGCGCGTTCGGCGGCGACCGCGACCTTGGCCTGCGCCTCGCGCTCCTTCTCCAGCCGCGCGGCCCGTTCCTCCAGCTGCGCGAAGTAGGCGCGGCGGGTGCGGATGGAGTCGCCGAGCACCCAGGCGAGGGCGAAGGGCACCGCCTGGAAGACCGTTATGGCGATGTTGCCCCCTATGCCCGCGTCCTCCATCGGCCAGCGCAGCTGGGCGACGGGGGCGGCGCACAGCCCCATGGCCAGCGCGGTCCGGGATGCCCAGCGGGCGCCGGTCGCGGCCACGGTGTAGACGATCACCAGGAAGGCGAAGTCGGCCGGCATGGCCGGCACGTCCAGCACCAGCTGCCCAAGGCCCAGGGCGACGGCCAGCAGCAGCATCTTCTCCAGCATCAGCCTGCGCAGCGCGATCACCACGCAGAGCAGCAGGACGAAGGGAACGATCAGCGCCGTCGTGTCCGTCCCCCGGGCCTCCTCCTGCGGAGCCATGGACATGAGGGAGATACCGAGCAGGGCGAGGGCCCAGAAACAGTCGACCCCGATCGGGTGTCTGCGGAGGAAATCGTAGAGGCGCTGCACGTAACCCAGCGTAGGGAAGGGTGATAGGTGCAGGGGTCAACCGGAGGGCCGATCCGTATCGCCCGCGCATACTCCGCAAGGTGGAGGCTCCGTTCTCCTGTGCGCCTAGCCTGGCCCTGTGACGCGAGGGACAATAGGGGCCAGAGGGACTTCAGGGGTACGACGGAACTGGCGGGGCTGGAGGGAAGCGACGCAGGACGCCCTCTACGGACCGGCCGGTTTCTACCGCGGGTCCGAGGAGGGGCCTGCCGGGCACTTCCGGACGTCCGTGCACGCGTCGCCACTGTTCGCCGGGGCCGTGGCGCGGCTGCTGTGCCGGGTCGACGAGGCGCTGGGGCGGCCCTCATCGTTGGACTTCGTCGACATGGCGGCCGGACGGGGCGAGTTGGTCACCGGGGTGCTGGCCGCGCTGCCCGCCGACGTGGCCGCCCGCACGCGCGCGTACGCCGTCGAGGTGGCCGGCCGCCCCGAGGGGCTGGACCACCGGATCGAGTGGCTCGCCGAGCCGCCGGGCGGCGGGGTGACGGGACTGCTGTTCGCCAACGAGTGGCTCGACAACGTCCCGGTGGAGGTGGCGGAGGTGGACTCCGCGGGCGTGGCGCGGCGGGTGCTCGTGCGGGACGACGGGGCCGAACGGCTCGGCGAGCCGTTGGACGGGGCGGAGGCCGAGTGGCTGGCGCGGTGGTGGCCGCTGGCCGGGGAGGAAGGGGCGCGGGAGGGGTTGCGGGCCGAGATCGGGCTCCCCCGGGACGCCGCCTGGGCGTCCGCCGTGGCGGCCCTGGACGGAGGGCTGGGCGGGCTGGCCGTGGCCGCCGACTACGCGCACACCAGGGACGCCCGCCCGCCGTTCGGGACGCTCACCGGCTTCCGGAAGGGGCGGGAGACGCCGCCGGTGCCGGACGGGTCGTGCGACATCACCGCGCATGTGGCGCTGGACGCGTGCGCGGCGGCCCACGCGGCGAGGTGCGCTCCGGAGCGCACGCCCCCGGGTGCTCTTCTGCGCCCCCAGCGTGATGCCCTGCGCGCCCTGGGTGTCACGGGCGCGCGCCCCCCGCTCGCGTTGGCCTCCACCGACCCGGCGGCGTACGTACGCGCCCTCGCGGGCGCCTCGGAGGCCGCGGAACTCCTCGCGCGCGGCGGGCTGGGCGACTTCGTGTGGCTGCTCCAGCCGGTGGGGTCCGTCGACGCCGCCGCGCTACTTGTCGATGTCCCCGACCACGAAGAAGAGTGACCCCAGGATCGCCACCATGTCCGAGACCAGCGTCCCGGGCAACAACTCCGTCAGCGCCTGGATGTTGTTGTACGAGGCCGAGCGCAGCTTCAGCCGGTACGGGGTCTTCTCACCCTTGCTGACCAGGTAGTAGCCGTTGATGCCGAGCGGGTTCTCGGTCCAGGCGTACGTGTGGCCCTCGGGCGCCTTCAGCACCTTCGGGAGCCGCTGGTTGATCGGCCCGGGCGCCACCTCGGCCAGGCGGTCCAGGCAGGCGTCGGCGAGGTCGAGGGCGTTGTGGGTCTGCTCCAGGAGGCACTCGAAGCGGGCGAGGCAGTCGCCGTCGGTGCGGGTGACGACCTTCAGGGTGTCCTGGAGTTCGCCGTAGGCGAGGTACGGCTCGTCGCGGCGCAGGTCGAAGTCGACGCCGGAGGCGCGGGCGATCGGGCCGCTGACGCCGTAGGCGTGCACGGCCTCGGGCGACAGGGCGCCCACCCCGCGCGTACGCCCCCGGAAGATCTCGTTGCCGAGCACCAGGTCGTCGAAGACGTCCATGCGGGAGCGCACGGCGGCGACGGCGGCACGCGCGCGCGTGTGCCAGCCCGCCGGCAGGTCCTCCTTGAGGCCGCCGACGCGGTTGAACATGTAGTGCATGCGACCGCCGGAGACCTCCTCCATGACGTTCTGGAGGACCTCCCGCTCCCGGAAGGCGTAGAAGACCGGGGTGATGCCGCCCAGCTCCAACGGGTACGACCCCAGGAACATCAGGTGGTTGAGGACGCGGTTCAGCTCCGCGAGCAGCGTCCGCGTCCACACCGCGCGCGTGGGGACCTCCATGCCGAGCATCCGCTCCACGGCGAGGACCACACCCAGCTCGTTGGAGAACGCCGACAGCCAGTCGTGGCGGTTGGCGAGCACGATGATCTGACGGTAGTCACGGGCCTCGAACAGCTTCTCTGCGCCGCGGTGCATGTAGCCGATCACGGGTTCCGCGCTCGTGATGCGCTCACCGTCCAGGACGAGCCGCAGCCGCAGCACGCCGTGCGTGGACGGATGCTGGGGCCCGATGTTGAGCACCATGTCGGTGCTCTCCGCGGCACCGCCGACACCGACCATGGTCTCCGTCGTAGGAGTCATGCGCACAGTGTCCCCTACGTACGCTGGCCCCATGGAGACGGGGAGCCCTGACGACACGGGCACGGCGGGGGCGACGGAGCCGACGGAGCCGGTGCGGGACCAGCCGGTGTGGACCGGCCTGCCGCCGGGACTGCTACGCATGCGGCGGTTGTTGCTGGTGGTGTGGCTGGGACTGCTGACGCTCGCCGCGGGTCTGTTGCCCGGACTGTTCCTGGGCGCCTTCTGGGCGGCCCTGGCACTGCTGCCGGCGGCCCTGCTGGTGTGGGGCTGGGTGATGCTGGAGCGCAACTGGCGTTCCTGGCGGTACGCCGAGCGCGCCGACGACCTGCTGATCAGCCGGGGCGTGCTGTGGCGGGAGGAGACCGTCGTCCCGTACGGACGGATGCAGCTGGTCGAGGTGACCTCGGGTCCGGTCGAGCGCCACTTCGGCCTGGCCAGTGTGCAGCTCCACACGGCCGCCGCGGCGACCGACGCGACCATCCCGGGCCTCGTCCCGACCGAGGCGGAACGCCTCCGCGACCGGCTCACCGAGCTGGGCGAGGCCCGATCGGCGGGGCTGTGACGACCCCCGGGGCCGAGGGCGGCCTGCCGGGGGCGGGCGACGGCGCGGACGTCGCAGAGGGCGGCGCGGACGTCGTAGAGGGCCATGCGTCCGGGGCAGGAGCCGGCACGAACGCCGCAGAAGACCACACGACCGGGGCAAGGGCCGACACCAAGGGCACAGAGCGCCACGCGACCGAGCCAGCATCCGGCGCCAGAGGCACAGAGGGCCGCGCGGCCGGGCCCGGAAACGGTGTCGTCGAGCGGCGGTTGCATCCGATCACACCGTTGCGGCGGGCCTGGGCGCCGGTCGCCGTGATCGTCGGGTGGGCCGTGCACGACCCCGACCAGGCGCAGCGCCAGTTGTCGCGGCTGACCACGACCACGCTGCTGGTCGGGATCGCCGTGCTGATCCCGGCCGCCGCCCTCTACGGCTTCCTGACCTGGTGGTTCACCCACTTCGCGGTGACCGACACCGAGCTGCGCATCCGTACCGGACTGCTGTTCCGGCGCACCGCGCACATCCGGCTCGAACGGATCCAGGCCGTCGACGTCACCCAGCCGCTGCTCGCCCGCGTCGCGGGGGTCGCCAAGCTGAAACTCGACGTCATAGGCACCGGCAAGAAGGACGAACTGGCCTTCCTGGGCGCCGACGAGGCACGCGCGCTGCGGGCCGAGCTGCTCGCGCGCGCGGCCGGGCTCGCGCCCGAGACCGCGCACGAGGTCGGCGAGGCACCCTCCCGGCAGCTGCTGCGCGTGCCGCCCGGCGTCCTCGCCGTCTCGCTGCTGCTGACCGGCGCGACCTGGGGCACGCTGATCGCCGCCGTCGTCGTGCCGACGCTGCTGTGGCTGGCCACCCACAACCTGTGGACGGTGCTGGCGACCGCCCTGCCCCTGCTGGGCGCCGCGGGCGCGAGCAGCGCGGGCCGGTTCGTCGGGGAGTACGACTGGACGGTGGCCGAGTCCCCGGACGGGCTCCGCCTCGACCACGGGCTGCTGGACCGCGCCCACGAGACCGTGCCGCCGGGCCGGGTGCAGACCGTGCGGATCGTGGAGCCGGTGCTGTGGCGGCGGCGCGGGTGGGTGCGGGTGGAGCTGGACGTGGCCGGGTCGTCGAACTCCGTGCTGCTGCCGGTCGCCCCGCGCGAGATCGCCGAGTCGGTCGTCGCGCGCGTGCTGCCCGGGGTGACCGTGCCGACGGACGCGGTGCTGTCGCGCCCGCCGCGGCGGGCCGCGCGTTGCCGGCCGCTGTGGTGGCGCGGCTACGGACTCGCCGTCACCGACGCGGTCTTCGCCGCCCGGTACGGACTGCTGCGCCGCAGCCTGGCGCTGGTGCCGCACGCCAAGGTGCAGAGCGTCCGGCGCACGCAGGGGCCGTGGCAGCGGGCGCTGCGGCTGGCCGACGTACGGGTGGACACGGGCGCGAACAAGACCGTGACCGCGCGGCTGCGCGACGCGGACGAGGCGGTGGAGCTGCTGCGGGCGCAGGCGGAGCGCTCCCGTACCGGGCGGCGGGACGCACTGCCGGACCGGTGGATGGCCTGAGACCCCGCCGGCTGCGCCGAACGGTGCCGGCCGGCGTCAGGACACCGCGCTGCGCAGCTGCTGTACGTCGATCTGCTCGGTCTCGTCGTGGGCCGTCAGGTCGATCACCTGGCCCACACCCCGGGACTCCTCGCCGGCCGGCTTGAACGCGGCCTCCGTCTCGGCCTTGTGCAGGGCGAGGGCCTCCTGGCCGACCACGTCGGCGAGGTCCTCGTTCTGGACGGCCTCCAGGGCCTCGGACGACGGCGCCCCGTCCTCGGACTCGGCGTTCTTCGTGCCGAAGAAGTCGAAGCCGCCCTCGACCCTCGGACGCCGCGCGGGAGCCGTCGGTGCGACGGCCACCGCGGTCGGCACCGTGAAGTGGCCGGCGGTCTGCCGGGTGGCCTGGGTGGGCTGCGCGGGCCGCTCGCCGGACTGATCCGGCTGATCGGCCTGATCGGGCTGATCGGGCTGATCGGGCTGAGTCGTCGGGGAGGCGGCGACGGTGCGCTCGTGCCCGTCGACCGCCTCGGACTGCCCCTGCCCCTGCGCCTCGTCCTCCCGCGCGGCCTCGGCCGCCTCCGCGCTCTCGCCGCCGCCGTCCCCGCCGTTGCCGCCGCCGTCCCCGTCGTCGCCGCCGCCGTCGGAGTCACCGCCGCCGTCACGGTCGCCACCGTCCGGAGCCGCCGGCCGGTCCTCGTCGAAGCGCGCCAGTGCCGCGCTCGCCCGCAGGAACAGCCGGGAGCCCTCGGGAGAGAACACGGCGGGGGCCTCCTCGGCCGCCTCGGTGGTCTCGGGGGCCTCCTTGGTGATCTCCTCGTTGATCTCCCCGGCGGTCTCCTCAGTGGCCGAGGTGTCCTCGGCGGGCGTCTCCTGCACCGGCGCCGACCGTGCCGCCGGCAGCGCGGGTGCCTGCGGCACGGCCTCTATCTCCAGCAGGCGGCGGCCCTCCAGCGCGGTGGCCCGCTCGGTCTCCGCCGTGGCGTAGCGCCGCAGCAGGGCGGCGTGCTCGTTGCGCAGTCCCGCCAGCTCCGTGCGCTTCGCCCGCAGCCGGTGCTCCAGCTTCACGCGCAGCTCGCGCGACTCCTCCAGGTCGGACTCCAGTTCGGCGACCCGTTCCTCGTAACGCCACTCGTCGCTCGCACGCGCGCGCGTGAGGTCGGCGACGCGCCTGCCCGCCTGCGCGTCCCAGTGACGCATGACGACCGCGCCGACGACGGCCGTCACCGCGGCGGCCGCGGCCAGTGAGCGCAGGATCATCGCTTCGCTGAACACCCAGGGGCCGACGGCACAGACGACGGAGACGCCGGCGATCGCCGACGGAGGAAGCAGCCTGTGCAAGGGCGGGGAATGGCGGTGACGTCCACGTGGCATGGCCAGAAACTTACCGCGCGTAGGCGAATCTTGGCGCCCCGCCCCGTAAAAACACAGCCATCTCCGGCGCTTTCACACGACATCAGGAATCCACATGCCCAACAGCGGGCGAATTACTTCAAGATCATTTCCAGCGGCCGCCCGTCATCGCCCGTCGGGCCGTCCACCGGGCCGCCCGTCGAGCCGCTCGCTGAGCCACTCCAGGGTCGCGGGAATCTCGCGCCGCCACGTATTGAAGTTGTGGCCGCCGCTTTCCAGGATGATCGAAGAGATCCGCGTCGGCTTCCTGTCCTTCACCCGCTCAATGAACTTCAGCGTGTCCTTGTAGTTCGTCTCGCCGGACCTGCTGCTGGTGACGAGCAGTGAAGTGTCGGGCGCGGGCATGTTCTTGAGGTACCACCACAGGTCGGCCCGGTTCTTCCGCCCCTCGTCGCCCTGGAAGAGGTCGCCCGTGGTGGGATCGCTGGGCGCGTCGTAGTAGGCGGAGAGCCCGGCCCCCGCGCCGTACACCTCGGGATGGTGCATGGCGAGCTTCAGGGCGCAGTAACCGCCGGTCGAGTTGCCGACGATGCCCCAGCCGCCCGGCCCGCGGTCCACGCGGTAGTGGGCGCTCACGGCCTCGGGCAGGTCCTTGGCGAAGAACGACTCCGTCTGCGGGCCGCCCGGGACGTCCACGCACTCCGTGTCACGCGGCGGCGCCACCGTGGGCCGCAGCATCACCAGGATCATCGGCCGCATCCGGCCCGCCTTGGCCAGGTCGAGCGCCGTCCGCGGGTAGTGGAGCTTGTCCACCAGCGCCGAGGCCGTCCCCGGATAGCCGGTCAGGACGACGGCCGCGGGGAACGTACGGGCGCGGTGCCGCGCCTGGAAGTACTCCGGCGGCAGATACACGTACGCGGCCGACGCGATCCGCGTCGTACGGCCGACCACCTGTATCTCCTGGATCCGGCCGCCGACCTCCGGCCGCGCCCCGCCCGCCCGGCCGGCCCGCCGGTCGCCGACGACCTGGAGCGGACCGCCGGCCTCGTCGGCCGAGTGGTCGACGACCACGCCCTGGCCGTTCTCCCGGCCGAACAGGTCGGCCCAGCTGCCGTAGAACCCGAAGGACTGGTTGGCCACCAGTCCCACCGCGGCGAAGACCGCCACCTGGGTGGCGAACAGCAGCCCCACCCGCCCGAGGACGGCCCGCACGCTCCGCCGGGCCAGCCGCGGCCACAGCCACACCGTGCCGACGAACAGCAGCACGCCGGACAGGACCGCCAGCGCCAGCACCTTGTTGCTTGTGAGACCCATGCGTTGCTACCTGCCTGTGCTTTCCATGCGTCCGTTCGGGCCGTCCGTCCGGACCACCGCCCCTGCGCACCCTCCGGGGTTTCCGACGGGGGGAATGAACCTCTCCCGCCAAGACACCGTCCTAGAGGGCGCAATGTCGCCGGATGCCCGAAACGGGCCCGGATCCAAGGTCTCTCGCAGAACTACGGGTGCGATGTCTGTCAGGACAGATGAGGAAATGTCGGGTGGGGTTCCGACGAAACCCACGAGCGTACGCCGGGTGCTGCGCGGCCCTCGCCCGGAGACCGTGCCCCTCCTCGTCGGCCGCGCCTGCGCGCTCGTGGGCCTGCTGGACATCGCCGCCGGCGTCTTCCCGCGGTTCCGGCACAGCCGTATGCACGCCCTCGCCGAGGTACTGCCCGGCGCGTTCGGCCCGTTCGCGGCGGCGCTCTCGCTCAGCGCCGGGGTGCTGTTGCTGCTGCTCGCCCACGGACTCAAGCGCCGTAAGCGCCGGGCGTGGCGGGCGGCCGTGGCCCTGCTGCCGCTCGGCGCCGTCGCGCAGTTCACCTACCGGCACTCCCTCGTCGGGGTGCTGATCTCCCTCGCACTGCTCCTCCCCCTGCTGCGGCACCGGGACCAGTTCACGGCGCTGCCCGACCCGCGCAGCCGGTGGCGGGCGCTCGCCAACTTCGTACTCATGGGCGCCGGTTCCCTCGCCCTCGGCCTCGTCGTCGTCAACGCCCACCCGCACCGCATGATCGGCGACCCGAGCCTGGCCGACCGCATCACCCACGTCCTGTACGGCCTGTTCGGCGTCGAGGGCCCGGTCGACTACTGGGGCAACACCTCCTGGACGGTCGCGTTCTCCCTCGGCGCCCTCGGCCTGCTCACCGCCATCACCACCATCTACCTGGCCTTCCGCCCCGAACACCCCGCCGCCCGCCTCACCGAGGACGACGAGGCCCGCCTGCGCGCCCTGCTGGCCAGGCACGGCGGCCGGGACTCCCTCGGCCACTTCGCGCTGCGCCGGGACAAGGCCGTCGTCTTCTCCCCCAGCGGCAAGGCCGCCGTCACCTACCGCGTCGTCTCCGGCGTGATGCTGGCCAGCGGCGACCCGATCGGCGACGTCGAGGCCTGGCCCGGCGCCATCGAACGCTTCATGGACGAGGCGCGCGCCCACTCCTGGACGCCCGCCGTCATGGGCTGCTCCGAGACCGGCGGCGAGGTGTGGACCCGCGAGACCGGGCTCGACGCCCTCGAACTGGGCGACGAGGCGGTGGTGGATGTCGCGGATTTCTCCCTCGCCGGCCGCGCGATGCGCAACGTGCGCCAGATGGTCAAGCGCATCGAGCGCGCCGGTTACGAGACCCGGGTACGGCGCGTGGCTGACCTCGGCGACGCCGAACTGGACCGCGTCCGCCGGGCCGCCGACGACTGGCGCGGCACCGACACCGAGCGGGGCTTCTCCATGGCTCTGGGCCGCATCGGCGACCCCTCCGACGGGGACTGCCTGATAGCCACCGCGCACAAGCAGGACGCCGAGCCCGGCGAGTACGGCGACCTGAAGGCGATCCTGCACTTCGTGCCGTGGGGCACCGACGGGGTGTCGCTCGACCTGATGCGCCGCGACCGCTCGGCCGACCCCGGCATGAACGAGCTGCTGATCGTGGCCGCGCTCCAGGCCGCCCCGAAGCTCGGCATCGCGCGGGTCTCGCTGAACTTCGCCATGTTCCGCGCGGCGCTCGCCCGGGGCGAGAAGATCGGCGCGGGGCCGGTGCTGCGTGCCTGGCGCGGACTGCTGGTGTTCCTCTCCCGGTGGTTCCAGATCGAGTCCCTGTACAAGTTCAACGCCAAGTTCCGCCCCCGGTGGGAGCCCCGTTTCGTGGTCTACCGCGCCTCCGCCGACCTCCCCCGCATCGGCTTCGCCGCCATGCAGGCCGAGGGCTTCGTCACCCTCGCCCCGCCCCTCCCCCGCTTCCTGCGCCGCCGCACCACCACGCGCCGCCCGTGCACCCACCGGGTGGTGGAGCAGGACGCCCGGACGGCGTGAGGGGCCGTGTCCTCGGCTCGGACGGGCCGGACCGGGCCGGGGCGCCCGGGCCGGGGCTTTGCCGGGCCGCACGGGAAGGCCACCACCTGCGGGGCCTACGCTGAACACATGAGCAAGCAGACCGGCCGCCGCCACCTGGCGGGACTGACCGCATGGGACCGCTGCGCGGTCATGGGGGTCGTCAACGTGACCCCCGACTCCTTCTCCGACGGCGGTCGCTTCTTCGACACCACGGCCGCCATCAAGCACGGCCTCGACCTGGTCGCCGAGGGCGCCGACCTGGTGGACGTCGGCGGCGAGTCCACCCGTCCCGGCGCGACCCGCGTGGACGAGGACGAGGAGCTGAGGCGGGTGGTCCCGGTCGTGCGCGGCCTGGCCTCCGAGGGCGTCACGATCTCCGTCGACACGATGCGCGCCTCGGTCGCCGAACAGGCCCTCGCGGCGGGCGCCGCCCTCGTCAACGACGTCAGCGGCGGCCTCGCCGACCCCCGGATGATCCCGGTCGTCGCCGATGCCGCCGCCCCCTTCGTCGTCATGCACTGGCGCGGCCTCCTGGAGGGCGGCAACGTCAGGGGCACCTACGAGGACGTCGTCGCCGAGGTCGTGGACGAGCTGCACGCGCGCGTGGAGGCGGTCGTCGAGGGCGGCGTCTCGCCCGACCGCGTCGTCGTCGACCCCGGCCTCGGCTTCTCCAAGGACGCCGAGCACGACCTGGTGCTGCTGGCCCACCTCGACCGCCTCCACGGCCTCGGCCACCCGCTGCTCGTCGCCGCCTCCCGCAAGCGGTTCCTCGGGCGGGTCCTCGCCGGACCGGGGGCCGCCCCGCCGCCCGCACGCGAGCGCGACGCGGCCACCGCCGCCGTCTCCGCACTCGCGGCGCACGCCGGCGCGTGGGCCGTACGCGTGCACGAGGTGCGCGCCACCGCCGACGCCGTACGGGTCGCGCGCGCCGTCGAAGGGGCCCGGACGGCGGGCAGCGGCCCGGAAGGAGCCCGGTGAACGCGCCGCACATCGACGTGGAGCAGGTCGAGGCCGCCAACACCGCCTTCTACGAGGCGCTGGAGCAGGGCGATTTCGAGAAGGTGTCCGAGTTCTGGCTCACCCCGTCCGACCTGGGCGTCGACGAGTCGTACCACGACCCGGCCGACGCCGGCGTGGTCTCCTGCGTGCACCCCGGCTGGCCGGTGCTCACCGGCCGCGGCGAGGTCCTCCGCTCCTACGCGCTGATCATGGCGAACACCGACTACATCCAGTTCTTCCTCACCGACGTGCACGTCTCCGTGACCGGGGACACCGCCCTGGTGACCTGCACCGAGAACATCCTCAGCGGCGGTCCCGCCCCCGAGGGCGGCGACGAGCTCGGTCCGCTCGTGGGCCAGCTCGTGGTCGCCACCAACGCGTTCCGGCGCACGCCCTCCGGCTGGAAACTCTGGTCGCACCACGCCTCCCCCGTGATGGCCGAGACGGAGGACGAGGAGGGTGAGGCCACTCCTTCCTGACCGAGGGAACCAAGAAGTGGTTGGAATCACGGACCGGCGGGTATGGGCGGCTACCAGCCCGTGATCCACCGGGACCGCCAGGGAGAACGCACGGTGAAACCTCCTGGCCTCCACCCGGCCCCACACCCCCCGTGGCCCGGCACTGTCGGTGTCCGCGGGTAGATTCGACTGAGGTCGGCGTACCACCCGCACGTGGTACGGACCGGCCGAGACCGACGACTGCAGGAGTGATTCGCGTGGATCGTGTCGCGCTGCGCGGCCTGAGGGCCCGCGGGCACCACGGTGTGTTCCCCAAGGAGCGCGAGGACGGCCAGACCTTCCTCGTGGACATCGTCCTTGGCCTGGACACCCGACCGGCCGCGGCCGACGACGACCTGGCGAAGACCGTGCACTACGGCATCGTGGCCGAGGAGGTCGTGGCCGTGGTCGAGGGCGAGCCCGTCAACCTGGTCGAGACGCTCGCCGAGCGCATCGCCCAGGTCTGCCTGAAACACGAAGGGGTCGAGGAGGTCGAGGTCCGCGTCCACAAGCCGGACGCTCCGATCACCGTCCCCTTCGACGACGTGACCGTCACCATCACCCGGAGCCGTGTATGAGCGCCCCCTTCACCAAGGGTCCCAGCGACCCGACCGTACAGCCGGTGCCGGCCTCCGTCATCGAGCAGGTCGACGCCGCCGACACCACGCTGTCCAACCCCAAGCGCGCGGTGATCGCCCTCGGCGCCAACCTCGGCAACCGCCTGGAGACCCTCCAGGGCGCCATCGACGCCCTGGAGGACACCCCGGGCGTGCGGGTCAAAGGGGTCTCGCCGGTGTACGAGACGGAACCGTGGGGCGTCGACCCCGACAGCCAGCCGTCGTACTTCAACGCGGTCGTGATCCTCAAGACCACCCTGCCCCCGTCCTCCCTGCTGGAGCGGGCGCACGCCGTGGAGGAGGCCTTCCACCGCGTCCGCGACGAGCGCTGGGGCCCGCGCACCCTCGACGTCGACATCGTCGCCTACGCCGAGGTCGTCTCCGACGATCCGCAGCTCACCCTGCCCCACCCGCGCGCCCACGAACGCGCCTTCGTGCTCGCCCCCTGGCACGACGTGGACCCCGGGGCCCAGCTGCCGGGACACGGCCCGGTCGCCGACCTCCTGGACTCCGTCACCAGGGACGGCGTCGCGCCCCGCGCCGATCTGGAACTCCGGCTGCCCGAGTAGTCGTTAAGGTCGACAGGGTCGGACGACCACGCAGGGGAACCGAAGGGACACCGGGAGACCGTGAAAGAGTTGCGCATCAGGGTGCTGGCCGGCGTGTTCGTCGTGGCCGGGATCCTGTCCTGGGCGGGCGCCCGTCTGTGGAACTCGATCGGGACTCTCCCGAGCGTCCCCCTGGCCGCCCCCGTGGTTCTCGCGCTGATCGCCGTGATCCTGCTGGCGACGGCCCTGTCGATCCGCGCGCGCCTGAAGGCCCAGCGGGACCGCGTCCCGGACGCCAAGGGCGTCGACCCGATGATGGCGGCCCGTGCGGTCGTCTTCGGCCAGGCCAGCGCCCTGGTGGCCGCCCTCGTCGCCGGTATGTACGGCGGCACGGGCGCCTTCCTGCTGGAGTACCTCGACATCCCGGCCCGCCGCGACCAGGCCATCTACGCCGGCTTCTCGGTCGTGGCGGGCATCGGCGTGATAGCGGCCGCGATCTTCCTGGAGCGCGTCTGCAAGCTCCCGGAGGACGAGGACGACGACCACCCGGGCGCGGCCACGGCGGCCTGACCCGCCGCCGCGCCGACGCCCGCGTGGTATCCGCCGGGCATCGGCGCCGACGGCGTCAGCGCGCCATTATCAGGCTCATCGCCTCGTTGCGCGTGGCGACGTCACGCAGCTGTCCGCGCACCGCCGACGTCAGGGTCTTCGCGCCGGGCTTGCGAATGCCGCGCATCGACATGCACATGTGCTCGCACTCCACGACGACGATCACGCCGCGCGGCTCCAGGATCTCCATCAGGGAGTCCGCGATCTGCGTGGTGAGACGTTCCTGCACCTGCGGGCGGCGGGCGTAGACGTCCACGAGACGCGCCAGCTTGGACAGACCGGTGATCTTTCCGTTGGTGGACGGGATGTAGCCGACGTGCGCCACGCCGCGGAACGGCACCAGGTGATGCTCACAGGTCGAGAACACCTCGATGTCCTTCACCAGGACCATCTCGTCGTGCCCGAGGTCGAACGTCGTCGTCAGCACGTCCCCGGGCTCCTGCCACAGCCCGGCGAAAATCTCCTTGTACGCCCGCGCCACGCGCGCCGGCGTCTCCCTCAGACCCTCGCGGTCCGGGTCCTCGCCGACCGCGATCAGCAGTTCGCGTACGGCGTTCTCGGCCCGCTTCTCGTCGAACTCGCCGATCTGGCCCTCGCCGTCCAGCGTCACGGGGTCGGTCATCTGGTGCCTCGTTCCTGTCCTGCGGTCGGCATACATTCCGGGCCTGGTGGGGCCGCCGGGAGTGGCTGGGTCAGCTCTCCGGGCGGTCCTCCGGGGCTCGTTCCGGAGCCGGGGCCGGCTCCGGCGTGGTGCTCTTGGCGGTGGAGATCGCCGCCGGCGCGCCGTTCGCTCCGTTCGTCAGGGCGAGCTCCTTCGGGGAGAGCACCGGCGGACGGGTCGAGGGCGTGCGGCGGGAGGAGCCGGTCCAGGCGGGCCGGGCCGGGCGCTTGACGATCTGGGCGAAGACCTCGGCGATCTCCTCCTTGCCGAGCGTCTCCTTCTCCAGCAGGGCGAGGACGAGGTTGTCGAGGACGTCGCGGTTCTCGACCAGGATCTCCCAGGCCTCGTTGTGCGCCGTCTCGATGAGCTTCTTGACCTCTTCGTCGACCAGCGCGGCGACCTCTTCCGAGTAGTCGCGCTGGTGAGCCATCTCACGGCCCAGGAACGGCTCGCTGTTGTCGCCGCCGAACTTGATCGCGCCGAGACGCTCGGTCATGCCGTACTGAGTGACCATCGCGCGGGCCACGCTGGTGGCCTTCTCGATGTCGTTGGCGGCACCCGTCGTCGGGTCGTGGAAGACCAGTTCCTCGGCCGCGCGGCCGCCCAGCATGTAGGCGAGCTGGTCGAGCATCTCGTTGCGCGTGGTCGAGTACTTGTCCTCGTCCGGGAGCACCATCGTGTAACCGAGGGCCCGGCCTCTCGACAGGATCGTGATCTTGTGGACCGGATCGGAGTTCGGTGAGGCCGCCGCGACCAGGGCGTGACCGCCCTCGTGGTACGCGGTGATCTTCTTCTCCTTGTCCGACATGATCCGGGTCCGCTTCTGCGGGCCCGCGACCACACGGTCGATCGCCTCGTCCAGCATGTGGTTGTCGATCAGCTTCTGGTCGCTGCGGGCCGTCAGCAGGGCGGCCTCGTTCAGCACGTTGGCCAGATCGGCACCGGTCATGCCGGGCGTACGGCGGGCGACGGCCGACAGGTCGACGTCGGGAGCGACCGGCTTGCCCTTCTGGTGAACCTTGAGGATCTCCAGACGGCCCTGCATGTCCGGACGGTCGACGGCGATCTGCCGGTCGAAACGGCCGGGGCGCAGCAGCGCCGGGTCGAGGATGTCGGGCCGGTTCGTGGCGGCGATGAGGATCACGCCGCCCTTCACGTCGAAGCCGTCCATCTCGACGAGCAGCTGGTTCAGGGTCTGCTCACGCTCGTCGTGACCGCCGCCGAGGCCGGCGCCGCGGTGGCGGCCGACCGCGTCGATCTCGTCGACGAAGACGATGGCGGGCGCGTTCGCCTTGGCCTGCTCGAACAGGTCGCGGACTCGGGAGGCACCGACACCGACGAACATCTCGACGAAGTCGGAACCGGAGATCGAGTAGAACGGCACGCCCGCCTCGCCCGCGACGGCACGCGCGAGCAGGGTCTTGCCGGTGCCGGGCGGGCCGTACAGCAGCACGCCCTTGGGGATCTTGGCGCCGACGGCCTGGAACTTGGCCGGTTCCTGGAGGAACTCCTTGATCTCGTGGAGCTCCTCGACGGCCTCGTCCGAACCGGCGACGTCCGAGAACGTCGTCTTCGGGGTGTCCTTGGTGATGAGCTTCGCCTTGGACTTGCCGAAGTTCATGACGCGGGAGCCGCCGCCCTGCATCTGGTTCATCAGGAACAGGAAGATGACCACGATGAGGACGAACGGAAGCAGGGTGATCAGGAGCCCGACGAACGGGTTCTGCTTCGACGGCGACACCGTGTAGCCGTCGGGGATCTGCTTGTCCTGGTACTTGTTCTGCAGCGTGCTGGCGAGGGTCACGCCCTGGTCGCCGATGTAGCTCGCCTGGATCTTCGAGCTGCCCTCGACCTTTTCGCCGTCCTTGAGCTGAACCTTGATGTTCTGCTCGTCGCCGGTGGTCAGCTTGGCCGACTCGACCCTGTTGTCGTTGATCGCCTGGACGACCTGGCCAGTGTCCACCGTCTTGTAGCCGCCGGACGAGCCGACGACCTGCATCAACACGACCACGGCAAGGACGGCCAGCACGATCCACATGATTGGCCCACGGAAGTATCGCTTCACGTCCATCCACACGGAGCGGTGCCGCCCCGTCCCTCCTGCCATAGTGAGTTTGATAAGACAGTTCTTCTGACGGTACCCCAGCCCGGCGGCCCTCAGCCGCACGGGACCGCTGGCTTCCCGTCTGCATGCTCCAACGGCGCGGGGGCCTCCGGGGTTCCCGGTCACCCCCCGAAACGCCGTGGGGCCCGCTACGAGGCCGTGTCAGCCGCCGTAGACGTGGGGCGCGAGCGTACCGACGAACGGGAGGTTGCGGTACTTCTCGGCGTAGTCGAGGCCGTAGCCGACGACGAACTCGTTGGGGATGTCGAAACCGACCCACTCCACGTCGATGGCGACCTTCGCGGCGTCCGGCTTGCGCAGCAGCGTGCACACCTTGAGGGAGGCGGGCTCGCGCGAGCCGAGGTTGGAGATCAGCCAGGACAGGGTCAGGCCGGAGTCGATGATGTCCTCGACGATCAGGACGTGCCTGCCCTTGATGTCGGTGTCGAGGTCCTTGAGGATCCGCACCACGCCGGAGGACTGGGTGCCCGCGCCGTACGAGGACACCGCCATCCAGTCCATCGTGACAGGGGTGGACAGCGACCGGGCGAGGTCGGCCATGACCATCACGGCGCCCTTGAGGACGCCGACGATGAGCAGGTCCTTGCCCGCGTACTCCGCGTCGATCTTCGCGGCCAGCTCGGCCAGCTTCGCGTCGATCTCTTCCTTGGTGATGAGTACCTTCTCGAGGTCGGCACCCATGTCGTTCGCGTCCACCCGCATCACTTTCGGTCGTCCCACCGGCCACTCCGGAGCACCCCGGCGATCCGTACGCGGATCGGTGGGAGGGTCCGGATTCAGCCTTGCCGAATCACCAGTCTGCCACCCTGCCGCTGGGCTACGACTTTGCCGGGGAGGTTGATGGCCCCCTGACCGCGCCAGCCGGTGATCAGCCGGTCGATTTCCTCGATGTGGCGGGCGAACAGCGCACCCGCGGGGGCACCGGCCTCGATGGCGGCGCGGCGCAGGATCCTGCGGCGTACGGCGGGCGGGAGGGCGTAGAGCTTGGCGCACTCCAGCATGCCCCGCGCGTCGCGGACGCCGGCCTCGGCCTGGCGGGCCCAGGTGTCGAGGGCGTCGGCGTCGTCCCGGGAGAGTTGCGCCGTACGGGCGAGGGCCTCGACGACGCCCTTGCCGAGCGCCTTCTCCAGGGCGGGCAGGCCCTCGTGGCGCAGCCGGGAGCGGGTGTACGCCGGGTCGGCGTTGTGCGGGTCGTCCCAGACGGGCAGGGACTGGACCATGCAGGCCTTGCGGGCGGTCTGCCGGTCGACCTGGAGGAAGGGGCGGCGGTAACGGCCGTCGGCCCCCGAGACCGCGGCCATGCCCGACAGGGAGCGGATGCCGGAGCCGCGGGCGAGGCCCAGCAGGACGGTCTCGGCCTGGTCGTCGCGGGTGTGGCCGAGCAGGACGGCGGCGGCGCCGTGGCGGGCCGCGGCGGCGTCCAGGGCGGCATAGCGGGCGTCGCGGGCGGCGGCTTCGGGCCCGCCCCCGCGGCCGACGGTCACGGCGGTGGCCTCGACGGGGTCCAGGCCGAGTTCGCGCAGGCGCAGGACGACCTCTTCGGCGCGCAGGTCCGAGCCGTTCTGCAGGCCGTGGTCGACGGTGACGCCGCCGGCGCGGATACCGAGCCGGGGAGCCTCGAAGGCGAGGGCGGAGGCGAGTGCCATGGAGTCGGCGCCGCCGGAGCAGGCCACGAGCACGAGGGGAGACGCCGGGAGTCCGGCCTCGCGGTCCGGCACGCGGTCGGCGGCCGTCGCGGCGGGGACGCCGGCCGTGGTGTTCAGTTCGGTGAGGATGTCGTGGAGGACGCGGCGGACCGCCAGGCGTATCGCCGCGACCGCAGGATGGGGACCCATGTCCGGTGCCCTTCATGAAGTTGTCGGGGGGTGAGCCCGAGATTCGGTCACTCAGAGTGTGTAGATGGTGACAGAAACGGGCCGTTCCCCGAGCATCGCACGCCTGTCGAGGGCTCACGGTCCCTCGGACGGGTGATTGGAGGGGCGTTCGACTGCCGTCGGCCGGATTCGTTCACGCCCCGCCCGCGGGGCTCACGACTCCGGCTTGCGGTGCACCCGCGCGATCCAGTCCGCCGGTTTGGCGATCTCCGACTTGGTGGGGAGGGTGTTGGGCGAGGTCCAGACGCGGTTGAAGCCGTCCATGCCGCACTCGTCGACGACGGCCCGTACGAAGCGTTCGCCGTCCCGGTACTGGCGGAGCTTGGCGTCCAGGCCGAGCAGCTTGCGCAGCGCCAGGTCGAGGCGGGAGGCACCCTTGGCACGGCGCTGCTGGAACTTCTCGCGGATCTCCCCGACGCTCGGCACGACCGCCGGGCCGACGCCGTCCATCACGAAGTCGGCGTGGCCCTCCAGGAGGGACATCACGGCGGTGAGCCGGCCGAGGACCTCCCGCTGGGCCGGAGTCTGCACCAGCTCCACCAGCGACCGGCCGCCGTCGTCCTCCTCGGCCTCGGGGCGGCCCCCGGCGAGCGTCTGGGCGGCCTCGCGGACCCGCTCCAGCACGGTCATGGGGTCGACGTCGGTCTCCGCGAGGAACGACTGGATTTCGCCCTCCAGGTGGTCGCGCAGCCAGGGCACCGCCGTGAACTGCGTGCGGTGCGTCTCCTCGTGCAGGCAGACCCACAGGCGGAAGTCGTGGGGCTCGACGTCGAGTTCCCGCTCCACGTGCACGATGTTCGGCGCGACGAGCAGCAGCCGGCCGCCGCCGTTCGCACCGGCGGGGAGTTCGCGGGTGGCCGGGGCGAAGGTCTCGTACTGGCCGAGGACGCGCGAGGACAGGAACGACAGCAGCATGCCCAGCTCCACGCCGGTGACCTTGCCGCCGACGGCGCCGAGGACCGCGTTGCCCGCGCTGTTGCCGCGCCGCTCCTGCATCTTCTCCAGCAGGGGCTTGAGGATCTCCCGGAACCCGGCGACGTTCGCCCGGGCCCAGCCGGGGCGGTCGACGACGAGGACGGGGGTGTCGTGGGCCTCCTCGGTGGCCATACGAGTGAAGCCCCGGACGTGTTCCTCCGAGACTTTGGCATGGCGGCGAAGTTCCGCGACGACGGCCCTGGCCTCGTCGCGGCTCACTTCGGGGCCCGGCCGTACGAGCCGGGTCGCGGTCGCCACCGCGAGATTCCAGTCGACCATGCCGGAAGATGCGCCGATGCTCGTCATGCGTCAACGGTACGTGAGCGCTGGCGCTGGGGGCAGGCTGTGGCGGGCGGTGGGGTGCGGGCCGGGGGGTGCGCGGCCCGGCGTTGCGGGGTGCCTCCCCCACTCTCGGCTTCGCTCGAGCGGGAGGTGCCCCCACCGCCCACCCGTGCCGCCCCTGGGGGTACCTCCCAGGCCGTTCAGGCACTGGGGGAGGCACGACTGCCCGCAGCCAGGGCCTGTCTGACAATTCGCGTCGTCGCCCGAAGGGCAGCCTCGCGGCGTCAGGTGCGTGCTCTGGGGGTCCCCCCGGCCGGAGGCTGGGGGAGTGCCGGGCGTAGAGCCTCGTACTGGATGTACTTGGCTCTGCGCCCGGTGCGGCGAGAGCGCGTGCATGGCGTCGCGAGGCAGGCGGGAATTGTCAGACAGGCCCTAGGCGGGCCCGGATGCCAGGGTCGTCGCCAAGCGGTCCAAGGCGCTCTGGGCCGACCACGCGTCCGTCGTCTCGGAGGCCAGGAAGGCGAAGCCCAGGAGGCGGCCCTCTTCGGTGACCATGGTGCCGGCGAGGGTGTTGACGCCCGTCAGGGTGCCCGTCTTGGCGCGTACGAGGCCGGCCGCGCCGTCCGTGTAGCGGCTGGTCAGCGTGCCGGTGAAGCCGGCGACGGGGAGGCCGGTGAGGACGGGGCGGAGCTCGGGCCGGTCCGGGTCGGCGGCCTTGGCCAGCAGGGCGGTGAGCAGGTCGGCGGTGATCCGGTCGGTGCGGTCCAGGCCGCTGCCGTCGTGGAAGCGGGTGCCGCGCACCGGCAGGCCCAGCTGCTTCAGGCGGGCCGGAACGGCGGCGGAGACCCCGTCGAAGTCGGCGGCCTCGCCGGTCGCCAGGGCGGTGTGGCGGGCGAGTGCCTCGGCGAGGTCGTTGTCGCTGTTGGTCAGCATCCGCTCGACCAGGGACGCCAGCGGGGGCGAGGAGACGGTGGCGAGGGTGTCGGCGCGGTCGGTCGCCTTGGAGGGGCCGGGGGGCGACGCGGTGATGCCGTGCCGCTTCAGGAAGCCGGCGAAGGCGCGGGCGGCGTCGGCGGCCGGGTCGGGCACGCGCGGGGCGGGGCCGCTGGTCGAGTCGTCCGTGCGGGCCTCGTCGGCCATCAGGGCGGTGACGCGGGCGAGGTTCTCGTTGACCCCGATCGGGTGCATCTCCGTACCGGCGTAGAGCGTCGTGTCGTAGGACAGCGTCACCTTGCGCACGTCCCGCTTCTTCAGGGCGGTGGCGGTCTTCCCGGCGAGGGTGCGCAGGCTCGCGAGGCCGCGGGCGTCCTCGCGCGCGGTGAGGGTGGGATCGCCGCCGCCGACCAGGACGAGTTCGCCGGTGTCGGCCTCCAGGGCGGTGCGGGTGGTGAGGCGGTGGTCGGGGCCGAGGGCGGTGAGGGCGGCGACGGCGGTGGCGATCTTGGTGGTGGAGGCAGGGGTGAGGGGCGCGTCGGTGCCGAGGCCGTACAGCCGCTTGCCGGTGGTGAGGTCGACGACGGCCGCCCCTCGGCGGGTACCGAGCGCCGGGTCGTCGAGGAGGGGCCCGAGGACGTCCGCGAGTGCCCTGGCGCCCGGCGCCGCCTTGGCCCCGCCCGGTACTCCGCCGGAGGCGTCGCCGAGTCCCGCCAGGACGGAGTCGGCACTGGGCGCGGGGCGGGGAGCCCCGGACGTCGTACCGGACCCCCCGGATCCGCGGCCGTGATCTACGCCACCCGTGCGCTCCAGGGCGACGGCCCGGTCCCGCTCGGCCGTACGCTGACCCGTGGAGTCCCAGGGGCCGGCGGCGGTCACCACACCGGCGGCGAGAGCCAGCCCGGCGGTGGCGGCACCGGCGGTGTACTGCCAGGTCTTCGGCCTCGTGACCCGGGCGAGCTGCGGTGTCGTGGCCCGCGCGAACCGCGCGACCCGCGGTTTCGCGGCCCGCGCGGCGCGTGCCAGACGCGGACGTACGGCGCCCGCGGCGCGCACCACGTGCGGTCTCGCGGCCCGCCAAGGCCTCAGCTCTGGCACTATCACCAGCCCCTTTCGCGATCACACACCTGCGTGAGGGACACTTAATCACCAGAACTATGTGCTGATCATGGAGGAGCGTCCGGTGGAGTTCGACGTCACGATCGAGATCCCGAAGGGTTCGCGGAACAAGTACGAGGTGGACCACGAGACCGGTCGTATCCGCCTGGACCGCCGCCTCTTCACCTCGACCGCCTACCCGACCGACTACGGCTTCGTCGAGAACACCCTCGGCGAGGACGGCGACCCGCTGGACGCGCTGGTCATCCTGGACGAGCCGACCTTCCCGGGCTGCCTCATCCGCTGCCGCGCGATCGGCATGTTCCGGATGACGGACGAGGCCGGCGGCGACGACAAGCTGCTGTGCGTGCCGTCGACCGACCCGCGCGTGGAGCACCTGCGTGACATCCACCACGTGTCGGAGTTCGACCGCCTGGAGATCCAGCACTTCTTCGAGGTCTACAAGGACCTGGAGCCCGGCAAGTCCGTCGAGGGCGCCGACTGGGTGGGCCGCACCGAGGCCGAGGCCGAGATCGAGCGGTCCTACAAGCGCTTCAAGGACCAGGGCGGTCACTGATCACTGATCAGGCCGCTGCCGTAACGGGCCGCACGCGTGACGCGTGCGGCCCGTTCACGTTTGGCTGCGCATACTGAGGGCTACAGGCAGGAGGGTGTGTACGGACCAGGGAGCGTTGCGCAGGTGATAGAGGCGGAGGACCGCAAGCCGCAGTCGGACGAGGCCCACAGTGCCTTCCGGCCGCCCGGCTCAGTGGCGGCGCCGATCGACGGCGAGTCGTCGACGACGTCCGAGTTCGAGATCCCGCAGGGCCTGGCCGTCCCGCGGAACGCAGGCACGGAGTCCGAGACGACCTCGGAGTTCTCACTGCCGGAGGGACTGGACGTGCCGTCCGCCCCGCCCGCGGACGTCGAGGGGTCGGCGTTCACCACACCGAGCACGTACAGCGCGTGGACCGCACCGACCACCTTCACCCCGGCGAGCGGCTTCCCGGCGGTGAGCCTGACGGACGTGCCCTGGCAGGACCGGATGCGCGCGATGCTGCGCATGCCGGTGGCCGAGCGGCCCGCGCCCGAGACGGCGCAGCGGCACGACGACGACACCGGCCCCGCCGTCCCGCGCGTGCTCGACCTGACCCTGCGTATCGGGGAGCTGCTGCTGGCGGGCGGTGAGGGCGCCGAGGACGTGGAGGCGGCGATGTTCGCCGTCTGCCGGTCCTACGGCCTGGACCGCTGCGAGCCGAACGTCACCTTCACCCTGCTGTCGATCTCCCACCAGCCGTCCCTGGTCGAGGACCCGGTCACGGCCTCGCGGACGGTCCGCCGCCGGGGCACCGACTACACGCGGCTCGCGGCCGTCTTCCACCTCGTGGACGACCTCAGCGACCCGGACACGAACATCTCCCTGGAGGAGGCCTACCGCCGCCTCGCGGAGATGCGCCGCAACCGGCACCCGTACCCCACCTGGGTGCTGACCACGGCGAGCGGGCTGCTCGCGGGCGCGGCATCCGTGCTCGTCGGCGGTGGGCTGACCGTTTTCGTCGCGGCCATGCTGGGCTCGATGCTCGGCGACCGGCTGGCCTGGCTGTGCGCCGGGCGCGGGCTGCCGGAGTTCTACCAGTTCGCGGTGGCCGCGATGCCGCCGGCCGCGATGGGTATCGCGCTGACGCTGGTCCACGTCGACGTGAAGGCGTCGGCGGTCATCACCGGTGGCCTGTTCGCGCTGCTTCCGGGGCGGGCGCTGGTGGCGGGGGTGCAGGACGGGCTGACCGGCTTCTACATCACCGCGTCGGCACGTCTGCTGGAGGTCATGTACTTCTTCGTCAGCATCGTCGCCGGGGTGCTGATCGTGCTGTACTTCGGCGTCCAGCTGGGCGCCAAGCTCAATCCGGACGCCCAGCTGGGCACGGGCGACGAGCCGCTCGTCCAGATCGGCGCGTCGATGCTGCTGTCGCTGGCCTTCGCGATCCTGCTCCAGCAGGAACGATCCACCGTGCTGGCGGTCACCCTCAACGGGGGCGTCGCCTGGAGCGTGTACGGCGCGATGCACATCGCCGGTGACATCTCGCCGGTGGCGTCCACGGCCGCCGCGGCGGGGCTGGTGGGCCTGTTCGGGCAGCTGATGTCCCGGTACCGGTTCGCTTCGGCGCTGCCGTACACGACCGCGGCGATCGGGCCGCTGCTGCCCGGTTCGGCGACGTACTTCGGGCTGCTGGCGATCGCGCAGAGCGAGGTCGACAAGGGGCTCGTGTCCCTGTCGACGGCCGTGGCGCTCGCCATGGCCATCGCCATCGGGGTGAACCTCGGTGGGGAGATCTCGCGGCTGTTCCTGAAGGTGCCCGGCGCCGCGAGTGCGGCGGGGCGCCGGGCGGCGAAGCGGACGCGGGGGTTCTAGCGTCGGGTGCCTACGGGCAAGGAACCTCAGTACCCCTGGTTGTAGGGGGACTGCCCGCCCTGCTGGTCGCCGTACGGCTGCTGACCGTGTCCCTGCGGGTACTGCTGCGCGTACGGCTGCTGCTGGCCGTAGGGCTGGTTGCCGTAACTCTGGTCGTACGACTGCTGCTGCGGCTGGGGCGGGTACGGGTCCACCCTGCGGAGCTGGGTCGTGGCGTCGTCCATGACCGGGTACGGGGGCTGCTGGTACTGCTGCCGCACCGGCGTCGGCTGCGGCTCGGCGGCGGCGCGCTTCTTCTTGCCGCGTTCGCGGAGGTACTCGATGGCGATCGGGACGACGGAGAGCACGACGATCAGGACGAGGATCGGCTCGACGTTGGTCCGGATGAACTCGATCTGGCCGAGCCAGTAGCCCGCGAGGGTGACGCCCGAGCCCCAGGCCACGCCGCCGACGATGTTGTACGTCAGGAAGGTGCGGTACTTCATGCGGCCGGCGCCCGCCACGATGGGGGCGAAGGTGCGCACGATCGGCACGAAGCGGGCCAGGACGATCGCCTTGGGACCGTACTTCTCCATGAACTCGTGGGCCTTGTCCAGGTTCTCCTGTTTGAAGAGCTTGGAGTTGGGGCGATTGAAGAGCTTGGGACCGAGGAACTTGCCGATCATGTAGCCCACTTGGTCGCCGATGACGGCGGCCAGCACGATCAGGGTGCACACCAGCCACAGCGGCTGGCTGATGTACTCGCCCTGGGCGACGAAGAGGCCCGCGGTGAACAGCAGCGAGTCGCCGGGCAGGAACGCGAAGAGGCCGGACTCGGCGAAGACGATGAGCAGGATGCCGGGCAGAGCGAAGGTCTCGATCAGATAGTCCGGGCTGAGCCACTCGGGGCCGAGCGCAAGGGTGGTCACGGGATTGTGGCTCCTGCTGCTGGGGGGAGGCGGGCTGGGACCTGGCTGCCCAAACGTATAACGCAGCCGTGGCGTTCCAGGTTCCACGGGAGTCCTGGGGGTGCACTGTGACGTCCCCCGGGGAAACCTGAGAACCATGGGTATTGAAGAATACGGCGGCGGACAGGGTCCTCAGCCCGAGGTGCTCGTCGTGACCACGAACGACCTGCCGGGCCATCGCGTGCAGGAAGTGCTGGGGGAGGTTTTCGGACTGACCGTGCGCTCCCGGCACCTGGGGAGCCAGATCGGTGCCGGACTGAAGTCGATGATCGGCGGTGAGCTGCGCGGTCTCACCAAGACGCTGGTCGAGACCCGCAACCAGGCCATGGACCGCCTCGTCGAGCAGGCACGCGCGCGTGGGGCCAACGCGGTGCTGGCGTTCCGCTTCGACGTGACGGAGGCGGCGGACGTGGGCACCGAGGTGTGCGCGTACGGGACGGCGGTGGTCGTGGCCCGGGAGTGAGACCCGGGCCACGACCACCGCTCAGGGGGTGTGCCGGGCGGCGTTCGCGAGGATCGCGTCGCGCATGTAGGCGGCGAGGCCCGGCCCCGCGGCGTCGATGTTTCGCGTGAAACGTTCGTCCGATACGTACATCTCGCCCAGGCAGGTGTGCATCTCGTACCCGCAGTCGTAGTGGTTGCGGGCGATCCCCTGCCGGTGGTCCTCGGCGGCGTCCATGGCCGCCTCGGAGTCGGCGGGCTCACCGGCCTCCATCAGGGCGACGAAGCGCCGGGTCAGCTCGTCGGCCTCGTTCTGGACGCGCTGCCAGTCCTCCTTGGTGTACGAGGCGGTCTTCTGCCGCGACTGGCGGTAGGCGTCGGTGTCGCCCCAGCGTTCCCGGACCTCCTCCTGGTACTGGTCGGGGTCGAAGTCGCCGAAGACCTCGAACTTCTCCTCGGGCGTGAGGTTGATGCCCATGCTGCGTGCCTCCATGGCCTGCTCCACGGCCGCCGCCATCTTCTCCAGCTTCTCGATCCGGGCGGTCAGCAGCTCGTGCTGGCGGCGCAGGTGCGCGCGCGGGTCCGCGGCCGGGTCATCGAGCAGGGCGGCGACCTCGTCGAGCGGGAAGCCCAGCTCCCGGTAGAACAGGATCTGCTGCAGCCGGTCGAGGTCGGCGTCGCTGTAGCGCCGGTGGCCCGCGTGGCTGCGCTCGCTGGGTACGAGCAGGCCGATGTCGTCGTAGTGGTGCAGGGTGCGCACCGTCACTCCGGCGAAGCCGGCGACCTGTCCTACGGAGTAGCTCACTTCCGCTCCTTCCTCTGACGCCCTCCACGCTGCCGCCTCACGTGACGTGAGGTGCAAGCCCGAGTGCGGGGTCCGGGCCCCGGACCTACCGTCGACTGCATGCCACTGCACCAGGGCCCCCACGCGTCCCACGACGACGACCGTGACCGGCGCCGGCTCGCCGTCAACCCGTTCCACGGCGCTACGAACCCGCTCGGCGGCATGACCGAGGCGCCGCCGGTCCACCGGCTCCCCGACTCCCCGCTGCCCCCGGAGACGGCGTACCGGCTGGTCCACGACGAGCTGATGCTGGACGGCAACGCGCGGCTGAACCTGGCCACCTTCGTCACCACCTGGATGGAGCCGCAGGCCGGGGTGCTGATGAGCGAGTGCCGGGACAAGAACATGATCGACAAGGACGAGTATCCGCGCACCGCCGAGCTGGAGCGGCGCTGCGTGGCGATGCTCGCCGACCTGTGGCACGCGCCCGACCCGTCGGCGGTGGTGGGCTGTTCGACGACCGGATCGAGCGAGGCGTGCATGCTGGCCGGGATGGCGCTGAAGCGGCGGTGGGCGCTCCGCAACGCCGACCGGTACCCGGCGAAGGATGTGCGGCCCAATCTCGTCATGGGCGTGAACGTCCAGGTCTGCTGGGACAAGTTCTGCAACTTCTGGGAGGTCGAGGCCCGGCAGGTGCCGATGGAGGGCGACCGCTTCCACCTCGACCCGCAGGCCGCCGCCGAGCTGTGCGACGAGAACACCATCGGGGTCGTCGGCATCCTCGGCTCCACCTTCGACGGGTCCTACGAGCCGGTCGCCGACCTGTGCGCGGCCCTGGACGCGCTCCAGGAACGGACCGGTCTGGACGTCCCGGTGCACGTCGACGGGGCCTCCGGTGCCATGGTCGCGCCCTTCCTCGACGAGGACCTGGTGTGGGACTTCCGGCTGCCGAGGGTCGCCTCCATCAACACCTCGGGGCACAAGTACGGCCTCGTCTACCCCGGCGTCGGCTGGGCGCTGTGGCGGGACACGGACGCGCTGCCCGAGGAGCTGGTCTTCCGGGTCAACTACCTGGGCGGCGACATGCCGACCTTCGCGCTGAACTTCTCCCGGCCCGGCGCTCAGGTGGTCGCGCAGTACTACACCTTCCTGCGGCTGGGCCGCGAGGGCTACCGGGCGGTGCAGCAGGCCTCGCGGGACATCGCGCGGGGGCTCGCCGCGCGGGTGGCGGCGCTCGGCGACTTCCGGCTGCTCACGCGCGGCGACCAGCTGCCGGTGTTCGCCTTCACGACGGCCGACGACGTGACGGCGTACGACGTGTTCGACGTCTCCCGGCGGCTGCGGGAGGGCGGCTGGCTGGTGCCCGCGTACACCTTCCCGCCGCACCGCGAGGACCTGTCCGTGCTGCGCGTGGTGTGCCGCAACGGCTTCTCGGCCGACATGGCCGACCTGCTGGTGGAGGAGTTGGAGCGGCTGCTGCCCGCCCTGCGCCGGCAGCCGCGCCCGCTGACCGGTGACAAGGGCGCGGCGACCGCTTTCCACCACTAGGGCTCGCCCGAGCCCCCTCTCAGCGGCTGAGGCGCGCGAACCGCCGTACCGCCAGTGGGAAGAACACCGCGAGCAGGGCCAGCGGCCAGGCGACGGCCGCCCAGACGTGGCCGGGCTCGCCGCCGGGGCCGCCGAACAGGTCGCGTACGGCCGTGGCGGTCTGGGACATGGGGTTGTACTGGACGACCGTGCCGAGCCAGCCGGGCATGGCCTCCGGCGTGGCGAAGGCGTTGGAGAGGAAGCCGACCGGCCAGACCAGGATCTGCACCGCCTGGACCAGCTCCGGCTTTCCGGCCACCAGCGCCAGGAAGATGCCGATCCACAGCATCGCGAACCGGAAGAGCAGCAGCAGGCCCACCGCCCCCAGGAAGGCGCCGGGGCCGCCCTGCGCCCGCCAGCCGAGCGCGTACCCTACGGCGATCAGCACCGTGAGGCCGAGCGCCGACTGGAGCATGTCGGCGGCCGAACGGCCCACCAGCACCGCTCCGTTGGCCATCGGCAGGGAACGGAAGCGGTCGACGACGCCCTTGTCGACGTCCCGGGTGACGGCGACCATCGTGCCCTCCAGGCCGAAGGCCATGGTGAGGGCCAGCATCCCGGGCATCAGGTAGTCGAGGTAGTCGCCGCTGACGCCCCGGCCGCCGCCGACCAGGTAGCCGAACATCAGCAGCAGCATCACCGGGAAGACCAGATTGACGACCACCGCGACCGGCTGCCGCGCCCAGCGGGCCAGTTCCCGGCGGGTCATGGTCCAGGAGTCGGTCAGGGCGTACGTCGCGGTGCTCGTGACGGTGTTCGTGACGGTGCTCGTACTCACACGGCCTCCTTGGTGCGGTCGGTGAGGTGCAGGAACACCTCGTCCAGGGTCGGGCGGCGCAGGGCCACGTCCTCCGCCTCCACACCGGCCACCTCCAGCGCCCGTACGACGCCGGAGAGCGCCGCCATGCGGTCGGTGACCGGCGCGCTGAGCAGCCGGCGGTCGGGGTCGACGCGGACGCCGGTGAGGGGCAGCAGGGCCGCCGCGGCGGTCAGTTGTCCGGCGTCGCGCAGGACGACGTCGACGCGGTCGCCGCCGGTGGCGGCCTTCAGTTCGTCCGCGGTGCCGTCGGCGACGACCCGGCCGGCGTCGACGACCGAGATGCGGTCGGCGAGCTGGTCGGCCTCCTCCAGGTACTGGGTGGTGAGCAGGACCGTCGTACCGCCGTCGACCAGGGAGCGGACCGAGTCCCACACCTCGGCGCGGCCGCGCGGGTCGAGGCCGGTGGTCGGTTCGTCCAGGAAGAGCACCTCCGGTTCGGTGATCAGGGACGCGGCGAGGTCCAGGCGGCGCCGCATACCGCCGCTGTAGGCACCGACCGGTTTGCGCCCGGTGTCGGCGAGGTCGAAGCGGGCGAGCAGTTCGTCGGCACGCGCGCGTGCCCGTCGGGCGCCAAGGTGGTGGAGGCGGCCGAACATCTCCAGGTTCTGCCGGCCGCCGAGTTCCTCGTCGAGCGCCGCGTGCTGGCCGAGCAGGCCGATGCGCAGCCGTACGGCGTACGCCTGGGTGAGGACGTCGTGTCCGGCCACCTCGACCCGGCCCGCGTCGGGACGCAGGAGGGTGGACAGGATCCGGACCAGCGTCGTCTTGCCCGCGCCGTTCGGGCCCAGTACGCCGTGCACCGTGCCGCGCGTGACCGTGAGGTCGAGTCCGTCCAGCGCGTCCTTGCTGCCGTATTTCTTGCGTGCCCCTTCGACGGTGATCGCCGTGTCGGTCACTGGGACTCCTCCATTAGTCAAACTTGACTACCAGCGGAGGAGCGTATGCCCACCGAGACAGTTAGTCAAACTTGATTAATCGATCCGACGCTTCAGTCTTGATCTCCGGGATGCGGTTCCCCCGCACCGAACGGGTTCTCCTCGCCCTCACCCAGGACGCCGACGAACGGCTCGCCCTCCCCGGCGAACGTATACGCCCCGCCCCGGATGCGCCCGATCAGCGCGCGGGTCCACTCGGCGCCGGCGTCGGCGGAGTGCACCCAGAGGTTCATGATCTCGCCGATATGGCCGAGCTGCCCGGGGCCCTCCTCGGGCGTGTAGTACTCGGTGACGGACCTGCGCCACTTCTGGATGGCCCGGATCCGCTCCTCCAGCAGCGCCAGCACCTCGTCGCGTTCGAGGTCGACCATCAGGCCGAGCCCGGCGGAGAGCACGTCCGGCTTCTGGTCGTAGGCGGTCAGGGACGCGCGCAGGAGGCCGAAGAACTCCTCGGTCCCCTTCTCCGTGATCTCGTACTCGGTGCGCGGCGGGCCGCCGGCGGTCGACGGGGCGATCTCGTGCGCGTGCAGCAGGCCCTGCTTGGCCATCTGCTTCAGCGCGTGGTAGATCGAGCCGGGCTTGGCGTTGGACCACTCGTGCGCGCCCCAGTACTCCAGGTCGTTGCGCACCTGGTAGCCATGGGCCCGCCCGTGCTGGCGGACCGCGCCGAGCACCAGGAGACGGATCACTGACATGGGTCCAGCCTAGGCCGACCCGGGGTCCGGACTAGAAGGGGAACCCGCTCCGGCCGTGCTGCACCGAGATCCACTTCTGGGTGGTGAAGGCGTCCAGCATGGTGTCGCCGTTGAGGCGGCCGATGCCGGAGTGCTTCTCGCCGCCGAAGGGCACGATCGGCTCGTCGTGCACGGTCCCGTCGTTCACGTGGAACATGCCGGTGTCGATCCGCTTGGCGAAGTCGACGCCACGCTCGATGTTCCCGGTGTGCACGGCGCCGCTCAGGCCGTACGGGGTGTCGTTGACGAGGCGCACGGCCTCCTCCTCGCCGTCGAACGGGACGAGGAAGGCGACCGGGCCGAAGACCTCCTGCTGGAGCAGGGCGGAGTCGGCGGGCAGGCCGGTCAGGACGGAGGGCTCGACGAGGTTGTCCGTGACGGTGCCGCGCACCAGGGCCGTGGCGCCCTCGGCGACGGCCTGCTCGACGACGCCCGATATGGCGTCCGCCTGCGAGGAGTTGATCACCGGGCCGATGACGGTCGACGGGTCGCGCGGGTCGCCGGCCTTGAGGGTCCTGACCTTGGCGACGAACTTCTCGGTGAACTCGTCGGCCACCGAGCGGTCGACCAGGACGCGGTTGGCGGCCATGCAGACCTGGCCCTGGTGGACGAAGCGGCTGAAGACCGCGGCGTCGACCGCGTAGTCGACGTCGGCGTCGTCGAGGACCACCAGGGCGCTGTTGCCACCGAGTTCGAGGACCGAGCGCTTGAAGTTCGCGGCGCAGACGGTGGCCACGTGGCGGCCGACCTTGTCGGATCCGGTGAAGGAGATCACCTTCGGGACCGGGTGCTCCAGGAAGGCGTCGCCTATCTCCGCGATGTCGGTGACGACCACGTTCAGCAGGCCGCCGGGCAGGCCGGCGTCCTCGAAGAGCTTCGCGATCAGGGTGCCGCCGACGATCGGCGTGTTCTGGTGCGGCTTGAGGACGACGCCGTTGCCGAGGGCGAGGGCCGGGGCGACCGACTTCAGGGAGAGGAGGAAGGGGAAGTTGAAGGGGCTGATGACGCCCACGACACCGACCGGCACCCGGTAGACGCGGTTCTCCTTGCCGTCGACCGGCGAGGGGATGATCCGGCCCTCGGGGCGCAGCGACAGGTGGACCGCCTCGCGCAGGAACTCCTTGGCGAGGTGCAGCTCGAAGGCGGCCTTCAGGCGGGTGCCGCCCAGCTCGGCGATGATCGCCTCGCTGATCTCCGCCTCGCGGTCCTCCACGAGGCGCAGCACCTTCTCGAACACCGCGCGGCGCGCGTACGGGTTCGTCGCCGCCCACTGCTTCTGCGCGCGCTCGGCGGCCCGGTACGCGGCGTCGACCTCCTCGACCGTGGCTATCGTGACCGAGGCCAGCTTCTCGTTGTCGTACGGGTTGAAGTCGATGATGTCCCAGGAACCGGTGCCCGGGCGCCACTCGCCGTCGATGTACTGCTGGGCGAGGTCGGTGAAGTACGACGACATGTGATCCCTCAATCCCCTTAGCTGCCGCAGCCGCCGCGAGCGAGCCGCCTGATCGAGCGTCATCGTACTTACGTTTCAGGAGAGTTGGAGGAGTCCCCGCAGAAGGTCCCGGCTCTCGTCCGGGCCCGGGCTGTCCTGCTGGAGTTCCTTCAGCGCCGTCTCGTACTGGGTGACGTCCTCGTGCTTGTCGAGGTACAGCGCGCTCGTCAGCTGCTCCAGGTAGACGACGTCCGACAGGTCGGACTCGGGGAAGCTGAGGATCGTGAACGCGCCACTCTCGCCGGAGTGCCCGCCGAAGCCGAACGGCATGATCTGCAGCCGCACGTTGGGGTGTTCGGACATCTCGATGAGGTGCTGGAGCTGCCCGCGCATCACCTCGCGGTCGCCGTACGGGCGGCGCAGCGCGGCCTCGTCCAGGACGATGTGGAACTCGGGCGCGTTCTCGGCGACGAGGTGCTTCTGCCGCTCCAGGCGCAGCGCCACCCGCCGCTCGACGTCCGCCTCGCCGGCGCCCTTCATGCCGCGCCGGACGACCGCGCGGGCGTACTCCTCGGTCTGCAGCAGGCCGTGCACGAACTGGACCTCGTAGACCCGGAGCAGCGAGGCGGCGCCCTCCAGGCCCACGTAGGTGGGGAACCAGCTGGGCAGTACGTCGGAATAGCTGTGCCACCAGCCGGCGACGTTGGCCTCCTTGGCCAGGGACAGCAGGGAGGCGCGCTCCTGCTCGTCCGTGATGCCGTACAGCGTCAGCAGATCCTCGACGTCCCTCGTCTTGAAGCTCACCCGGCCCAACTCCATCCGGCTGATCTTCGACTCCGAGGCGCGGATCGAGTAGCCCGCCGCCTCTCGCGTGATCCCCCGCGTCTCACGCAGTCGCCTGAGTTGTGATCCGAGCAGCATGCGCCGCACCACCGATCCGGGCTCTCCCGCGCTCACGTTCGCCGCCTCCCCAACCGTCTTCAGGGGCCGAAGTCTGCCACTAAAACACTCCGAGCAGTACTCGTCCGGTTACGGAAACGGAATCGAGCCAAAGGAAACGCTCGGGATCATGCGCGGAGCGGCCAGGAAGTGGCCGCCCCGCGAGATGAAGAGGGGGCGAAGATGACGGAAAAATTGACCAACAAGCGGTACGGGCAGGCCTATTTCGGTCACGTGCACGTGCATCTGCCCTTGCATCTGCGGTACGCATCCGAAAACATGGTCCCGCACCACCGCGCCGCATCGCTACGACCGCGAATTCCCGGGAGTGCCTCGCATGGGGACGAATGGATCGACCATGCTCGAGCCGTTACGGCAGGGCCTTCCGCCACTCGACCCCGCGGCCGTGTCCAACGCCGCCTCCTGCGCCCTGCCGCCGCGTTACGAAGCGGTGCGCGAGGCCCGGAGATTCACCCGCAGAACGCTCGACGGCTGGGACACGGGTGACCGTTTCGACGATGTCTGCCTGGTGGTCTCCGAACTCGTCACCAACGCCCTGCGGCACGCGCTGCCGGCCGACACGCCGCGACACGGCGAGCAGAACGGCCCGGTCCGGCTGCATCTGATGCGCTGGACCGAGCGCCTGGTGTGCGCGGTGCGCGACCCCAGCCACGACAGTCCGGTGGCCCGCGAGACGGACGACTTCTCGGCGGAGTCGGGCCGGGGCCTGTTCCTCGTCGACTCCTTCAGCGACAGCTGGGGCTGGCACCCGCTCGCCGGGACGCTCAACGGCAAGGTGGTCTGGGCGCTGTTCCGGCTCCAGAAGCCCGACGACATGACGGACCGGCCCACCTACGAGTGACGACGAGCCGCGACGCCCGCCCGCGCCGCGGTTCTACGCGTGTCAGCTCGCGTCTACGCGTGTCAGCTCGTGATCAGGTGGTCGAACTCGCCGTCCTTGACGCCCAGCAGCATGGCCTCGATCTCGGCGCGGGTGTAGACGAGCGCGGGGCCGTCGGGGAAGCGGGAGTTGCGCACCGCCACGCCGCCGTCGGGCAACCGCGCGAACTCCACGCAGGATCCCTGCGAGTTGCTGTGCCGGCTCTTCTGCCAGGCCACGTCGTGCAACTGCGTGGCGGCCATGCCGTTGTACACGTCGTGGTCCACAGGTCGCTCCCCGGTGGTGCACTGGCTGATGTGGCCATTGATGCAGTGGTCAACTGATCCGGATCATAACCCTGTTCAACGTGCAGATGCACGAGCAAATGCACGTGCACGCGCGGTGTTCCCGTGGTTACAGCCTTGACGGCCGCTTTACCCGAAAGCCCTTGCCCTCTTTGACGCCCGCTCCCGAGAAGTCGTTCCCGCGTATGCCCCCGGATTCCAAGAACATGCGACAACATGCAACAACACCGGGGGCCCGCTCACGGTGAGCGGGCCCCCGGTGCGCGCGGGTCAGGCGTCAGCGCGTGCCGTACGGCAGCAGTGCCATCTCGCGCGCGTTCTTGATCGCCCTGGCCAGCTGCCGCTGCTGCTGGGACGTCACACGGGTGACGCGGCGGCTGCGGATCTTGCCTCGGTCGGAGACGAACTTCCGCAACAGGTCGGTGTCCTTGTAGTCGATGTACGTCACTCCGGCCTGGTCCAGGGGGTTGGGCCGCTTCCCGGCGGGCTTGCGGTCGCTCTTGCGTGGCATGGGGTCAGACCTCCAGGAGGGTGTCGAATGCGGGCGGCAGCCGCTCCCAGGCGGCCTGCCCCGCGGCGTACTCGGCGTCGGTCAGCAGGCAGGACTCCAGGAGCCGTGCCAGGCCGTCGCGGTCGAGGCCGGGGGACGTGAAGACCAGGTGCTGGCAGCGGTCGCCGTGCTCGGGGTGCCAGTCCAGCGCGGCGGCGGCGCGGCGCACCGGCGGTACCAGTTCCCAGGCGGCGTCGGGCAGCGACGCGAGCCAGGGCCCCGCGCTCTCCACGCACAGGGCTCCGCCCGCGGCGTCCCAGTGCAGCAGCGTGTCCGTCTTGCCGGCGAGCCAGAACCGGCCCCGGCTGCGGGCGGCGGCACAGGTCAGGTCCTCCAGCGCCGCGTACAGCCGCTCCGGGTGGAAGGGGCGGCGCCGGTGCCAGACGAGCGTGGCGACGCCGTGCGCGTCGGCCTCGGCAGGCAGCAGGGCGCAGGCCGGGTGCTGGGCCGCCGCCGCGGCCTCCACGTCGAAGCCGGCGAGGGCGGCCCGCGCCAGCTCCGAGGGTGCGGCGGGTGTGCCCGCCGGGCAGTCGCCGTGGCCGATCGGGACCCGGCGGGCCGTCGGATGGAGCTGGGCCAGCAGCTCGCGGTCCTCCTCGTCGGCCTCCGGGGCGCCGGGGAGGGAGTCGGCGAGGGCGAGCACGGGGGCGTACTCCAGCTGGCGCGCGAAGGTGTCGGCGACGGTGCGCTGGTCGGTGGCCGCGGCGGCGAGGCCGCCCTCGGCGAGGTCGTCGCCGTTGCCGAGGTACGGCAGCACCAGTGCCGGGTCGACGGCGGTGATCACGCCGGTGACGGTGAAGCCGCCGGCCGTCACCACCTCCGCCATGGCCTTGGGCTCGACGGAGTCCCACAGCTCGACGACCGCCAGCGGGGTGCCTCCGGCGTCCGCGAGCCGCTCCAGCTCGGGGACGAGGTCCTCGCGCAGGGCGCAGCAGGCGCAGTCGTTGACCAGCGGCGCCTCACCGGCGGACAGGACGCCGGTGGCGTCCCGGACGGTACGGACGACCGTGCCCGCCGCGGCCGTCGCCAGGTCGTGGTGGAGGACGACGCTGCCGGGCACGTCGGCCAGCAGCCGCGCCACGGCCGCCCTGCGGGCGTCGGCGTGCAGCCCGCCGACGATCACCACCGGCAGGGCCGGGCGGCCGGGGTGGTCCGGGTGGTCCGGCCCGCTCATGCCCCGTCCCGCTTTCCGTACCGCCGCTCGAAGCGCTCCACGCGGCCGGCCGTGTCCAGGACGCGGGCGGTGCCGGTGTAGAAGGGGTGGCTGACGTTCGAGATCTCGACGTCGACGACCGGGTAGGTGTGGCCGTCCTCCCACTCGATGGTGCGCTCGCTGGTCATGGTCGAGCGGGTGAGGAAGGCGTAGTCCGCGGCGCGGTCGCGGAAGACGACCGGGCGGTACTCGGGGTGGATTCCCTTGCGCATGGCGGGGTCAGCGCTCCTCTCGGAAGTCGACGTGACGACCGGCGACCGGGTCGTACTTGCGCAGGGTCAGCCGGTCCGGGTCGTTGCGGCGGTTCTTGCGGGTGACGTAGGTGAAGCCGGTCCCGGCGGTGGACCGGAGTTTGATGACCGGACGGAGTTCGTTGCGTGCCATGCTGGTATCTTACTGAAAATGAATTCCATTAACAGCTAGGACCGTCCGGTCCGAAGGAGAGGTACGTCACCGTGTCCGCCCACTGCATGCTGACCGGCACCCGACCCGGCTTCGGCAACCGCATCTCCCACTCCCACCGGCGGACCTCCCGCCGCTTCGACCCCAACATCCAGACCAAGCGCTACTGGCTGCCGAGCGAGAGCCGGCACGTACGGCTGCGGCTGAGCACGAAGGCGATCAAGACGGTCGACGCGATCGGCGTCGAGGCGGCCGTGGCGCGCATCCGCGCGCGCGGGGTGAAGGTCTAAGAGGACTGAGGGGCTGAGGAGCCGATGGCGAAGAAGAGCAAGATCGCGAAGAACGAGCAGCGCCAGGAGACCGTCGCGCGGTACGCCGCGCGCCGGGCCGAGTTGAAGGAGATCGTCCGCCGGCCGTCCTCCACGGAGGCCGAACGGCTCGCCGCCCAGCGGGAACTGCGCCGGCAACCTCGCGACGCGAGCCCCACGCGCGTGCGCAACCGCGACCAGGTCGACGGGCGCCCACGCGGCTACTTCCGCGTCTTCGGACTGTCCCGGGTGAACCTGCGTGAGCAGGCACACGCCGGACATCTGCCGGGAGTTCGCAAGTCGTCCTGGTAGGTCGTCCTGGTAGCTTGCGGCTGTCTTGGGGCCGACCCGGCCGTCCGGCTACAGCTTGGAGCTTCCGGTGACACTGGTGACTGCGACTGCGACTGCGACTGCGACTGCGACTGCGACTGCGGAGAGTACGGCGAGCACCGCGGACGCGACGAGTACGGCCGCGGGTGCGCGCGGGCCGCGCGGGTGGACGGCGCGGCGGTCCGCGCGGGCCGCGGCCGTGGCCGTCGGGCTGGTGGGCGCACTGGCGCTGACCGCGTGCACCGACGGCGGCGACTCCGACGACGGCGGCTCGGGCGGGGACAAGTCCTCGGCCGCGCCCAGCGCCTCCGCGAGCGCGGGCCCCGGCGGCGGCAGCGGCGGATCACCGTCCGCGCCCGCGGGTGAACTGGAGGGCAGCTGGCTGGCCACCACCGACGGCCAGGCCGTCGCGCTGATGGTCACCGGCGACAAGGCCGCCCTCTTCGCCACGGGCGGGACCGTGTGCAGCGGCACCACGGGCGAGGACTCCGGCACCCGGACGATCCGTCTGAAGTGCACCGACGGCAGCGACGACCGGGCCACCGGCACCGTCGAGTCGGTCGACGGGACATCCCTCAAGGTGACGTGGCAGGGCGGCCTCGGCGAGGAGGCGTACACCAAGTCGGAGGGCGGGTCGCTGCCGCCCGGACTGCCGACGGCCGGCCTCGGCTCCTGACCCGCGCCCCTGGCCCCGCGCAGTGCGGGGCGGCGGCTACGCCAGTGGCCGTCGGCGGTCGACCCGGGCGTCGTCCGCCGCGCGGGTGCCCTCCGTCCAGCCCGCCGCGTCGCCGGCGCCGCGCAGTCGGGTCGTCGTCGTCTCCGGGAACATGCGCTCCATACGGTCCGTGACCGCGACCTCTCGGGAGGCGAGGACCGGCAGGAGGTCCACGTCCGTCGTCGTGCCGGACTCGGCGGTGGCCGCGTCCGTCGCCGCCCGGAGCCGGGCGCCCGCGCGGTGGGCGTAGGCGGCGAGGAACGACTGACGGAAGGTCTTGGTGCGCTTGCGCCCGCCGGCGCGCTGCGCGGCCTCCGCCTTCGTCATCGCGGCCTCGGCCTGCACCAGCAGGGAGGTGTAGAGGAGTTCGACCGCCTCCAGGTCGGCCTCGAAGCCGACGACGGTGGAGAAGCCGAGGGGTTCGTTCCACACGGCCCGGCAGTGGTTCGCGTCGGCCACCGCGTCCAGCAGCACCGCCTTGGCCTGCTCGTACGGCGGCTCCACCCCGATCCGGCAGGCCCCCGGGGCGTCGGGCGAGGGCGCGTGGGCCGACAGCAGCGCCTTGTCGATGCTGTGCCGGGCCATCAGCTCCTGCGCCTTGGCACTGAGCGCCTCCGCCTCCTCCGGATACCCGGTCGCCTCCGCCTTGGCGAGCAGCGCGCGGATGCGGGCGAGGGCGCGGGACTCCGGCCGGTTCTCCCGACGGGACGCCTCACCCGTGGCGCCCGGCACGCCCGCCGTCCCCGGCTCCCCCGGCTCCAGGGGCTCGAGCGTGGGCAGGCGCAGCAGCAGGCGGTACAGCTCCAGTACGGCGGTGGCGTGCGAGAAGCGGTCGGTGCGGGGCGGCGCCTGGTCCGGCATGTCGTCGAGCTGCGCGGTCCAACGGGGGCCGCGCGGGCGGTCGTACGGCGCCTGGGCCCGGATCAGTGCCGCCACCAGCCGTACGTGGACGTCGCCCAGCTCGCGCCGCACGATCCGTACGAGGTCGGCGGGCTGCCAGCCGCGCCGCCAGGCCGCAGCGACGAACTCCGCCCCGCGCCGGGCGAGTTCCGCGTCCGCCGCCGGGTCGGCGGCGAGCAGCGAGGCGGCGGTGTCGAGGGCGTCGTCTGCGGCGTCGTACAGGGCGGTCTCGAAGGCACGGTCGACGGTGCGGGGCGTACTCACCCGGCGATGGTGCCACGGCCCCCGGCCCGTCTCACTCCGTGGAATTCGGCCGAGGCCGTACCGCCCGGCGTCGAGCATGGCGCGCATGGTGGACATGACTCTCTACGCGGCGTTCCTCGTCGCCGCCTTCGCGCTGTGCGTCACCCCGGGGCCCGACATGATGTTCATCGTGGCGATGGGCGGGCGGGGCGGCCCCACGGCGGGGGTGATGGCCGCGTTCGGGGTGGCCTGCGCGATGCTGGTGCACGCGGTCGCCGCGGCGCTCGGGCTGTCGGCCCTGTTCACGACGCTGCCGACGCTGTACCACGTACTGCGCTGGGCGGGTGCCGCCTACCTGCTGTACCTGGCGGTGAAGGCCTTCCGGGACCGTTCGGTGCCCGGTGGGGACGACGCGGCGCCCCGGGGCGCGGGAATGCGGCGGGCCTTCTGGCAGGGCGCGATCACCAACCTGCTCAATCCCAAGGTGATCCTCTTCAACGTGGCGTTCCTGCCGCAGTTCGTCGACCCCTCGCTCGGGCACGTCCCCGGCCAGTTGCTGCTGCTCGGCGGCACCCTCGTGGTGATGGGCTTCCTGTGGGACGGCTTCGTCGGGCTGCTGTCCGGGCGGCTGGCGGGCCTCCTCGGGCGCAGCACCCGGGTGAACCGCTGGTTGAACATCGTCTCCGGGACGGTGTTCACGGGGCTTGCGGTGCGGCTGGTGGTGGCGTCGCCGAAGTAGCCGGAGGCCCGTCGAGAAAACTGAAGACGACTGTCAACCAACGGTTGACACCCTCTCCCAGCGCAACCTACGGTTGACACATGACGACGAACCCGAGCATCACGTCATCCGTACGACTCGACGAACTCATCACCGCGATCAAGAAGGTGCACCCGGAGCCCCTCGAACAGCTCCAGGACGCCGTCATCGCCGGCGAGCATCTCGGTGAGGTGGCCGATCACCTCATCGGCCACTTCGTGGACCAGGCCCGGCGTTCGGGCGCGTCCTGGACGGACATCGGCAAGAGCATGGGCGTCACCCGGCAGGCGGCGCAGAAGCGCTTCGTGCCCAAGGAGTCGGCCGACCTGGACGCGAGCCAGGGCTTCAGCCGCTACACGCCCCGCGCGCGCAACGCCGTGATGGCCGCCCACAACGCCGCCAAGACCGCGGGCAACGCCGAGGGCGTGCCCGAGCACCTCGTCCTCGGCCTGCTCACCGAACGCGAGAGCCTCTCCGCCAAGGCGATCGCCGCCCAGGGCGTGACCCTCGACGCGGTCCGCGCGGCGGCGACCGCGGCCCTCCCGCCCGGCGCCGCGGAGGTTCCCGAGCTGGTGCCCTACGGCCCCGCGGCCAAGAAGGTCCTCGAACTCACCTTCCGCGAGGCCCTGCGCCTCGGCCACAACTACATCGGCACCGAGCACATCCTGCTCGCCCTGCTGGAGCACGAGCACGGCGAGGGCGTACTCAGCGGGCTCGGACTCGACAAGGAGGCCACCGAGCGGTACGTCACCGAGGTGCTGGCGGAGTTCATCGAGGTCACCGGGAAGACCGAGGAGACGGAGCCCGGGCGGGGAGAGGGCTGAGGCCCGGCCCGCCGAGGGGGCGTTGTCAGTCCCTCCTGCGACACTCGCGACATGGCCGACCGGTGGGCACTCGCCGAGGCCGAGGACGGTGGCGTGGAGGTCGCTCCCCTCGGCCCCGACGGGCTGCCCGCCGGACCGGTGCGGCGGGAGGCCGGCCTCGCCGAGGCCGTGCGGAGCAGGCCGGACGTCGCGCGCTGGGTGTGGCGGTCCACCGCCGAGACCGCTCCGCGCCTGCTCGCCGCGGGGGTGCGGGTGGAGCGGTGCTACGACGTGGAGGCCGCCGAAACCCTCCTGCTCGGCCACGAGGGCCGGTACGGGGAACCGCGCTCGGCCGCGGCGGCCCTGGCCAGGCTGCGCGGCGACCCGGTACCGCCCGACCCGCCACAGCGCTCCGCCGAGCCCGGGGCGCAGTCCCCGCTCTTCGAGCCCCAGGCCGTCCACCTGCCGCTGGACGACCTGCTCGCCGTCTACGCCGAGCAGCAGCGCCGCCACGACCGGTCCGCACACCCCGACCGGATGCGGCTGCTGACGGCCGCCGAGTCGGCGGGGATGCTGGTCGCCGCCGAGATGAACCGCTCCGGGCTGCCCTGGCGGGCCGACGTGCACCGGGAGGTACTGCACGACCTGCTCGGCGAGCGGTACGCGGGAGGGGGCGAGCCGCGCCGCCTGGCCGAGCTGGCCGAGGAGGTGTCCGCGGCGTTCGGGCGCCGGGTGCGGCCCGATCTGCCCGCCGACGTGGTCAAGGCGTTCGCGCGGGCCGGGATCAAGGTCGGCTCCACCCGCCGGTGGGAGATCGAGTCGGTCGACCATCCGGCCGTGAAACCGCTGATCGAGTACAAGAAGCTGTACCGGATCTGGGTCGCCCACGGCTGGTCCTGGCTCCAGGACTGGGTGCGCGACGGACGGTTCCGCCCCGAGTTCCTGGCCGGCGGCACCGTCACCGGACGCTGGGTGACCAACGGCGGGGGCGGACTGCAGATACCCAAGGTGATCCGGCGGGCCGTCGTCGCCGACCCGGGCTGGCGGCTGGTCGTCGCCGACGCCGACCAGATGGAGCCCCGCGTGCTGGCGGCGATCTCCCGTGACCCCGGCCTGATGGAGGTGGCCGGCCGCGAGACCGACCTCTACCAGTCGGTGTCCGACCGCGCCTTCTCCGGCGACCGCGCCCAGGCCAAACTCGCCGTCCTCGGCGCGGTCTACGGCCAGACCTCCGGCGACGGCCTGAAGAACCTCGCCGCGCTCAGACGCCGCTTCCCCCGGGCGGTCGCGTACGTCGACGACGCGGCACGCGCGGGCGAGGAGGGGCGGCTCGTGCGGACCTGGCTGGGGCGCACCTGCCCACCGGCGGCCGGGGCGGCCGACGGTGCCGAGGAGGCGGGTCTGCCGCAGGACGACCCCTCCGACGCGCCGGGCCAGGCGCAGGAGTGGGTGCCCGGCTACGCCTCCACCAACGCCCGCGCGCGAGGCCGCTTCGCCCGCAACTTCGTCGTCCAGGGCAGCGCCGCCGACTGGGCCCTGCTGCTGCTCGCCGCGCTGCGGCAGGCCTGTGCGGACAAGTCGGCGGAGCTGGTCTTCTTCCAGCACGACGAGGTGATCGTGCACTGCCCCGAGGAGGAGGCGGACGCCGTCGTCGCGGCGATCCGGGAAGCGGCGGAGCTGGCGGGACGGCTGACGTTCGGCCGGACGCCGGTGCGGTTCCCGTTCACGACGGCGGTGGTGGAGTGCTACGCGGACGCCAAGTGATCAGACGATGCGTCTCATCAGCCGGTTCGTCTCAACAGTCGGTGCGACTCAACCAGTCGGTGCGTCTCAACAGTCGGTGGGGGTGGCGTCGGCCAGTAGCTCCCGCAACTCCCCCGCCACCGTCTTCGCATCCGTCCCGTCCAGCGCCGCCAGCGCCGCCCGCCACTGCTCGTACGCCTCCCGGTCGCGCCCCCGCTCCCGCAGCAGCAGCCCCTGCTGGTGCCGGGCGAGACCGCCGGTGTAGCGGTCGGCGCGGGCGTCGGCGCGGCGGAGCAGCTCCGCGCACTCGTCCGCGGCCCGTTCGGTACGGCCCAGCAGGCGCAGGGCACGGACGAGGCCGAGCCTCGTCTGGGACTCGCCGTGCCAGTCACCGTGCCCGCCCAGGATGCGCATGCTCTCCTCGAAGTGCGATGCGGCGGCGGCCGGTTCGCCGAGCGTGAGGTGGGCATAGCCGATGTTGCAGTGCGCCGAGTGCTGCACGATGACGTTGCCGATCTCGTCGCCGATGGCGAGCGAACGCCGGTGCTGCTCGATCGCCGCCCGTGGGTCGGTGTGCTCGTAGAGATTGCCGAGATGGCTGTGGGTGATCGCCTCGCCCCACGGGTCGTTCAGCCGCTGTGAGTACGCGAGACTCTGACGCAGCGCCTCGGCCGACTCGTCGTGTCGGCCGAGGTTTTCGAGGAGCAGGCCACGGTTGTTGAGGCAGCGGCGGATCCGGCTGACCGTGCCGAGCCGCCGCCAGACCGCCAGCGAACGGTCGTTGAGCGCGAGCGCGTCACTGAGCCGGCCGGTCAGGAAGTGCAGGCCCGCGAGGTCGCCCAGCGCGTAGGCCTCGGCGGCCTCGTCACCGTGGAGCCGGGCGAGGTCGAGGGCGCCCCGGCCCAGTACCTCCATCTCGGCGACCCGGCCGCTGCGCTGGGCGTAGGGAAAGAGGAGCCGGAGGAGAACGGCGAGATGACGGACCCCGCCATCACCACCTCCCCCGCCACCTTCCCCGCCATGACCGCCGCCGCCACCGCCGCCGCCGTGGCGCTCGACGAGGGCGACGACGTTCTCCGACTCCAGGTCCCCCCAGGCGAAGGCGTCCTCGGAGCGGGCGAAGGGCGGGACCGAGGCGACCTCCGTCGCGTGCTCGGGAGGCTGTGCGGCGGTGGGGCGGCGGCGGTCGTCCTGGTCGATACCGGGTTCGACGATCGCGGTGAGGACGCGCTCGGCGACGGCGGCGTACCAGCGCAGGGTGATCGCGGCGACGTCATCCGTACTGTCGTCGCCGCGGGCGATCTCCCGGGCGAACTCGCGCACCAGGTCGTGGGGGGCGTAGCGGCCGTACGCGGTCTCCTCCAGCAGGGCCACGTCGACGAGGCGGTCGAGGGCGGCCTCGGCGCGGCCCTCGTCGACGCCCATGAGACGGGCGAGCAGCGCTGCGCCGTACGCGGGCAGATCGAGGGCGCCGATGCGGCGCAGTGTGAGGGCCGCGTCCCGGTCGGTCTCGCGGTCGGAGGCGGCGAGCGCGTCGTGGGCGACGGCGAGGGAACGCCGCACACTCAGGTCGTCGTACTCCAGGTGGTTCAGCCGCCCTTCGGTGGCGGCCAGTTGGCCGGCGAGCGCATCGGGGGTGAGGGCACGCCGGGCGGCCAGGCGGGCGGCGACGACACGCAGGGCCAGGGGAAGACGGCCGGTGAGCTCGACGAGGGGATGGCCGGCGTCGGGTCCGTACGGGCTGTCGCGCCCGGACGCCACCCGCAGCAGCGCCGCGCTCTCCGCCCCGGACAGCGGCGCGAGCGGGAAGCGGTGGGCGCCGTCGAGTGCGGTGAGCGGCGACCGGCTGGTGACGATCACCGCGCAGCCGGGGCCGGCCGGCAGCAGCGGACGTACCTGCGCGGCGTTCTCGGCGTCGTCCAGGAGCATGAGCGTACGTGTCGGCGCGAGCAGCGAGCGCAGCAACGCGGCTGCGGCGTCGTTCCGTTCTGGGACGAGTCGGGGATCGGCGCCGAGGTCGCGGAGCAGTGCGGTGAGCGCCTGTTCCTGGGTCAGCGGGGACATTCCGGGGGTGGCGCCGTGCAGGTTGAGGTAGAGCTGCCCATCGGGGAAACGTTCCTTCATCCCATGCGAGACATGGAGCGCGAGGGCGGTCTTGCCGACACCGGCCATACCGCTGACGACGGCTACGCGGGGATGCGAGCCAGGGGCGAGGGCGCGGACCAGATCCCCCCGTACGGTGCCGCGGCCGATGAAGTGTGGTGGCGCGGCGGGCAGTTGTGCCGGACGCGGAGGGGAGGCCGCCTGCTCCGGGACCGGACGGACGGGCGGGACGTCGACGCGCGGTACGGGGGTGCGGGGGGCGGGGCCGCGAGGGGCGGCATCGCGGGAGGCGGCGTTCTGTGGTGCGGGATTCCGTGAGTTCTGCGGCGCGGCATTCCGTGCGTTCTCTGTCCCGGCACTGTGTGTTGCGGCGCTCCGCGAGTTCCGTGGCGCGGCGCTGCGCGACGCCGGGCTCTGCGCGGCCTCGCTCGGCGGCGCGGCCGCCCCCCGCAGCACCTCCACGTGCGCCGCCCGCACGGCAGGGCCCGGCTCGATGCCGAGGTCCTCGGCGAGGCGGGCGCGCAGATCGCGGTGGACGGCCAGCGCCTCCGCCCGCCGTCCGGTGCGATGCAGGGCCAGCATGAGCTGACGGTGGTACGCCTCCCGCAGCGGATGCTCGACGGTGAGCGCCGACAGCTCCGGTACGAGGCTCTCCAGCCGCGCGCCGCCGAGGGACAGTTCGGCGTCGTAGCACCACTCGGTGAGCAGGAGCCGCGTCTCCTGGAGCCGCTGGGCGAACGCGTACCCGCCCACCTCGGCCGGCAGCCCGGCGAGCGGCGCGCCCCGCCACAGCGCCAGTGCGGCCGAGCCCGAGCGCACGACCCGCGCCCAGTCGCCGACGGCGTGCGCGGCGCGCGCCTCACTCGCGGCGGCCTCGAAGACGTGCACGTCCACCTCGCCCTCCTCGACCCGCAGGAGGTAGCCGGACGGTACGGTGTGCAGCCGGCCGGGCTCGTCGATCAGCCGCCGCAGCCGGGTCACGTGATTGTGCAGCGAGGCCCGCGCGGACACCGGCGGTGCACCGCCCCACAGCGCGTCCTCGAGCGACTCGACGGACACGGACCGCCCCGCCTCCAGCAGCAGCGCGGCGAGCAGGGCCCGGGCCTTGGGACTGGCGACGGGGATGGGTGCGGGGACAGGAGCGGCGTCGCCCAGCGGGACGCCGGCGTCGGCGGCGTACAGGACCGGTGGTCCCAGTAGTCCGAACCGCAGGCGGTACCGCTTCACGCCCCCTACCACCTTCCTCACGGCGACTTTCCGCCACGGCCGCCTCCGTCCCGGTCGCCTCCGCCACGGCCGCCTCCGTCACGGCGACCCCTCGTCAACGGAGAACCGTTGGCCACATGTTAGCGATCCGTTGGCAAGATCTGATGTGATCACATCATCGGATCTGGCCCGGGGGTGCGCGCGTAGAACGCGTAGCTCGGGGGAGTGTCGCCGCCGCGGCCGGGTCCGGGGACGTATGAGGGCCCCGTTCGTCAGAGGTGAACGACCGGGGCTCTCGTCCTGCTCAGATGACGGGCGGCCGTCCCAGCCGGGTGAGCCGCCCCACCGTGCGCCAGCGCATCGGCCGCCGCTCCCCCGCGGGCTTGCGCAGACCCTCCGCGAACCCGCCGAACCAGGCCCGCAGCCCGCCGAGCGACCGGTTGCGCGCCAGCGTGAGCAGCATCCACACGCCGAGGTGGACGGGGATCAGCGGCAGTGGCAGCCGGCGGCGGGCGAGCCAGACCCGGTTGCGGGCGTTGACGCGGAAGTAGACGGCGTGCCGGGCGGGCGAGGTCTTCGGGTGCTGGAGCAGCAGTTCGGGGGCGTAGAGGATACGCCACCCGGCGTCGGCCGCGCGCCAGGCCAGGTCGGTCTCCTCGTGCGCGAAGAAGAACTCGGCGGGCCAGTCGCCGACCTCGTCGAGCATCGCCGACCGCAGCGCGTGCCCGCCGCCGAGGAACCCGGTGACGTACCCGCCCCGCATGGGGTCGGAGGCGCCGACCCGGGGGACGTGCCGCTGCTGTGTCTCGCCGTGCTCGTCGGCGATCCGGAAGCCGACGATGCCGAGCCGGTCGTCGGCGGCGAACAGCTCCCCCACCCGACGCAGCACATCGGCGTCCACGAGGAGCCCGTCGTCGTCCAGCTCCACGACCACGTCGGTGTCGCCGAACTCCCGCAATCGCGCGAGCGCCACGTTCCGCCCGCCGGGACAGCCCAGGTTCTCGTCGACCTCGATCGGCGTGACCTCGCCGGGCAGCGACAGCCGCGCGGCGAACTCGGGCAGCGGGCAGCCGTTGCCGACGATCACGATCCGCGCGGGCGGAACGTCCTGCTTGGCCACGGACTCCAGCAGGGCGTCGACCTCGGCGGGCCGGTTCCCCATGGTCACCACGGCGACGGCGATCCTCGGTCCACCCGTGTGCTCGCCCATGCCCTCACCTCGTTCCGGCCGACAACGTGTGCGCGATGCTAGCCGTTCACGACCGTGATCCCGGGCGTACGCCCGCCCGTGGCCCCGCGGTTCGCCGCACTGGCCGTGTGGCCACGGTCACTGGTACGGAGAACCAAGGAACCCACAGATCAGGTACCTGACCTACGGGTTTCGTGTGGAGCCGCCTTGGAGACCCGAATCCGAGACCTACGCATGACGAGGGCTCGCAAGATCGTGACGGCGGGTGCCGGGCGGGGCCGCCACGACCTGTTCCCACTGGTCAGCGGCATGCTGTCGGGCACAGCATGCCGCCCGGTCCAGCCGGCCTCAGAACCGACTTGGCGTCACATCCATTCTCCGAACGCCAATAAGTGGAAGGTGTTGTTCATGAGGCAGGAGAGGAGTCCAGTGATGGACTGGCCACTTGGCGAGGAATTTGAGACGCCTGAAGGGGTGGTGCGGTGGGGGACTTTGGGCAGCGGAGACCCGATCGTGCTGGTGCACGGCACGCCGTACTCTTCCTTTCTTTGGCGGGACATCGCTCCGGCCCTCGCCCGTACCCGCAAGGTCTACTTTTTCGACCATCTCGGCTTCGGCCAGTCGGACCAGCGCGAGGGCCAGGACCTCAGCCTGGCGGCTCACGCGAGAAACTTCGCCCGGCTCCTCGACCACTGGGAGCTGTCCCGCCCCAGCGTTGTCGCCCACGACATCGGCGGGGCGGTGGCGCTTCGGACCTTGCTGTTGGAGGAGAAGAGCTACCGGGATCTGACCCTCTTCGACGCGGTGAGCGGTGGCGAGTGGGAGCGAGGACTCTTCCAGCTCTTCCTGGACCACGAGGAGGTCTTCCAAAAGCTTCCGGGGTACGCGCACGAAGCGCTGGTCGCCAGCCACCTGCGGCACGCCACGCACGTCGGCTTCCGGCCGGGAGTTCTCGACGCGTTCCTCGCACCGTGGCGGGGGGACTCGGGGCAAGCGGCGTTCTACCGTCAATACAGCCAGATCAGGCAGGCGGACACCGTCGCGTACGAGCACCTGCTGGCCGGTATGTCGCTGCCGGTGCGGCTCGTCTGGGGCCGCGAGGACCGCATTCTTCCTCCGAAGTACGCCGAGTGGCTGCACGAACGCGTTCCGCACGCGGAGCTGCACTGGATCGAGGGCGCCGGCCACCTTCTCCAGGAAGACGCGCCGGGCCGGCTGTTGGCCTGCCTGGCAGCCGATTTTCCCGCGGCCTGAGCTGCGGTGCGCGCGAGGTCTTCGGCTGAGCGGGGGTCCGGTCCGAAGGCACAGGCGAGTCCAGTGCCGCTTTCCCTGCCGCTTCCCCTTGTGCGGGGGCGGGCCGCGGGACTCACTGCCCGGCGGAGCCGGACGGGCCCGCCTCCCGCTGGCAGAGGAGTTGCTCGGCGTCCGGCGTCGAAGCCGCTCGCCTGGCGCAGGTTGGCGACGGCGGCTGGGCTGAAACGACCAAGCCGAAGCCCCCATCGGCACCCTTGGTCACGAAATAGAAAAACCCCAGGTCACGGCGAGTGAGTCCTGGGGTTGATCCGAGCCGCCTTCGGGATTCGAACCCGAGACCTACGCATTACGAGACCGAGAAGGCTTGTGCCGACCGCTGCCAAACTGTGCTGCGAAGTAGCGTTTGAGCTGGTCAGAGCATGTGCAGCAAGTTGTCCCGCGCCACCTCGTGTTGCGCTGTCCAAAGGCGTCTGTCCACCGGCCGTCCACCGGTAGGGGTGACTCCGGCCACTGGGCGGCCCGCCACAAGCGTCTCGCTTACGAGTGGTGCTACCTTCGCCTGTTCGCCGCACTGGCTGTTGCAAACCTACAAGGCAGCACTGAGGGCGTGGCACCCCTACGCGTCCCGCAGGGAACAGCAACTGCAGTGACAGCAGCAACGTCGTGTTCTTGTTTCATACCCGCTGGCGGCCTTCCCCCGGTCCGACGGCGGTGCCGCGAGCGCCGGTTCCTGCGGTGTGTCTTCGACCCCCACCAAACGCTGGAGGTCGGCGGTCACTACCCGGTAGGCGTTGCCGAGTTTCAGCACCTTGCACGGATACTCACCCCGCTTCGCCAGACCGTAGCCGGTAGACCTCCCTATTGAGAGGACTCTGTTCGCTGTCTGTAGATCCACCGTAGGTGGCAAGGCCACCAGGTCCTCACGGGTGAGGGCCGCACCGCCGCTCGCCCCGAGTCGCTCTGTCACCGCACCCTCCCCATGACACGGATCGATACCGCAGCCTCTTACGCCCCCTGGCCGATCACCAGCGTCATCCATAGGCACTCGGAAAGAACCTCCCAGAACAAGAGATTCACCCGTACGAGTGGTCGCAACCGATTGTGATCGTCTGCCGCAAAGCAGACCCGGCGACGCCGGGGCCCCAAGGCTCGGAGGTTCCGGCTGGACGCGCAAGCCACCGGGGGTACTTGACCGGAACGCGCAGTTGAATCCGGGGGCCCTGATCGCTGTGAGGGTGAAGCACGGGACCCTGCCGCACGCGCGCCCTCCGAGTCCGGGCTCAGAAGTGATTGTCGCCAGACCTCGAACTGCGCGCGGACGCCGTCAACCCGGACCTGATCCACCCCGTATGCCAGGAACAGCTGATGGCTGAATCTACCGACACCGGCCAGCATCTGAGCCAGACCGGCCCTGTCGAAGTCTGTGTCCCGCCGGCGGCAAGTTCGATCAGCCGCTCCCGCGAGCACCCGGCGCTGTCGGGGGCCACTGGGACCAACAGTTGTACGGGTGGCCCGTCGTTCTCTCGCGGGATGGGCGATCAGCACGACAATGCACCCACAAGTCATCTCCCTGCCCCGGGCCCCATGAGGGCCCTCGTGACATGATCTCCGTACGAATCAACGTGGTTGCGAATCTCCCGGGGGATGTCCTTGCAGTTCCCGCCCGGCGACGTAGTCGCCTCATTCGGCATGTACTTGAAGTTCAGGAGCCTGGCCGACCTCCTCAGAATGAGACACCCTGACCTCACGTCGACGGTCTCGGTCCCGGACATCCCACCTCATTACGTCAAGATCGACCTGGGAGACACTCAAGGCGCTCTCCTCGCCATCACGAAGATCGGGGGGATCCACGTCTGGGCCGTGACAGCCCCGGGCATCAGCAGTCGGCCGATCATCCTGCCCCTCAACGGGATGTCCGACGAGAACCTGGTGGATACCCTGCACGCCGCCGCATCTGCGCACGTCCAGGGACGCTCTGTCGCGTCCCCCTGGAGGTGGGGAGAAGCGGAAGTCACGCCGATCGTCCAGCTGGCAGACAAGTTGACCGCCAACGGCGCGGTGGTGCACAACGTTGTGGGCAAGAACCACTATTTCCTCTACCACCACGCCGATGGATGGTGGGATCCGAGAGTAGGGATCGCCAGGACCGGGACACGGTCCTACCTCGACGCCACCTACGGCGACTTCGCCTACCGCGCCTCCCACCACAAGACCCTCGGCTGGCGGGCTGACATCTACGATCCGCGTGAACGGCAGTGGGCTCGGCTCGCAGACCCTCTGGGCGCCGGCGATCCTCAGGGTATCGGCAAGCTCCCCGATGTCGCCGACCTCGTCGACGTATCGCCTAATGCGATTGCCTACTTGGCGTGTGAGCTCACCAGGGAGTCGAGCTGGGAGTGCCACGACCCGTGGAGTCCGGTTGACGCTCCTCCGTTCCGCGCTGCTCCTGATGGCGTGCGCACCCCTGACCTGCTGGAAGAACTCCTGCCAACCACCCATTCCGCGGGCGAGCGGGCCGCCCCGCAGGAACTTCCCCCAGACCTTCTCGTACGCCGGGTAGAGAGCCAGCTCCGGGCATTCGGCCTCGCTGACGTCGAATGGGGCGATTCCAGTTCTCCGCTTGTCTCACATTCGCGCCACATCGCCTGGCACAACTCCGCCCGAAGCATGTCCACTTCGGAGGTGCAACGGCTGAATGGCGTCGCCGCGGCCGAGGAGAAGCAGCTCCTCGTCCTGACTCGTAGTGGACTGACGCGGCCAGCGGGCCAGTTCGCGGACAAGGCCAAGGCGCTCGCGTTCCAGTGGGATGCGAAGACCGGCTTGTTGTTCAACGGCAACGCGCGTGGCACTGACCTACTCTTCCCACGCCTGGAGGACTTCGAGCTGTCGATCGGCCAGCGATCGCGGGACATGGCTCGCGACTGATTGCGATCCGTGCCCAGCCGCTCGGCGTCCCTCACACGAGCGGACGCCGGGACCAGAGCCGGACCCGCTTCGGGCGGCGTGGACCGTACGCTTCAGCCCGTGGTTGCGCGGGCCATCCCAGTCTCTGCCGTCCGCGAGATCGAGACGACTTCGAGGCGAGCTCCCATCCCCTCGAGCGCCGTCGCCGTATGCAGGAGGGAGATCTTGGCAAACGCGAACAACGAGTCCGAAGTCAGTTCTGCCCCATTCTTGAGCAGGATCCCGAAGACGAGCGTCGGTGAACTGAACGACCTGTCCAGCGCGTGCCTGGGCGAGAGCTTGTCCACCTTCGAGAGGAAGTCCTTCCGGGCCTGAAGGTCAAAGCGCACCGTCTCGATCCCGGCGCGCCCCTGAGCGAAGAGGTGGTTCAACGGGGCGGTACTGGATGCTGCCTTCTTGACGCAGATGAACTGACCCTGCGGCCCGAGAGCATCAGCGATCTCCAGGCCGCCTCCCCGCAGGCGCTCTGTGTGTACGTTGTTCTTATCGAGCAGTACATACCGATCCTGCGCGGCAACCTCCTTGTTGTACCAATCCTCGTCATGCACGTTGTGCCTCTTGTGCCCCTGGGGAACCCCACACCTTTCGCCCGTCTCGCACATCTCGACGGTCCAGGGCGGCATGGTGACGCTGGCAGGCTGGGCGAGGAGACCGGCGACCCGCTGCTCGACAACGGTGAGGTACTCAGCTCCGATCTCGTACCACTTCCCCTGCCAGTAGAAGTAGTGCGCAACCCCGTCGGGGACTTCTGCAGTGAACCAGTGGTCGACAGGAACCTTGCCGCTGTTCGCTTCGGAGTCGTCGGTGCTGGAGAACATCTGGATACGGCCCTCGCGCAGCGCACGCAGGCGACCTCCCTCCGGACGACGCTGGACAGCGGCAACGAGCTGGTCGACGTCAAGCTCGGCGTGCTGCCCGGCATGACCGGCGAGCGTCACCTTGAAGGACTCGGCGAACTCGAAATGTTCCCTGCACACGCTGGGCACAGCAAGCGCCATGCGGCTCGTCTGCCCCTCGCCAAGCATGGCGTCGAGGCGCACGTCAAGCTTCTGCGCCTGCTCGCTCTTCGGGCTGAGCGGCCGGACCTGGGCGATGAACTCGAACTCGGGCAGCGGGTTGGGCCGCGCGCACACCGCTTCGATCTCCTGGAGGTCACGGAGGAGGGCGGCGGGCGAGTTGCCAAGATGTATCTTGATCGACCTGTCGTTGCCAGTGACGTGGGCCGGCCGCTTACTCCCTGCGGTGAAGGTGAGGGGGACGTTCTCGATCTGTCCGGAGATCTGGCTGACGATCTCGCCGAACTGTTCGATGCCGAAGCCTCGGATGTGCTCACCGCTGGTGGCGGAGTTCTCGTCGGTGCGGCCACGGGCGTCCATGACCTGTCGGCGGACCTTGGTGATGCGGTCCTCCTTCAGGCAGCGGACGGCGAACTCGATGCCGAACCCGGGGTCGATCCGGACCGGGTCGATCATCAGGTGCCCCATGCCGTAGGTGATGCCGTACACCGAGTTCTCGGTCCGGACCAGGAAGAGGGCGAGCGAGGTCCGGTTCTCCTCCGCGACGGGGTGCCCCGTCAGGATGCTGAGCGGGTCGCACCAGTCGGCCCGGCCCGGGGCGATCGTGCCGGTGACGAGCAGGCCGACGAGGCCATCCTTGTTGACCGGACGGCTCGTGAAGCCTTCGCGGTCCAAGTAGCGGGGAAGCACGAAGGCACTGAGGTCCTCGCCTCGATCGGGCCCCTTGGCGCGCAGCCGGTGCAGCGAGCTCTTCCGGGTGGTCGGCGCCTTCTTCGCCGTAGGAGGGCGGGTCACGGTGCGGGAGACTTCAAGGGTCACGGGGGTCCTCGTCTTCGATGGTTGTGGCAGGGAGACGTTCTGGTGCACATACAGCTCGCTTGGCCAGCGAAGCGGCCTGACCGCGTGCGGCAGGTGCCGACGGTTCGGTTGTGCCCTTCGAACCATCGGCACTTGGTTCCGGCCGGTTAATGACGGCGGGTCGTCATCTGGGGCCCGCCGTGTACACGGCGGGCCGGGGCCGAGGTCAGGTGCCAGCCGTGGCACCTCGGGCAGAGGTACGAGCGGATGGGGTCCTTCCCCCTGGCACGGCCGCGGGCGCGGATCCCGGCGAGCGTGAGGTCGGCCGCAATGCGGTCGACAAACCTGGTCTTGCCGCAGGAGGTCTGCCGCTTGGGGCGGCAGGGATGGGGTTCCCGCCTGCTCGTGCGGACCTTGCGCTGATGGTGCACCGGGATTCCTCCGTGTTCAGGGCGGGGGATCTGCTCGATCTGTGGAACGTCGGTTCCGTTAGCGGGCGTGCCGCGTCCGGCGCCAGGAGGCCAAGGGACGACTGGGGCGTGCGGGGCTGTGATGGCGTGACGGGTGCAGGCGGCGGACCAAGGGCTCTCACCGGAAGGAACCGTAGCCACACCGAACGACGGAAGGCAAGCATGTTGACTAAGGTCAGCGATGTTCACAGACGCTCGTTGACGGAGGGCTTAGGTGTACACAAGGGCTTGCCGGGGGTGAGATCTGCCCGATATGGTCACTGTCATGACCCCAGCCGAGTCCGAGGAGATGACCGCCGCCGCAATCGCCAGGCTGGCGGGTGTCGGCCGTGCCGCCGTGTCCAACTGGCGCCGTCGCTACCCCGCGTTCCCTCAGCCTGTGGGCGGTGACGAGCGCAGGCCGACGTTCTCCCGGACCGAGGTCGAGGCATGGCTGGAAGCCACCGGCAAGGGCGATCAGCTGTCGACTGCCGGCCGCACTGAAACCGGCACCCACCGCGTGGCCCAAGAAGCGCCGTACCCTGTTCCGCACGGCGACCAGCTGCCGACGGCAGAAGCGGGGCTGGGAATCGCGAACCTGGACTCCGGGCAGTTGCTGGCCAGGGTGATGGCAGCGCTGCTGCCACGCACGACCGCAACGCCACGACCGATCGAGGTCGGTTTCACGGACGAACCTGCGGTACTCGACCCAGCCTGTTCCGACGCCACTTTGCTGCTGGCCGTCGCGGACCGCTTCGGGGATGCCGTCAATCTTGTCGGCCAGGAAATCGAGGAGTCAGCCGCCTCCGCCGCCGCCCGCAATCTGCGCAACAACGCACACGGGGCACCGTACGAGATCCGCACCGGCGACTCCTTTCTGGACAATCAACTCGACGCCTACCTGGGCAAGGCGGCTGCAGTGGTCTGCGAGCCTCCCTTCGACCTCCCCCGGTGGCCGGCCGACGAGCTGGCCGATGATCCGCGCTGGGAATTCGGTGTCGCTGCTCCACGTGACGGCGAACTGGCCTGGGTCCAGCATTGCTACGCCCATCTACGGCCTCGCGGCCTGGCCGTGGTCGCCGTAACGCCCCGTACTAGCCTTCAGCCCTCCGGGGAACACATCCGCGCTGAGCTGACACGTTCCGGGGTCCTGCGCGATGTGATCGCACTGCCGAAGGGAATGGGATCGGCATCCGACACCGGGCTTTGTCTTTGGGTGCTGCAACGCCCTTACGACGCTGTCGCCACGGAGACAGTGCGCATGGTCGATCTCTCGGGACTGGGCGACCCTGCTGATGTACCGCAGGAGTTCGCCGCCTGGCAACGTCTCTTCTCTGATGCCCACCCGACGAGATTCCGCGCCGTTCCACGCCGAGAGATCCTCGACGGCGACGCCAGCCTTCTGCCCTCCCGGTACATCAGTTCTCCTACCGAGGCGAGCCCCGAGGACTTCCGCCGAGTCACCGACCGGCTGCGGATCATGTACACGAGCCTCGGCCAAGGTCTTCCGCGCTTCGCCGCGCCGCCGAAGCCGACGCACCACGTGTACGTGACCTTCGGCGAGCTGGAACGTGCAGGCGCCCTGAGAATCCGTTCCCGCGAGACCACCCCGCACGCAGGCGATCTACTTCTTCGGATGCACGGCCGCCCGCCGGTTGTCGCTACCGGCAGCGCCGAGGACGAAATCGGCATCGCTCAGGTCATCGAGATCGACGACACCCGGCTGGACGCGCACTTCCTCGCCACGTTCCTGCGCATCGACGCCAACGCACTGCCGGTGTCCAACACCCTCGGCGTACTCAGCCGTGAGGACCTGCGCCGCTGCCGCATTCCTCGTATGCCCCTCTTCGACCAACGCCGTTACGGAGACGCGTTCCGCCACCTCCAGCAGCTCGAAGACGTACTCACCACGCTTGCGAAGACGAGCACACACGTCATCGAGCAGACCCTCCTTGGGCTGGCCACCGGTGTTCTGGCACCGGAGTTCACCACCTCGCAGCACACTGATGAAGCCAAGCCGGCTGACGACGAGACGAGAGTTCTGTGACCTCAGCACCCACGCACACCAAGATGGCGAACGACGTCTGGTCGGTCGCCGACTTGCTGCGCGGCGACTACAAGCGCCATGAGTACGGGCGCGTGATCCTGCCCTTCACGTTGCTGCGTCGCCTCGACGCGGTGATGGCGCCAACCCGCGACGCGGTGCGAGCCCGCAACGCGTCGCTGGAGGTTCAGAACAAGGACCGGCTGCTTGAGCTCGCGGCCAAGCTGCCCTTCTACAACACCTCCGATCAAGACTTCGCCTCGATCGCCTCGGACGCCCCGAACGTCGCGAAGAACCTCCGTGACTACATCAACGGCTTCTCCCCGAACGTTCGGAAGATCCTGTCCCGCTTTGACTTGGACAACGAAATCACCAGGCTCGCGGGCGCGAAGATCCTGTACAAGGTCGTCGGCAAGTTCAACACGATGCGCGACCTCGACAAGCTCTCCAACCACGACATGGGCTACGTCTTCGAGCACTTGATCCGCAAGTTCGCCGAAGACTCCAACGAGACCGCTGGTGAGCATTTCACTCCGCGCGAAGTCATCAAGCTGATGGTCAACCTACTCATCGCCCCGGACGCCGAGACCATCGCCGGCGAGGGTCAGGTCATCAACATCCTCGACCCGGCATGCGGCACCGGCGGCATGCTCACCGCGGCCGAGGACCACATCAAGTCGATCAACCCGAAGACCAAGGTCTACCTCTTCGGGCAGGAACTCAACGCGGAGTCCTGGGCCATCTGCCAGGCAGACATGCTCATGCGCAACCAGCCCGGCCGCATCTACTTCGGGAACTCCTTCAGCGACGACGGCTACCCGGACCAGAAGTTCGACTACATGCTGGCCAACCCGCCGTTCGGTGTGGAGTGGAAGAAGGTCAAGGACGAGGTCGAGGCCGAGACCGAGATCGGCCACGCGGGTCGCTTCGGTGCGGGTACACCGCGCATCAACGACGGATCATTCCTCTTCCTCCAACACTTGCTCTCGAAGATGGAACCCGTCGAGGGCAAGGGGACCCGCCTGGGCATTGTCTTCAACGGCTCGCCGCTCTTCACGGGAGCGGCCGAGTCCGGCGAATCGAAGATCCGCCAGTGGATCCTGGAGAACGACTGGTTGGAAGGCGTAGTCGCCCTACCTGACCAGCTCTTCTACAACACTGGCATCTCCACGTATTTCTGGATCCTCTCCAACCGCAAGCCCGAGAAGCTGCGCGGCAAGGTGGCTCTGGTCGATGCCCGTGACCAGTGGGAGAAGATGCGTAAGTCCTTCGGCGAAAAGCGCAAGCAGATCAACGACGAGCAGATCAAGCACATCACCGAGATGTACGTCGACGCACTCAAGGGCGAGGGGGACGAGAACCGCCCGGACCATGCCAAGGTCAAGGTCTTCGAGACCCGTGACTTCGGCTACCACCGCATCACCGTCGAACGCCCCCTGAAGCTACGCTTTGAGATCACCGAGGACACCCTGTCGGCACTGGAGAACGCGAAGGCCCTGGCCAAGTGGGAAGGCCGCGAAGCGATGGTAGCGGCGCTGCGCGGACTGGTCGGCTCGGTATGGTGGACTAAGCGGGAAGCGCGGGACGCCCTTCACGCGGCCATCGCAGCAGACGGTGCACAGTGGCCAGGCACGGCGGCGCTACTCAAGGGGCTCTGGGGTGCGGTCTCCGTCTCGGATCCCAAGGGTGAGGTCCAGAAGGTCAAGAAGGCCGGCATCGAAACGGTCCTCCCGGATCCGGACCTGCGCGACTACGAGAACATCCCGCTCGGCGAGGACATCGAGACCTACTTCGCCCGTGAAGTCACTCCGCACGTTCCGGACGCCTGGATCGACCACGACAAAACGAAGGTCGGCTATGAGATCCCCTTCACCCGGCACTTCTACGTGTACACCCCGCCACGGCCGCTGGCCGAGATCGACGCAGAACTGCGCGAACTTGAGGCACAGATCCAGAAGCTGCTGGGTGAGGTGACCGCATGAGTTCAGGCTTCAACATCACGATCCCGGATTCGTGGTCCTGGTCGCCACTCAAGTACATCTCAACATTCCTCAATCGAGGCACGGCGCCCGACTACGTTGAAAATGGGCCGGTCCGAGTAATCAGCCAAGCAGCAAACCAAGTCACCGGTCTCGACTGGGAGCGCACGCGCTTCCACAACTACAGCGGTGACCCGAGAAAAATCAAAGGCTACTTGCTGCCTCGTGACGTTCTGATCAATTCAACAGGGACCGGAACCCTGGGGCGCGTCGGCTACTTCACCGCCGGACCAGACAACCGCCCCTGCATTGCCGACGGACACGTGACGGTCACTCGCGCGGATCCACAAATCATAGACCCTCGATACATGTACTATTGGTTCATTTCCACGCCATTCCAAGACTACGTTTACTCAGTTTTGATTTCAGGCGCGACCAATCAGATCGAACTGAACCGAGAGCGTCTCTCCGGATCACCGATCCCTCTCCCTCCTCTAGCGGAGCAGCGTCGCATTGCAGACTTCCTTGACGCCGAGACTGCACGGATCGACTATTTGAAGGCTATTCAAGAAGCCGCAAAGCGGGCACTTCTTGAGCGGCGAGCGGCGGGGCTCTTTAGTGCGGTAACTGGATCGGAAATTAGAGAGCGTATCCCGTCGACCCTGGCTTGGGTCGAGACCCTTCCTTCTACCTGGGAAGCAGTGAAGCTCGGCCACGTGGCTCGCATGGGAAGTGGGCATACGCCGAGCAGAAACAAGCCGGAATGGTGGATGGATTGCACAATTCCATGGGTCACGACGGGCGAAGTAAGTCAGATGCGTTCTGACCGCCTCGAAGTCCTCACGGAGACTCGCGAAAAGATCAGCGAGACGGGACTCTTGAACAGTTCCGCCGAAATTCACCCAAGCGGTACGGTAGTCCTCTGCCGCACAGCGGCGTCAGCTGGATATTCGGCAGTCATGGGGCGAGACATGGCAACGAGTCAGGATCTCGCGACCTGGACATGTGGACCTAAACTCGACCCATTCTTCTTGCTGTGGTGCCTCCGAGCGATGCGCACTGATCTGTTGAATAGGCTCGCAATGGGCTCGACGCACAAAACTATTTACATGCCAGATCTGCAAGGGTTGCGGATCCCGTTGCCAGACATCCGGGAGCAGCGAAACATCGTCGAAGTTATTCGGTCGAGCAATCTGGCAATCGATTCTGCTGCCGATGCTATTGACGGCCAGCTTGCCCTACTCGCGGAACGCCGCCAGACTCTCATCACTTCTGCTGTCACTGGCCAGTTCGACATCACGACCGCAACCCCGTCCGGGGGCATCGCATGAACCACGGAGCCCACTCCGAAAACGCCTTTGAGGTCAACATCGAGGCCGAGCTGCTCACACGCGGATGGTCCCGCGCCCAAGGCACGTTCAACGTCGAGCTCGGTATCGACACCGGAGAGATGTACCGCTTCATCGGCGCGACGCAAACGAAAGCCTGGGAACGGCTCATCGGTTTCTACGGTGGCGACCAGAACACCGCCCAGCGTCAGTTCGCGGAGCGCGTCGCCGCCGAAGTCGACGCGCGGGGCGTATTGGACGTCCTGCGCCAGGGTGTACGCGACCGGGGCGTGCAGATCGACCTAGTGTACTTCCGCCCCGGCCACACCCTGGCCGTGGACGCACTCGCCGAGTACAACGCGAACATGCTGACCGTCGCCCGCCAGCTGCACTACAGCACCCGCCACCCTCGCCGTTCCCTCGACATGGCGCTCTTCGTCAACGGCCTACCGGTGGCCACCGCCGAGTTGAAGAACCCTAGTACGCAGCAGAACGCCGACCACGCAGTCGCGCAGTACCGCCGCGACCGCGACCCGAACGACGTGTTCTTCGCCAAACGCGCCCTGGTCCACTTCGCCGTGGACCCCGACCGAGCCTTCATCACCACGCGGCTGCGCGGTGCCGATACACAGTTCCTGCCGTTCAATCTCGGCTCCAACGGCCCCGGTGTGTCCGGCGGGGCCGGAAACCCGGCCGGCGCCCCCGGCTCGTACAGCGTCGCCTATCTATGGGAGCAGATCTGGCAGCGCGACAACTGGCTGGAGATCCTGCACCGCTTCATCCACGTCCAGGCCCCGGACAAGAAGGGCGCGAAGGTGAACCCGCACACCTCGCCCCGCATCTTCCCGCGCTACCACCAGTGGGACGCCGTACAGAAGATGGTCACCCACGCACGGGAGCACGGGGCCGGGCACAACTACCTGATCCAGCACTCAGCCGGCTCCGGCAAGTCGAACACGATCGCGTGGCTGGCGCACCGCCTTTCCACCCTATTCGACGCCGCTAATCAGCCGGTCTTCAACAAGATCATCGTAATCACCGACCGGGTGGTCCTCGACCGGCAACTCCAGAAGACCATCTTCCAGTTCGACCACACCCCTGGTGTTGTCAAGAAGATCGACGAGGACTCGACTCAACTCGCCAGCTCCCTGGACGACTCCACGTCGAAGATTGTCATCAGCACGCTGCAGATGTACCCGTTCGTGCTGAAGAAGATCACCGACATGGGCTTGTCCGGCAAGCGCTACGCGGTCATCATCGACGAGGCTCACTCCTCACAGGGCAGCGAATCGGCGATCAAGATCAAGCAAGCACTCGGTTCGAATGTTCCCCCTCGCGAGGAGAACGAGGACCCCGTGGAGTACATGACACGGGTACGCGGCAAGCAGCCAAACCTGTCCTACTTCGCCTTCACCGCCACCCCGAAGTCGCCCACCCTCAAGCTGTTCGGCACCTTTGACCCAGACCGGGTGAATCAGCGCACCGGCGAGCTGGGCATGTACGTGCCCTTCCACATCTATTCGATGCGGCAGGCGATCGACGAGGGCTACATCCTCGACGTGCTCGCCAACTACATCACGTATGACACCAAGTGGCGCCTGCGTAACGCTGCCGTCGACCAGGCCGAGTCGGCCATCTCGAACCCTGATGTCGATGAGAGGAAAGCCAAGACCAAGCTTGTCCGATACGCCGAGCAGCACCCCAAGTCTTTGGAGCAGAAGGCGCGGCTGATCGTCGACGACTTCCGAGAGAACATCACCGGGCGGCTCGGCGGCCGGGCCAAGGCCATGGTCGTCACCAGCAGTCGTCAGCACGCGCTCGACCTTTACCAAGCGATTCGCGCGTACGTCACTCTGCGCGGGTACAAGGACTGCGGCGCTCTCGTCGCGTTCTCCGGGCAGCTCAAGGACGACGCCGGTCTGGAGTTCACGGAGGCCCAGCTCAACGGTTTCCCCGAGGGGCAGTTGCCGGACAGGTTCGGCTACACCAAGGCCGACGATCCACAGGCAGTCGCGCGTGCCCAGGATGAGTACCGGCTTCTGGTCGTCGCGGAGAAGTACCAGACCGGCTTCGACCAGCCACTGCTGTGCGCGATGTACGTCGACAAGCCGCTGACCGGTGTCGCGGCCGTGCAGACGCTTTCCCGGCTCAACCGCATCCACCCGCTCAAGTCGCAGGATGACGTGCACATTCTCGACTTCGTCAACGAGGCTGCCGATGTCCAGGCCGCCTTCGAAGACTGGTTCGAGACGACCATCACCGAGCCGAGCGACCCGAACCTCCTCTACACCAAGCAGCACGAGGTGATGGGATACGGCCTCCTCGCCGCATCGGAAATGGAAGCCTTCATCCGCGTATTGTCCGCAGCTGGCCCCGGCCGGATGCCGGACGCCGCCGAACGCAAGCTCCATGCCGAACTCCACGAGTATCTCAAGCCCGCTCTCGACCGCTTCAACGCCCTGGAAACAGACGACGAACGCGAAGGCTTCCGGGGCGCGTTGCAGGATTACGTACGCGCCTACAGCCTCATCGCCCAGATCGTCGACTGGGGCGACCGGGACCTGGAGCGCCTCTACCAGTACGGCAGGATCCTGCTGATCCGCCTGCCGGGGCGGCCTTCGGCCTCGGTGGACATTGGGGACGCCGACCTGAGTCATTTCCGGCTCGAGTTCACTGGCCGGCACAACGTCTCGCTCTCCACCGCGGGCGACCGCGACGTCCGGGGGCACGCCGCCGACGGCGGTGGCTACCGCGAGCCAGAGGTGAAACCGCTCTCCGAAATCATCGAGGATCTCAACGAGCGCTTCGGCCTCGACCTGAGCACCTCCGACCAGATCCTGGTCTACCAGCAGGTCGTCGGCCTGGTCGAGGACACCTCGATGCAGCAGATCGCGCTCATGAACGACGAGGCCCGCTTCGGACAGGTCGCCGACGACCGCCTCGACGACATCGTCGCGGAGAACGCCGAACGCAACACCGACTTCATGAAGTTGTACTTCGACAACAACGAGTTCCAGAAGGCGATCAAGGAGGCGGCTCGCAAGCGTGCCTACCGGATCATCACCGAACCAGCGCGGGACGAAGCCCTCGCGAAACTTCGCAGTGAGATGCGTCGTGAAACCGGAGGCCAGGCGATCGAGCAGTAATCGCTGTAACAGACAGGCAGCGGGGCAGGCTGAGCCGTATGCTCCGAGCTCTCTGGCAGGAGTGGGGCATGACGGACGATACAGAACATCCAGCCGAAAGACCTCTGCTCGCAGGACGCTACCGCGTGGACGGTTCGATCGGCCGCGGTGGCATGAGCGAGGTCTTCCACGGCTATGACGAACGGCTGGACCGACGCGTCGCCATCAAGGTGCTTCGCCCGTCGCCGGCGGCTGCGATCCCGGCTTCGCCGGACAGTCCAGAAGCAGCGGAGATCCTTGACGGTCTGGAACGTGACCGTAAGCGGTTCCTACGCGAGATCCGTACCACGGCGCAGCTGGAGCATCCCGGGATTCCTGCGGTCTACGACACGGGAGTTGAAACCGTCCCCGATGGCAGCGTGCAGCTGTGGCTCGTCATGCAGTTGTTGCGCGGCTCGACGCTGGAAGCGGTGCTCGACCGTACGGATTACGACACCGCAGCGCCGAACGTGGCATGGGCAGCGTCGATCGCGGCCCAGATCGCAGCAGTACTAGCGGATGTGCACCGAGTTGACATCGTTCACCGCGACATCAAGCCCTCCAACGTGATCCTCGTTAACGGCGGCTTGGTCAAGGTCCTAGACTTCGGCATTGCCATCTTGCGCGGCGCCGGCGCGCTGCCACGTCTGACTCAGATCGACAAGACCGTCGGGACCCCGCCCTATATGTCGCCTGAGCAGTGTCTCGGCAAGGCGGTGACCTTCGCCTCGGACATCTACTCGCTCGGCTGCTTGTTCTACGAGCTGCTCACTGGCGACGTGCCCTTTCACGGGACCGACAGCATGCCGCTGCGGGCCCATCACCTGCAGACACCCGCCCCCTCCGTCCAGAGCCGACGGGCCGACATACCAGGTGCTCTTAGCGCGCTCCTGTCGTCAATGCTCGCGAAGGAACCACGGGAGAGGCCCTCCGCGGAGGCGGTCTACGAGGCTCTGCTGCCCCTGGCATCGACTCCGAGCGTTTCCACTGCAGGCGGCGACGAGAACCGGGACCCGACGCGTCCATTCCGTCGCCCCCTCCTTGCCCCGGCCAGGCAGCGGGAGCAGCCCACGAGCCGAGGAAAGCTCACCGACGCCGAGGCCGAGGAACTGCAGGCGAACGTAAGGGTACTGCTGGAAAACGATCATCCCTCCGAGGCCATCCGGCTGCTCGAGGACGGTGTCGCCCGCGCCGCCCACGATCCGTTCCTGGACCTGCGCCTGCGGCACTTCCTCGCCGCCGCACTTTTCTACGCCGGCGAGTACACCCGTGCCGCCACGCTTTTCGAGGTCGTCGGTCGTGCCTACCGCAAGCATCTGGCCTCGACCGACTCGTACGTCCTTGACTGCGCCTACCACGCAGGCCACGCGTATGCGGAAGTCGACAAACCGGATAAGTCGCTGCCCCAACTCCGCTTCTACGTGCAGAACGCCGACGCCTCAGCGAGCCGCGATACCGCAGACCAAATCCGCGAGTCGCGCTTCGTCATCGCCCAGATGCTCGCCGCCTCGGAACACCTAGACGAAGCTCTTGCGGAACTCGAAGCCGTTCGTCCACTTCTGACCGCCGCCTTCGGTAGCAACTCGACCCAGGTACGTAACCTGGACAAACAAATCCACCGGCTGTCGGAACACATGCGGAGGGAACACTGAACCGCCCCAAACAGTGAGCCGTTTCCAAGCTGGCCTGGCGGGCCGAGAGTTGGACAGTCCTGTATAAGGACGAAACGCCTGGTAGACAGGCTCTCAAGCGAAATCACCCGTGTCCACCAAGAGCGCGACTGAACGTGAGGCTGCAGGAGATCGGGGCGCAGTGGCGACACTGTACCGCCGCACGTCGGACATGGTCGCTCTGGTTCATCTACGGTGCGGTGACACCCACGCCCAGCTCGCCGTCGGGTATCGCAACCGTCTCTCGCTGCATAGCCGCCTCCGAGGCAGGCCAGCTCTTGAGGCTTGTGAGAACTGGCCAGTCTCGACGCCGCCGATTCCCCAGCGAAGGAGGGGCGCACTTCACCATGATTAGGACGGCAGCGGTAGACCTCTGCGGAGCGCCAAGCGCGCCTGTCCACCGGTTGTCCACCGCGACCCACTGCATGACCTGACCAACTGTCCTAGATAGAGAAACAGCAGGTCAGAGGAACTTCGCCCGCCGGGTCGAGAAAGCGTCACCTGCGACCTACGCATTGAAATGCGTAGGTCGCAGGTGACCGATTAGCCCGGTTTTCAAGACTCACGAATACAAGAAACCCCAGGTCAGAAGCCTGACCTGGGGTTAATTTGAGCCGCCTTCGGGATTCGAACCCGAGACCTACGCATTACGAGTGCGTTGCTCTGGCCATCTGAGCTAAGGCGGCGTGCGCTGGACACCATGGTGCGATCAGCAACGTCGGTAAGTCTACACAGTTTCCGAGGGTGCTTCGTACCCGCCCCGGAGGCTGGGGCTCCGGGGCGGACGGGACGGTTGCCGGGGCGGCTACGAGCAGCGTTTGCCGTCTTCCGGCGCGGTGCCGCGCAGCAGGTAGGTGTTGATCGCGGAGTCGATGCAGGTGCTGCCGCGACCGTAGGCGGTGTGGCCGTCGCCCTCGTAGGTGAGGAGGCGGCCGGAGGCGAGCTGGTCGGCCAGGGCCTCGGCCCAGCGGTACGGGGTGGCCGGGTCGCGGGTGGTACCGACCACGACGATCGGGGTGGCGCCGGCGGCCACGATGCGGTGCGGCTCTCCCGTGGGCTCCACCGGCCAGTACGCGCAGTTCAGGGAGGACCAGGCGAGGCCCTCGCCGAAGACCGGGGACGCCTTCTCGAAGTCGGGGAGCGCGTCTCGCACCTCGTCCGGGGAGGAGAAGGCCGCGGGGAGGTCCAGGCAGTTCACGGCGGCGTTGGCGAACATCAGGTTGCTGTAGCTGCCGTCGGCCTCGCGCTCGTAGTAGCTGTCGGACAGGACCAGCAGGCCGGCGCCGTCGTTCTCCTTCATCGCCGAGGTCAGCGACTCGCGTAGCTGCTGCCAGGCGCCCTCGTCGTACATCGCCGCGATCACGCCGGTGGTGGCCAGTGACTCGGTGAGCTTGCGGCCGTCCGCGTCGCCGGTGGGGATGGGCTTGGCGTCCAGGTCGTCGAAGAAGGCCTTCAGGTTCTTGCCGACCTGGTCGGGGGTGGTGCCCTGGCCGCCGAGGGGGCAGTCGGGCTGCCGTACGCAGTCCTTCGCGAAGGACTGGAACGCCGTTTCGAAGCCCGCCGTCTGCTCCATGTTCAGCCTGCGTGCGGGCAGCGACGGGTCCATCGCGCCGTCCAGCACCAGGCGGCCCGCCCGGTCCGGGAACAGGCCGGCGTACGTCGCCCCGAGGAAGGTGCCGTACGACGCGCCCACGTAGGTCAGCTTCTCGTCGCCCAGCACGGCCCGCAGGATGTCCATGTCACGGGCCGCCTCGACGGTCGACACGTGCCGTAGCAGTTTCGGCGCGTCCGCTCCGCAGCCCTCGGCGAACTCCTGGTAGGCGTCGACCAGCTCGTCCGCCTCGGCCTCGTCGTCCGGGGTGACGTCCGTCCGCGTGTACGCGTCCATCTCGCGGCCGTCGAGGCACTCGACGGGCTCGCTGCGGGCCACGCCCCGCGGGTCGACCGCCACCATGTCGTACTGGGCGCGGACCTCCTCGGGGTAGCCGATGCCCGCGTACTGCTGGAGGTAGCCGATCGCCGAACCGCCCGGTCCGCCCGGGTTCACCAGCAGCGAGCCGAGCCGCTTGCCCGGGCCGGTGGCCTTCTTACGGGCCACGGCGAGCCGGACGTCTCCCTCGGTCGGCTTCGCGTAGTCGAGCGGGGCCTTCATGGTGGCGCACTGGAAGCCGGGAACACCGCAGTCGCGCCAGCTCAGCTTCTGCTCGTAGTACGGCGACAGCGCGGAGGGCGTGGCCTGCGGCAGCGCGGCCAGGGACGCCTTCGCCGCCTCCGTCGATCCGGCCGCCTCCGCCGCCGAACCGGCCGACGTCGACGCGCCCCCGGCCGAGCAGGCGGTGGCGAGCAGCGCGGCGGCCAGGAGCGTGGCTCCGGTACGGGTCCTGCCGATGCGGGTCCTGCGGTGAGTGCGCCTTGTGTGCATTCAGCGAGCGTAACTCTCCGCGACGGCATCGATGCTTTGCGTGCTCGACGTGCCTCGTACGAGTTACGCCGTCAACCAAGGTCTCCGCGTCCGGGGTCTCGGCGTCCGGCGTCTCGGCGTCCGGCCTTCGGAGGGTCAGCCCGCTCTGAGTGCCATCGCCATCGCCTCGACTGCGAGAAGCGGCGGCACATTGCGGTCGAGGGCCTCCCCACAGGCGGCGATCGCCTCGATGCGGCGCAGGGTGGACTCCGGCGAGCTGCCGCGGGCGAGACGATCCAGGGCGTCCTCGGCGTCGGCGTTGGCGATCGCCACACGGGAGCCGAGCTGGAGGGCGAGGACGTCGCGGTAGAAGGCGGTGAGGTCGGTCAGGGCGAGGTCGAGGCTGTTGCGCTGGGTGCGGGTTCTGCGGCGCTTCTGGTTCTCCTCCAGGTCCTTCATCACGCTCGCCGTGCCGCGCGGCAGCCGGCCGCCCTGTGCCGCGCCCAGGGCGGCCTTCAGTTCCTCGGTCTCCTTGGTGTCCATCTCCTCGGCGAGCTGCTTGGCGTCCTCCGCCGCGGCGTCGACCAGTTCCTGGGCCGCCTTGAGGGCACCGCCGATGTCCTCGACCCGCAGCGGGAGCTTCAGCACGGCGGCCCGGCGGCCCCGGGCGGCCGGGTCCGTGGCCAGGCGGCGGGCGTGGTCGATGTGGCCCTGGGTGGCGCGGGCCGCCGCGGCGGCGACGTCCGGCTCGATGCCCTCCCGCCGTACGAGCATGTCGGCGACGGCGTCGACCGACGGGGTGCGCAGGTTCAGGTGGCGGCAGCGGGAGCGGATCGTGGGCAGGACGTCCTCGACGGACGGGGCGCACAGCAGCCAGACCGTACGCGGAGCGGGTTCCTCCACGGCCTTGAGGACGGCGTTGGCGGATTTCTCGTTCAGCCGCTCGGCCTCCTCGACGAGGATGATCTGCCAGCGGCCGTTCGCGGGCGACGTGAACGACTTGCGGACGGTGTCCCGCATGTCCGTGACGCGGATCTCCGCGCCCATGGCGACCACCGTGCTGACGTCCGCGTGGGTGCCGATGAGCGCCGTGTGGCATCCGTCGCAGAAGCCGCAGCCGGGGACACCGCCGAGTGCGCGGTCGGGGCTCACGCACTGCAACGCGGCGGCGAAGGCCCGCGCCGTCTGCGTCACCCCCGAGCCGGGCGGGCCGGTGAACAGCCAGGCGTGCGTCATGCTCGACGTCTCCGGGAGCGGGCCGTCGGCCGCGGCGGCGGTGACGAAGGCGTCGGCGTCCCGGGCAGCGGCGGCGAGCGGTTCGCTCACCTTCTCCTGCCCGACGAGGTCGTCCCACACGGTCATGGGTCACGCCGCCCTTCCGTCACGTTCCGTCATGCTCCACCGCGCCGCTCCGTACTCCGCGTCGCGTCCTCCATTGTGCGGGGCGGCACTGACAACGGGGGCCGGGGGCGCCCGGGGAGGCGGCGGGCGGCGGGCGGCGGGCGGCGGGCGGCGGGCGGAAACCTGGGGGCCGGCCGGTCAGCGTCGGCCCCGCCCCTTCCCCCGACGGCCCTCGTCGCCGTCACGGCCGTCGTCCCGCCTACCGTCACCTCGGCCGCCGTCACCCCGGCCGCCTCCGTCGCGGTCGCCGTCACGCGGGCCGAGCAGCTCGTCCGCCAGCGTCGGCAGGTCGTCCAGCGGTGTCTCCTCGGCCCAGTCCGAGCGGCGCCTGCGGGGCGGTGCCTGGTCGGGGTCGATCTGGGGCAGCTCGCGCGTGCGGTCCTGGGACTCCTCGGACCGGTCGGGGCGAGCGGCCGGGCCCTCCTCCCGGAAGTAGCCCGGCGGGACCCGGTCGGCGGGGTCGTCCCCGCGTACGGGTGGAAGCACCGCCGTCTCGTCGGCAGCTCCCGGCGTCACGGGCGGCAGCACCGCCGTCTCGTCGGCGGCCCGCGGCTCCACCGCCGTCTCGTCCGCCGGGCCGGGCGGCACCGGCGGCTTGGGCAGTTCGGTCGTCACCTCGGACTCGGACTCGGCCTCGGACTCGGATGCGGATTCGGATGCGGGCGCCTCGGACACCCCGAACGCCCGGCCGTCGTCGCCGCGCCCACCCCGGGTGTCGTCCTCGGCGCCGCCCCGGTCGTCCCGCGAGACGGCCGCGTCCCGAGCATCGGCCGCGTCCCGCACCGGCCGCAGTACCGCCGTGTCCTCCACCGGCCCGCCGGAGGCGTTCGTCGGAGTCACGACCGGCGTCGGCACGGTCACCGCGTCCGAAGGGGCCGGAGCGGCCGGCTTCGGCCGGGGCGCGTCCGCCGCGGGAGGCACCGTCGGCCTCGGACCCGCCGCGGCCGCTGCCGCCGCCTGCTCCGCCGCCCGGCGTGCCTCCTCGGCCCGCATCAGGGCCTCCTCGGCCTTGCGCTGCTTCTCCAGGCGCCGGGCCTCGGCCTCGGCCCGCAGCCGCTCCTCCTCCTCGGCCTGCTTGCGCCGCCGTTCCTCCTCGGCCCGGCGCCGCGCCTCCTCCTCGGCCCGTGCCTTCTCCTCCGCGAGGAGCCGTGCCCGCTCCTCCTCGGCCTTGCGGCGCGCTTCCTCGGCCCGCTGCCGGGCCTCTTCGGCCTGCCGTTCGGCCTCGCGCCGCTGCGCCTCCTCCAGCTCGCGGCGCTTGCGCTCCTCCTCCTCGGCGCGCAGCCGCTCCAGCTGTTCGAGGCGCTCGCGCTCCAGGCGCTCCTCCTCGGCCTTGCGCGCGGCCTCTTCCTCGGCCTTGCGGCGCGCTTCCTCCTCGGCCTTGCGGCGTGCCTCCTCCTGGGCCTTGATCTCAGCCTCGGAAAGCGGCAGCACCTGGTCGAGCCGGTGGCGTACGACGGTGGTGACGGCCTCGGGCTCCTGGCCCGCGTCCACGACGAGGTAGCGCCCGGGGTCGGCCGCGGCCAGGGTCAGGAAACCGGAGCGCACGCGCGCGTGGAACTCGGCGGGCTCCGACTCCAGCCGGTCCGGCGCCTCGGTGAACCGCTCACGGGCGGCCTCCGGCGCGACGTCCAGCAGGACGGTCAGGTGCGGAACGAGCCCGTCGGTGGCCCAGCGGTTGATGCGGGCGATCTCGGTCGGCGACAGGTCGCGGCCGGCGCCCTGGTAGGCCACCGAGGAGTCGATGTACCGGTCGGAGATGACCACGGCACCGCGCTCCAGCGCGGGCCGGACCACGGTGTCGACGTGCTCCGCGCGGTCGGCGGCGTACAGCAGCGCCTCCGCGCGGTGCGACAGACCGGCGCTCGAGACGTCCAGCAGGATGGACCGCAGGCGCTTGCCCACCGGGGTCGCCCCTGGCTCGCGCGTCAGCACGACCTCGTGCCCCTTGCCCCTGATCCACTCGGCGAGTGCCTCGGCCTGGGTGGACTTCCCCGCGCCGTCGCCACCCTCCAGGGCGATGAAGAAGCCGTCGGTCGCGGGCATCGGCACCGGGTCGTCGCCGCCGAGCAGCGCGTCCCGCAGGTCGTGCCGCAGCGGTACGCCGGAACGGTCGTCGACCTTGGCCAGCACCAGCGCGGCCACCGGCAGCAGCAGCGCGCCGACCAGCATCAGGACGAACGCGGCGCCGCCGTGCGCGAAGACGAACTTGCCATTCTCCAGGCGGTGCGGTCCGATCGCCGCCGCCACCACGGGCGCGACGACCGCGCCGAGCGCCACGCAGACCCGGACGACCGCGTGCAGGTGCTCGGTCGTGCGCGTCCGGCGGTGATCCTCGGTCTCCTGGTCGAGCAGCGTGTGCCCGGTGTTGGCCGCGACGCCGGCGCCGACTCCGGCCAGCGCGAGGAGCAGCAGCACGGAGGTGTCGTCCGGAACGAGGCCGGCGGCCAGCAGGGCGACGCCGGCGAAGGCGATCGCCAGGGCCAGCAGCCGCCGACGGGACAGGGAGGGCAGCAGGGCGGGGGCCGTGCGGATGCCGACGACGACACCGCCGGTCAGCGCGCCCACCATCAGTCCGTACAGCACGGGGCCGCCGCCGAGGTCCTTGGCGTGCAGCACCGCCACGGCGACCGCGGCGGCCACCACCGCGGCGACCGCCGCGCAGGCGAGCACCAGCAGCGGGAGGGCGCCGGTGCGGCCCTTGTCGACACCCGAGTCGCTCTTCGGACGGCGCATGCCCTCCAGCGGCGACCGCGCGCGCGGGGTGCGGACGCCGGGCAGCTCCAGGAAGGTCACCACGGACAGGGAGGCGGCGAACAGCCCGGCCGCGACATACGAACCGAGCGCCGCCTGGTGCTCGGCGAACCAGTCGACACCGGCGCCCAGCAGGTTGTTGAGCAGCCCCGCGACGACCAGCACGGCACCGGCGAGCGGGACCGCCACGAAGCCCGTACGCAGCGACAGGCGGCGCAGCGCGTCCATGTGGTCGGGCAGCGGTCGTACCGTCGCGCCCTCCGGGGGTGGGGCGGGCAGCAGCGCGGGCGCCGCGCTCTCCCGGCACACCGTCCAGAAACGCTCGGCGACGCCGGTGACGAAGACGGTCACCAGGAGGACGGCGAGCGCGTCGTCCGGCGTCCAGTCGATCCACAGGGGCGCGACGATCAGCAGCGCGGCCCGCAGCCCGTCGGCGCCGACCATGGTCCAGCGGCGGTCGAGCGGGCCGTCATGCGAGGTGAGTGAAGTGAGGGGCCCCAGAAGTACGGCACCGAAGAGCAGCGTCGCCAGGATGCGTACGCCGAAAACGGTCGCCACTGCGAACGCCACGCCCCGGTAGCCGCCGCCGAACGAGCCCGCGCCGATCGCGGCCTGGACGGCGAGGAGGACCAGCACCAGGAGGGCGAGGATGTCGCCGACACCCCCCACGAGCTGTGCGCTCCACAACCGCCTCAGCTGCGGGCGGCGCAGCAGGGCGCGGACGGCGCGCTCGCGGGAGTCCGCGACCAGGGCGTCGTCCGGGGCGGGGTGAGGGGCCGTTGGCTGCTCGGCTCGCGTCATGCGTTCAGCCTATCGGTCGGCACCGACAGTCCGGCGTGCCCGGCCGAACGTACGCACGCCCCGACATCGAAATGATGCCGGGGCGTTCGTTTCGCGAAGAGCGCGGAACACTGCGGAAGAGTCCGCGAAGCGTCGAGGAGAGGAGGTCAGTCCTCCGAAGTCTTCGACGCGGTCGCCTTCTTGGTGGCCGTCTTCTTGGTGGCCGTCTTGGTGGCGGTCTTGGCCGTGGTCTTCTTCGCGGCCGTCGTCTTGGCCGCCGCCGTCTTCTTGGCCGCGGTCTTCTTCGCCGTCGCCTTCTTGGCCGGGGCCTTCTTCGCGGCGGCCTTCTTCGCCGTCTTCTTGGCGGGCCCCTTGGCACGCTTCTCGGCGAGCAGCTCGTAACCGCGCTCCGGCGTGATCTCCTCGACGCTGTCGCCGGAGCGCAGGGTCGCGTTGGTCTCGCCGTCGGTGACGTACGCGCCGAAGCGGCCGTCCTTGACCACGACCGGCTTCTCGCTGACCGGGTCGGTGCCCAGCTCCTTCAGCGGCGGCTTGGCCGCGGCCCGGCCACGCTGCTTGGGCTGGGCGTAGATCGCCAGCGCCTCCTCCAGCGTGATCGTGAAGAGCTGCTCCTCGGAGGTGAGGGACCGCGAGTCCGTGCCCTTCTTCAGGTACGGGCCGTAGCGGCCGTTCTGCGCGGTGATCTCGACGCCTTCGGCGTCGGCGCCGACGACACGCGGCAGCGACATGAGCTTCAGGGCGTCGTCCAGGGTGACCGTGTCCAGCGCCATCGACTTGAACAGCGAGGCCGTACGCGGCTTCACGGCGTTCTTGCCGGTCTTCGGGGTGCCCTCGGGAAGCACCTCGGTGACGTACGGGCCGTAACGGCCGTCCTTGGCGACGATGGCGTGGCCGGTGGCCGGGTCGGTGCCCAGCTCGAAGTCGCCGCTCGGCTTGGCGAGCAGTTCCTCCGCCAGCTCGACGGACAGCTCGTCCGGCGCCAGGTCCTCGGGGACGTCGGCGCGCTGGTGGTTCTCGGAGTCCTTCTCGCCGCGCTCGATGTACGGACCGTAGCGCCCGACGCGCAGCACGATGTCGTTGCCGACGGGGAAGGACGACACCTCGCGCGCGTCGATCGCGCCGAGGTCGGTCACCAGCTCCTTGAGGCCGCCGAGGTGGTCCCCGTCGCCGTTGCCGGCGTCGGCCGCGCCGCCGTTGCCCGCGCCTTCGCCGAAGTAGAAGCGCCGCAGCCACGGCACGGCCTGGGCCTCGCCGCGGGCGATGGCGTCGAGGTCGTCCTCCATCTCGGCGGTGAAGCCGTAGTCGACGAGCCGCCCGAAGTGCTTCTCCAGGAGGTTGACCACGGCGAACGACAGGAAGGACGGGACGAGGGCCGTGCCCTTCTTGAAGACGTAGCCGCGGTCCAGGATCGTGCCGATGATCGACGCGTACGTCGAAGGGCGGCCGATCTCGCGCTCTTCCAGCTCCTTGACCAGCGACGCCTCGGTGTAGCGGGCCGGCGGCTTGGTGGCGTGGCCGTCGACCGTGATCTCCTCGGCCGTCAGCGCGTCGCCCTGGGCGACCTGCGGCAGCCGGCGCTCGCGGTCGTCCAGCTCGGCGTTCGGGTCGTCGGCGCCCTCGACGTAGGCCTTCAGGAAGCCGTGGAAGGTGATCGTCTTGCCGGACGCGCTGAACTCGACGTCCCGGCCGTCGGAGGCCGCGCCGCCGATCTTCACGGTCACGCTGTTGCCGGTCGCGTCCTTCATCTGGGAGGCGACGGTCCGCTTCCAGATCAGCTCGTACAGCTTGAACTGGTCGCCGGTCAGACCGGTCTCGGCGGGCGTACGGAAACGGTCGCCCGAGGGGCGGATCGCCTCGTGCGCCTCCTGCGCGTTCTTGACCTTGCCGGCGTACGTCCGCGGCTGGGCGGGCAGGTAGTCGGCGCCGTACAGCTGCGTGACCTGGGCGCGGGCGGCGGTGACCGCCGTGTCGCTCAGGGTCGTCGAGTCCGTACGCATGTAGGTGATGTAGCCGTTCTCGTACAGCTTCTGGGCGATCTGCATGGTCGCCTTGGCGCCGAAGCCGAGCTTCCTCGAAGCTTCCTGCTGCAGCGTCGTCGTACGGAACGGGGCGTACGGCGAGCGGCGGTACGGCTTGGACTCGACGGAGCGGACGGCGAAGCGCGTGTTCTCCAGCGCGGCGGCGAGCGCGCGGGCGTTCGCCTCGTCGAGGTGGAGGGTGTTCGCGCTCTTGATCTGCCCCAGGGAGTCGAAGTCGCGGCCCTGCGCGACCCGCCGTCCGTCGACGGTCTGGAGGCGGGCGACCAGCGACGACGGGTCGGAGGCGTCCCCCGCGCGGCCGGTCGCGAAGGTGCCCGTCAGGTCCCAGTACTCGGCGGAACGGAACGCCATGCGCTCGCGTTCCCGCTCGACCACGAGGCGCGTGGCGACGGACTGGACGCGGCCTGCCGAGAGCTTCGGCATGACCTTCTTCCACAGGACCGGCGAGACCTCGTAGCCGTAGAGACGGTCGAGGATGCGGCGGGTCTCCTGGGCGTCGACGAGCTTCTGGTTCAGCTCGCGCGGGTTGGCGACGGCGGCGCGGATCGCGTCCTTGGTGATCTCGTGGAACACCATGCGCTTGACCGGGATCTTCGGCTTGAGGACTTCCTGGAGGTGCCAGGCGATGGCCTCGCCCTCGCGGTCCTCATCGGTGGCGAGGAAGAGCTCGTCGGAGTCCTTCAGCAGGTCCTTGAGCTTTCTGACCTGCGCCTTCTTGTCAGCGTTGACCACATAGATCGGCTGGAAGTCGTGTTCGACGTCCACACCGAGGCGGCGGACCTCGCCGGTGTACTTCTCGGGCACCTCCGCCGCGCCGCTGGGAAGGTCGCGGATGTGCCCGACGCTCGCCTCGACGACGTAGCCAGGGCCGAGATAGCCCTTGATCGTCTTCGCCTTGGCAGGCGACTCGACGATGACGAGTCGGCGGCCGCCGTTCGCGGTCTCGCTGGTCGGGGACAACTTCGCTCTTCTCTCCGGTCGACGCTGGGGCGTCCCCAGGCAGTGCTCCCGGGGTCGGGTCGTGCTGCGCTTCGGTCGTGACGCTGCGGAGTGTGACGGTACCTCCCGCCCCCGTGTCAAACGGGAAAAGCCCGCAACGGCCACTCGAACGGTAACCCGACGAACCCTGTTCCTGCCGCCCGGAGTGTTTACCGGCCCTGATGCGTGTATCCGGAGCGCGATCCCCCGATTACTCGGGCGGGGGTGCGGCCGGGGGCCGGAACCGGCCTCTCACACGTGCGTCAGGCACCATGCCCCGAGGGCGAGAGCGACCACTGCGGCGACGCTCGCGACGGTCGCCGATGCGACGGGGCTCACACCGTGCGCGACAGGCCGGCCGTGCCGGACCCGCGTCGCGGTCCACACCAGCAGACCGGCCCCGAACAGGGCGAACACCATTCCCGCGAAGATCGCCGGCCCGCTTTCCATGGTCCCCGTGCCCCTTTTCTCCAACCCGCGAGTGTCCAGCCTCCGGGAGGCTGTCACGCACGGGCGGCGGACAGGCGAACCCCAGGTGAACGGGGAGCCGACGGACTCGGTGCGGCCCTGCCCGTGGCTCGTTTCTCCCGTACGGCGCCCTCCGCCGACGCGTCTCTACGCCGGTTCGAGGAACCCCTGCTCCACCAGCAGCCGGATCTGGGCGGGCGTGCGGTCGCGCAACGCCACCGGGTCCTCGCCCACCAGCTGGGCGATGGCGTCCAGGATGCGGCCCGCGCTCATGGTCCCGTCGCAGACGCCCGCGAAACCGGCGCCGACCGTGTCGACCCGGGTGGCCCGGCGCATGCCGCGGTTCTGGCGCAGGACGACGTGCTCCGGGTCCTCGGCGCCGGGCAGCCCGACCTGCTCCTGGACGACCTCGCCGGCCAGTGTGAAGTGCGCCTCGAGGAGGGCGGCGTCGTCGTGGGCGCGCAGATAGTCGACGCGGTCGAAGTGCGCGCGCACCGTCTCGCCGAGCGGCTGCTCGATCGGGTGCGGCCACTCCTCGGTGGTGATCGAGGGCTCGTCGGACCCGGTCCGGCGCAGGGTGATCCAGCCGAAGCCGACGGCCTTGACCTTGCGTGTCTCGAACTCGTCCAGCCACGCGTCGTACCGCGCCTGGTACTCGGCCGCGTCGGCGCGGTGGTCGCCCGCGTCCCTGAGCCACAGCTCGGCGTACTGCGTGACGTCCTGCACCTCGCGCTGCACGATCCAGGCGTCGCAGCCGCGCGGCACCCAGGAGCGCAGCCGGTCCGTCCAGTCCTCCCCCTCCACGTGCTGCCAGTTGGCGAGGAAGTGCGCGAACCCGCCGTCGTTCAGGCGCTCCCCCGTCTGCTGAACGAGCGAGCGGCACAGATCGTCCCCGCCCATTCCGCCGTCGCGGTAGGTGAGGCGGGCGCCGGGCGAGATCACGAACGGCGGGTTGGAGACGATCAGGTCGTACGTCTCGTCGTCCTCGATCGGCTCGTAGAGCGAGCCCTCGCGCAGCTCGGCGGCCGGGGCCCCGGACAGGGCGAGCGTGAGCGCGGTGATGTGCAGCGCGCGCGGGTTGAGGTCGGTCGCCGTCACACGCGTGGCGTGCCGGGCGGCGTGCAGTGCCTGGATGCCGGAGCCGGTGCCGAGGTCGAGGGCTGCGGAGACGGGCGTACGGACGGTGAGGCCGGCCAGCGTCATGGAGGCGCCGCCGACTCCGAGGACGACGCCCTCGGCGCGATTGCCGATGCCACCGGCGCCACCGACCGCGCAGCCCAGGTCGGACACGATGAACCAGTCCTCGCCGCCGGGCCCGCCGTACGGCCGTACGTCCGCGGTGGCCGCCACCTCGTCGTCGCCCGCGCGGACGAGCCACCCGCTCTCCAGGCAGGCGTCGACGGGCAGGACGTCGGCCACGCGCGCGCGGAGCACGGGTTGCTGGAGCAGGAACAGCCGTACGAGCAGTTCGAGCGGCGTGTCGCCGCGGGTGGCCCGCAGCGCGGGCACGGTCTCGCTGCGCGACAGCGCCGCGTAGGCGGGGGCGCCGAGCAGCTCCAGCAGTCCGTCGGCGGTGAAGGAGGCCCCGAGCAGGGCGTCCCGCAACCGGGCGGTGACGTCGGGACGGTCGGCGGAGGGCAGGGGGGACAACAGGCTGGCGTTACTCACACCCCCATTGTGGCCCCGCGTCCCCCGCCCCGCCCCCGTGCGGCAGAGGTCAGCCGGCCGCGGCCGACGGCGTCACCGAGGCCGACTTGCAGCTCTCCTGCTTGGCCATCGCCTGGCCGACGTCGCCCTCCTCCAGGGTCTTCAGCGCGTCGTTGCCGCTCTTGCTGAGCTTGTTCAGCTCGGTGGCGATGTCCTTGAGGCCGTCGGCGAACTTCGCCTGGTCCTTGGTGTCGAGGTCCTCCACCTGCTTCCTCAGGGAGGCGTACGACGAGGAGAGGCCGTTGAGCTCGGTGACCGCGTCCTTCTGCTTCTTCTCGCCGTCCTCGACGTCCGGGGCTCCGGCCTTCTGGACGGCGGTGCCCATCGCCTTGTAGGCGTCGGACATGTCCTGGAACGCCTTGGCGTCGGTCTTCTGGACCTCGACCGGCGTGCTGTTGTCCGAGGTCTCCTTCTGGATCGCCGCGTTGGCCGCCTCGATCTTCGTGGCCTGCGGCTTCACCGCGTCGCAGACCTCCTTCGCCCAGGAGTCCAGCTTGTCGTTGTCGTCGCTGCTGCTGCATCCCGTCAGCGCCAGTACCAGTACCGCACCGCCGGACAGTGCGGCCGCGAGCTTCTTGTTCACCGGATTGGTCCCTTCCATGGCTCTCGGCCCCGGAACATACACGCCGGATGGGGGACACTCGCAGGACGAACATCCATTAAGACCGTATTGCAGCCATTTGCACCAAGAGAGAGAAGGCTCACGGTGAGGGGCGCACGCACGCACGACGCGGGCGGACGACGCGTCAATACGCGCCGTCCGCCCACTCTTTGTCCTGCGCCTGTGACGAGGCTCCTGGCTGAGACCTACGAAACCACCGCCGGATCGGCTGACTTGGGGTCCCGGTCGGCGTCGTCCTCGTCACCCATGGCGATTCCGCGCCGCTTGGAGACGTAGACCGCCGCGGCGATGACGACGAACGCGAGGACGGCGATCGCGATCCGTACGCCTACGCTCTTGTCGGCGCCGTAGGAGAACTTGATGACCGCCGGCGCGATGAGCAGCGCCACCAGGTTCATGACCTTGAGCAGGGGGTTGATCGCCGGACCCGCGGTGTCCTTGAACGGGTCGCCGACCGTGTCGCCGATGACGGTGGCGGCGTGGGCCTCGCTGCCCTTGCCGCCGTGGTGACCGTCCTCGACGAGTTTCTTGGCGTTGTCCCAGGCACCACCGGAGTTGGCGAGGAACACCGCCATCAGCGTGCCCGCGCCGATCGCGCCGGCCAGGAACGCGCCGAGCGCGCCCACGCCGAGCGTGAACCCGATGAAGATGGGCGCCATCACGGCGAGCAGCCCGGGCGTGGCGAGTTCACGCAGGGCGTCCCTGGTGCAGATGTCGACGACCTTGCCGTACTCCGGTTTCTCGGTGTAGTCCATGATTCCGGGACGCTCCCGGAACTGCCGCCGCACCTCGTAGACCACCGCGCCCGCCGACCGCGACACCGCGTTGATCGCCAGCCCCGAGAAGAGGAAGACGACCGCCGCGCCCGCGATGAGCCCGACCAGGTTGTTGGGCTGCGAGATGTCCATCATCAGGCTCATCGGCGCTCCCTCGCCGCTGAGTTTCTCGCCCACGTCCGCCGCGCCGGTGGTGATGGCGTCGCGGTACGACCCGAACAGGGCCGCCGCCGCCAGGACGGCGGTGGCGATCGCGATGCCCTTGGTGATGGCCTTGGTGGTGTTGCCGACCGCGTCCAGGTCGGTGAGCACCTGGGCGCCGGCGCCCTCGACGTCGCCGGACATCTCGGCGATGCCCTGCGCGTTGTCGGAGACCGGCCCGAAGGTGTCCATGGCGACGATCACACCGACCGTGGTGAGCAGGCCGGTGCCGGCCAGCGCCACCGCGAACAGCGCCAGCATGATCGACGTACCGCCGAGCAGGAAGGCCCCGTAGACGCCGAGACCGATCAACAGGGCGGTGTAGACGGCGGATTCGAGACCGATGGAGATGCCGGCCAGGACGACGGTGGCGGGCCCCGTGAGCGAACTCTTGCCGATGTCCTTGACCGGGCGCCGGGTGGTTTCGGTGAAGTAACCGGTGAGCTGCTGGATCAGCGCGGCGAGCACGATGCCGATCGCCACCGCGACGAGCGCGAGGACCCGCGGATCGCCGTCCCGGCCGGCGATCGCCGCGTCGGTGACGCCGTCCAGCTCCGAGTACTTCCCGGGCAGGTAGACGAAGACGGCCACCGCCACCAGCACCAGCGAGATCACCGCGGAGATGAAGAAGCCCCGGTTGATCGCGCTCATGCCGCTGCGGTCGGACCGCCGGGGCGCCACCGCGAAGATGCCGATCATGGCCGTGATCACGCCGATCGCCGGCACCAGCAGCGGGAACGCCAGTCCCGCGTCGCCGAAGGCCACCTTGCCGAGGATCAGCGCGGCCACCAGGGTCACGGCGTACGACTCGAAGAGGTCGGCCGCCATGCCCGCGCAGTCGCCGACGTTGTCGCCCACGTTGTCGGCGATGGTCGCGGCATTGCGCGGATCGTCCTCCGGGATGCCCTTCTCGACCTTGCCGACCAGGTCGGCGCCGACGTCGGCGGCCTTGGTGAAGATGCCGCCGCCGACTCGCATGAACATCGCGATCAGCGCGGCACCGAGGCCGAAGCCCTCCAGCACCTTCGGCGCGTCGGCCGCGTACACCAGCACCACGCAGCAGGCGCCCAGCAGGCCGAGCCCCACCGTGAACATGCCGACCACGCCGCCCGTGCGAAATGCGATCTTCGTGGCTTTGTGCGAGACGAGGGTGAGATCCTTTTCCGGTTCGCCGGGGGCCGGTGTCGCTTCCCGCGCCGCCGCGGCGACGCGCACATTGCTGCGTACCGCGAGCCACATGCCGATATAGCCGGTGGCCGCGGAGAACGCCGCGCCGATCAGGAAGAAGATCGATCGTCCGGCACGTTGATTCCAGTCGTCCGCGGGCAGCAGCATGAGCAGAAAGAACACGATGACGGCGAATACGCCGAGCGTGCGAAGCTGCCTGGCCAGGTAGGCGTTCGCGCCTTCCTGGATGGCCGCCGCGATCTTCTTCATGCTGTCGGTTCCCTCGCCCGCCGCGAGTACCTGGCGCACCAGGACACCCGCGAGCACCAGCGCGGCCAGCGCGACGACCGCGATGACCGCGACCAGGGCGCGGTTCGAGTCGGTCAGTACGGCGGCTGCGATGGTCGAGGCATCGCCCAACTGATGAGGGGTGGAAAGCTCCGCCATTCGTCCTCCTTGACGCTTGGGCTGAGCTCAAGATGTGGACGGGATTGTAGGTACCGGAACCTGATCAAAACAGTGCACGACAAAAGGAATTGGCCTGTCAACCACAAGGGGCCCAGAAGTAGTAATGCCCTTCCGGCATTAACGCCGTGATCCTTTTTCCGCGCGATTGACCGCACGACTGATCGTGAATGAATTCACTTAACGCCCGCTCGGCACCACTGTATGCGTGGACCTCGACTTCCGCACATGACGAAGGGCCCTACGAGGTAGGGCCCTTCGGGTGAAGCAGGTGAAGCAGGTGAAGCAGGTGACTTCGGGGGGTCGAAGTGCGTGACTTCGGGGAGCCGAAGTGGGTGTCAGACCGGCGGCAGCACCGCCGGCGCGGTCGGCCAGGTCATGCGGATCAGTCCGCCTTCCTCGCCGGCCGTGACCTCCACGTCGTCGACGAGTCCGCTGATGACCGCGAGACCCATCTCGTCCTCCTCGGCCTCCAGCGCGTCCGCGGCGGTGCCCGGGTTTCCGGCCCCGGGTACCGCGTGCGGCGCCTCGTCGCCGACCTCGATGGAGAACTGCTTCTCCTCCTCGATCAGCGACACCTTGACCGGCGCCGTGATGCCGACGTGCTGATGCAGACCCACAGCCCGGGTGCAGGCCTCGCCGACGGCGAGCCTGACCTCGTCGAGGACGGCCTCGTCCACTCCGGCCCTGCGTGCCACCGCCGCCGCCACCAGACGGGCGGTGCGGACATGCTCGGGCAGCGCGCTGAAGCGGAGTTCAACGGTGGCCATGCATCCCCCTCGGAACTACGGGCGTGCTTACGAGGGTCCGGGCCGCCGACAGCCCGGACCCCCCTTGTTCTCTTGCCGTCCCGGGCCCAGGGGCCCGGAACCGGTCGTCAGTCGGTGGCCGCCACCGCTTCCTCGACCGAGGTGTGAATGGGGAACACCTTGGTGAGGCCGGTGATACGGAAGATCTTGAGAATGCGCTCCTGGTTGCAGACCAGGCGCAGCGAGCCCTCATGGGCACGCACCCGCTTCAGTCCGCCGACCAGCACGCCGAGCCCGGTGGAGTCGAGGAAGTCCACGCCCTCCATGTCGACGACGAGGTGGAAACTCCCGTCGTTCACGAGCTCGACCAGCTGCTCACGCAGCTTGGGCGCGGTGTATACGTCAATTTCGCCACCGACCTCGACGACCGTACGATCGCCGACGGTACGGGTCGACAGGGACAGGTCCACGGATCCTCCAGCACCTTGCTATCGAGCGGGTCGCCCTTCGGGACACCTCGGCTTGAAGCCCCCAGGACGGTTCGCCAGCCGCGATGGCATTCAATCACTTACCGGCAGGCGTGCACGACGCCTTGGTCCCATTGTCCGTCACGCCGGTGACAGACTCGGTGCCGATGGCCAAGAATCACCGAACCGATCGACCCCCGGCGGAGCCCGGCTCCAGGCCGGAACCGGGCATGCTCCTGGACCGGCTCGCCGCGGGACCGAGCCGGGCTGCGCGCATCACTCATACGGAGCACTTGCCCCCGCGTGCGGGCCGTCATGCCGTCTGGCCGGACCGGATTCGACCAGAGGTCCTCGCGGCGGTGCGGGCCGCGGGCATCGAACACCCCTGGGCCCACCAGGCACGCGTGGCCGAGCACGCCCTGGACGGCGACTCGGTGGTCGTCGCCACGGGCACCGCCTCCGGCAAGTCCCTGGCGTATCTGGTGCCGGTGCTGTCGACGCTCCTGGACGGATCCGAGGCCCCCAACGGGCGCGGCGCCACCGCCCTCTACCTGGCTCCGACCAAGGCGCTGGCCGCCGACCAGTGCCGGTCCGTGAAGGAACTTTCACAGCCTCTGGGCACATCAGTGCGGACCGCGGTGTACGACGGCGACACGCCGTTCGAGGAACGCGAGTGGATCCGCCAGTACGGCACCTACGTGCTGACCAACCCGGACATGCTGCACCGCGGCATCCTGCCGTCCCACCCCCGCTGGTCCTCCTTCCTGAAGTCGCTGAAGTACGTCGTCATCGACGAGTGCCACACCTACCGGGGCGTCTTCGGTTCCCATGTCGCCCAGGTGCTGCGCAGATTGCGCCGACTGTGCGCCCGCTACGGCGCGTCGCCCGTCTTCCTGCTCGCCTCCGCCACCGCCGCAGAGCCCTCGGTGGCGGCCCGCCGGCTCACCGGCCTGCCGGTGGTCGAGGTCGCCGACGACGCCTCACCGCGCGGTGAACTGGTGTTCGCCCTCTGGGAGCCGCCACTGACCGAGCTGGAGGGCGAGAAGGGCGCGCCGGTCCGCCGCACGGCCACCGCCGAGGCCGCCGACCTGCTCACCGACCTCACCGTGCAGGGGATGCGGTCGATCACCTTCGTACGCTCCCGGCGTGGCGCCGAGCTGATCTCGGTGATCGCCAAGGAACGTCTGGCCGAGGTCGACCGCTCGCTGCCCGGGCGCGTCGCGGCCTACCGCGGCGGCTACCTCCCCGAGGAGCGCCGCGCCCTGGAACGGGCCCTCCACTCCGGCGAACTCCTCGGCCTCGCGGCGACGAACGCCCTCGAACTCGGCCTCGACATCTCCGGCCTGGACGCCGTGGTGATCGCCGGCTACCCGGGCACCCGGGCCTCTCTGTGGCAGCAGGCGGGCCGGGCGGGGCGGTCCGGGCAGGGAGCCCTCGCGGTGCTGGTGGCCCGCGACGATCCGCTGGACACCTTCCTCGTCCACCACCCCGAGGCCCTGTTCGACCAGCCCGTGGAGTCCACGGTCCTCGACCCCGACAACCCGTACGTCCTCGCCCCCCACCTGTGCGCGGCGGCGGCCGAGCTGCCCCTGACCGACGATGACCTGACGCTGTTCGGCCCCGCCTGCGAGGAGTTGCTCCCCCAGTTGGAGGCGGCCGGGTTGCTGCGCCGCCGGACGCGGGCCTGGCACTGGACGCGCCGGGAGAGGGCCGCCGACCTGACCGACATCCGCGGGGAGGGCGGACGGCCGGTCCAGGTCGTCGAGGCCGGGACGGGCCGACTGCTGGGCACGGTGGACGCCGGCGCCGCCCACACGACGGTCCACGAGGGCGCCGTACACCTCCACCAGGGCCGCACGTATCTCGTCCGCTCCCTCGACCTGGAGGACTCCGTCGCGCTGGTCGAGGAGGCCACACCCGCCTACTCGACGGTCGCCCGCGACACGACGGCGATCTCGGTCCTGGAGACCGACATCGAGGTCCCCTGGGGCGACGGGCGCCTGTGCTACGGCTCCGTCGAGGTCACCAACCAAGTGGTCTCCTTCCTGCGCCGACGCCTCATCACCGGCGAGGTCCTGGGTGAGACGAAGCTGGACCTCCCCCCTCGGACGCTGCGCACCCGCGCGGTGTGGTGGACGGTCACCGAGGACCAGCTGGACGCTGCCCGGATCAACCCGGAGATCCTCGGCGGAGCCCTGCACGCCGCCGAGCACGCCTCGATCGGCTTGCTACCCCTGTTCGCGACCTGCGACCGCTGGGACATCGGCGGCGTGTCGGTTCCCCTGCACCCCGACACACTGCTCCCGACGGTCTTCGTCTACGACGGCCACCCCGGCGGCGCGGGCTTCGCCGAGCGCGCCTTCCACACGGCCCGCGACTGGCTCACGGCCACCCGGGAGGCCATCGCCTCCTGCGAGTGCGACGCCGGCTGCCCGTCCTGCATCCAGTCCCCCAAGTGCGGCAACGGCAACGAGCCGCTGCACAAGCGGGGGGCCGTACGGCTGCTCACGGTGCTGTTGCGGGGAGCGGCGGAGGGGGACGCGGGCCGAGGCGCGGAGACAAGGACGGGTCCGAGGACGGATCCGGGGTCGGATCCGGGGTCGGATCCGGGGTCGGATCCGGGGTCGGATCCGGAGGTGAGTCCCGCCGCCGGGCCGGAGTCGGCCGGTACGGAGGCCGGGTAGGCGGAACCCCCGCCGTGAGCCCGCTCGGCGGGGCCCCGGTCGCCGGGACATCGGTCGCCGGGGCACCAGCCAGCGGGGCACCCGTCTCTGGGGCACCACCCAGCGGGGCACCCGTCCCTGGGACACCACCCAGCGGGGCACCCGTCCCTGGGACACCACCCAGCGGGACACCCGCCCCCGGGTCACCCACCCCCGGGGCACCACCCAGCGAGACGCCCTCCCCCGGGACATCCCCCAGCGGGGCACCCGTCCCCGGTAGATCCGTCGCCGGCCCCGCTCTCGCCCGGACCTCCGCCGCGAACGGCCCTCGGCCCGACGCCACCGTCACGTCCGAGACCTGGCCAGTGAGGACGCACCGCACCAGCCGGGCCCCCTGGGCCCGCGCGACCTGGTCCGCCCTGGCACACGCGGCCGTGCCGCCGCGTGCCCAGTGGTCCGCCGCCGCGAGCGCCGCCAGATCGGCGCCGCCGGCCGCGCGATGCCGGGCCACGACGGCCTGACCCAGGGCCAGCACGATGCCGAACACCAGGCACAGGATGGCGACGGCGCCTACGCTCCAGACTGTTGCGGAACCTCTGTCGGAGCCGCCTCCGAAGCCGGAACCGCTTCCGGAGCCGGAGCCGGAGCCAGTACCCGAGCCGGAGCCAGTGCCGAAGCCGGCGTCCGAGCCGAAACCAGTGCCCGAGCCAGCGCCCCAGGCAGAGCCCGAGCCAGCGCCTGCGCCTGCGCCGAAGCCCAAGACAGAGCCCGAGCCGACGCCCAAGGCAGAGCCAGCGCCCGAACCAGAGCCGAAGCCCGATCCCGAGCCCGACCCGGCACCCGAGCCGGCGCCAGCGCATCGGCCGGTCCCCGACCGGAGCAGGACGCCGCCCCTCATGGCCCCGCCCCCACCGTCCGCTCCACCAAAGCCACGGCCTCCTCCCGGACCTCGAAGGGCAGCCCGTGCAACGCCGGTGGCTCGGCCACCACGGTCACACGGACCCGGTCCGCCTCCCGGCTGACCGTGACCCGCGCCCCGCGCGGTGCCGCCTCTCTCGTGACCTCGGCGACCGCGTCGGCCGGATCCTGACGGGCCGCCGCGCGGGCGCCCGTCCGGGCCGCGTCCACGCACTGGATCTGAGCGGCCACCACAAGCAGCCCATACACCAGCGCCATCGCGAACACCACCAGCACCGGCAGCACCACGGCCGTCTCCGCCGTCACGAACCCCCTGTCGGAGCGGCCGACGAAGCCTCTGCGGGCTCCCGCCCTCGCTGCCCGCTCACATCCGCGCATCGAGTGCCTGCTTCACGATGCCCTGCAGCTCCGCGCTGACCGCGCCGCTCGTCACCACCTTGTAGAGGACCACGGCGAACGCCACCGCCGCGACGATCCCCATCGCGTACTCCGAGGTGACCATCCCCGCGTCCCGCCGCGCCATCCGTACTGCTCCGCGCACCAGGGCACTCAGCCGTGCCCGTACCACCTGTGCCCGTACCACCTGATACATCGCAACCCCCGTAAGGTCCGTTCCCGTTGCCACTTGCTCGTCCGTCGCCGGTCACTCACTCGCGGGCCCGGCGCCCGCCCGCCCTCTCCGTTCCGTCAGCCGCCGCCTCCTCCGTCTCCCAGCGCCTCGCCCGCGAGCCCGATCACCACCGGCAGTACGCCCACCGCGATGAACGCGGGCAGGAAGCACAGCCCCACCGGCGCGGTGACCATGACGGCCGCCCGACGGGCCCGGGCGGTCGTGGCGCGGCCCCAGTCGGCACGGGCCTGGGCGGCGAGCCTGGCGACCGGGCCGGCCGCGGGCAGGCCGGACACGTCGGCCCGTTCCAGCAGCCGCGCCAGCGGCCCGGCGCCCGGAATCGCGGCCAAGCCCCGCCAGGATCCGCCCGGTTCGCCGCCCAGCCGGACCTCGGCGGCGCCGCGCCCCAACGCGTCTCCGACGGGTCCGCCGAGGGCGTCGCCCACCGCCTGGGCCGCGGCCACCGGTCCGGCACCCGCCGCGATGCACGCGGCCAGCAGATCGGCCGCCAACGGCATCTGGCGGGCGGCTTCCGCGGCAACGGTCTCCGCCGCGGCCGTACCGGAAGCCGACCGTCGGGAGCGCCAACGCCACAGCGCTGCCGCGCCCAGCAGCCCCACCACGACTCCGGCACCGCCCCCGATCAGGGCCCAGCCGGCACCCACCGTGCCCACCAGCGGCAGCCATCCGCGCACGGCGCCCAGCACCTCGGCGCGTCGTGGGACGGTACGGGCCGGTCGCGGGGTCAGCAGCGCGGTGAGCCGCCTGCGTACCGTCCGCTCCCGCCGCGCGGCCCCGACCGCACGCGCCAGCCATCCGGCGACCAGCACCGTCCCCACCACCGCCCCCAGCCTGTGGACAACGTCCCCGTTCACGACACCGCCTCCGCCGCTCGCACGATCCGCGTCACCCACCACACGCCCAGGCCCTCCAGAACCCCGCCGACCAGCAGACAACCCAGCCCGGGTCCGGTGTGCAGCAGCACGTGCAGCGGGTCGGCTCCGAGGGCGAAGCCGAGCAGGAGCCCGAGGACCGGCAGGCCGGCGAGCATCACCGCCGTGGCGCGAGCGCCCGCCAACTGGGCTCGTAGGTCGGAGCGCTGGTCCCGTTCGGCGCGTAGAGCGCCCTCCAGCCGATCGAGCCCGGCCGCCAGCCCGGCACCCTGATCCACGGCGACCGACCAGCACGCCGCGAGCCCCCGCAGCCCCTCGGCACCCGGCTGCCGCGCCGCCGCCGCGAACGCCCCCGGGACGTCCCCTCCGAACCGGGCCGCCGCCAGCACCGCCGCCTGCGCTTCACCGAGCCCTCCGGAGACGTGGGCGGCGCACAGCAGCGCCTCGCCCGGCTGCCGCCCCGCGCGCACCTCCCCGGCGAGCGCCCCGCACAGCGCGATCACCCCGTCCTGCCGGTGCTCCCGGGCCCGCCGTGCCCGGCCGGCCAGCCGTGTCCGCCGCAGCACCGGCACCCCGGCCGCCCCCGCGACGACCGGCAGCACCGAACTGCCCAGCACGGCCAGCAGCAGCCCGGCCCCGAACGACCACCACTCGGGCCGCAACCGGCCACGGACACGCCGCAGAGCGTCGGTCACCCGGCGCAGTGCGGGCGGTCCGGTGCCGGCCGCCCCGCCCTCGGCGAGCACCAGCCGCGCACGCCGCACCCCGGAGTGCCACCCACTCCCGGCCGGCCACGCCGCCGCCCCCAGACAGACCAGGGCCACGCCCGTCGACAGCTCAACCGTCCCCGTCACCTGTACGCCTCCCGTCCAACGGCTCGCATGTCGAGCCCGTCACCGCAGAGCAGCTCCCGCAGCCGCTCCCACCCGCGTTCGGCCACGAAGGCCTCCGCTCCCCACCGCAGCGCCGGCACCGTCCGCACCAGCCCCGTCGGGTCGCGCTCCAGTACGTGCACCTCGGCGATCCGGCGTCGTCCGGACCTGTCCCGTACCAAGTGCAGGACCACCGAAAGGGCCGCCGCGAGCTGGCTGTGCAGGGCCGCCCGGTCGAGGCCCGCGGCTGTGCCGAGCGCCTCCAGCCGGGCCGGTACGTCGGCGGCGGCGTTGGCGTGCACCGTCCCGCAGCCGCCCTCGTGGCCGGTGTTCAACGCCGCGAGCAGATGGACCACTTCGGGCCCGCGCACCTCGCCGACGACCAGCCGGTCCGGGCGCATGCGCAGCGCCTGCCGCACCAGGTCCTCCAGGGTCACCAGGCCCGCGGCCTCCTGGTTGGCGGGTCTGGTCTCCAGGCGGACGACGTGCGGATGGTCCGGCCGCAGCTCCCCCGAGTCCTCGGCGAGCACGACGCGCTCGTCCGGTCCGATGAGCCCGAGCAGCGCGCTCAGCAGCGTCGTCTTGCCGCTGCCGGTGCCACCGCTGACGAGGAAGGACAGCCGTGCTCCCAGCAGCGCGCGCAGTACGCGGTCACCGCCGGGCGGCACGGTGCCGGCCGCCGCGAGTTCGTCGAGGGTGAACGCGCGCGGCCGTACCACCCGTAGCGACAGACACGTGCAGCCGACGGCTACCGGAGGCAGTACCGCGTGCAGCCGGGTGCCGTCGGGCAGCCGGGCGTCCACCCACGGCCGGGCGTCGTCCAGCCGGCGCCCGGCGACAGTGGCGAGGCGCTGCGCGAGCCGCCGTACCGCACCGGCGTCCGGGAAGGAGACCGTCGTCAGCTCAAGGCCGCCGCCCCGGTCCACCCAGACCCGGTCCGGGGCGGACACCAGTACGTCGGTCACCGACGGGTCGGCGAGCAGCGGTTCCAGTGGTCCGCTGCCGACGAGTTCCGACCTCAGCTGCTCGGCGGCACCGAGGATCTCGGCGTCCCCGAGCACCCGCCCCTGCTCCCGCAGGGCCTGTGCCACACGCGCGGGCGTCGGTTCGGCCCCGCTCTCGGCAAGCCACCGCCGGACACCGTCGAGCATCCCGGCAGCCGGGCCCGGCCCACTTCCGGAAGTCGCCGTCGGCGTCCGCCCGGAAGCCGCCCCCGACAGCCGCCCGACGGCCGACCCCGCAGGCCGGGCGGAAGCTGCTCCAGGGGACGCCCGGGAAGCCCAGCCCGGGACCATCCGCGCAGCCGGCCCCGCGGGCGTCCCGGAAGTCCGGCCGCCCCGGCCCTGACCCGCGGACCGCCCCTCGGGCATCCCGGGGACCCCGCCCGGCGACCGCTCGCCGACCGGCCGTCGTAGCTCCCCGGAGCCCGCCATCGCCGACAGCCGTGAGGCCATCACCGCCCCGGGCTCTCCCCCAGGGGGCCCTGCACGCCTGCCTCCGGCTTTCCCGGCCGTGTCCACCTTCACGGACCTCGGTCCGCAGGCCACCCCAGCGGGCTCCCCCGCGAACCGCCCCGCCGCCGCCCCGTCGGCCGCCCGGGCCGATGCCATCGAAGGCCCGCCCGCGGGCGGGCCTTCGGACAGCCCGGAGCCCATCCCCGCAGACAGCCCGGAGGCCGTCCCCGCGGACAGCCCGAGGGCCCGCCCCGCGGACAGCCCGGAGCCCGTCCCCGCAGACAGCCCGAGGGCCCGCCCCGCAGACCCCTTGAGCGTCATCCCCCCACACCCCCCGAGCGTCATCCCCGCGGACCCCGCGCCCGACGTCCCACCAGACGTCCCCGCACCCACCTCAACCCGCCTCTCACCACTCACCGCGTCGGCCCACACGCCACCAGTCGCCCTCTCAGGTCCCATCAGCGCCCTCATGCGTCCCCTCCCGTCTCCACCAGCGCCCGCTCCCAGAACTCCCTGCAGAAGCGCGCGAGCGGCCCGCGTGCGGACGCGCCCGGGGGACGCCCGGCCTCGGTTGCGCGCAGGAGCCCGGACTCGACGGGCACCTCGCCGGCCAGGGGCAGTCCGAGCAACCGGGACACCTCGCGGTCGTCGAGTCCGGAGGCGTACGGCCCGCGTACCGCGACTCGGAGGTCGCGCAGGAGCATGCCGACCGCGGCGGCCACCCGGCCGGCCGCCGCGACGGCCCGCAGTTCGGCCGGGACGACGAGGAGTCCGACGTCGAGCTGGGCGAGGACCTCGGCGACGCCGTCGTCGATCCGGCGCGGCAGGTCGACGACGACCGTGCCGCCCCGGCGCCTGGCCGCAGCGAGCACCGCCCGAACGGCCTGGGGCGGCACCGTGACGCAGTCCCCCCGGTCCCAGCTGAGCACCCGCAGCGAGTGCAGCTCGGGCAGCGACTCCTCCAGGGCGCCGCCGCCGACCCGCCCCCGCGAGGCCGCGAACGCGGGCCACCTGAGCCCCTCGGCCGTCTCCCCGCCGAGGAGCACGTCGAGGCCGCCGCCCAGCGGGTCGGCGTCCACCAGGAGGCTGCGCAGCCCCTCTCGTGCGGAGCTGACGGCGAGCGCGCAGGCCAGCGTGGACGCTCCGGCGCCGCCTCGGCCGCCGATGACGCCGACGGTGAGTGCGGCCCGGCCGACGCCCTCGGCGACGTCGGCGATGCGGTCGACCAGCCACTGCTCGCCGTCGGGCAGCATCAGGACGTGGTCGGCGCCGATCTCGACGGCCCGCTGCCAGACCCCCGAATCGTCCTGGTCACGGCCCACGAGGACCACTCCTCGTCTCCGCACGGCTCCGCGTACACGTCGCGCGGCGTCGTCGCCGACGAGCACGAGCGGCGCGGCTTCCCAGCCACCCCGCTGTCCGGAGGCAGAGGGCGCCGAGGGCACCGAGTGGTGCACCTCCGGCGTGGCGCCGGCCGCCGCGCACAGGCGCAGCAGGTCGTCGAGGAGTTCGGTGTCCTCGGTGACGATCAGTGGTCCGCTCTGCCGCCCTCCGGCTGCGGGCGGCGGATCGTGGGTGATGGTTCCGGTCATGACTCGTGTCCCCCTTCGCCGCGACTCCCGCGGTCGCGCCCGACTTCTGTGACCTCGCGCAGCCCTTGCGGCCCCGCGCTTCCCAACCGTGTGGAGAACCGGCAAAACGGTCCCCACATGAACGGCCGACGTGAACGCCCGACTTGGGCACCGACTTGCGCGTCGGCTTGAACATCGGTCGAGCCCGGCCATACGCATCCGGCTAACAGAACCGGCCGTGGAAGTCGGCGCGGCCCGGACGCATGGGAATCACGGTGCAGCGATCCGGAAAATCGTGTGGATCTTGTTCAAAAACTGTGGACAACTCAACGATTGTGAATATCGCGTCACTCAAACCGGTGAGCCCGCACGCGCGCCGCTCCAGCCCTTGTACGACTCCCGCAGAGCAGTCCGACGACTACGCTGCGTAGCGGGTCATGCGCATGACATGTCATCGGGGATCGGCGCCGCCACGACCCGGAACCGGGAGCGAGGAGAGCGGAAAAACCCACCCGGACATGCGACGACCCCCGCCGGGGGGGAGAGCGGGGGTCGTCTCCACGGCCGACTCGGGGGGGGAGGAGTCGGACCGGGTTAGCACGGTCGCGAACGATCCGTGACTTCCATGGTGTACCCGAGAGCCATCTCAGGCAAACCCACGCGCCCCACCTTACGCCGAATGGGCTGCGCCTATGCTCGGGGTCGTGGAAAACCACTCCTTGCCGCACTCCATGCCCCGCACAGCCGCCTTCTTTGACCTGGACAAGACGGTCATTGCGAAGTCGAGCACGCTCACGTTCAGCAAGTCGTTCTACCAAGGCGGGCTGATCAACCGCAGGGCAGTCTTGCGTACCGCATATGCCCAGTTCGTCTTCCTCGCGGGCGGAGCCGACCACGACCAGATGGAGCGGATGCGCGAGTACCTCTCCGCACTGTGCCGCGGCTGGAACGTCCAGCTGGTCAAGGAACTCGTCGCCGAGACCCTGCACGACCTGATCGACCCGATCATCTACGACGAGGCCGCCTCCCTGATCGAGGAGCACCACACCGCCGGCCGCGACGTCGTGATCGTCTCCACGTCGGGCGCCGAGGTCGTCGAGCCGATCGGTGAGCTGCTCGGCGCGGACCGGGTGGTGGCGACCCGCATGATCGTGGGCGACGACGGATGCTTCACGGGAGAGGTGGAGTACTACGCGTACGGCCCCACCAAGGCGGAGGCGATCCAGGAGCTGGCCAAGTCCGAGGGGTACGACCTGACCCGCTGCTACGCCTACAGCGACTCGGCGACCGACCTGCCGATGCTGGAGTCCGTCGGACACCCTCACGCGGTGAACCCGGACCGAACTCTGCGCCGCGAGGCTCTCGCGCGCGAGTGGCCGATTCTCGATTTCCATCGTCCGGTACGCCTCAAGCAGCGGATCCGGGGTTTCTCCGTACCGCCGCGTCCGGCGCTCGTCGCCGCGGCCGCGGTAGGCGCCGCGGCGGCCACCGCGGGCCTCGTCTGGTACGCGAGCCGACGGCGGTCCGCGGCGGCCTGAGCCACTGATCCGAATCCGCAGCCATTGATCCGGCAGCCATTGATCCGGATCCACCCTTTCACCCGTGTATGAGCGCAAAAGTAAAGAAGTGCGGTCGGCACTTCCGCTTGCTCCGGGGCAGGAGTACAAAGGAATCAACGGCCCGCGAGACCAAGGACATCCGAAAGGATCACCTTAAGAACGCATCTGGCCCCACGGACCGAGCATGGACACCGGGCACCCACGCGACGTCGACCCGTCGATTACGGGCCAGCCGCACCAGGTGACGGGCAAAGTTCCCGACCTGATGGGCAACACATCGAGGACGCCTGGTAACCCGGTGGTCATGCCAGCGGCGGTACGAGCACTCGTACCGCCGCATTTCTCCGTCTCGCGCGCCTCCTGTGCGCCTCTCGTACGCCCCTCGGGCGCCTGTCTTGCGTACTCTTACGCCGCCCCGCGCTGGAGCGCCTCGCACACCGCCGTCGACTCGCGCGCGCCCAGTTCGACCGCCCTGCCGCAGTGGGCGATCCAGGCGGCCATGCCCTCCGGGGTCCCGGAGACGTAGCCGTCGAGCGCCGCCAAGTAGGCCGCGCGGCCCAGCTCGGCATGGCCGACCTCGGCCGGACAGACCGATTTCGGGTCCAGACCGCTGTTGATCAGAACGATTCGCTCGGCCGCGCGCGCGACCAGGCCGTTGTGCGTCGTGAAGGGACGCAACGCCAGGAGTTCGCCGTGCACGACGGCCGCCGTCACCAGAGCCGGCGCGGACCCGCCCGCCATGACCAGCGCGGCCAGGCCGTCCAGGCGGCCGTGCGCCTCCTCGGCGCCGGGCAGCGGCAGCTCCACGAGCGGTTCGTCCACCGGCTCGCCCTCCTGGCGGGGCCGTCCCACGTGGTCGGCCTTGTCCGCGGCCGCCACCAGGTGCAGCCGGGCCAGGACCCGCAGCGGGGACTGCCGCCAGATGGACAGCAGCTGCCCCGCCTCGGCGGTCAGCCGCAGGGCCGCACCCACCGCACGCGCCTCGTCGTCACCACTGAAGTCGGTCCGCCTGCGCACCTCCTCCAGGACCCAGTCCGCCCCGGACAGCGCCGCCGAGCCCCGGGCGCCGCGCAGGGCCGCCTCGGAGGTGATCTCGTTGCTGCGGCGCCGCATGATCCGGTGGCCGTAGACCCGGTCCACGGCCTTGCGTACGGACTCCACGGACTCGGCCACGCCGGGCAGTGCGCCCAGGGCCGCGAGCGGATCGGCGGTCGCGCCTGTCGTACTCATGAGTACGACCCTACGCATCCCGGCGCCACACCCCACGAACGAGTGGTCTTCTTCACGTACCTCCGGACTCCCGCGCCACCTACGGCCACCGCACAACTACGCTTGGTGAACATGAAAATTGCTTTCGTCGGGAAGGGCGGCAGCGGCAAGACCACCCTGTCCTCCCTGTTCGTCCGTCATCTCGCCGCCACCGGGGCACCCGTCGTCGCGATCGACGCCGACATCAACCAGCACCTGGGGGCCGCGCTGGGGCTCGACGAGGCGGAGGCGGCCGGGCTGCCCGCGATGGGCGAGCACCTCCCGCTGATCAAGGACCACCTGCGCGGCACCAACCCGCGCATCGCCTCCGCCGAGAAGATGATCAAAACCACCCCGCCCGGCGAGGGGTCGCGCCTGCTGCGGGTGCGCGAGGACAACCCGGTCTACGACGCCTGCGCCCGGCCGGTGGAACTGGACGGCGGGGCCGTCCGTTTGATGGTCACCGGGCCCTTCACGGACGCCGACCTGGGTGTCGCCTGCTATCACTCCAAGACGGGAGCGGTCGAGCTGTGCCTGAACCACCTGGTCGACGGCCGTGACGAGTACGTCGTGGTCGACATGACCGCCGGCTCGGACTCGTTCGCCTCCGGCATGTTCACCCGCTTCGACATCACGTTCCTCGTCGCCGAGCCGACCCGGAAGGGAGTCTCCGTCTACCGCCAGTACAAGGAGTACGCCCGCGACTTCGGCGTCGCCCTGAAGGTCGTCGGCAACAAGGTGCAGGGACCGGACGACCTCGACTTCCTCCGTGAACAGGTGGGAGACGACCTGCTGGTGACCGTCGGGCACTCGGACTGGGTGCGCGCCATGGAGAAGGGCCGGCCACCCCTGTTCGAGCTCCTGGAGGACGCCAACCGCCGTGCGCTCAGCGCCCTGCACACGGCCGTCGACGCGACGTACGAGCTGCGGGACCGGGAGCGCTACACGCGCCAGATGGTCCACTTCCACGTGAAGAACGCCCTCAGCTGGGGCAACGAGCGCACCGGGGCCGACCTGGCGGCGCAGGTCGACCCCGGGTTCGTCCTCGGCGAGGGAGTCGTCGCCCCGGCGTGACGACACCCTCACCGTTCCCGCCGCCTCGGCTACTGCTTGGCGGCCGGCGCCCCGGGCACGCCCTTCGGCGCCGGTGCGGGGGCGGCCGAGAGGAAGGACGCCCAGCCCTTCTTCGGGGCCTCACCGACATCCAGGGTGCGCAGCTTCTTCAGAACCTTCGGGTCCTGGGCGTCCAGCCAGTCCACGAGTTGCCGGAAGGAGACGCAGCGCACCTCGTCCTTGGTGCACACCCCCTCGATGACCTCCTCGATGGCACGCATGTAGGTGCCGCCGTTCCAGGACTCGAAGTGGTTGCCGATGATCAGAGGTGCACGGTTGCCGTCGTAGGCCCGCTGGAAGCCCTGGAGCAGGCCGTCGCGCATCTGGTCGCCCCAGAACTCATGCTTGGCCGGGTCGCCCTGGGTGGTGGTGCCCGACTGGTTGACCATGAAGTTGTAGTCCATGGTGAGCTGCTCGAAGGTGTGCCCGGGGAACGGCACGAGCTGCATCGACAGGTCCCACAACCCCTGTTTCTTCTTCGGCCAGACCTGGTTGTTCACGCCGCTGCTGTCGTAGCGGAAGCCCATCTCACCGGCGGCCCGCACGAAGTTCTTCTGGCCCTCCAGGCACGGGGTGCGGGCGCCGATCAGCTCCTTGTCGTAGTCGAAGGGCAGGGGTGCCGCGTTCTTCGCCCCGGTGTTGGTCTTCCAGGTCTTCACGAACTGCTTGGCCTGGCTGATCTCGTCCTTCCACTCCTCGACGGACCACTCGCCGACCCCGCCGCCGGCGCCGCAGAAGTGGCCGTTGAAGTGGGTGCCGATCTCGTTGCCCTCCAGCCACGCCAGCCGTAGCTGCTTGACGGTGTCGGCGATGCCCTGCTCGTCGTTGAAGCCGATGTCCGAGCGGCCCGGGGAGTGCTGCGGCGGCCGGTACAGGTCCCGCTTCTCCTTCGGCAGCATGTACACGCCGCTCAGGAAGTACGTCATCGTCGCGTTGTTCTCCTTGGCCACTTCACGGAAGTGGGAGAACAGCTTCTGGCTGTCCTCGCCCGCGCCGTCCCAGGAGAACACCACGAACTGCGGGGGCTTCTGGCCGGGCTTGAGACGTTCGGGGCGGGGCAGGTGCGGCTGGGCCCCGGTGTACGCGGTGGAACCGTCGCCGATGAGCCGGACCGCGTTCTTGGGCGCCGGTGCCGCTTTCCCCTTCTCCTTCTGCGGACTGTGCGTCCCTTCACCGGAACCGTTACTGCTGCCGATCGCGCAACCGGCGAGCGACGCGGCGCAGACCGCGACGGCGATCGCGGTGCGCGCGGCGATCCTCTGGGTGGCGGCCATGTTCCGCCCACCTTCTTCCTTCTCTCGGGCCAACGCCGACGAGGGCGATGTCGGGTGCTGAGCCGGGACGTGCCGTCAGCGCCGTCAAGGTGGCACGAATGTGAGAAGGAATTAGTACGACAAGCCGATGAAAAGCCTGATTCACCCGCCTGAGCAGCCCATTACTCCATTTGCGGGAAAAGTCTATGCCTCCTCTTTACTCTGAATTACGATCTGTTTACAGAGCGCAACAACCGAGCGCTCGGGCATCCCGCCGCTGTACGCCGTGACCCACGGCCGCGAACCGCCCCCGTCCAGCGGGGGACCGACCATGACCGCGACCGCGCAGCCCCGGAGGAGACGGGAAACATGTCTGCCTGCGTCCCCGCCCGTGCCGATTCGGCCCGTACCGAACACGTCCATCCACCGCACAGCCCGCCGCCCGGCGGCCCCCGGCGCTTCCGCGTCGCGGGCGCCGACCTGTCGGCCTCGATCGCTGTCTTCCTGATCGCCCTGCCCCTCTCCCTGGGCATCGCCCTCGCCACCGGCGCCCCCCTCCAGGCCGGCCTCGTCGCCGCCGCCGTGGGCGGGATCGTCGCCGGATGGCTCGGCGGCTGCCCGCTCCAGGTCAGCGGCCCGGCCGCCGGGCTCACCGTGGTCACCGCCGACCTCATCGTGCGCTACGGATGGCGTACGACCTGTGCCATCACCGTTCTCGCCGGGCTCGCCCAGCTGGGCCTCGGCTGTCTGCGCGTGGCACGCTCCGCGCTCGCCGTGAGCCCCGCCATCGTGCACGGCATGCTCGCCGGCATCGGCGTCACCATCGCCGTCGCCCAGCTGCACATCGTCCTCGGCGGCACCCCGCAGAGTTCCGTGCCCGACAACCTGCGTGCCCTGCCCGCCCAGTTGGCGAGCCCCAGACCGGCCGACCTCGCGGTGAGCGTGCTGACCCTGACCCTGCTGCTGCTCTGGCCGCGCGTCCCCGGCCGGGCCGGCCGACTCCTGGGCAAGCTCCCCGCCGCCCTGATCGCCGTCGCCGGCGCCACCGCGGTCGCGGCCTTCGCCGGGCTCCGCCTGCCCAAGGTCGACCTGCCGTCCTGGAGCAGCCACGCTTTGGCCACGCTGCCCGACGGCCCGGTGCTCGGACTCGTCGCGGCCGTCCTCACCACCACGCTGGTGTGCAGTGTGCAGTCCCTGCTCGGCGCGGTCGCCGTGGACAAGCTGGCCGCCGCCCGGCCCGGCCTGACCGGCCGCGTAAAGCGCTCCGACCTGGACCGCGAGCTACTGGGACAGGGCGCCGCCAACATCGTCTCCGGGTCGCTCGGCGGGCTGCCCATCGCCGGCGTGGCCGTGCGCAGTTCCGCGAACGTGGCCGCGGGCGCCGTCAGCCGGAACTCCACGATGCTGCACGGCGTTCTCGTAGTGATCGCCACACTGCTGATGGTCCCGGCCCTGGAGCTCATCCCGCTGGCCGCGCTGGCCTCCCTGGTCATGGCCGTCGGCCTCAAGATGGTGTCGCTGAACCACATTCGCACGGTGACCCGCCACCGTGAGGTGCTGGTCTACGCGGTCACCACCTGCGGCGTAGTGTTCCTCGGGGTCCTGGAGGGCGTCGCGCTGGGCATCGCCGTGGCCGTCGGCGTCGCCCTGCACCGCCTGACCCGCACCCGTATCACGCACGACGAGACGGAAGGAGTCCATCACGTACATGTCCGAGGCCAGTTGACGTTCCTCGCGGTGCCGAGGCTCAGCCGGGTCCTGCACCACGTTCCCCAAGGTGCGGATGTCGTCGTGGAGTTGGACGGCTCGTTCATGGACCACGCGGCGTACGAGACACTGCAGGACTGGCAGAGGACGCACATCGCGCAGGGCGGCTCCGTCGACATCACCGGCCGCCGGCCCGGCACCCGTATCTCCGAACCGGCCGACCTGGACGGCTGCCGCTGCCGCCCCTGGACGCCTTGGCGCAATCACCAGTGCGAACCCCCGCGGCCGGCACCCCAGCAGTCGGCACCCCCGCCCGACACGGACCTGCAGGACGACGCCGGCGAGAACGCCGACGCGGCGACCGGCCCGAGCGGGCCCAACGGATCCGATGGACCCAACGGGCCCAACGGACCAGCCGGACGGCCCGACGTGCCCGGCACGAGCGGCAGGGCCGGCACAACCGGCACAACCGGCAGGACCGACGCGCCTGTCAGACCGAGCAGCCCCAACGGACCAAGCGGGCGGGAACTGGCCCGTGGCATCAGCGCGTTCCAGCGCAACACCGCCCCGCTGGTGCGCGGTGAGCTGGCCCGGCTGGCTCGCGAGGGGCAGCAGCCCTCTCAGCTGTTCCTGACCTGCGCCGACTCGCGGGTGGTCACGTCGATGATCACCTCCAGCGGCCCCGGTGACCTCTTCGTCGTGCGCAACGTGGGCAATCTCGTGCCGCTGCCCGGCGAGGAGAGCGGCGACGACTCGGTGGCCGCCGCGATCGAGTACGCGGTGGACATCCTGAAGGTGCGGTCCATCACGGTGTGCGGGCACTCCGGTTGCGGGGCCATGCAGGCGCTGCTCAGCGCCGAGCCCGGAGGTGTGCAGACCCCGCTCAAGCGGTGGCTGCGGCACGCGCTGCCGAGCCTGGAACGCATCTCCGAGGACGAGACGTCCCGGCCCCGCCTGGCCGGACGCCGGTCCGCCGACGCGGCCGAGCAGCTCTGCCTGGCCAACGTGGTCCAGCAGTTGGAGCACCTGCGCGCCCACGACGCGGTGTCCCGGGCACTGGGCGCGGGCGACCTGGAGCTGCACGGCATGTACTTCCACGTGGGCGAGGCCCAGGCGTACCTGCTCTCCGAGGACGCCGGGGACGGGGTGTTCGAGCTGGTGCTGGAGACCGACCTGACCGCCTGAGCGACACGGCGGGCCGAGGCGCGGGGAGTGTGAGGGGTGTTACAGACCCTGAACCCCGCGCCGTCGGCGTCCGTGGGTACGGATGACCACTGGCCGCGAAGACAGGCGAGCGCCAGACAGGTCTAAACCAATTGTCCGTCGACCCTTGTCACCGGCCCCCCGGGTCTGATGAGCTGTGGCCTGGGACACAACGGACAACCCTGAGAACGGGAGATGTCGTGAGCAACGAATCCTTGGCCAACCTGCTCAAGGAAGAGCGCAGGTTCGCGCCCCCCGCCGACCTGGCCGCGAACGCCAACGTCACGGCGGAGGCGTACGAACAGGCCAAGGCCGACCGGCTCGGCTTCTGGGCCGAGCAGGCCCGCCGGCTGAGCTGGGCCGAGGAGCCGACCGAGACCCTCGACTGGTCGAACCCTCCGTTCGCCAAGTGGTTCAAGGACGGCAAGCTCAACGTCGCCTACAACTGCGTGGACCGGCACGTGGAGGCCGGGAACGGCGACCGGGTCGCCATCCACTTCGAGGGCGAGTCCGGCGACAGCCGCGCCATCACCTACGCCCAGCTCAAGGACGAGGTCTCCAAGGCCGCCAACGCCCTGCTGGAGCTGGGCGTGCAGAAGGGCGACCGGGTCGCCGTCTACATGCCGATGATCCCCGAGACGGCGATCGCGATGCTGGCCTGCGCCCGGATCGGCGCCGCCCACTCGGTGGTCTTCGGCGGCTTCTCCTCGGACGCCCTCGCCACCCGCATCCAGGACGCCGACGCCCGCGTCGTCATCACCGCCGACGGCGGCTACCGGCGCGGCAAGCCGTCCGCGCTCAAGCCGGCCGTCGACGAGGCCGTCGAGCGCGCGGGCATCGTCGAGCACGTGCTCGTCGTCCGCCGCACCGGCCAGGAGGTCGCCTGGGACGGCTCACGCGACAAGTGGTGGCACGAGACCGTCGAGAGGCAGTCCGCCGAGCACACGCCGGAGGCGTTCGAGGCGGAGCACCCGCTGTTCATCCTGTACACCTCCGGTACGACGGGCAAGCCCAAGGGCATCCTGCACACCTCCGGCGGCTACCTCACGCAGACGGCGTACACGCACTGGGCGGTCTTCGACCTCAAGCCGGAGACCGACGTCTACTGGTGCACCGCCGACGTCGGCTGGGTCACCGGGCACTCGTACATCGTCTACGGACCGCTCGCCAACGGCGCGACGCAGGTCATGTACGAGGGCACTCCGGACACCCCGCACCAGGGGCGCTTCTGGGAGATCGTGCAGAAGTACAAGGTCTCCATCCTCTACACCGCGCCCACCGCGATCCGGACGTTCATGAAGTGGGGTGACGACATCCCCGCGAAGTTCGACCTGTCGTCCCTGCGCGTCCTCGGCTCGGTCGGCGAGCCGATCAACCCCGAGGCGTGGATCTGGTACCGCAAGAACATCGGTGCCGACGCCACCCCGGTCGTCGACACCTGGTGGCAGACCGAGACCGGCGCGATGATGATCACGCCGCTGCCCGGCGTCACGGACGCCAAGCCGGGCTCCGCCCAGCGCGCGCTGCCCGGCATCTCCGCCACCGTCGTCGACGACGAGGCCAACGAGGTGCCGAACGGCGGTGGCGGCTACCTGGTCCTCACCGAGCCGTGGCCGTCGATGCTGCGCACCATCTGGGGCGACGACCAGCGGTTCATCGACACGTACTGGTCGCGCTTCGAGGGCAAGTACTTCGCCGGCGACGGCGCCAAGAAGGACGACGACGGCGACATCTGGCTGCTCGGCCGCGTCGACGACGTGATGCTGGTCTCCGGCCACAACATCTCCACCACCGAGGTCGAGTCGGCTCTCGTCTCCCACCCGTCGGTCGCCGAGGCGGCAGTGGTCGGCGCGGCGGACGAGACGACCGGGCAGGCCATCGTGGCCTTCGTGATCCTGCGCGGTACGGCCGCGGAGACCGAGACCCTGGTCGGAGAGCTGCGCAACCACGTCGGCGCCACCCTCGGCCCGATCGCCAAGCCCAAGAGGATCCTGCCGGTGGCCGAGCTGCCGAAGACCCGCTCCGGCAAGATCATGCGGCGCCTGCTGCGCGACGTGGCGGAGAACCGGCAGCTCGGGGATGTCACCACCCTGACCGACTCCACCGTCATGGATCTCATCCAGACGAAGCTCCCGGCAGCGTCCAGCGAGGACTGAACCGCCTGTTCCGAGGGCACCCGGCGAGAACGCGCCGGGTGCCCTTTTCGTGCGGAATACCCCGTTACGCACCGTCACGGAGATCACCCGGCACCCTCGCCGCAGTTTAGGTAGGCTAAGGAACGCGTAAGAGAGTCAACAAGATCCTCGAAGAACTCCACCTCGAAGATCCTCATGGTGTGCCGGGAAGTCTGGTCGGCAAGCGTTTCGTGCTGCCCACCGACCGGAGGTTCTCCCCGTGACCGCGCCCCAGACCCCCCGCAAAGCCTTCGGACGGCTGTCCCTCCCGGAGCGGAACTACGTCGCGGAGGCGCTGCGCACCGAGACGGTCGGCGGTGTCCTGCTGCTCATCGCCGCGGTCGCCGCACTGGTGTGGGCGAACATACCGGCGCTGAGCGACAGCTACGAGAGCGTCAGCCATTTCCACTTCGGTCCAGAGTCCCTCGGCCTGGACCTGTCGGTAGCGCACTGGGCCGCCGACGGACTGCTCGCGGTCTTCTTCTTCGTCGCCGGCATCGAGCTCAAGCGCGAGCTCGTCGCCGGAGACCTGAAGGACCCGAAGGCCGCCGCGCTCCCTGTGGTGGCGGCGTTGTGCGGCATGGCCGTACCGGCGCTCGTCTACACCTTCGCCAGCACCGCGGGCGGCGGCTCGCTGGCCGGCTGGGCCGTGCCCACCGCCACCGACATCGCGTTCGCACTCGCCGTACTCGCCGTCATCGGTACGTCCCTGCCGAGCGCCCTGCGCGCCTTCCTGCTGACGCTCGCCGTCGTGGACGACCTGTTCGCGATCCTGATCATCGCGGTCTTCTTCACCGAGTCGCTCAACTTCGCCGCGCTCGGCGGCGCGATCGTCGGTCTCGGCGTCTTCTGGCTGCTGCTCCGCAAGGGCGTGCGCGGCTGGTACGTGTACGTCCCGCTCGGCCTGGTGATCTGGGGGCTGATGTACAACAGCGGCGTCCACGCCACCATCGCCGGCGTCGCGATGGGCCTGATGCTGCGCTGCCACACCCGCGAAGGTGAGCAGCACTCCCCCGGCGAGCACATCGAGCACCTTGTGCGGCCCCTGTCGGCGGGCCTGGCCGTGCCGCTGTTCGCGCTGTTCAGCGCCGGTGTCGCGCTGTCGGGTGGCGCGCTCGCCGACGTGTTCACCAAGCCGGAGACCCTCGGTGTCGTGCTCGGGCTCGTGGTCGGCAAGACGTTCGGCATCTTCGGCGGCACCTGGCTGACGGCGCGCTTCACCCGGGCCTCGCTCAGCGACGACCTGGAATGGGCCGACGTGTTCGCGGTGGCGACACTGGCCGGAATCGGGTTCACCGTCTCGCTGCTCATCGGCGAGCTGGCCTTCGAGGGCGACGCGGAGATGACCGGCCAGGTCAAGGCCGCCGTCCTGATCGGCTCCCTCATGGCGGCACTCCTGGCCACGGTGCTGCTGAAGGTACGGAACGCCAAGTACCGGCGTCTGATCGAGGCCGAGGAGCGCGACGAGGACCTCAGCGGCATCCCGGACATCTACGAGGAGGACGACCCGGCGTACCACCTGCGCATGGCCGCCATCCACGAGAAGAAGGCCGCCGAGCACCGCCGGCTCGCCCAGGAGAAGACCCAGGAACGCCACGGGCTTGCCGAAGTGACCGGCGGGGCAGGCGATGAGGGCGACCGTCCGGCATGATCTGACGAGACGGTACAGAAGACGGACCGTACGCGGTCGGGCCGCAGCAGGCGGGCGGCACACGACTGCCACGGAACCGTACGCAGATGAGCCAGCAGAAGAGGGAGACCGCGATGAGCGCACCCGACGGCAGCCCGGTCGGCACCGAACGCAGCATCGGTCAGCTGTTCGCCTCGGCGACCACCGATTTGTCGGCGCTCGTGCACGACGAGATCGCGCTGGCCAAGGCGCAGCTGAGGCAGGACGTCAAGCGCGGGGCGACGAGCGGCGGCGCGTTCTCGCTGGCCGGTGCCGTTCTCCTGTTCTCGCTGCCGATGCTGAGCTTCGCGCTGGCCTACGCCATCCGGACCTGGAGCGACTGGAACCTGGCGGTCTGCTTCCTGCTGTCCTTCGCGGCGAACGTCCTCCTCGCGGCCCTCCTCGCGCTGATCGGCGTCGTCTTCGCGAAGAAGGCCAAGAAGGGCCGCGGCCCGCAGAAGGTCGCCGCGTCCGTGAAGCAGTCGGCGGGCGTCCTGCAGAACGCCAAGCCGCACCCGCGGCCGGAACTCCCCGCGGACCGGTCCCCCGAAGCCATCGAGGCTGTGGCACGCTCGTCCTCATGACGGGCTCCTCCATCCCTTCGGGACAGTCCCCCTCGGGGCACTCCCCCTCGGGACAATCCCCATCGGCGCAACAACCCACCTCGGCCGTACGGCACGACATCCCGGGCGGGCACGAGGTGACCCACCGGGACGTCGCCGCCAACGGCGCCCGCTTCCACATCGCCGAACTGGGTGACGGGCCGCTGGTACTGCTGCTGCACGGCTTCCCCCAGTTCTGGTGGACCTGGCGGCACCAACTGGTGGCACTCGCGGACGCCGGTTTCCGCGCCGTCGCCATGGACCTGCGCGGCGTCGGCGGCAGCGACCGCACCCCACGCGGCTACGACCCGGCCGGTCTCGCCCTCGACATCACCGGCGTGGTCCGCTCGCTCGGCGAGCCGGACGCCGCGCTGGTCGGCCACGACCTGGGCGGCTACCTGGCCTGGACGGCCGCCGCGATGCGGCCCAAGCTCGTGCGGCGGCTCGCGGTCTCGTCGATGCCGCACCCGAGGCGCTGGCGCTCGGCCATGCTCGGGGACGTCCGCCAGACCCGGGCGGGGTCCTACATCTGGGGCTTCCAGCGCCCCTGGATCCCGGAGCGCCAACTGACCGCGGACGACGGCGCGCTGGTCGGTCGGCTGATCCACGACTGGTCGGGGCCACGGCCCTTGGACGACGAGGCGGTGGAGATCTACCGCCGGGCCATGTGCATCCCGTCCACGGCACACTGCTCCGTCGAGCCGTACCGCTGGATGGTGCGCTCCCTGGCACGTCCGGACGGCATCCAGTTCTACCGCCGTATGAAGCGGCCGGTGCGCGTGCCGACCCTGCATCTGCACGGTTCGCTGGACCCCGTGATGCGGACGCGGAGCGCGGCCGGGTCCGGGCAGTACGTCGAAGCGCCCTACCGCTGGCGGCTGTTCGACGGTCTCGGGCACTTCCCGCACGAAGAGGATCCGGTCGCGTTTTCCACCGAACTGATCAATTGGCTGAAGGATCCGGAACCCGATCGGTGACCGAACGAACGCTCCCGGTATCCGAACCGGAACGCTTGTCCTATGAACGGCCACTTGCCCGACGCATAGGCCAATTGGGGGCCCCGAGAACGGTTATCGACCTTGGGGCGGGGGCACACGTCCGGGTATGGGCTGGACGCACGACTACAGTGACGTAGCACGCGACGGCCGCTCCACGAGCGGCGTGAGCAGCACCCACCGACGAGGAGGCACCCCGCAACTGGCGGGTGCGGACCTACGGGTGGGCATTCCGCGCATCCTGCGCCGCCGGGCCCGCTGGGTCTCCGTGCGCCTGCGCCATCCACGCGGCGTGAGCTGACCGAGCTGACGCCCGCCCGACACGCGCCCCAGGGTTCCCGTTCCTAGAGAGCGCACCTGTCGCTGTCCACCTGCTGGTTCGCGGTGCGACCCTTGGCGATGTCCTCGCGGATCTCGTCCGCGGTGAGCGCGTAACCGGTCTCGGCGTCGTCCAGGGACTTGGCGAAGACCACGCCGTAGACCTCGCCCTCGGGCGTCAGCAGCGGTCCGCCGGAGTTGCCCTGACGGACGGTCGCGAACAGCGAGTAGACGTCGCGGCGGACGGTGTCGCGGTGGTAGATGTCCGGACCGTTGGCCGTGATGCGCCCGCGTACGCGCGCGGCTCGGACGTCGTACGCCCCGTTCTCCGGGAAGCCCGCGACGATCGCGCTGTCGTCGCGGGCCGCGTCCTCGTCGGTGAACCGCAGCGCGGGTGCGTTCAGCTCCGGCACGTCCAGTACGGCGATGTCGCGCCGCCAGTCGTAGAGGACGACCGTCGCGTCGTACTTCCTGCCCTCGCCGCCTATCTGCACCGTGGGCTCGTCGACGCCGCCCACGACATGGGCGTTGGTCATGACGCGGCGGTCGTCGAAGACGAAGCCGGTGCCCTCCAGGACCTTGCCGCAGTCGGTGGCGGTGCCCATGACCTTGACGATGGAGCGCTTGGCGCGGGTGGCGACCGGGCTGTTCGCCAGCGCCGGGTCGGGCGGCTGGACCTCGGGGATCTGCTCGTTGGAGAACGGGCTGAAGACCTGCGGGAAGCCGTTCTGCGCGAGGACGGAGGAGAAGTCCGCGAACCAGGTGTCGGCCCGTGCGGGCAGCGCCCGGGAGACGCCCTGCAGCACGGTGGAGCTGCGGACCTCCTTGCCGAGTGTCGGCAGCGTGGTGCCGGCCAGGGCGGAGCCGATCAGCCAGGCGACCAGAAGCATCGCCACGACGTTGACCAGGGCGCCGCCGGTGGCGTCCAGGGCGCGGGCCGGGGACCAGGTGATGTACCGGCGGAGCTTGTTGCCGAGGTGGGTGGTCAGGGCCTGGCCGACGGAGGCGCAGACGATGACGACCACGACCGCGACGACGGCGGCGGTCGTACTCACCTCCGCGTTGTCCGTCAGGCCGTCCCAGAGCACCGGCAGCAGATAGACGGCGACGAGACCGCCGCCGAGGAAACCGGTCACCGACAGGATGCCGACGACGAAGCCCTGGCGGTAGCCGACGATCGCGAACCAGACGGCGGCCAGCAGCAACAGGATGTCCAGCACGTTCACCGATTCAGGCCCCGCCTTGTCGTCCTACGCTCACACCGGTCACCCTGTCATGACCGCCAGTCCAGCGGGACCTGCTTCTCCCTGTCCCAGGGCCGCTCCCAGCCCGCGAAGTGCAGCAACCGGTCGATGATGCCGGCCGTGAAGCCCCACACGAGCGCCGATTCGACCAGGAATGCCGGACCTCGGTGACCACTCGGGTGGATGGCGGTGACCCTGTTGGCGGGGTCCGTGAGATCCGCCACGGGGACGGTGAAGACGCGCGCCGTCTCGTTCGGATCGACGACGCCCACCGGGGTGGGCTCGCGCCACCAGGCCAGGACCGGTGAGACGACGAAGCCGCTGACCGGGATGTAGAGCTTGGGCAGGACGCCGAAGAGCTGCACGCCGGCCGGGTCCAGCCCGGTCTCCTCCTCGGCCTCGCGCAGGGCGGCCCGCAACGGCCCGTCGCCCTGCGGATCGCCGTCGTCGGGGTCGAGGGCGCCGCCCGGGAAAGCCGGCTGACCGGGGTGCGAGCGCAGGGAACCGGCCCGCTCCATGAGCAGCAGCTCGGGGCCGCCACCGGCCTCGCCCTCACCGAAGAGGATCAGGACGGCGGACTGGCGCCCGGCGCCGTCCTCCGGCGGCAGAAAGCGGCTCAGCTGGTCGGGCCGCACCGTCTCGACGGCCCGCACCACCGGCTCCAGCCAGCCCGGCAGGCCCTCCTCGCTGAGGATCTCGCCCCGGATGTGCCCCTGTGTGTCGCTCGCCCGAGTCATAGCCACCCCCGATCTGCCGATTCCAACGCCCGACGCCACCGAGATCGTTCCGTCACCCGGCCGCCCCCAGCGGCGGCGCCGGTTTCCCGCCCGCGTCCAGGTAGGCCTGCGGGGGGTTGAGACGCTGACCGGGGAAGCCGCCCTTCTCGTACTTGAGCAGCTTCTTCGCCTTCTCCGGGTCCGTCTCGCCCTCGCCGTACGCCGGGCAGAGCGGGGCGATGGGGCAGGCGCCGCAGGCGGGCTTGCGGGCGTGGCAGATCCGGCGGCCGTGCCAGATCACGTGGTGGGAGAGGTCCGTCCAGTCGCTCTTGGGGAAGAGCGCGCCGACGGCGGCCTCGATCTTGTCCGGGTCGGTCTCGGCGGTCCACTGCCACCGGCGCACCAGGCGCTGGAAGTGCGTGTCCACGGTGATGCCGGGGCGGCCGAACGCGTTGCCGAGCACGACGAAGGCGGTCTTGCGGCCGACACCGGGCAGCTTCACGAGGTCTTCGAGGCGCCCGGGCACCTCGCCGCCGAAGTCCTCCGCCAGGGCCTTGGACAGCCCTATGACCGACTTGGTCTTGGCCCGGAAGAAACCGGTCGGGCGCAGGATCTCCTCGACCTCCTCGGGGTTGGCGGCGGCCAGGTCCTCCGGAGTGGGGTACTTGGCGAAGAGGCCGGGCGTCGTCTGGTTGACGCGCAGGTCGGTGGTCTGGGCGGACAGCACCGTGGCCACGACCAGCTGGAACGGGTTCTCGAAGTCCAGCTCCGGGTGCGCGTACGGGTAGACCTCCGCGAGCTCGCGGTCGATACGGCGCGCGCGGCGGACCAGCGCGGTGCGCGACTCGCCGCGCGGCGCACTCGGGGCGACGGTCTTCGCCGCGGCGACGCCCTTGACGGCGGCGGTGGCCTTCTTCGGGGCGACGGCGGGTTTCTTGGCGGGCGCCTGTTTCTTGAGGCTCTTCTCGGTCTTCTTCTTCACGGCACCCTTCTCCGCAGTCACCCTCTTGGCAGGTGCCGCCTTCTTTGTCGCTTTCGCCGTTTTCCTACCGCCATCGGGGCTCTGTTCGCCCACGGCGGAATCGCGACGTACACCCACCCGCGCAGCCCCCTCGGCCTGTGCTCTCACCGGCGATTTGGACACCCGGCCAGCGTACGGCCCGGCACCGACATCCGCCCCGGACCCCGAAGATCGGCGTCCAATTGGACCCCTGCCGCGTACCCCAGGACACCAGTGCGGCATCCTTGTGACAGATCACACTGTTTGGACTGTCCGGCAAAATGGGCACCACGGACCCCTGGTACACCGGGGGAACATGATCCTCTGAGCCGGTCGACAAGGAGAGAACTCGTGGACGACGTTCTGCGGCGCAACCCGCTCTTCGCGGCGCTCGACGACGAGCAATCCGCGGAGCTCCGCGCCTCCATGAGTGAGGTGACCCTCGCCCGCGGCGACACCCTGTTCCACGAGGGGGACCCCGGAGACCGCCTCTATGTGGTCACCGAGGGCAAGGTCAAGCTTCACCGCACGTCCCCCGACGGGCGCGAGAACATGCTGGCCGTCGTCGGCCCCAGCGAGCTGATCGGCGAGCTGTCGCTGTTCGACCCGGGCCCGCGCACGGCGACCGGCACCGCGCTGACCGAGGTCAAGCTGCTCGCCCTCGGGCACGGCGACCTCCAGCCCTGGCTGAACGTCCGCCCCGAGGTGGCCACCGCACTGCTGCGCGCCGTCGCGCGCCGCCTGCGCAAGACCAACGACGCCATGTCCGACCTCGTCTTCTCGGACGTCCCCGGCCGTGTCGCCCGCGCCCTGCTGGACCTGTCCCGCCGCTTCGGCGTGCAGTCCGAGGAGGGCATCCACGTCGTGCACGACCTGACGCAGGAGGAGCTGGCCCAGCTGGTCGGCGCGTCCCGCGAGACGGTCAACAAGGCACTCGCGGACTTCGCCCAGCGCGGCTGGCTCCGCCTGGAGGCCCGCGCGGTGATCCTGCTGGACGTGGAGCGGCTGGCCAAGCGCTCCCGCTGACGCGGCTCGATCGGGCGACCTCGGTCGGGCAGACGTCGGTCGGGCAGACGTCAGTCGGGCAGCTCGATGAGCCCGTGCTCGTCCAGGTACTCCAGCTGCGCCCGCACCGACAGTTCCGCCGCCGGCCACAGTGAGCGGTCGACGTCCGCGTACACGTGGGCGACGACCTCGCCCGGCGTCCGGTAGCCGTCCTCCACGGCCGTCTCGACCTGGGCGAGGCGATGGGCGCGGTGGGCGAGGTAGTACTCCACGGCGCCCTGGGCGTCGTCCAGGACGGGGCCGTGGCCCGGAAGCACCGTGTGCACCCCGTCGTCGGCCGTGAGCGACCTGAGCCTGCGCAGTGAGTCCAGGTAGTCGCCGAGACGGCCGTCGGGGTGGGCCACCATCGTCGTACCGCGGCCCAGGATCGTGTCGCCGGTCACGACCGCCCGGTCGGCCGGGAGATGGAAGCACAGGGAGTCGGCCGTGTGCCCGGGGGTCGGTACGACCCTCAGCTCCAGACCGCCCACCTCGATCACGGCACCGGCGGCCAGCCCCTCGCCGCCCAGCCGCAGCGCCGGGTCCAGGGCCCTCACGTTCGTCCGCGTCAGCTCGGCGAAGCGCGCGGCGCCCGCCGCGTGGTCCGGGTGACCGTGCGTCAGGAGCGTCAGCGCGACCCGCTTGCCCGCCCGCTCGGCCGTGTCGACGACATGCCGCAGGTGGATGTCGTCCAGGGGGCCCGGGTCGACGACGACGGCCAGGTCGGAGTCGGGTTCGGCGAGGATCCAGGTGTTCGTGCCGTCCAGGGTCATCGCGGAGGCGTTGGGTGCCAGGACGTTCACCGCGCGCGCGGTGGCCGGGCCCGACAGGACGCCGCCGCGCGGCTGTCCGGGCAGTGCTGCTGCGTCCGTCATGCGGAGGCTCCTCCGGTCGGGTCGGAAGGTGTCGCCGGCGCCGGACCGGAACGCGCGGCCGTATCCGTGCTCGGGACGTGCTTGGTGAACTCGTCGTGCCCCGGCCAGGAGAGCACGATCTCGCCGCCGACGAGCCGTGCCCGGGCCAGCACGGGCGTCATGTCGCGGCCCGGAGCCGACGCCAGCGCCTCGGCCGCCGTACCGCACGCCGCGAGACCGCGCAGGGTCGCGATGGTCGGCGGCATCATCAGCAGCTCGCCCTTGTCGTACCCGGCCGCCGCCTCGGCCGGGGTGACCCACACCGTGCGGTCGGCCTCCGTGGAGGCGTTACGGGTGCGCTGCCCCTCGGGGAGGGCGGCCACGAAGAACCAGGTGTCGTAGCGCCGGGACTCGAACTCCGGCGTGATCCAGCGGGCCCAGGCGCCCAGCAGGTCGGAGCGCAGGACGAGGCCCCGGCGGTCCAGGAACTCCGCGAAGGACAGCTCACGGTCGACCAGGGCGGCCCGGTCCGCCTCCCAGTCCGCGCCGGTCGTGTCGCCGACCACCGAGTCGCCGGTCGGGCCGGCGAGCAGGACGCCCGCCTCCTCGTACGTCTCCCGTACGGCCGCGCAGACGATCGCCTGGGCGCCCGCCTCGTCGACGCCGAGCCGGTCCGCCCACCACGCGCGCGTGGGGCCCGCCCAGCCGATGTCGCGGTCGTCGTCGCGCGGGTCGACCCCGCCGCCCGGATAGGCGTACGCGCCCCCGGCGAACGCCATGGAGGCCCGGCGCCGCAGCATGTGCACGGCGGGACCGGCATCGGCGTCCTTCAGGAGCATGACGGTGGCCGCGCGCTTGGGGGTGACGGGGGTGAGGGTGCCGGCCGCCAGTGCGCGGATGCGGTCCGGCCACTCCGGGGGGTACCACTGCCCGTTCCCCTGACCGCTCGCCTGATCATTCGCCTGACCGTTCGCCATGGCCGGAGGCTATCCGGTGACGGGCGGATGTTCGAGTGGCTCCCGGGGCCGGGCGGGCGTCAGGAGGACAGGGCGGTCAGCCACTCCGTGAGCAGCCGGTTCGTCTCCTCCGGGCGCTCCTGCTGGAGCCAGTGGCCGCAGCCGTCGAGGAGGTGCGAGGCGGTCAGGCCGGGCAGGGTGGTGGGATACGCCTCGATCGCGTCGGACAGCCAGGTGGTGGAGGCGTCCCGGCCGCCGCCGAGGAAAAGGGACGGCTGGGTGATCGGGGCGCCGCGGTGGCCGGCGAGGTCGGCCCAGTCGCGGTCCATGTTGCGGTAGCGGTTGAGGGCGCCGGTCAGACCCGTGCGCTCGAACTCCCCGGCGTAGACGTCCAGCTCCTCCTCGGTCAGCCAGGACGGCAGCCGTCCGCCGGACGGGAACCGGTCGCGCAGCCTGCCGCCGGGGGCGACGAAGTGCGGGTCGGGCGCCTCCGGGGCGGGCATGGTGTCGGCGGACAGGGCGGCGTAGAAGCCGGCGAGCCAGCCGCGTACGTCGGGCTCGATCTCCGCCTCGGCCCGGCCGGGCTCCTGGAAGTAGGAGACGTAGAACTCCTGCCCGGCGAAGGGGCCGGCCGGATCGCTCATGCCGGCGAAGACCTCGCTGGGCTTCGGTCCGCCCGGCGGGGTGTACGGCACGCTCAGCAGGCCGACCGCGCGGAACACGTCGGGCCGCAGCAGCGCGGAGTGCGCGGCGATGGTCGCGCCCCAGTCGTGGCCGACGATCACGGCGGACCGCTCGCCCAGCGCCTCCACCACGGCGACGTTGTCCGCCACCAGGTCGAGCATCCGGTACGCCGCCACCGCGTCGGGCCTGGAGGAGCGTCCGTAGCCGCGCACGTCGATCGCGGCGGCGCGGAAGCCCGCGGCGGCCAGCGCGGGAAGCTGGCGGCGCCAGGAGTACCAGGACTCGGGGAAGCCGTGGACGAGCAGGACCAGCGGGCCGCTGCCCTGCTCCACCAGATGGATCCGGCCGGCCGGTGAGGGCACCATCCGGTGCACGGGTGGCCGATCGGTCACGAGCTGCCGATCGGCCACGGGCTGTCGATCGTTCACGAGCTGGTGATCGGTCACGGGCTGACGCGGCACGGCTCCTCCTGGCGCAATCGGTCGGTCCGGCGCCGCCCGAACGGACCGGGACCGGCAACCACGACCGGCTCCCGCCCCGTACGCGGCACCGGATGCGATCCTGCCGGGGCGGAGCGACGAGGGCGAGCTTTGTTGCCGGCCTGGCAACGCCCACCCCGCGCCGCCTCCCGCCCGCCCGGGGAGGCAGGGCCGTCCACGCCTGCCTGCGCGTGCCTACGCCTGGACGAGCTCCACCTGGACCTCGACCTCCACCGGCGCGTCCAGCGGCAGTACCGCCACGCCGACCGCACTGCGGGCGTGGACGCCCTTGTCGCCCAGCACCTCACCGAGGAGTTCGCTGGCGCCGTTGATCACGGCCGGCTGGCCGGTGAAGTCGGACGCGGACGCGACGAAACCCACGACCTTCACCACGCGCGCGACGCGGTCGAGGTCACCGGCGACGGACTTCACGGCGGCCAGGGCGTTCAGCGCGCAGGTGCGCGCCAGCTCCTTGGCCTCCTCCGGCGTGACCTCGCCGCCCACCTTGCCGGTGACCGGAAGCTTGCCCTCCACCATGGGCAGCTGGCCCGAGGTGTAGACGTACGGGCCGGACTGCACGGCCGGCTGGTACGCGGCCAGCGGCGGGACGACCTCGGGCAGCGTCAGGCCGAGCTCGGCCAGCTTCGCCTCGACGGCGCTCATGCCTGCTTCTCCCGCTTCAGGTAGGCCACGAGCTGCTCGGGGTTGTTCGGCCCGGGCACGACCTGGACGAGCTCCCAGCCGTCCTCGCCCCAGGTGTCCAGAATCTGCTTCGTGGCATGGACGAGCAGCGGCACGGTTGCGTATTCCCACTTGGTCATGTGGCCGACTCTAGCCGTTGCCCGGGCCCCCTCGGACGGCCGACCGAGGAGGCGTTCTCCACACGTTGTCCACAGCCTCCGGCGTACTCGGCGCGCGGACTGGTTACGCTCGAATACGTGAGCAGGCTCCAGGTCGTCAGCGGCAAGGGCGGAACCGGCAAGACCACGGTGGCCGCGGCCCTCGCGCTGGCCCTGGCCACCGAGGGGAAGCGCGCGCTTCTCGTCGAGGTCGAGGGTCGCCAGGGCATCGCGCAGCTCTTCGAAACGGAGGCGCTGCCTTATGAGGAGCGGAAGATCGCCGTCGCTCCCGGGGGCGGGGAGGTGTACGCCCTCGCCATCGACCCCGAACTGGCGCTTCTGGACTACCTCCAGATGTTCTACAAGCTGGGCAGCGCCGGGCGGGCGCTGAAGAAGCTCGGGGCGATCGACTTCGCGACCACCGTCGCGCCGGGCGTCAGAGACGTCCTGCTGACCGGCAAGGCGTGCGAGGCGGTGCGGCGCAAGGACAAGAGCGGGCGGTTCGCGTACGACTACGTCGTCATGGACGCCCCGCCGACCGGCCGCATCACGCGGTTCCTCAACGTCAACGACGAGGTGGCAGGCCTCGCGAAGGTCGGCCCGATACACAATCAGGCGCAGGCCGTGATGCGGGTGCTCAAGTCGCGGGAGACCGCCGTGCACCTGGTGACGCTCCTGGAGGAGATGCCGGTCCAGGAGACCGTGGACGGCATCGCCGAGCTGCGGGCGGCGCGGCTCCCGGTGGGGCGGGTCGTGGTCAACATGGTCCGGCCCGAGGTGCTGGACGCGGCCGACCTGGAACTCGTACGGAGCACACCGCGTACGGCACTCGCCCGGTCCCTGTCCGGTGCCGGGCTCGGCGGGGCGCGGCGGGGCGGACACGCCGAGCGGCTGGTGGATCCGCTGCTGGCGCAGGCCGAGGAGTACGCCGAGCGGTACGCGCTGGAGGAGGAGCAGCGGGGCGTCCTCGGCGAGCTGGGCCTGCCGCTGCACGAACTCCCGCTGCTCGCCGAGGGCATGGACCTGGCGGGCCTGTACGAACTGGCCACCGAGCTGCGGAAGCAGGGGATCGCATGAGTCCGGACCCGGCCCGGCACCAGGAGGGCGCGCGGCGCCTCTCCCCCGCGCGTGTGCTCGACGTCGACCCTCTGCTGGAGGATCCGAAGACCCGCATCGTGGTGTGCTGCGGGTCGGGCGGGGTCGGCAAGACGACCACCGCGGCGGCCCTGGGGCTGCGTGCGGCCGAGCGGGGCCGCAAGGTGGTCGTCCTCACCATCGACCCGGCCCGGCGGCTCGCCCAGTCCATGGGCATCGACTCGCTCGACAACACCCCGCGCCGGGTGAAGGGCGTCGACGACTCGGCGGGCGGTGAGCTGCACGCCATGATGCTCGACATGAAGCGCACCTTCGACGAGATCGTCGAGGCGCACGCGGATCCCGAGCGGGCGGCGGCGATCCTGGGCAACCCCTTCTACCAGTCGCTCTCGGCGGGCTTCGCGGGCACGCAGGAGTACATGGCCATGGAGAAGCTGGGTCAGCTGCGCGGGAGGGACGAGTGGGACCTCATCGTCGTCGACACGCCGCCGTCCCGCTCGGCGCTGGACTTCCTGGACGCCCCCAAGCGACTCGGGTCCTTCCTGGACGGCAAGCTGATCCGCCTCCTGCTGGCCCCGGCGAAGGTCGGCGGCCGGGCCGGCATGAAGTTCCTGAACGTCGGCATGTCGATGATGACCGGCGTCCTGGGGAAGGTGCTGGGCGGGCAGTTCCTGAAGGACGTGCAGACCTTCGTGGCCGCGATGGACTCGATGTTCGGCGGCTTCCGCACGCGCGCGGACGCGACGTACAAGCTGCTCCAGGCGCCCGGGACGGCGTTCCTGGTGGTCGCGGCCCCGGAGCGGGACGCACTGCGCGAGGCCGCGTACTTCGTGGAGCGGCTGGCGGCCGAGGACATGCCGCTCGCCGGTCTGGTGCTCAACCGGGTCCACGGCAGCGGCGCCGACCGGCTGTCGGCCGAGCGGGCGCTCGCCGCCGCGGAAAGTCTCGCCGGGGAAAATCTTGAGGATCCCCGCATTGTGGATCAGGACGGCGGGAAAGTAGGAGTTCGTAACTCTCCCGACGTGTACGGCAGTTCAGGTTCTTCCGAGCCTTCTCCCGAGCCCTCTCCCGAGGCTCCTGACACAACGGACGGCACGCTGGACGGCACAGTGGGCGGCGCGCCGGACGGCACACCGCCGGACGGCACACCGGAGCGATCCGTCGACCAGCTCACAGCGGGCCTGCTGAGGCTGCACGCGGACCGGATGCATCTGCTCGCCCGCGAGCAGCGCACGCGCGACCGCTTCACCGCGCGTCACCCCGAGGTGGCGGTCACCGAAGTGGCCGCGCTGCCGGGCGACGTGCACGACCTCGCGGGGCTGCGGGACATCGGCGTCCGTCTCGCGACGGACCGGCCCGAGCTGCCCGAGACAGGGGCCTGATCCGACCGGGACATCCGCGCCCCGGGACATCCATCCGTGCCCGGGGAAAGGTCCCCGGCCGGCTCAGCCCACGGCCGCGTAGTTCTCGTAGATCTCCTCGTCGTCGAGGGACACGATGCCGACCCCTCGTTCGTACTCCGTCCGCGCCGTCTCCAGAAGTCGGCGCCAGGAGGTCACGGTGGGCCGCCGGCGCAGCAGTGCGCGGCGTTCCCGCTCCGTCATGCCTCCCCACACGCCGAACTCGACGCGGTTGTCGAGCGCGTCGGCCAGGCACTCGGTCCGCACCGGACATCCGGTGCACACCGCCTTGGCCCTGTTCTGCGCTGCTCCCTGAACGAACAGTTCGTCCGGATCGGTAGTGCGGCAGGCGGCCTGCGCACTCCAGTCGGTTACCCAGCCCATACCGGCGCCGTCCTCTCCCGAATCGAGGCTCCCCCACGGCGGCAGCGGCATATTCACCGCCGCCAGTTGAGGACGTTACGGAAGGTGGGCACAGCGCAACACCCCCTTCGGGCCCAATCTTGAATGGCCCGAACGGACTATGGGTAAGCGGCAGATCACCCGGGGGAGTGAGCTGGCGACATTCGCGACGATCCCGGCATTCAGGTCATCTCTGTTGCGCCACAACGGACACCAATTGACACACAAGGCGGATTCGGGCACGCATCCCACACGCCGTGGCACGCGCCCGTACACATCAACGCGCCCCCAGCGGGGCCCCTCAGAAAAAAGTCGAGCGGATCCGGAACGATTCGGGGTCGCCGGACGTATTGATACGTGGCCTCACTGCTGTGACAGTTGAGTGCAGCTTAGGCCAAGGCATATACGCGTGTCCGGCGAATGAGAACGTAGGCTGCCTCCATGCCAAAGAAGCGCTCGGGCGGTGGTCTGTCGCCAACGCAGCAGGCCGCCAAGTTCCTCGGTGTCAGTGTGCTCGCGGGAGCAGTGCTGGCCGGCATCGCGTTGCCCGCCGTGGGCGCGCTGGGGCTGGCCGCCAAGGGGTCGGTGGAGAGTTTCGACGCTCTCCCGGCCAACCTGAAGACTCCCCCGCTGAGCCAGCGCACCGCCATCCTCGACGCCGAGGGCGGCACCATCGCCACGGTCTACTCACGCGACCGCACGGTGGTAGCCCTCAAGGACATCTCGCCGTACATGCAGAAGGCGATCGTCGCGATCGAGGACTCGCGCTTCTACGAGCACGGCGCGGTCGACCTGAAGGGCGTACTGCGCGCGCTCAACAAGAACGCCCGCAGCGGCGAGGTCTCCGAGGGCGCGTCCACGCTCACGCAGCAGTACGTCAAGAACGTCTTCGTGGAGGAGGCCGGTGACGACCCGACGAAGGTCGCCCAGGCCACCCAGCAGACCATCGGCCGCAAGATCCGCGAGCTGAAGCTCGCGATCCAGGTCGAGGAGGAGCTGGGCAAGAAGAAGATCCTCGAGAACTACCTGAACATCACGTTCTTCGGCCAGCAGGCCTACGGCGTCGAGGCGGCCGCCCAGCGCTACTTCTCCAAGTCCGCCAAGGACCTCAACATCCAGGAGTCCGCCCTCCTGGCCGGCATCGTCCAGTCGCCCAGCCGGTACGACCCGGTCAACGACGAGGCGGAGGCCACCAAGCGGCGCAACGTCGTGCTGACGCGCATGGCGCAGGTCGGCGACATCTCCCAGGCGGAGGCCGAGAAGGCGAAGAAGGCGCCGCTCGGGCTGGAGGTCAGCCGGCCCAAGAACGGCTGCATCACGGCCGTCAAGGGCGCGGGCTTCTTCTGCGACTACGTACGCGAGGTGTTCCTCAGCGACCCGGTCTTCGGCAAGACCAAGGAGGACCGGGCCAAGACCTGGAACCAGGGCGGCCTGACGATCCGCACGACGCTCGACCCGCAGGCCCAGAAGTCGGTGCAGCAGTCGATCAAGGACCACGTCTACACGAGCGACGACGTGGCGACCGCGGCCACCATCGTGGAGCCCGGCACCGGCAAGATCGTGGGGATGGGCCAGTCGCGTCCGTACGGCATCGACGTCAAGAAGGGCGAGACCACTCTCAACCTGTCCGTCAACGACGCGATGGGCGGCGGCGCGGGCTACCAGCCCGGTTCGACGTTCAAGCCGATCGTGGCCGCGGCGGCCCTCGAGGGCGGCATGCCGGTGACGAAGTCGTATTCCTCGCCGTACGAGATGGACTACCCGACCCCGGTCGCGGCCTGCGACGGCAAGACGTGGAACGAGAAGGGTGTCCGGCTCGCCAACGAGAACGAGACAGAGGTCGGCCCGTACGACATGAAGGAGGCGACCGCCAAGTCGGTCAACACCTACTACGTGCAGATGATCAGTGACATCGGCATCTGCCCGGTGACGCAGATGGCCGAGAAGATGGGCGTGGAGCGCGCCAACGGCAACAAGCTGGAGCAGACGCCGTCCATCGCCCTCGGTGTCACCGAGGTGTCCCCACTGACCATGGCGAGCGCGTACGCGACCTTCGCCTCGCGCGGCATGTACTGCACGCCGGTCGCCATCGAGTCGATCAGCCAGCGGGTCGGCAACAAGAGCAAGTCGCTCGAGGTTCCGAAGTCCACCTGCTCCCGGGCCATGTCCGAGACCACGGCCGACACCGTCAACACCCTCCTCAAGGGCGTGGTCGAGGACGGCACGGGCAAGCAGGCCGGCCTCGACAGCCGCCCGAGCGCCGGCAAGACCGGTACGACGGACGAGCGGTACGCGGCCTGGTTCGTGGGCTACACGCCGGACCTCGCCGGCGCCGTGTGGGTCGGCGACCCCAAGCACGAGCGGCAGATGGTCGACATCACCATCGGTGGTGTACCGCACGCCAAGGTCTTCGGCGGCGCGGTCCCCGGCCCGATCTGGGGCGACATGATGTCGGGCGCGCTGGAGGGCACGTCGCCCACCGACTTCAACCTCGTCGACATCCCGGACAGCAAGGAAAAGGACAAGGGCCGGGGCGACGACGGCGGCCGGGACGACGGCGGCAACGGTGACGAGGACAACGGCGACGGCGGCAACGGCGGTGTCATCGGCGGCCTGATCGACGGCGGCACGGACAACGGCGGCACCGACGGCGGCTTCCCGGGGAACCTCTTCCAGGGACAGGGCAACGGCGGCAACGGCAACGGCGGCCGACGCGACTGAGGTCCCCGCCGCGACCGAGGTCCCCGCCGCGACCGAGGTTCCCGTCGCGACGGCGAAGACCGGCGGCCCCTTCCTCACCCGCGCGGGCCGCCCGGGTTCTCCCCGGGGGCGGGGGGCCCCCCATGGGGCCGGCTCCCGCCCCCCC
>NZ_JBHYOB010000011.1:178917-283964 GCF_042744565.1 Streptomyces sp. NPDC058812
CGCGCCCAGTGTGGCCCCCCCCGCGACCGCGGCCCCCGCCGCCCCCGTGGGACCCGTCGCGCCGGCTACGCCGGGGGCCCCCTTCCTCACCGGAAGGGGCCGCCGGTCTTCGCCGTCGGTGCGGTCGCCCGCGGTGGGGCCGGGCTCAGCCCGCCAGCAGCTTCTTGACCGCGGCGGCGACCCGGCCGCCCTCGGCCTGCCCGGCCACCTTCGGGTTCACGATCTTCATGACGGCACCCATGGCCCGCGGCCCCTCGGCACCGGCCGCCTTCGCCTCCTCGACGGCCTGGGCGACGATCGCGTTCAGCTCGTCGTCGGACATCTGCTTCGGCAGGTAGGCGGCGAGTACCTCACCCTCCGCCTTCTCCCGCTCGGCGCTCTCGGCGCGTCCGCCCTGGGCGAAGGCGTCCGCGGCCTCGCGGCGCTTCTTCGCCTCGCGGGTGATCACCTTCTGTACCTCGTCGTCGGAGAGCTCCCGCTTCTCCTTCCCCGCGACCTCCTCCTTGGTGATCGCGGCGAGCGTCAGCCGGAGCGTGGAGGAGCGGAGCTCGTCGCGCTCCTTGATCGCGGCGTTGAGGTCGTCCTGCAGCTTCGACTTGAGCGTGGTCATGGCAGTGATTGTCGCAGGTACGGGAGGAAGGGCGCCTGCTGATTTCGCGGGCGCCCGCGACCAGCCGCTCGCGCGGTCGGCCCCCGCCCCCGCTTCTGACACGATGGACGTATGCGCGCGCGATACGGAGTACCCCTGGGAATCACGGCGGTTGGCGCCGCCGGTCTGGTCTACGCGGCGGGTTTCGAGGCCCGCTCGTTCCGCCTGCGACGGGTGACGATCCCTGTCCTGCCCTCGGGGATGCGCCCCCTGCGCGTGCTGCAGGTCTCCGACATCCACATGGTCGGCGGCCAGCGCAAGAAGCAGCGCTGGCTGCGCTCGCTGGCCGGCCTGCGTCCCGACTTCGTGATCAACACCGGCGACAACCTGTCCGACCCGGAGGGCGTCCCGGAGGTCCTGGACGCCCTGGGTCCCTTGATGGAGTTCCCGGGCGCCTACGTCTTCGGCTCCAACGACTACTACGGCCCCAAGCTGCGCAACCCCGCCCGGTACCTGATCGAGAAGGCCCAGGGCCGCCACGGCCTGAACGGCAACGCGCCCGCCGAGGGCGTCGTCCACAACCCGTGGGAAGACCTCCGCGACGGCTTCAACGCCGCCGGCTGGCAGAACCTCACGAACACGCGCGGCACGCTCAAGGTCGAGGGCGTGTCCGTCGAGCTGACGGGACTGGACGACCCGCACATCAAACGGGACCGGTACGCGGAGGTGGCGGGCGGCCCGTCGGGCACGGCGGACTTCTCGATGGGCGTGGTCCACGCGCCGTACCTGCGCGTCCTGGACTCCTACACGGCGGACGGCTACCCCCTCCTCCTCGCCGGCCACACACACGGCGGCCAGCTGTGCATCCCCTTCTACGGTGCCCTGGTCACCAACTGCGACCTGGACACGGAGCGCGTCAAGGGCCTGTCGACGCACACGGCCGAGGGCCGAACGGCCTACCTCCACGTGTCGGCCGGCTGCGGCACGAACCGCTACACCCCGGTACGTTTCGCCTGCCCGCCGGAGGCGACGCTGCTGACGCTGGTGGGGCGGGAGTAGCGGAACTCATAGTCGGGTGGGCCGGGGGCGTGGCCCGGAGTCTGGGGGCCTGGGGTCTGGGGGGGGGCTGGGGGGGCTGGGGGCCCCGGAGGCCCGGAGGCCCGGAGGCCCGGAGGCCCGGAGGCCCGGAGGCCCGGAGGCCCGGAGGCCTGCGGGTAGCCCACATGGCCCACCCGCATAGCCCGGTATGTCCGGTCTGCCTAGCGTGAGGCCATGACAGCCCCGATACCCAGGGACATCCCGGACCTCCCCGCGGTCCCGGGACCGCCCAGACTGCTGCCCTCCCCCGTCCCGGCCACGGCCGTCGTGACCCCCGTGCGCCGCCCGCTGGTCGCCGCCTTCCGCCTCGTCACCGCGCTGCTGGCGCTGACGGGCGTGACCATCGAACTGCTCGCGGCCGGGCCGGTCACCAGGCCCCTGAGCCACTTCACCACGCAGAGCAGCATCCTGCTGGCCCTGGTTCTGCTCGCCTCCGCCCGCCGCGCCTGGTCCGCCCGCCGCCCCCTTTCGGGCGCCCTCACGGGCGCGGCCCTGCTCTACGTCGTCGCCGCCGGGCTCGTCCACCACCTGCTCCTGGCCAACGCGGCGAGTCCGTTCGCCGTGACGGACAGCGCCGCCCCCGGCTGGCACACGGTCGCGACCTACCTCCTGAACACGGTCGTCCCCGTCGCCGCGGCCCTGGACTGGCTCCTGCTCACCACCCCCGGCCGCCTGCACCTGCGCCAGGCCGCCGCGTGGCTCCTCTACCCCCTGGCCTACCTGGCCTTCTCCATGGCCCGCGGCGAGCTCCTCATCCCCGACACCCAGGGCCGCTACCTCTACCCCTTCCTCGACGTCGACCAGCACGGCTACAAGGGCGTCCTGGGCAACGCCCTCCTCCTCGGCCTCGCCCTCTACGCCCTGGGCGTCCTCCTCGTGGCCCTGGACCACATCCGCCCGAACCCGCTCCGCCGCCGCTGGTAAACCGGATTTCGCCTCCGGCCGCCGGTGGGCTAAAGTAAACGACGTCGCCGCGACGAGCAGCGACAATCGGGGTGTGGCGCAGCTTGGTAGCGCGCTTCGTTCGGGACGAAGAGGTCGTGGGTTCAAATCCCGCCACCCCGACAGCTGAAACACCAGGTCAGGCCCGGTTCTGAGAGATCAGAACCGGGCCTGATTTGCTTTGTGGGCCCAGTTTGGGAGCCATTTGGGAGCCGACCTCAGTGAGCGGCTCCCGGACGGCTCCCCGAGTCCTAGCGCCAGGGGAGAGACGAGCGTCCAGCCGACGTGGGCTTCCACCCCGCTTCAGACATCGTCGCCTCCGATTGTCAGTGGCAGTCCTTACTCTGAGACGTGCTCGGCCGCACATCTCCAGGAGCACCCGTGGACTACTTCTACAAAGACCTCGGCAACCTCAAGAGAGGTTCCACGGTCATCGTCACCCTGCGCAACCAAGCCAACGTCCAGGTGATGACGCGCAGCGAGTACAGCAAATACAAGTCGGGGAAGAGATACCGGTACCTGGGCGGTCGCGTCACTCGCTCGCCTCACCAGATCACCATCCCCAGTAACGGACAGTGGGTCGTGGCCATCGACCTTGGCGGCTATTCCGGTCGCATCTCTGCGTCTGTCCAAGTCCAGCCACCTCCGCGGGGCTTCCTGCCCCCGGCCCGCGACCCACAGGGCAGTCCGGCCCGCTCCGTCGCGGTCCATGAACCGGAGGAGCCTACTGGCGACATACTTGGTGGCCAGACCTGGGACGTCTTCATCTCCCACGCGTCCGAGGACAAAGGAGCTGTTGCCCGCCCCCTTCGAGACGCGCTTACCAAGCTGGGTGTGACTGTCTGGCTCGACGAAGCCCAGATGCGGATCGGCCACAGCCTCCGCCGCAAGATCGATGAAGGGATCAGGGCGAGCCGCTTCGGCATCGTAGTGCTCTCGGCCCCCTTCTTCGCCAAGGGTTGGACCAACCACGAACTCGACGGACTCGTCACCCGTAATGTGGCCGGGGAGCAATCACTCCTGCCAATCTGGCACAACCTGAGTGCAGAAGACGTCCGGCGCTACAGCCCCTCCCTCGCAGACAAAGTGGCGATGAGCACCAGCGACTACTCCATCGAGGAGATCGCGCAGCAGATCGCTGACGTGGTTCAGGAGGAAAGCGCCGCTTAGCTCCAGAGCACCAGCACGCCGCTTCGGTGTGCACCGGTTCCAGCGAGTCGTGGGCTTGTGCTGGAGAGACCACAGACGGTACGACGATCGCCATGCACCCTTGGTCTCCGTTAAATGACCGGCAGCTCGCACTCCTCACCCGCATCGGGGGCGGAGCCGACCCCGTCACGTCCAACAGCCCCGAGCTCGCCGTCACGGCTCGCGCGCTCAGGGACCGGGGCTTGGTGACCATGCCCAGGAAGAAGGGGAGGTGGCAGGCGGAGATCACTGACGTGGGACGCTTCTACCTGGAGCACGGGCATCATCCCGACCGTCCGGAGTTGGCTCCACGCAAGCCTCGCGCGGCGGCGTCTGAAGCCGGGGCGCCCGTTGCCGCTGGTCCGTCGCAGGATGCCGATCCTCCGACCGAGACAAAGCCCGCCCCGAAACGGGCTGTGAAACCTCCGCGCCCGTCGCCAGCAGCTGTCGGGCCGGCGCTCATCGCGCAGGTGCAGGAGGCCGGACGATTTCTTCGGATCCCTGACCCCAGCGCGGAGGAACGGGCTCGGTATCGCAGGGTGTTCGACGCAGCCCGGCAGTGCGCTCCGGATGGGTACCACCTGAAGTACAGCGGGCGGGCGAAGGGGGACTTCTTCCTCGGTCCGCTGAGGGTGTCTGGCGAGGACGACACCGAGTGGAACCGAATCCGACTGGCGCGAAGCCGAGTGATCACCGATGTCGAGGACGTGCTCGCCGCGGTCACCAAGGACCACAGCGCCTTCGAGATCTCCGACGAGGTCCTACCGAGGGTGCTCGCGCTGCTCCGGCTGCTCGCCGAACAGGCCCTCGCGCGGTACGGCGAGATCGCGGTGTCCAAGAAGCGCAGGCAGCCGAGGCCGCTGCTCACTGTCCACGGCAGGACGTACGAGGTCGGCTTCCGTGAGCGGCAGAAGCAGGTCCGCTACGTCCCCAAGCAACCAGGTCGGCGCACGTACGACTGGCAGCGGGTCACGCCGGCCCACAAGTTCGAGCCGTCCGGCGAACTGGAGCTGCTGGTCAGCGAGAACTCGGGTTACAGCTACAACTACGGCTGGAAGAAGGAATGGGCCGACACGGCCAAGAAGCCGTTGGAGGAGCAGATCACCTCAATCTTCCGGGCGTTGAAAGCACGCGCGGAGGAGCAGGAGCGGGCCCGGCTGGAACGAGAGGCCGAGCAACGGCGTCTGCGAGAGGAACGGGAGCACCAGGAGGCCGAGCGCCGACGACTTGCAGCGGAGCGGGAGGAACGCGAGCGGCGGGAGTGGGAGGCCGCGGTAAGTGCGGCCTCGGTCAAGGCGGTTCACGCGGTACGGGCCGAGCACTTCGGCACGGCCCTGGAGCAGTGGCGGGCCGCCGGTGAGATCCGGGCCTTCTGTGCTGCGCTGGATGACGTCGCCGCCGCATCGGAGGACGCCCTCGAAGTTGAGAGGCTGCGCGAGTGGTCGGCTTGGGGGAACACAGAGGCTGATCAGCTCGACCCCACGACGAATGGCAGGGGTCTGGCCGCCCGTGACTTCAACGTGGAGCCGACGAAGAAGCAGCTGCGACCGTTCCTCGACGGCTGGCGGCCGGACCGGCCGGAGAAGGAGCCTCCGGCTCAGCCAACGCCTCCCAAGCCGGAGCCAGACCCGTGGCGCGGCGTCATCGACGCACATCAGGATCAAGGGTGGCGATATGGACACCAAGGTCGCGCTCAATGGTGGAGGCGATGACGCCATGACCTCGGTCGCGTAGGGCCTTGACCGCCTTGTCGACGAGTTCTCCGAGCCGGATGACCTCGGCGCGCAGGGCGACCAACTCGTCGTAGCGGTCGGCCTTGTCTTCGCCACACCAGGCCCGGACGGTTCGCAGGACAGCTGCCTCCGCGTCCAGCTTCCGGTCGTCCCGCCGGCTGTAGGAGTACCAGGAGGACTGGGCACGCTCCTGCTCGATGCCCTGCTGCTTGCGGTCCACCTCCGGAAGGATCTCGTCGGCGAGACGGCCGGCCACCTGGCGGGCGACGCGCTCGGTGACCGGCCACCCAGCCAGACACATGCCGTGGCGGTTCTCGTACACCATGGCGTCACCGCGGAGTTCAGCTGCGTCGATGCCGATGAGCGGTGCCGTCTCGTCGAGGCGGCTCAGCTCCAGGACCCCGGCGTCGGCCACTGTTCGGCGCAGGCGGAGCCTGTTCTTCGGACGGACGAAGCCGAGGATCATGCGGGCGGCCTCGAAATCCGTGCTGCCCCGGACGTGGCGAGAGGACTCCGCCAGCGCCAGCTCCGCCGCGTCATCCGCGCGGAACGTATCAACATCCGCCCACGGCGCTACGAGAGAGCCGGAACTGACCCACTCCTGCAGGCCAGCGGCATCGCCTTCGAGAAACCGCACGTGGATCCAGCCAGACCTGCCGGAGCTGCCCACGCGTACGACCTCGACCTGGCGGACCTCGCTACCCAGGTCCTTCGGCCTCGCGCGGTACGCCCAGTGCTCGCCAATCTCCATGTGCCTATTGAGCCAGGTCCCTTGGCCCTCTCACCGGGCGTTTGCCATAACCTCCGGAGCGAGGTGACCTCCACGAGGTTGACGCTGCCCCCGCAAGGTGTCGCCGGAGACGGCTGTGCCTCTGGTGGTGACCACCAGAGGTGCAGCAGCAGTCACCGCTGGGACTCCGCAGGCTTACGTGATTCCCTGCGCGCACGTAGGAGATCATCGAGTACGCGCACGGGTGACGTGGGGCTCATCGCCAGGCGGGTGTCGAGTGCCGCCTCCCACTGCTCGGTCAGTCCAAGCATGAGGCGTTTTCGCATTCCGGGTGTGACGTGGGCGTAGCGCGCGGAGACCGAGCCGTCGATGTGGCCCATGCGGTCGTCCATGAGGACCTTCTCGGTGCCGAGGTCCTCCATCACGGTCCGGTGGGTGTGGCGGAGGCCGTGGGGTGTGAGGCCCTTGGCGATCGGGAGCCAGCAGGCGTCGGCACGGTCGCTGGCGCCACGCCCTCGGGCTGGGACGCCGGGCCACGGCTCGCCGAGGAGAGGCACGGGGCGGGCTTCCTGCGGCGCCTTCTTTGGGTACCAGCCGGAGACCGCCGGGGTGAACAGCCAGGTGGCAAAGCCGTTTCGGCGCCAGTGGGCTGCGCGCTGCGGTACCGCGCCGCCGCGCACGAATCCCAGGTCTGCGATGGCCTGTTCCACCCTGACCCGCTTGGCTTCGGTGACGCGGTCGGGGTGGTTGAGGACGTTGGACACCGTGCCGGTGGAGACTTCGGCTCGGCGTGCGACGTCGACGAGCTTTGCGCCGTGGTGGCCGCCGGTGCGGGCCGTGCCCTGGCCCCGGAAGACGTAGGTCTTGCCGTGGCACGAGCAGGGTTTCGGCTTCGTGCGGGCGACGTGGTTGGCGACCAGGGCCGACAGCCAGTCCATCACGTCGATGGTGCGGTAGCTGTCGTCCTTGGGTGGGCAGCGAACCAGCTCGCCGGTGTCGAGTTCGTACAGCTGCCATTCGACGCGGACGGCCCCGGAGCGGGCGAACTCCGTCTCCAGGCCGACGATTTCGCCCCAGCGCATGCCGGTGTAACCCTTGAGGACGACGGCGACGAACTCGTCGTCGCGGCCGGAGAGCAGGGCGGCTCGCTCCGCGGTCAGCAGGGTGCCGAGGGGGTCGGTGACGACCTTCTCCGGGCCGCGGTCGCGGGAGCGTCCGGCGCGCTTGCCGCGTCCGCGCCGTCTGGCGGCCGGGTTCGAGGTGATCAGGCCCTCGTCGATCGCGTCCTCGAAGATCAGGTGGAGCGTCGAGCGCCAGGTCTTGACGCTGGAGGCCGCGTAAGCGGCCTTCTCCTTCTTCTCCCACAGGTCGACGTCCGTGCGCAGGATGCCGACGAGCGCCTTGTCCTCGAAGTCGGGGAGGAGGTGCTCCTCGATGTGGCGCTTGTAGTTCTGCATGGTCGAGGCGGCCAGGTCCTGGGCCTCGTACCAGCGGTTGGCGTACTCGCCGAAGGTCTCCTGGCCGAGTGCCGGGTCGCGCCAGTCGCCGCGCCGATACTTGTTCTCGGCCTCGCTCGCGGCGCGCTGGGCCTCGCCCTTGGTGGCGAACCGGATCGCTTTGCCGTTGTCGTCGACCACCGTGAGGTGCTTGCCGGGCGCGGTCTTGTACCGGCCGCGCCAGTAGTTTCCGCGCTTCTCCGCGAAACCCAACTTCCGTCTTCCTCCCCTGTTCTCGGCTTGTGACTGGGTGCGGGCGCGCTACGCGACGGTCTCGTACTGGGTGCGGCGCGGCGGTCGAGCCCGCAGACGCCCTGGCCTCGGGGCCGTAGTCGGCTCAGGCGGCCGGGCGGCACGAGTTCGTGCCGAGGGAGGGCTTGTCGCTGCCCGACTCGCCGGCGCACTGCTGACGGATCGCTTCGGGCGCTCTTCGTGGAGGCGGACGATCTCGGCGAGGTGCGCGGCGGTGAAGCGGTAGGCGCGGCCGACGCGGGTGTGCGGGATGAGTCCGCGTCGGGCCCGGTCCTTGACCCACCAGGCGGAGCAGCCGAGGGCTTCGGCGATTTCTTCGGGGCGGTAGAGACGAGGCAAGGGGGCTCCGCCCTCGGTGCCGGGAAGGCGTCGTACGAGGGCAGGGGGTATGTCGGAGTGGTGCAAGAAGGGCGGGTCCTTACTGGGTGGGGGCGTGCTCGGTCAGCGGTGCTGAGCGGTCGTCGTCACGTGGCGGTCGGCCCCTGCAGCAGCACGAGAGGCGACACCAGGAGGGCGTCGGCGATCGCGACAAGGTCGTCGGCATCGCATCGTCGTTGGGCGCGTTCGATGCGGGACAGCATGGTGTTGGACATCGGACGGCCGAAAGCGGTCACGCGGTCGGCCAACTGGCGTTGCGACAGGCCGCGTTCGGTTCGGAGTATTTCGATGGTGCGGGCCGCCTGCATTCCTGCGGGTCCGACTTCCAGTGGGCGTGGGGGCATGGCTCCAATTGAAAGGTGCATTCGCCGGTTTGGGTAACCGGCGATCGTGGTCTATGTTGCGCTCGCGTCGTTCGCCGAGATGCGGTTCCAGGGAGTCGGGAATGGGCACGGACCAGCACGACGATCATGGCTCTGAAGTGCGGTGTTGTGTTGTAGCTTCCCCGTCGGCGGCCCGTCAACGGCTTGCCGATGTAATCCTTCTGGCTCTGCGGTCCGGGCAACTATTTGGTCAACAGCGGATCGTGCCTTACGGTTTTCCTCCCGCCCGTCACCGAGCCCCATTTCTTGCGGCCTTTCTGCCGTGAGAGATTGCGCCGGATAGGGCTGGACTTGCGCGACTGGGGTGTGGCTATGTTGACGACACCCCCGGAAACGCAATCGCTTCCCGGCGCGCGTCCGCGCCAACACCCCCTCGAATCCCGCCCCGACCGACGGTGAGCCGTGATGCCCGCGCACAGGCCACCGAGTGAGGACCGCCCCGCACTTGGCACGAATCCGCACCATCAAGCCCGAAGCCTTCGTCTCCGAGTCCCTGGCCGTCGTCTCCCTGGCCGCCGAGCGCACCTTCCTCGGCCTGCTCACCCAGGCCGACGACCAGGGCCGCCACCGCGACCACGCCGCGATCATCGCCGGGCAGTTGTGGGTGCTGCGCCCGGAGCACACCCCGTCCGATGTCGAGACGGACCTCGCCCAGCTCGCCGACGCGGGACTGATCTGCCGCTACAAGGGGCCGGATCACAAGCGGTACCTGCACGTCGTGACCTGGCACCAGCATCAGAAGATCAACCGGGCGAGCAAGAGCCGCCTCCCGAGCTGCCCGGTTCACGACGCTTCGGTCGCGTCGGCTCCTGCCGTGGGCGCCGGTGTCACGGAGTACTCGCTACCGCCTCACGCAGTCCTCACTGAGGGCTCCGGCGAGGTCCGTGAGTCCGCGCTGAATCCGGGGCTTGAGGGCGAAGTCGCAGGTCAAGAGGGCTTCACGGAGTCCTCCGCGAGGGATCAGGGAGCGCTCGGTGAGGCAGCAGTGACGTCTCACGGTCCGGATCTAGGACCTAGGACCGTGGATCTAGGAGATATCCCTTCGGGGGGCGCAAGCGCCCACGCGCCCGACACCGTCTCGGCCAAGCAGCTTCTCGGCGAGTACATCGCCGCGTGCAACCACCGCCCGCCAGATGCCTTCCTGAACCATCTCGGCAAACAGGTGCGCAAGCTGCTCGACGAGGGCATCGCCCCCGCACACCTCCGGGCCGCCCTCGAACGCCACCGGGTCAAGGGCCTGTCCCCTGGCGTCCTGCCCAGCCTCGTCCACGAGGTCATGAACGCCGCATCCTCCACCACACCCGCCGCCCACCGGGCGTGGACGAACCCCACCGACGTCGTCGCCGCCTACGGAGATGAGCTCTGACAGCCACCCTCACCCGCGCACCCCAGCCCGTCGGCGCGATCACCGACCGGCTCAACACGATCCTCGCCAACCGCGGCATCGACCCCACCACGGCTGCCGCCCAGGAACCGGCGCCCGAGACCGTCACCGCCCTGGAACTCGCCGACGCCCGCATCCCCGCCCGCTACCGCCGCGCCCTGGCCGACCATCCCCAGATCACCTCCTGGGCCGACCAGATCGCCCGCGCCGGACGCCCCGGCCCGACCGGACCCGGTATCGCCGAGGGCCCGTCGCTGCTGATCGCCGGCCCCACCGGCACCGGCAAAACCCACCAGGCGTACGGCGCCGTCCGGGCCCTCCTCACCCGAGGCGTCCGCCTGCGCTGGGAGGCCACCACCTCCGCCGACCTCCACGCGCGGCTCCGCCCCCGCGCCGGCCACGACGGCGAACGGGAACTGCAGACACTGGCCCGCTGCCCCCTGCTGCTCCTGGATGACCTCGGCGCAGCCAAGACCAGCGAATGGACCGAGGAGCTCACCTATCGGCTCATCAACCACCGGTACGAGCACATGCTCCCCACCCTCATCACCACCAACCTCCCCACCGCCGAGCTCCGCACCGCGCTCGGCGACCGCGTCGCCTCCCGCCTCGCCGAGATGACCGAGCGGGTCATCCTCACCGGCTCCGACCGACGCCGCACCGCGCCCAGGATCTGAACGGCCCGCGGCCCCTCCCGTCCCACCACCTCACCCGCCCGGGCTTCCGCCTGCCCTCGAGCGCCCGGGTCCCTTGGAGAGCCTCTGCATGACCCCTGGCCCCATCACGCTCATCAGCGCCAACGACATCGGCATGCCCGCCTTGCCGCACTGGTTCCCTGCGCCTGCTGCCATCGCGGCTCTGCTCGTCGTCGTACTGTCCGCCGCATGGTCCCTGTGGAAGTACCGACGGAAGCCGAGCGCTGGACAGCGCCGTAGCACCGCCGCGATCCCGGTCGCCGCCGTCGCCGCGATCGGCTGCACCGCCTACAGCGCGGACACCAGCTGGCGCTTCGCCGCCGACTACCTCGACATGGGCAGCGCCGTCGAGCGCGCCGCGATGTTCGCCGCCGCCGAACTAGCGCTGTTCGCCACCGCGCTGATGGCGCGGGCGAACCTCAACGGTTCCAAGCAGGCGCCCGGGGTGCCCGGCACCCTCACCTGGGTGATCACCTGCGTGCAGATCGTGCCCGCCTACGCCGAGTCCGGCCTGGTCGGCGGAACTGTGCGGGCCTTCGTCGGCCCGGTCCTGGCGGCAGTGCTCTGGCACCTGGCCATGGGCATCGAACTGCGCCACCGCAGCCCGCACGTCGACTCCCGCAGCCTGGCCGCCCTCCTCACCCGACAGGCACGCGAACGGATGCTGGCTCGTCTGGGGATTGCCGACCGGGACGCGGATGCCGCCCGGATCATCCGCGACCGCGCCCTCGACCGGGCCGTCACGCTGATCCTCCGGGCAGAGACCATGACAGCCGACAAGCGCACCAAGTGGCGAGGCCGACGCCTCACCCGCCGCCTGCACCAGGCCCTGGAGCAGGCTGACGTCGACCGCGACGAACGCCAGGACGAGCTGCTGCTGCGCAAGCTCGCCACCCGCCAACAGGTCAATGTTTTGGCCTCCAGGTCATTGCCCGCGCGCTGGCCCGACGCCGCCGCACGCACGAGGGGCGGCTCCGCAACGGCCCGCCCGCGGGCTACGGCAAGAGAGCGGGCAGAAAGTTCGGGCCTCCCGCCCCACAAGGTCGCGGGCGATGACGCCGCCGACCGGGCAGCCCGCCCCCTGCCCGAAAACCGCCCGCAACAGCCCGCCCGCACCACCGTCGGCCCGGAACCAAAACCGGGCGGGGAAACGCCGGGCAACGACCCACGCACCGCCTCGCAGGCGGAGTCGAAGCGCCCGAGCTCCAAACCGCGCGCTACACGGGACCTCCTCAACGAATACGCCCGTGACCTCTTCCGCGAGCACGGACGTCTCTCCCGCGACCTGTTGGAGGTGGCCGTACGCAAGGACGGCTACAGCGTGGCCAGCGACACCGCCGGCGAGGTGGTCCGCACCATCAAGGCCGAGCTGCCCACGGCGCCCGTCGGCCACCCGCACTGAGACCACCCCCAACGCCCAAGGAAAACCACTCAATGCACGAATCGCACCACGAACTCTCCACCTCCCAGGAAGAGATGATCACCGACCTCGGCAGCGCAGCAAGCAATGGCGATGGACCGTCCATAGGCCGGTCCATCGCGGACTCCTCCGCCCCGGGGGTGGCGGAGGAGCAGCTCCGGCACGAGGGCGTGCCGGAGCAGGAGCGGGTGGGCGCCGGCGAGCAGCCGCCCGATCCCTCCGTTGGGGCCACGCAGCGCGCGCCGTACCGCCGCGCGAACCTCGATGCGCAGCGCTCCGAGCACGTCACCGCGCGCTTCGCGCCGCACGAGAAGCACGACATCCAGTCGTCAGCGAAGACCGCTCACGTGACCATGGCCCGCTACATTGCCGACGCCACCATGGCCCGCGTCTGCGGTGAGATCACCGTCGCCGCCGAGCGCACGGTCTACGACGATGCGGTCGACGAGCTCGCTGCGATGCGGGCGCAGATCGCCCGCATCGGTAACAACGTCAACCAGATCGCCCGCCGCCTCAACGCGGACGGCGATCCACACCCTGTGGACGCCGCGATCCTTCACCGGGCGGACCGCCTGCTCGCCACAGCCCACGACGCAGTCCGGGCGATCGACGACGCCGCCTTCCGGGCAGCCGAGCAGAAGTGGGCGGTCTGAGGTGATCGCGAACATCGTCAAGCCGGGCAACAAGACCTACGGCGTGCTGGCTTACCTCTTCGACAAAGGCCGCGCCAACGAACACACCGACCAGCACATCGTCGCCTCCTGGGACGACTTCATCCCCGAGCCCGGCCCCTGGGACAGCCCTGGCCACAAGCAACGGCTCGGCCAGCTCACCCAGGCCCTGGACCTGCGGGTCAAGCAAGCTGGCGACAAGGCACCGGAGGGGCACGTGTGGCACTGCTCGATCCGCGCCGCGCCCGAGGACCGCTTCCTCACCGACGCCGAGTGGGCCACCATCGCCCGGCGCATGGTGCACGCGACCGGCATCGCACCCGACGGCGATCCGGACGGCTGCCGCTGGGTTGCTGTGCGTCACGCGGAGGACCATATCCACATCGTCGCCACCAAGGTGCGCGGTGATCTGCGCCCGCCGCGGAACTGGAACGACTACCGCCGCGCCATGAACGAACTCACAGCTGTCGAGGAGGACTTCGGTCTCACCCGGGTTGCACGTGGCCCCGAAGCTGCTGCCGGCACCTCGGCGGTGAAGCGCTCCACCCGGGCCGAGGAGGAGAAGGCCAAGCGACGGGGCCACGACAAGACCGCGCGTGAGCGGCTGCGGCACATCGTGCGTACCGCGCTGTCCCACGCGAAGGATCTGGAGGAGTTCTTCAACCTGCTCGCCGATGCCGGCCTTCAGGTCGAGACCCGCACACTGCCCTCCGGCGACCTCGGCGGCTACAAGGTCGCCCTGTCCGACGACAGCACACCCATCTGGTACTCCGGCTCCAGCCTCGCCACCGACCTGTCCCTCCCCCAGATCCGACAGCGCCTGGCCGCCACCGAGACACAGCCCACCGCAGCCTCATCAGCTCGTCGGCACCGCCCCAACCCATGGCACGTGGCCACCGCTGCCGCCGAACGCATCCCCCACCACTTCGCCCACGCCGACGACGGCGCCGTCCAGGCCCACCTCACCGTCTTCGGTGAAGTCCTGTACGCGCTACCCGCCCACGCCCCTGCCCGACTCCAGGCCGAACTCCACCGTGCGGCTGCCGCCTTCGAACACGCCGCCCACACCCGCGCTCGCGCCGACCACCAGCACGCCCGCGCACTACGGGGCGCGCTCAAGGCCATGCGCTACCAGCCTGCGGACCACACCGGGCTGGCCATGCTCTTGGATGCCGCCATCCTCGTCGTCCTCGCAGTCCAGCGCCGCAGCGCACTACACCACCACGACCGGCAGGTGGCCGCCGCCCGTCAGACGCTCACCCACCTGCAAGCCGCCTACGACCAGATAGCCCCCACCAGCCTCACTGAACTCGGCAGGCACTATCCCTCCGACAACACCGTGCACCGGTACGTCCGCGCCCTGCACGAGGTCCTGCCCCGCCACGCCAAACAGATCCTCACGGAGAACGCCTGGTCCGCCCTCACCGCCGCCCTCGCCGCCGCCGAAGCCGCTGGCCACAACCCGGCCACCGTCCTCCAGCAGGCAGCCCAGCACCGCCCCTTGGACGACGCGAAGTCAGCATCCGAGGTCCTCGTCTGGCGCATCCAACGCCTCGGCGACCGGCATGCACCCGGCCCCGGCGCACGAGCCGCGCAGGCCCGCCGCCTTCCCGCTCAGACCGCCCCGCAGACCGATCCCGGGCTCCCGGGCGCGTACACGCCGCCTACATCCCACGCCGGACGGTCCCGCTGAGCCGGAGCCCCTGGCGCGGGCCACGAGAAACGACACCACGCGCAGCCACGGACCGGCACGAAGCCGACGGACTGTAGCTGCACATCCCCGGTTACCGAAACCGGGGATTCTCCGGACCCTATGTGTTGCCCCACCGCCCCACCCCTCAACAAGGAGCACCCGCATCCTCCTCATCGAACCCCGCCGACACGTCGTCGCTCAGCTGTGCGGCGCGTACTTCAAGTACCACGCCAGCACCAAGACCTGGCGCCACGACGATGGAGGCCCCTTCACCAAGGCGGAACAGGCCGCCGCCCTCGCGCCCACCATCAACGAGGTCAAAGAGGCGAAGAAGCAGATTGACCGGTATCACGAGTACCTGCAGACCTGGCTCGAAGCCCCCGAGGTCCTGGACCGCTTCCTCGCCCCCTTCCTGGACCAGCTCGACGAGCAGTCCTTCGGCAAGGCCATCGACATCATGAACAAGAACGAGCGGTTGAAGCTCCAGCGGCTGGTCAACGCGGCGGCCGAACCGGTCCGTCCGTTCACCCCGTACACCTTCTGACAGACGACGGCACCGACCGCACCCCCAGATGAGGAAGGGGGCCGGTGACCGGGAAACCATCCCGGTCACCGGCCCCCTTCGTGTCCCCTGCAGTCACCGTGTGCGCTGTCCTTTGTCAACGGCCTTCGCCAAGTGCGCGTCGACAACACCCGGCGAGCCGGAAACGACCACCAGAACGTTGGCGATACGGATCGCCGTCTGCTGGACAACGCTGCGCTGCCGGCCGACGGAATAGGTGAGCAGCTGGCTCCACTGCTCGTCGCCGAGAGGCGGCGCGGCCATCTCCTCGGTGCCCATGTCGACGGAGGTGCTGCCCACGAAGACCTGGTACGTGGGGCAGGAGATCATTGCGTCGAAGATCCGGCTCACGCCCCTGGAGAGCTTTGCGGCGGAGTCGCTGTACAGCTCCTCAGCCACCTCCGAGTCACTGCCGCCCGTATAGGTGAAGGACGCCTTCGCCCTGCGGGGGAAGTCGAGGCTGTCGCCGACAGCCGCGTCACCGCCGAGCTTCTCCAACGCCGGGCAACCGGAAACGACGACATCGTCCTGCGGCCTGGGCTGCTGCGGCTTGCGGATGTAACCCTCGCCAAGATCACTCTCATCCAACAGGCGCTTGCTCAGCGCCGCCGAGGACAACAGCTCGGGCACCGGGGAGTGCTTGCCCTCCTGCTGTGTGGGCGCGGAGTCGGAGGAGACCGGATCGTCGGCGGGCGTGCTGCCTGTGGTGCAGCCAGCCAGGGCCAGGACGGCGAGGGCGCTCAGGCTGCGAACGGTCGTGGTGTGAAGGCGCATGCGGAACCCCAAAATCGCTACGGAACGAACGGTCTGACCAGCCGGGCCTCCGGCGCCGGCGAAATGCAGGGGTATGGAGTGGGGTTTCGGGGGTCAGTGGCCGAGGTGGCGCAACCCGTCCTCAAGGGTGGGGTGCCAGTGATCGACCGGACCGGAGTTGCGGTTGTACCAGGCCGCGTCCAGACGGGGCTCCATCACCTGGTGGCCGGCCCGGCAGCGCAGCCCCACCGAGTCGTCGCGCAGGCAGAAGACGATCCAGTCCCGGTACGCGCCGCACGTCGGGCACGCGCGGATCTCACCGCCGATGACGAGCGGCTGCATCCACCGCATCATCGCTCCCTCGACGTCCTGTCGGGACGGCGCCCGCAGATCGGCTGGTGGGAAATCCGGCATCGTGGTCGCCGAGGCCGATCCGGTCGACATCGGCGCCTCAGCGCGGACGATGTCGAATGGCAGAAGCTCGGGTGCATGCATCCGCAGCACCGCGAACGCCTCACGTTGGGCCTCACGGAACTCGCGGTCTGCGCGAGCACGTCGTCGGAACATACGGTCTCCATCTCTGTCATCTGACGGACACAGGGGAACGTGTACTCAGGGGAATTGGCGACGAACAGCACAACAAGCACTGCAGGGCGCGGATCGTCAGCTGCGGCGGACGAAGTTGAGCCGGCCCTCCGCGATCTTGGGCACGGTGCGACGGGGCACCGGGACCGGTGAGGCGAGCGAGGAGGCGAATGCCGCGACTAGGTCATGCGGGACACTGGCGCTGAAGCTGGCACACCACAGATATGGGGTGCCGAGAACGGGTTCCGCCCACGCCTGCCACCCCATCAAGTCAGGGTGCGGATCCGCGTCCTGGACAAGCGGCGGCTGCAGTCCCAGGGAGACGGTGGCGGAGAACCCGGGGTCCATGGCGGTGGCGTGGGGGCAGTCCACGTCACGGATCCAGCCTTGGGCACCGACTGCGTTGAGGACCGTCTCGGGCCCTTCGAAGCCAGCGTCCGGCACCTCACGGGCGTCGAGCGCGACAATGAGATCAGCGAGCGCCTCGTACGGGACGCCGGCAGTGAAGTACGCGTTCCACTCCGTCATCGCGGAGGCAGCATGCGGGCGGGCACTCAGCTGCCAAGCTACGGACAGTCCGCCCAGCTCGAACGGGTAGGCCGCGAGGATCCACTCGGCGCCGCGCAGCCCGTCCGGGCTCACATACAGCAGGGTGTGGCGGGAGGTGGGCCACATATGCCAGCCGAGGCCGGTCAGGGTGTCGCCGATCCGCTCGGCGAGCGCGCCGTCGTCACCGGCCAGGTGGCGCGGAGTAACCCAGTACATCGGGTCTGGCAAGTCGGAACGAGAAGGGTCACCAGGGTGGTGCGGGTGCAGGGGCGCCTCCGTGGGCTCGGACGTCAATTCTTCCGGCAGGCGTTGTACGTTGACATGCTGTGCCGCAGCGCACCAGTCCTTTCGGGATCTTTCCTGTCTGCCCCCGGCGAACTGGTGTCTGTTGTCAACTGTAGGGTCTCAAATTTCGTGTCGGAATCTCACGGTCGATGTCGGATGGAAGTCGGATCCGACACCGAGATGAGATTCGCAGGTCGCTGCTGCACCTCATTCGAGTGGAAGCGTTGCGGGTGTGCTCCTGTCGGCGTCTTGGGCGGGAGCATCGTGCTGCCGGGGGCACCTCCAACTCGGGAGTGGGGATGGAAGCGACCGTCAGCTTTCGTGGGCACGGTGGCGGGGTTGAAGAGTGTTCCTGAGCGTCTGTGGCACCGGCGTTGCTGCAGACGGCTCACCCGTGGCGAACGTTCCGCTGGTACAGGGACCAGAAGCACTACTCGGGCACCTACTGGTCGGCGACGATGCGCGACCACGTGATCTACGAGTCACGACTTGAGCTGTCGCGTTTGCTCTTCGCCGACTTTGATCCGTCCGTACGCGCCATCGTGGCCCAGCCCTTTCTGCTACAGACGGTGCTGGAGGCGAGGGCGCGTCGACACATTCCGGACTATCTCCTTTTCACCGGGTAGGTGCCGGTGGTGGTCGACGTCAAGCCGTTGCATCGGTTGTCCAAGCCTGAGGTGGCGTTCACCTTCGACTGGACCCGGAGGGCAGTGGAATCACGGGGATGGAAGTACGAGGTCTGGAGCGAGCCTCCGGCCGCAGAGCTGGAGAACATCCGGTTCCTCGCGGGTTACCGCAGGGATTGGCTGTTCAGCCCAGAGATTCTGGAAGAGCTGCGTGATGCGGATGTCGATGGGCTTGTTCTAAGTGCCTGACTGAGAACCGGTGACGGTAAGTGGAGTGTCACGTTCGGGTGGCGTGGTGATGAGTGCGGTGAAAGCAGAGCAGGACTCCCGTAACAACAGCGGTTGCGAAGCCAAACCGTTGTCCCAGGAGCCCTGCCATGCCGTTGTACCGTTCCGAGCTGTGCGATGCCAACTCTGTTCCTTCTTCATCGTGTTGTTGCGTGGCCTGCCGGTACGGCCAGGGAGGTGTGTGTGCCGGGCGTCCGCAGCGGTATCCGTCGGACATGAGCGATGCAGAATGGCTGGTCACCGAGCCGTTGCTGCCGCTGGCCGCTTGGCGGTGGGGCTGGGGAGGCCGACCGGAGAAGCACTGCCGACGAAAGATCGTCGACGCGATCAGGTATGTGGTGGACAACGGCTGCAAGTGGCGGGCCCTGCCCGTCGACTTCCCGCCCTATCAGACCGTGTATGCGTTCTTCGTACGGTGGGAACGGGCCCAGTACGTCGACGATCTGCACGACACTCTTCGCGACCGACTCCGGCGTCACGCGGGCCGCGACACCGAACCGAGCGCTGCCATCATCGATTCGCAGTCCGTGCGGGCCGCCGAGACTGTCGCCCTGGACAGCCGCGGGTGGGACGCGGGCAAGAAGGTGAACGGCCGCAAGCGGCACATCGCTGTCGACACATGCGGTCTGCTGCTGGTGGTCCTGGTCACCATGGCTTCGGTGCAGGACCGCGACGGCGCCCGTCCGCTGATTTCCCGTCTACGCCAGCTCCATCACCGCATCACCTTGATCTGGGCGGACGGCGGATACGCCGGCAAGCTCGTGACCTGGGCACAAGAGCGATGGAGCCTCAACCTTGCCATCGTCAAACGCACCGACGATGTCAAGGGCTTCGTTGTCCTGCCCCGCCGTTGAGTAGTCGAGCGCAGCCTGTCCTGGATCTGCCGCAGACGACGCTGTGTCCGCGACTACGAACGACTGTCAGAGCATCACGAAGCCATGGTGAAGTGGTCAATGATCATCCTCATGACCCGCCGCCTCGCACAACACACACCACGCACACCCACCAGCCCGTGACCGGTTCTCAACCAGGCACTAAGGCAGGCCATGGAGTGTCTGCCGGATCGTTCTGAACCTCAAGCCCGTGCTGCGATCCACCATTTGCTCTGGACGCAGGTCTTCTTAACTGATCTCGACCGGCCGCGAATTGACCTGTCTCACCGGAGTTGGGCCGTGTCTCACTGAAGATGGACGGAGGCTGGTCCGTCTCACCGAAGGTGGACAGCAGGCGCGCGACCAACTCGAAAGTGGAGCCGGAGTCGGAACTCACCGTCGATGGTGCGCCGACACCGGAGAGGCGCCTGCCGGTGAGACGACCGTAGCCTCGCGCTGACGCCGAGGCTCTGGCCAAGTACTCGATAGATCAGGCGTGACCAGCGCTACCGCGCATCTGTACACCTTCGGTGAGATGGGTCGGCTGCTCACCTATGACGAGGGGATCCACTGCGGACCGGTCATCACTCCTGGGCGGAGGTGGTCAACTCCATCATCGCCTGGGCGTAGGTTGCGCCGTCAATCTCCTCCTCGTCGTACTGGCGCATCAGCTCGTCGATCTTGGCCTTTAGCTCTGTCCGGTCCATCGTCATCTCCCAACATGTCAGTGCCGCAAGGTGGTGACAGTAGCGCGACACGTACCGCACGGACGGCGCTTTCCCCAGACGAGGGCACTCTGGCCCTTCCACTTTCGAGCTGGTCGCGCGCTTGCTGTCCACCTTCGGTGAGACGGGCCAGCCTCCGTCCATCTTCAGTGAGACACGGCCCAACTCCGGTGAGAACAGGTCACGAATCGTCAACTCTGCTTCCCTGAAAGGCCCCGAAAGCGTCGAACCAGTCGACATGTCGAATCGCTCGACATACCGTGAGGGGCATGGATTCCACTGTCGACCCACTCGACACCGAACCGACAGACGTGCGCGGCGCGGCGCTGGCCGCTCTGCGCGGCTGGGCCACCCGCCGCGACCGCCTCGCCGACAACCGCGCCGACTTGATGGCCGCCGCCTGGTGGGCGGGCACCCGCACCGTCGCCGAACTCGCCCGCGCCGCCGACGTCTCCCGCGACACCGTCTACGACGACCTGCGCGCCCGCGGCGTCGAACCCACCGACAAGACAGCCGAAGGCGTCGGCATCCTTCCGCCCTACGCACCGCTCACCGCCGAGCCCGTGCGGGAACTCGCCCAGCACGCATGGTCCCTGGTCCGGCCCGCGATGCTCACCTGCCGGCCCGACTGGGCGACTTGGGCCGCCTGGCACCTGAGCATCGCCCTGGACCGCATCGGCATCCTGCTGGAGGACTCCACCAACCCCGACCGGAAGGTGGACGCGGGCGAGAGCCTTCTCGCGCTACTGGCTGCTGCCCAGGAGGCCGCGCAGAAGCACTGGGCGGAACTGGACACCCCCCACAAAGAGCATCTGACGGCGTTTCGGACCGCCGTCCCCGTCGGGGGCGAGGGCCAGGCCGTGATCCACGGCGTCGAGCTGACCCTCGGCCTGTCAGTCTCCCGAGAGACCTTCAGCGTCAGGTTCGACCCCGATCCCTTCGAGCCCGCCGGATGGACCGCCGTGAGCAGCGACCACCCTCAGCTGGGCCCCCAGCTCACGGCCGCCGACCGCCTGGCGATCCAGACCGCCGTGCACACGCTCGGCCGCCTCCTCAACCGCCGCCTGTACCCGGACGACACCGACGGCAGCGACTCGGCGATGTCCGAGCCCGGCCCTACTGTTCCTCCCGTGCGGCCCTGGCCCGGCACGGACACCCGCGGGTGACTCGGCGGTCGAACTCGAAGGGCCTGAGCTGATCCCGATTACAGCTGCCTCCCTCGCCGAGTGGCAGCGGGCCCGCGACGCAGGCCGCCTCGGTGAGTACGACTGCAGGTTCGGGATCACAGCCGAGCTGCCCGTTTCGGAATGGGAAGGCCACGACCCCGAACAACTCGCCTCCGAGGAGTTCGAGGAAGTCTGGGCTTCTGCCCATCCGCAGATCGCGTCCCGGCCAATCTGACCTCTCGGCGCCGCGGAGGCTTCTTGGGATCATCTCGGCATGCCCCCGACCCTTCCCCGCACCGTCCGAGCCGTCGACACCGCTCAGCTCCTGGACCTGGCCCAGGATGCCGCCATGCACGGCTTCAGCCAGCGGCTCCCGGTCGACTGGCTTCGAGAGCACCTCGCCGCAGATGCGACGCACTACCTGTTCCCGACACTCGTGCAGTGGCTCACGCACCGGCCCGAGACGCCGCTGCAGTGGAGGTGCCAGCAACTGCTGACCGTCAGCACCGGCGAACAGATCTGGGGTCTCCTCAACGTTCTTCCCGACACCTTTGACAAGATCCCGGAGACCTTGGGACACGGCGTCCAAGAAGGACATCCTCAGCCGCATCGAGCGAGCAGTGAAGGTGCATGAGTGGGTGGAACGGATGGTTGCCGATGCAGGTTCGTGACGCCCTGGACCGGGTGGAGGCGGCTGGACAGCCTGAGGAAATGACACCGCTCTGAGACAGCCGCCTGCCGACATGTCGTGAGACTGAGGGGGAACGTCCAGGTCGCAGCGTCGGCACATGACGCCGAAAGTGAGAACCTACATCAACGAAGTCAGCCGCTTTGCCATCCAACCCAGTCGAATCGCGGTGATCTCTCGGTTTCGCCGCAATGGACACCGCCGCCATGCCGTTACGCGTGAGCTGCACGCTCTCGGATGGGACACTTGGTTACATGAAAGATGTCCGCTGCGAGCGATGCGACAACATCATCGGCATGGGGTGCGCCTGCCCTCCTGATGGCAGCGTGCCCAAGGCGCACCCGGAGGAAAGGTGTGTTCGACAGGAGTGGCGGCGGTTCCCCGGCAACGCCATCTTGATCAAACAGAATGGTAAGGCGCACGTTCCAGGCGCCTGCGATCACATGACAGAAGACGAGGTGCGGCCTCCGAAGTGGGGTTGGATTCTCGATCCGTCCCCCGGAGATTGGGGCCGTATCAGCGAAAGCAGCCCAGCCATCGCCACTGAGGGGAACGCGCAGCTGCGGGCGACGAGCCGGTGCATGACGTGCATGGGGACTCTCGGCGGCTGATGAGCTGCAGAGCGTGCTGTGCTGTGGGATAGCTGACCAGAGGACCGACGGCTTGCCGTTGGCCCTCGTTCGTTTCGTGGTTCTGGGCACGCCGGATGCGGCACGACTCGGTTCGATGGCAAAACGACTGGGTTCGATGTCAACGGACAACTGGTGTCCGTCGACAGCGAACTCAGTCCGCGGCTCTCCTTGCCATCCAATCCAGTCGCCGCAGGTCGCAGCACTCGCAAGGCGGGCGGTGCCACGCAACCGCGTTGCCAGTGAAATGAGTCCGCGCAGGTCACGGCGTTCCGCTGGACTGACCGCTGTCCGGGAACAACTGGCGAAGGACAGATTTGCCCCGGTAAGCGGACTCGACTCACTGGAGGTCTTCCTTCAGATGCCCAGTTCCTCCTCGATCGCCATGGTCACGGCTGGCCATGGGACCTTCGGTTCACCGAACAGTCGCCAATAGCGGTACGACGCGCGAACCAGGGAGCTGACGCCCAGCCTCGCCGCACCCGGATCGATCGTTCCGATCACCCGGCGGGTGATCCCGCCGGCTCCGCGCGCTGCGGGACGGACACCGTGTGCAAGGAGGAGAGTGGCCGTGCGGACGGCGTCCAGGGTCGGCGAGGGCGCCAGGGACGCGAACTGGCCGAAGACGAGCTCCCTCCACCTCAGCCTCGTCCTCGCCCAGGCCAGCCGTTCCAGCCCGGTGCCGAGGTCTACGGCCATGCGCGCGGGGTTGTCGGCATTCCAAAGAAGGACGATGTCGCCGAGAGGCAGATCAAGGTGGTTGAAGCGAAGGGTGATGCCTTCGACGTGGCGGCGCCGCCATGCTGCCAGCTTGCCGTTGATGCTGATGTGGCGCGCGTGGAAACCCAGTCGCGACAGCACGCTGAGCCAGCCGTCCAGGATCCCCCCGTACTCGTCGATGCACTGAATCGGCTGGACACGGGAGACGTTGACGAACGAGGTCAGAAACCCTTCCCGGAGATCGCCCGTTGCGTCACGTTGCCCGGTGAAACGGACAACAGGCTGGGGCAGGAAGCCACTGCGGTAGGTCACCGGACGCCCGTCCTTGAGGAAGGGGTCAAGGGCTTGGACGGCCGAGATCGTCAGCTCGGTCTCACGGCCCCACCGAACTGGCAGGCAGGGCTCCTGTGGGGCGCCTTGGGCCGCGAAACCCACCTTGAGCCCCACCAGCAGTTCCTCCCAGGACGGGGACCGACGAGGCGGAGAGTACGGCGACGCCCTGTGGGGATGCTCGATCGCGACCCTCCCCTCGGAAACAGTGAACTCCCAGTGGGATCCAATGGCTTGACGGAGGGCTGCAAGTAAGCGGGCTTCCGAATGGGACGAAGTCCCGAGCACGAGTTCTCCGGGGCTACTCAGCATGACCGGGTCGACATCGCCGTGAAGTGGCGGGCTGGATCGAAGCGATGCATCCCGGTCTCCTGGACCTCTTTGTGGTTGAGATCCTGGGCCTGCTCGATCGCGACGGCGAGAAGCTCCGCTGCTGTCTCGTCGTCCTCTGCGGGATCAGCCACCGTGACCACGCCCGTCCGATCGCACAGGGCCGCCTCGGCGCAGGTCCCTTCGCGCCAAGTGAGCGCGGCTATGGGGGTACCGGCGCGGAGGGACTCACCGAAGACGGCTGCGCCGGCTTCCACGTACGTACGGGCGTAGGTGTAGACGAAGACGGATGCGTCACGGATGGCGGCGGTCTTGGCCGGGCCGCCGAGTTCGCCAATCCACTTCACGTGGTCCGCACTGAAGAGACGTTCATGGCGTCGTACGTATGCCTCGTCGAAGACGGGGCCGACTACCCGTATCCGGCGGCCAAGGATCTGGGCTGCTCGGACAGCGAGGTGCGGTGCCTTCTCCTCGTCGATTCGGCCAAGCCACACAAGGTCGCTGCCAGCAACGGCCGACGGCTCCTCCTCATCCAGGCCGAGGTGAACGGCGAGTTCGGTGATCGGCTGGTGCTCCGCGTACCGCTCGATCATCTCGGGCGAATAGCAGTAGAGCCGTGACCGCCTGCCATCGAAGGCCGCGTCGGCGTGCTGGAAGACGGGCGAGTGCTGGAAGGTGGCGACGTCACAGTCCAGCTCGTTCCACTTGCGCGTCCAGGCCGGCAGGGACGGGTATTCGTGCCCCACGACCAGGAGGTCGTATCCAGTGTCGCGAAGCTCGCGCTCGGCGAGCGATCCGGCGGTGATGTCCTCCAGTCGGACCGGCCGACGAACCCAGTCGTTCTCCAGGTCCGTGAGCCAGCCCGGCCCAAGAAGGTGTACGTCGGCGCCTGCGGCTCGGGCGCCTACGGCGACCGCCCACAGCCATCGTTCGATCCCGCCGTAGCCGGCGGGTGGAAAGGCGTAGCTACCAGGGAAGTCGCAGACGCCGACGAGCACGTTATGCCTCCGGTGTTCCGTCCGCCGAGATACGGCGGAAGCCGAGGTACGGGACGAGCGATTCGGGCAGGACGATGGAGCCGTCCTGCTGCTGGCACTGCTCGAGGAGAGCGGCCAGGGTGCGGCCGACGGGGAGACCGGAGCCGTTGAGCGTGGCGACGAGCTTGGGCTTGCCGCCCTCACCGCGGGTCCGGATGTTCGCCCGGCGGGCCTGGAAGGTGCCGAAGTTGGAGACCGAGGAGATCTCTCGGTACGTGTTCTGGCTCGGGATCCAGACCTCGATGTCGTACGTGAGCTGAGCGGAGAAGCCCGTGTCACCAGCTGCCAGCTTGACGACGCGGTAGGCGAGGCCAAGTTCCTTCAGGCACGCCTCGGCGTGGCCGACCATCGTCTCCAGCGTGGTGTCCGCGTCCGCGGGGTCGACCATCTGGACGATCTCCACCTTGGCGAACTGGTGCTGACGAATCAGGCCCCTGGTGTCGCGCCCGTACGACCCGGCTTCGGACCGGAAGCACGGCGTGTGAGCGGTGAGCGCCAGCGGCAGCTCAGCCGGCGGGATGATCTCGTCGGCGTAGAGGTTGGTCAGCGGCACCTCGGCCGTCGGGATCAGGAACAGCTCGCGGTCGGCGACGCCGGTCTTGAACAGGTCCTCCTCGAACTTCGGCAGCTGCCCCGTGCCGGTCATCGTCTTGCGGGTGACCAGGTACGGGACCGCGTGCTCGACGTATCCGTGACGACGGGTGTGCAGGTCGAGGAAGAGTGTGGCCAGGGCACGCTCCAGCGCCGCTCCGGCGCCGCGCGAGACCGCGAAGCGCGGGCCGGACAGCTTCGTCGCCCGAGCGAAGTCGAGGATGCCGGTGGCCTCGCCGAGGTCGACGTGGTCCTTCGGCTCGAACGGGAAGGCCGGCGGAGTGCCGACCCGTCGGACCTCTTCCGCGAAATCCTCGGAGTCGCCGTCGGGGGCCGCGTCGTCCGGCAGGTTCGGGATGCTGAGGAGGAGGTCGCGGAGCTGTTCCTCGACCTGCACCTGCCCGGCCTCGATGTCCCGGATCTGGTCCTTGAGCTCGCGGGCGCGCTCCTTCAGTTTGGAGATGCCGCCGCCCTGCTTGGCCGTCTGCTGGACCTCACTCGCCACCCGCTTGGACTCAGCCCGCAGCTCGTCGGCCGAGCGGATGTTCTGGTTGCGCCGAGACTGGAGGGACTCCAGCTCGGACAGGTCCAGGGAGTAACCGCGACGAGCGAGCCGACGAACCGCTTCGGCACCCATTTCGATTAGGGCGCGGGCATCATGCATGAGGAAGATCCTTTTGATCCGGCTGGTGGGATACGGAATCGACGGTAGCAACCGCCGAGCCCTCACCGATCCGGAATATGTCCGCGCCACTGCGGTCGGCGCGACCTCCGGGAACGTCCCTGTCGAGATCACTCATCAGCGCCGTGATCCAGTCCGGCAGCTCGTCGTCGGGTATGGCGATCGGCTCGACGTACGGCGCCTCGGGGAAGAAGAGCGGCATGGCCTCCTTCGGAGATCGGTTCTGATGCCAGAGGAGCATGGAGGCCAAAAGGCCGTGGCCTACGAGAACGCGGGGTCCGGGTCGCTCCAGGGTGGCGAGCAATCCGGTGAGCATCCTCCGGATGCCGGCGCGCTGGGACTCGGTGCCACCCGCAGGCCGCTCGTTCGGACCCTGGCCGTCAAGCCAGACCGCGTACTCCAAGAACGGGCGGCCCTCGAACTCTCCGTAGTCGAGTTCATTCAGGCGAGGATCGATGACCAGCTTCGCCGCCGGCACTCCCATCAGCAGAGAAGCCGTCTGCTGGGCACGCGGGAACTCGCTGGTCAGCCACGTCCTCACGGTGTGGAGGGGGAGGGTGGACCAGCCCAGGCTCAGCGATTGCCGACCCTCCTCAGTCAGGTGGATGGGTTGGGACGGGTCGCCGTTGACAAGGTACCGCTTGCTGTAGTTCGTCTGGCCGTGGCGGAGGACGTAGGTGGTCACGAGCCCCTCCTCGAGGTCGACGCGGAAAGGCCGGCGAGCACTCCCGCCATCTGCGGTGCTCTCGGGTCCCCGGCCTCCAGGTAGTAGAGGAGTCCGTCGAGGGCCAGCGCTCTGCACCACGGCGCGAGTACGGGAACGGGGATCCGCGAGATCCGGGCGGCAGCGGCCAGCCGCCCGTCGGTCCCGTGCCCAAGGTCGTAGTAGACGGTCCAGAAGGCCCAGTCGAATGCCGCGTCGCCCAGCATGGGCAGCGGATCGAGTAGGCGAGGGTGCCCCAGACAGTCGAACGGCACGTTCTCCCGATACAAGTCCGCGTGCAGGACGGTCGTCCTGCCTGGGTCTTCCTGCAGTCCTGCGAGCGCCGAGAGCGCGGCGTCGACGAGGGGATGCCATGCGTCGAGGTCGAGCGTCTCCATCCGTCGCCGGATCCGCGGCAGCACCTCCGTGCCGAGGTGGTCGGTGAGCAGCAGGAAGCTGTTCGGTCGCCTTCGGCGCTGGCCGAGGATGTGCAGCCCCTGAAGGGCAGCCGCCACCATCTGAACCTCGCGCTCTGGCCGCTGGGCGCCACCAGGGCGCCCTCCCACCAGCTCCAGGGCGGCCACCGCCAAGTCGTCAGCGGCCTCGACGACGTCCGCCGTCGGTCCGCCGGCCCACAGCCGCAGTGCACTCACTTCGTGGCGATACCGGGTGGGGTCGGTCCATGCCTTGAGGAGTAGCGGACGCCCGTCGAGGGCGGTCGCTGTCGCGATCACCGAGGCGTGGCCGGCGTCGTGATAGTCGCCGAGGGACAACTGCCAGCATTCGGCGACCTGTTCCAGCAGGGCCGGGGCTGCGTCCAGCCACGCCTGGGCTTCCGGCCCGTAGTGCGCGAGTAGCCGCTGTCGGCACCCTGCGGGAACCTCTCCGAGCGTCCGCAGCACCATCAGCTCAGCACGATCCCGTCGGAAACCAGCTCGTCCGTCAGGGCCGGGAACTCGCCGAGCGCCTCGGTGACCAGGGCCTGCACCTTGTCCACCTCGGCGTCGGGAGAGGACAGGCGGACGAGGACACGCCAGGGCTGGTCGAGTCGCTGCCCGGTCGTGCTCACCAGGTGAACCTCGGCGTGCCCCTCGGTCGCCTCGTGGAGCCAGGTGGCGAGTCGCTGCGCGGCAACGTTGTACAGCTTGCCGACGTGGTAGACGGGGTTCTTGCCGTTGGCGCCCTCAAGGTTCATCGGCCGCAACGGTGTGATCAGCCCGTTGACCCGGTTTCCTCGCCCCACAACGCCTTCATCACCGGACTCGATCGAACTGCCGGTGTAGGTGAGGTACAGCTCGTCCTTCTCCGGAACGTCTCGAGCATTCAGCCGGAAGCGCGCCTCCGCTCCAGGCAGCCGGAGGCCAGCGAGACGGTGGCACTCGGCGAGGACGGTCTCCGCGTTGCGGACGTACTCCGCCCGGCTGGCGACGTGACGCGACTTCTGGGGGACGCACAACACGATGTCGGCCTGGGCTCCGTCCCAGTAGCCCATGAGTTTGACGTCAGAGCCGCACCAGGCGTGGGCGAGCGTGAACGCGCTCTTCCCGGAGAAGTGGTCCACCAGTTCCCGTACGAACGACTCGAAGGGGTTTTCCGGCGCCCAGCCGGTGCCGAGGGACGTGTCGTTGGAGAGCCGTACCCGCCGCTCGCGGAGATCCTCGACGGAGCGCGGGTTGAACCAGCGGGTGCGGTCGGGCACCCCGTCGCCGGTGAGGACGGCACCCGGGCTCGAGTTGCTGGTGATGTTGAAGACGATGTCGAGGTGGTCCGAGACCTCGGGCAGTCGCTCGGCGAAGAACGCCCGGACCTCGGTCTCCACTATGTCCGTGACCGGTATCGGCTCGCCGCCGCACATGGGCGCGGCCCGCCCGTTGACCAGGACCCGCACCGGCGACGTCATCCGGCCGGCGCCGTACCGCACCTCGCTGGCTCCACCGAGGAGGGCGAGCTTGTCGAAGTTGTGGTGCAGTACGGCGCCGAAGTGCTGAACGGTGTACCGGCTGTAGGCGCGGGACAACCGCTCGGCGAGATGGTCGGCCAGGGTGTCCGGATGGCCGAGGCCCTTGCGTTCCACGATGGTTGTCGCGTCCGGCTGGGCCATGCCGGTGTCTATGACGATGTGGCTGTTGTCGATGGTCGTGCTCGTACGAGGCATCACGAACTCCAGTTCAGGGGTGGGTAGAAGGGGATGAGTGCAGGCGTCAGCACGCCTGGACGAGCGGTGGAGCGGAGGATTCAGCGAGGGACGCCGGCAGCGCGTAGGAGCGCGACCGACTGAGCAAGCGACCGGTACGCGGAGGCAGCCTGTTCCTCGGCAGCGAGTCGATAGACGTCGTGGGCGGTGATGAGGTCGATGTCCTGCGTCCGACGGCGATCGAGCCAGAGGAGCGGGCGCCAGGCCAGGGCCGGGCCACTGAACGGCAACCGGGTCAGGAGATCGACCGGGATGCGTCCGGGCGGCACGCCCCCGTACAGCAGGTCGCGTACGAGGTGGAAGACCACATCGGTGTAGTCGAGGACGGCCGGTCCGCAGGCGCTCGCCTCCCAGTCGACGACGTGCAGGCACTCGCCGTCGACGAGGAGGTGCTCGGGCTTGAGATCACCATGCAGGCGAACCACCGGATGGGAATCGATCGGTTGGAGGGCCTCACTCAGCACCGCCCACCAGGGCAGCGACCGGCAGCGAGGAGAGAACTGATCGAGCAGGAACTGGTGCGAGGAAACGACACCGGCTCGTCGAGCTTCCCAGCCAGATCCGGGAGTGGCGTCGGCAACAGGCCGGTGCAGCCTGCGACTCACAGCCACGACGTGACCGATGTACTCCTCAATCGCTGAGTGCGTGCTTACCGAGCACGGCGTCCCATCCACCACCCGGAATGCCGTCCAAGACCCTGCCTCATCATTTCCCGTGGCCAGGACGGCCGGGACCGAGATACCCCACAGGGCAGCCCGCTCGACCGTCGCGACCTCACGCTGGCGCCGACCCTCGGGGTCGATGCCCACGTAGATCTTCAGCAAGGCGCTGCCGTCCGTGGCGAATCGCGTTCTGGAGTACGGCTTGAGAGCTGCCGGGCCGAACGGGCCGAGACCCTGCTCGATCCACGGCTCCGCCGTCTTCGTGTTGCGCACCCCCCACACCTCCAGTCCGTATCAGCGAGCCGTGCCCTGCTCCGGCGCGAGGAGCAGGACCGATCACCAAAGCCAGCCAAGGCGGAGGGAGTTGACCACATTGCCCGGCGGCTTTTTCGATCTACTGCGACAGTAGGTACGGCACCCCGCCGCACCCCGGAAAATCCTTCCGGGGTCGATTCCGGCCACGAGGTGATGCTCAGGACATGCGAGGGATGACAGAGAACCTGACCATCGGCGAGCGCGTCGCCTGGTACCGGCGCCGACGCGGCCTCTCCCAAGAAGTCCTGGCCGGCCTTGTCGGACGGACCACGGACTGGCTGAGCAAAGCGGAGAACAATCGGATCGAGCTCGACCGGCTCTCGGTGATCACCTCACTCGCCGAGGCCCTCGACGTCTCCCTCGGAGACCTGCTCGCCGAGCCGACCCTCATGGACTGGTCGAACGACAGCGGCCGCCGCACGGTGCCCGCTCTGCGCGAAGCGCTCATGGACTACAAGCAGCTCACGCCGCTGCTCGTACCTCCGCCCGATGACGAACCGCCCGCTCTGAAGGACCTTCGGGCCAACGTGAAGGAGATCCTCGACGCTTATCAGGCGTCGCGTTACGGCTTCGCCACGCGACGCCTTCCCCTCGTACTGGCCGATGCCCTCGCCGCATCCCGCGCATACTCGGGGCGTAAGAGGGAGGAGGCTCATACCCTGCTCGCCCTGACCTACCAAGGCGCGGCCATGGTGCTGGGCAAGGTCGGGGAGTCGGAGCTGGCATGGATCGCCGCCGACCGCGGCCTGACGGCCGCGCAGCACAGCGGCCAGAGCGCGGTGACGGGCTCGCTCTTCCGGGCAGTCACACACTGCCTGCTGGCCACCGGGCGCTTCACCCCGGCGGTCCAGCTTGTGAACGATGCGGCAGCCGTGATGCAGCCTGGCCTGCGCACCGCGAACGACGAGTACCTCTCGGTCTACGGCACCCTCTTCCTCGCTGGCGCCATGGCGGCCGCCCGAGCGGAGGACCGGGCGACGACGCAGACCTTCCTTCGAGAAGCCGACGAAGCCGCACAGCGGTTGGGCACCGATGCCAACCACCTGTGGACGGCCTTCGGCCCGACGAACGTGGCTATCCACTGCGTCGCCACCGCCGGAGAGCTCGGAGACATCCAGATAGCCGCGGACCTCGGACAACGCATCGACACCAGCGGTTTGCCGGTGGAACGCCGAGTGAGGCACAACCTGGAAGTCGCCCGAGCACTCAGCGCCTGGAACCGGACCGACGAAGCCCTGGCCACCTTGCTGGACGCCGAACAGGCTGCCCCCGAACAGGTGCGCCACCACTACCTGAGCCGGGAACTGGTCATCGGCTGGATCCGAGGTACCCGAGGCCGCCCGTCCCAGCCGGTGGCAGACCTGGCACGCAGGCTCGGCGTCGTCGGCGGTTAGAGTCCGTCCCGTGAGCGAGAACGAGCACGAAGCGAAGATGGCCCACCCGCGCATGGCAGCCGGCGCACTCTTCTTCGACGACGCCGACCGGGTCCTGCTCGTCGAACCCTCGTACAAGGACTACCGCGACATCCCCGGCGGATACGTCGAGCACGGAGAGTCTCCGCGACAAGCCTGCATGCGCGAAGTCCACGAAGAGCTGGGTATCAAGCCCCACATCGGCCGCCTACTCGTCGTGGACTGGGCACCGAATCCGGGAGAGGGAGACAAGGTCCTCTACCTCTTCGACGGTGGCCGTCTCAGTGCGGAACAGCGCCAGCAGATCGCCTTGCAGGCCGACGAGCTCCGCAGCTACGACTTCCACGACGCCCAGCAACTGCCAGAACTCACCATTCCACGCCTCGCACGCCGGATCACCGCCGGGATCCAGGCCCGTGCAGCTGACCTGACTGCCTACCTGGAACAAGGAGTGTCGCCAGAAACAGGGGCTTGACCAGGGGCCGCTTGGCCTCAGCACGCGCGACGTGCTCACCTCGAAGCGACCTCGGCTCGTCGGTCTGATCAGGATGGCCGAGTTCGATCTCGAACATGCCCTGACGGTCGCCGGCCAGCGGGAGTTCTCTCTGTCGAGCCCCTTCGGGGCCTGGGGATGTCGTAGGGAGAGTCCACCTCATGAAGGAAGCCCCCGTGTGAACGATCACGTAATTCGTGACCGCTCACACCGCTCGATTGCCAGGCCAGTGGAGGGCAGTCCATCCAACGGCGGATAGCCGAAGAGACCCGGTGGAACTGCCGAAGAGGGGTCACGCGGGACGCAAGTCGCGCCAGGGAGCCGAGCGCTCGCCTATCCAGTCACCCCATGGATTTGTTGACATCGCCAACGCATGCACTATCGGATTCTATCCCGATTGCGTGTACGGTGGAGCTATGAAGGAATCGACTCCCCCGGCTTCCGACTCACTGATCACTGGTGCAGAGATTGCCAGGCTGGCGGGAGTGACACGTGCTGCTGTCTCCAACTGGAGGCGGCGGTACAGCGACTTCCCAGCACCTGCTGACGGTGGAACGAGCACGCCCCTCTTTTCGCTGACCGAGGTCCGTTCCTGGCTGGCCAAGCAGCAGAAGGGCACCGATCTTTCAGACGACGTCCGCCTGTGGCAAGCACTGCGGGGTGCCTTCGGTGACGACATGGTCGCAGGCATCGCGGGCGCTGCCCGCTTCCTCGCACACGAGGATGATTCCAGGCTGGACGACAACCTGGTCGATCTGGCTGCGAGGGTGGCGGCTAAGGAATCAGCAGCCCGAGTCATCGACCAGCTGGTCGAACGCTTCCTGGACTCCTCACGACGTGCTGGCTCCGACCAGGTCACGTCGTTGCGGCTGGTCAAGGCCGTGAGGCACTTCGTGGGACCAGTGCCCGACGACTCTGTCATTCTCGATCCGGCCTGCGGTATCGGCACGCTCCTCCTTTCCGTTGGTCTCACCAAGGGGTCTGTACGCCGGGGTCAGGAGATCGATCCAGCGGCTGGGGAGCTGGCCCAGGCGCGAGCCGAGCTCACAGGGCCACAGGACACCGTCATCGAGATCGGGGACTCTCTCCGCGAGGACCGCTGGCCCGATCTGCGCGCCGACCTTGTCCTGTGCGACCCCCCGGCCGCCGGCCCGGACTGGGGCCGGGAGGAGCTGCTCCTCGATGCCCGCTGGGAACTGGGCACGCCTTCCAAGGCGGAGGGGGATCTGGCCTGGCTCCAGCACTGCTACGCCCATACCGCTCCAGGCGGTCGGGCCGTGGTCGTCATGCCCGCTTCCGTGGCCTACCGCAAGGCCGGCAGGCGCATTCGGGCCGAAATCGTCCGGCGCGGCCTCCTTACTGAGATCGTGGCACTCCCGCCCGGCATGGTGGCATCACACGCTCAACCGGTGCATCTGTGGGTGCTGCAGCGCCCGAGCGGCCCCTCTGACAGCGCGACTTCAGTGCGGATGGTGGATCTCACCGCCAATGCGCCCGATGGCCCCATGGAGCCGACAGCCGAGCAAGTCGCCGACGTACCACTGATCGATCTCCTGAACGACTCTGTCGACCTCACGCCGAGCGCGCACGTGGACGCTTCCCGGCAGGACTTCCCCGCCGAGTACCGCGCCTTGCAACGGGGCATCGAGGAGCGGCTCAACCGATTGGCCGCATTGCTGCCCGCCCTCACAGCGGGCGAAGGACCGGGAACACTGGACAGCGCGACGATCAGTCTGGCCGATCTCTCCCGTGCTGGGCTCGTCGACCTCGCCGATGCTGAACCAACCTCTACCAGTGAGCAGTTGGACACCGAGTATCTACGGGGGTTCCTGCGCAGCGCTTCCAACAATCGTCGTTCGACGAGTGGCAGCGGCTCCTATCGCCTCGACGTCAAGGGAGCGCGCATCCCGCAGATGGCCGTGGAAGAGCAACGCCGTTACGGTGCCGCCTTCCGTGCGCTCAAAGAGTTCGAGGAGCACATCGGCGAAGTGACCCGGCTGGCAGAACAAGTCAGCGCTCTTGCCCGTGACGGCCTCACCAATGGGGCACTTCTGCCTCCCGAGGACGGTGCCTGACGGATTCCTGGGTAGGTCACGTCGCGACCGCGCCTTCGACCATCGAGCGGGCGATGGACGTGATCGCGGCCAGCAGCTCGTCGGGCGACTGTTCCAGGGCCAGGGCGTGCTGATGGATACGGATTCCCGCGTGCCGCACCCGATGAGTCGCGCTCGGCTCGTAGCCCCTCGCATAGACGAGATGACCGTCGCGGAGTCCGAGCGCCGTGCAGTAGGCGAGCATCTGATAAAGGTCGGCGTCCGGAAATCCTTCGGGCTTCTCCGCCTTGTACTTGGCGTCCGCGACAGCTCGTGGGATGCTCTGGTTGCCGTACCAGACCAGGTCCGGACGCATCCGAATAGCCTGGGCCTCATCGAGGTGCACGCCCTGCGCCTGAAGTGCGCTGCGCCCCCCATATTGCGCCAGCGCCTCGCGCAGTGCGATGCAGACGAAGTCCTCGAAGATCTTGTGCGTATCGAAGAGGTACCCGTCGATGGTGATCCGGCCGTCCATATGCTCCACGGACAAGCCGCGCAGCACCGTCTCGGCCAGCCGTAGCGCGGGCTGGTAGCGGAGGTTGAGCCGGCTCGCCCTCCACTGCGGCAGATCACGGCTGCCGGGGATCAGCGGCTGTGCGTCCAGCAGCCGGCCACGGTGGTGGCGCAGCCGACGGCGTACGCGGTCGGGCACCCTGGGCAGGGTCAGCAGCCGCTCCGTGGCAGCGCGCAGCAGCCGGTTCTCCGCGATGTCGGTCCCGTAGTCGTCGTAGGCGACCTCGACCGGGAACGCCCGCCCATGGTGCCGCCTGACCTGGTCCGCTTCTCTGATACGTCCTCGGACGACCGGTGCGGCCTCTTCCGTGTGCCGGTATCCCTGGAGCACTCCCTGCCGGAGGGCACGTTCGAGGGATCTCTCGAATCCCTGCGCCAGCGCGGGAAGCAGCTCGTCCTGCTCGGCAACACTCACCTCCCCGTCCCGGTGGAAGTGGGGGTTCGATGCGTAACCGATGAGGAAGAACAGCCGCGCCACCGGCACCTTGGGGGCGATGCGGAGGGTGACGGCGCTGTGCCCGGGTGACCTCAGGGCCACCGCGCCGACCTTGCCGCCGGCGCGCAGCCGCCAGCAGCCCGACCGGTAGGGATCGGGTGCGGCTTCGACGATCCTGGAGGCAGCGAGCGAGCGCCCGACTTCGTCCGGGAGAGGCACAGTGACGGGCGGCCCGTACTCGGCCAACTCGACAGTGGTCACGGCGAAGGCTCGTATTCGCCGTCGCCGATGGACCGGGCCAGCGCATCGAGTCCGTAGCGCTTCTCGATGTCGAAGGACTCCCCGTAGTGATGCTCCTCCAGCAGCGGCAGGATCTTGGTCCGCCAGGTGCGCTCCAGACCGCCCTGCCGGTGTGCCCCCTTCTTCATCAGGTAGGAGGGACCGATACGGAAGTCCGCTTCTTCGATACGGGAGTTGAGCGCGTCCAGCAGGTCCGCGGCCCGGGTGTCGAGTCCCTCCCGGTCGAGCCAGCGCCGTAGCAGGCCGCTGGTGGGCTCGGTGCGGGGTGACAGCTCGACGAAGGCGAAGCGCCTGCGCATCGCCGCGTCGACCAGTGCGATCGACCGGTCGGCGGTGTTCATCGTGCCGATGACGAAGAGGTTCGGCGGGAGCGCGAAGTCGTCGCCGGAGTAGGTGAGCCGTACCGACTTGTTGCGGTACTCCAGGAGGAAGTACAGCTCGCCGAAGACCTTGGCCAGATTGGCCCGGTTGATCTCGTCGATGATCAGAAAGTGCGGGATGTGCCGGTTACCCTCGCGGGACGCCAGGTCTGCGAGCTCGCGCAGGGGGCCGGCGGTGAGACGGAAGGCGACTTCCCTTGTATCCGGGTCCTCACGAGGGCGGAACCCCTCGAAGAAGTCCTCGTAGGCGTAAGAGGGGTGGAACTGCACGAGCTTCACCTGCTCGGGCCCGCCGCCGAGGTATTCGGCCAGCTTGAGGGCCGTGTACGTCTTGCCGGTTCCGGGCGGGCCGTAAAGGATCAGCTGCCGTTCGTCCCACAGCAGGTCGCGGATGTCCCGCAGCCAGGCCACGTCGTGCACCAGCAGTTCGTCGGCGAGGGGCTGTTCCGGCACGGGGAGTTCCAGCTCACGCCGGGCGGTGAGGGCGGGCGTCGTGCCGCTGGGGTCGCGTTCTATCGCCTCGGCCTCGTCAGCCAGCTCCTCGTCGGAGAGGCCGAGCCCCTCGATGAGCGGCTGAACCGTGGTGAGGTCCACGACATCGTGCTGGACGGACAGCCGCTGCTGGATCTCCTCGGGCAGCACGTCGTACGGGTGGCCAGTGCTCTGCCACTCGACGGGCCTCCGCAGATTGGACCGGCCGTTGTCGGAGGCGGTCTGCTCGGCGGGGCCGGTGATCTCACCGACGTAGAGCCGGCCGCCGGACAGTGTGCACACGGTGTCACCGGGCTTCATCCGGGACAGGAACGCGTGGAGTTCCTCGACGAGTTCCAGCTTCTGGTTGTACGTGGCCGTGGTGCCCCAGTCCTCCTCGACAACCGTGCGCAGGCGCTCCTTGCTGGTTCCCTGGCCGATCCCCTGGCGCAGGCGAGGGGCGGCGAGAGAAACCCGCTCCTCGGGAAGCCACAGCTTCTGGACGAGATCGGCCCCGGACACATTGGAGCCCCGGACGAGCCAGGCCCTGGCAGAACCCGGCCAGACCCCCTCCATGAAGTCCGAGAGCGGCGCCCCCGCTTCCGTCTTCCAGTCCACCCAGCCGTTACGCGGCGCCCCGACCAGTACGCCCGCAGCGAAGGACGGGGACCCGCAGTCGACGTCCTGGGCCAGCTCCAGCCACCCTGGCCAGCGAGTGGACGGGCGCAGCACACCCGTCTTCTTCATCATCTCCCGCACCCTGGCCGTGGCGGAGAAGTGCTTGGAGAAGGACGGCATCTCGCGGTCCCGGGCGGGCGAGCCCGCCAGGATGCGGAATTTCCGGCTTCCGTTGGTCCCCACCTCGTCCAGCAGCACCCCTCGTGCCCGGTCGACCCCGCTCGACCCCGGCAGTCGCAGCAGGAACTGCGGCGGCTCTCCCGAACCGGGAGTCCCGTCTTCGGTCTCGGTCATGTCCGCTCCCCCGTTCCGGGCGGCACAGGCATTGCCACCTTTCCCAATAACCCTATTTTTCGGTGCAGTTAAGCGCATAATCTCCCGCCAGGGGAGCACGGTGTGTGTCACCCCACGGGTGGAGGGACACAGTCGCCGTGACCATCATGGATCAGCTCACATTGCGACGGGACGGCACGACGCCGAAGGATCACGCGGCCACGTGTTCCGGTGTGCAGTCCAGGGGCGTGGCGGGGGTGTGGCGGGTGCAGTTGGCCGGCCGGCCCGGTCTGACGATCCACGACACGCGGTGGGAGAACGGGGAGCGTGATCTCGTCCTGTACCAGCCCGCCGTCGTGCCGGAGATGCCTGCTCCGCTGTCCAACCTGCACAACCGGCGGCGTGCCGGTATCCAGGAGTCCGGGTTTCGCGACGGGGAACTGCGAATCATGGGCTGGGTCGCCGTCCCCGGCGACCGCCCAAGCTTCAAGAAGACGTTCACCACTGCCGACTTCGTCGATCTGTGCGGTCTCGACGATCTGCGTGAGCTGACCGATCGCCCCGGCGTGGTGCTCGACGTGGCCTTCGAGCGGCCGGACCCGTTGCTCATCGACCTGGACGAGCCGCAGGACACGGATTCCGTTCAGCACGCTCTCTTCTTCCCGCAGGACGATGACGAGACGCCGGCCGTGTTCTTCCTGCTCAGTCGGGTCGCGCCGACACTGCGCCACATCGGCTGGCTGCCGGATCTCGTCCGGTCGTAGCCGTAGACGACGCGGACGGCTCCCGGTACGTTCACGGGCCGCCAACGACCGGAGGTTCGACCCGCCGTCCCGGCGGCGGGCAGGGCTTCGGTACGGGGCGGCCCGCCCGCAGGTCCCCCGCCGGGGGCACGGCGGGAGTCGCGGCCAGTGTCGTGGTCCGGACGGTCGGGGGGACCGGAGCCGGGATGACCACGGCAGCCGTGGCGGTGGGCGCCCCGTCGAGTCCGTCCAGCAGGGCGTTCACCTCCAGCAGACGCGCCTGGATCTCGGCAGGCATGGGAGGCAGTTCGGGCACGCGGTGGTGGCAGACACCGCTGAGCGCGGACCAGGTGAGGCGCCAGCGCCGGGCGGTCCCCCGGTCCGTGTACGCCTCCAGGCACAGCATGCGGTGCTTGGAGGTGCGCGTCATGCCAGGGGCCACACCGTGCCAAAAGTCGTCCAGCCGCTGTTCGAGAGCAAGGCGCAGCAGCATGGCGGCGGCGCGGGCCCGTACGCCGGGGCTGAGCGGTCCCGCCGTGCCCGCCGGAGGCCGCAGGAGGCCCTCGGCGGCGGAGACGAGTTCGCGGGCGTTGTCCTTCATCGGGCACCGCCCTGCGACACGACCGTTCCCCGGCCACGCCGGATCGCCCCGGCCAGCCTCTCCGTACGCGTCACGAGCTGCTTGCGGTCGTCCAGGGTCGGCAGCCCCGGGTGAGAGCCCTCGTTGAGCTCGTTGATCAGCGCCCATCCTCCGGCGTACAGGCTCTCGACCACCGTCTGCGGCCTCCCGGAAGAGTCACCGAGGAGGGCGAGGGCCACATGCTCCTTGGTGCGCACCAGCGGGGAGATACGCTCCTCGATCTCCGCAAGGCCAAGGCCGTGGTCGTCCCGCAGGGTACGGCGCGCGGTCTCCATGCAGGCGACTTCCAGGGCGAGCCGGCACATCGCCGGAATCACCCGGTCGGCGACGCTCTGGGGAAGATGCTGATCGTAGGAGAGGTCACGGGCCTCCTGGAACGCCTGCTTGACGGGATCGCTCCTCTTCTCGACGGTGACGACGGAGTCGCTCTCGCGGGAGATGTGGAGGATCGTCGCCTCGATGCCGAGGTGGGAGATGGCCTGCTCCAGCCGGGTGTCGTGGGTGAAGACGACCACCTGCCGGTGGCGGGCGCACTCGCTCAGGACGGTGGCCAGCCCTTCCACCTTCTGCGTGTCCATCGACTGCACCGGGTCGTCGATGACGAGGAAGCCGAACGGGCTGTCGTCGTGCGTCGCGCGCGGGATGAACAGCGACAGGGCGAGCGAGTGCAGTTCGCCCTGGCTCATCACGCTGTATGCGGGCGCCTCGTGGGCGTCCACGGAGACGCCGAGCTGCACACTTCCCTGCCGGGCCGTGCCCTTCAGCGTGATGGACCCGAGCGACACACTGCTGCTTTCGCAGAGCTTCTTCCACACGCCCTGCGACTGCTTGACGAACTTCGCCATCCGCTCGTCCCTCAGCTCGTCCGTCAGCTTCCTGAGCCAGGAGCGGGCCGCTTCGGTCTCCGTGCGCTGCTCCTTCGCCTCCGCGGCCTTCTCCGTCGCGTCGAGCCACTCGGCGAGCCGCACGGCCGCGGGCCGCCAGGCGGTGTTGCGGTCGGTGAGCCTGCGGGCGGCCTCCTCGCTGGTCTGCCGGCATGCCGCGCCCAGCGTCGGGGCGACGCGTTCGACGCGGTTCGCCAGCTCGGCGGGGTCGGTCAGGCTCCGGCACAGGGCCCATTCGCGCCAGAGGCCCGCCAGTTCCGACTCCTCCGCCCGCAGCAGGTCGGGGACCGGCTGCACCAGGTCGTGGACGGCACGCCGCGCGGCGCCGAGCGCCCGGCGGGCCGTTTCGGCCCCGGCCGCCTCCGACTGGAGCCGCTCGATCTCCGCCCGCGCGCCGTCCGCCCAGGCCCGGTCCAGACGGTCCGCGGTGCCACAGACGGGGCAGTCGGCGCTCTGGGAGCGGCGACGGTGTTCGAGGGCACTCTCCAGCAGCCCGGCGAGCCGCCGCGCGTCCTCGGCGTCGGAGTGCCGTACGTCCTCGGCTGCGGCAGCCGCCTCCCGCAGCCGGGCCAGCGCCCCGGCGACCTCCTGCTGGTCGGGGCCGGTCAGGGTGGCGAGTGCCCGGAGGCGGACGTCCGCACCCGAGTCGGTGACCGCGTCCCGGTCGAGCAGGGCGCGGACGGCGTCCGCATCGGGGGTACGTCCGCCGAGTGCCCGAGCAGCTTCGACGGCACGCTGGTCGTCGAGTCCGGTCAGAGCGTCGACGGCCGCGGTCTTGAGGGCGCTGGGCCGCTTCTCGACGTCCTTGCACTCCTTGATGCGGGCCGCGAGCCAGTCGTCGATGTCGCCGAGCTGGCCGAGCCCGATGAACCGGGCCAGGGTGTTGTGCAGGGCGCTGAGCGTCCCGTCGACCATCGAGCCCAGTTCGCTGTACGGCAGGAACGGGCGGTAGAGGGAGAGCGTCGAGGCGTCGATGCTCTCCTCCAGCTTCTGCTCCGTGCCGTCCGCCCGCTCCACCGTCGTGCGCGCCTCGTCCACCTTCGCCCCGTACCACGTGCGGCGCACGGTGACCGGGTCGCCGGTGTCGTCCAGGGTGAGCCGTACGGAGACGGTCGGGACCGTGGAGTCGTGCAGGTTGCGCCACCCCTCCTTCCACACCGCCGTACGAGCCTTGCCGTTGCTCCCGTCCCAGCGGGCGTTGAAGCCCGTCAGCGCCATCTCGGCGGCTTCGGCGAAGCTCGACTTGCCGGTGCCGTTGCGACCCGCGACGACGGTCAGCCCGGGGCCGGGCGGAAGGTCGAGCGTGGTCTCGGGGCCGACGCCCCGCCAGCCCGCCGCCGTGATGGAGCGCAGGTACACGGGCCCGGCGCGTCCGGTGCTCTCCGGCGTCGGCTCGGGAAGCATCCCGCGCAGCAGGTCGGCTGCCTCCGGGGCCAGTTCGGAGGCGGCGAGGCCCGCGGTGAGGCGGTCGTCGAGCAGCTGACGCAGAGGGGTGTCGTCGGTCATGGCGGTGCTCCTTGCACGATCAGACGGAGAGCACGACGGGACCGCCGCGCTGTTCACTCCCCGATCTTCCATGATGCACGTTGGCGATGTCAACAGACTTCGTGATGCTCAGAAACTCGAAAACGTGTACGGTATGGATCCCGACGTGGCCACGTAGGCGGTCCACTCGCCCAGAACCCGCGAATGCAACCCGTCTGAACCGAAGTACGAGAAGGGGTCAACAAGTGCAGCCCACCCGACCGAACGGAACCGAAGACCTCATGGCCGATGAATGGCAGGGGGTGCAGGAAGAGCTGGAGCACGACCCGCTGGAGACAGCGCGTACACACGTACGCTCCCTGCTCCACCACACCCGCATGCTGACGGGCGAGCCTGGCGACGTCCTCGACATGGCCTTACAGACAGCCCAGCGCGCCTTCGCCGAGATCGACGCATGCAACTCGCTGCTCGACGCGGCCTCCGAGCGTGCTCACGCCCTTGCGCGGGAACTCGAAGACCACCTCACCGAGGGGGACTCCGGTACCGTGCCCGGCATCCTCGACGAACTCGACACTCTGGCGGCCAAGGTGGCCGTTTCCGAGGCTGAGCGGCAGGTCGTTCTGCGCATCCTGGGCATGGAGGACGCTGGGACAGAGGGCGTACGGACGCCGGCGGACGACCGCGATCCCGTACCCACGCTCACAGCGGCCGGGCTGCCTCGGGTGCCCTCCCTGTACGACGCCGAACAGCCCGGCTACGGCACGTTGACCGACATGATGGCCGCCCGGGAGAAGATCGCCGCCCAGCGCGCCGCCGCGCACGCCCGCCGCTCAGCCGTCGTCACCGAACACATGACGGAGATCGTCATGCGCCTGGCCAACGTCTCGGTCTCCGACCCGGCACTGAACGAGGAAGCCCTCGCCGAGCTGCGGCACTCCTACGCGCTGTGGCTCGCGTGTGCGGACGAACGGCGGCGGGACGACAACTGATTCCGTCGGCCGCCGCGCCGCCTTCGGCCGACTGGTGCCCGGAGGCGCGTGCGGGCACCCACGACGTCGAGGGCGGCGGCGGAACGGCTGCGTGGCGTCAGGCCGCTCGCTCAGGGATAGCGTCCGGCCCCGAAGGAATTCGCGGGACGTGCACGAGCGTGACCCAGGTACACCCACCGGAAGCGGGTGGCTGCGCGGCAGCGAAACCCCACTCCCCGTGATGCCTCGCGGACAGTTCGCGGACCACCGCGAGAGAGACCTTCCGCCGTTCGGCGCATTGGTCGGCGAGGCGGGGATGGGCGTGAAGGGCGTGCGTGTCGTGCACCACGGCTTGGAGGGTGTCATCGGTTCGACGGAGCACGAGATGGATCATCTCTCCCGCACCGGTGAACCGGCAGGCATGGATGGCCAGTTCGTGGACGACAGCGAGCATCGGATCGACCAGCGCATCCTCGACACCGTGCACGTCAAGGACGATCTCCACCGCCTCCTGAGCGACCACCGGAGTTCCGACGGCCGAGGGGAGCGTCAGTCCGTAGACGAAGTGGGAGGCGGACGGCTCCGCGAGGTTCGATGGGGGAGGCGGACACTGGGTGACCCTCGAAGCGGCCTGGAGCGCGAACGGTGAGCCGAGGGCGTAGGCGGGGGACGCGAACCGCACCCCGACTCCGACCGGAACAGGGTGACCATGGTCGGCAGGTTCGCCAGACGTGGCCGGTACAGGGCTGGAGGGGTTTTCGGGCATGACGACTCCGCTCGGTAGTGGGGTGTCGGAGAACGACGAGGTGGTGACTTGCGCGGGCACATGGACGCTTCATCGACGCGGCGGGGCGGTGGCTCGTCTCCCTGGCGCGGGCACACCCCCTCCCAGGGCAGGAGGACACGGGCGCGCTCGCGCGATGCTCTTCGTTCTCGCCTTGCGTGAGCGTCGCGTGACTTAAGGTAGAGCACGATGGGTGGCATTTACCACTCAGTTCGGAGAATTGCCCCCTGGTGGTGCTCGTCGGGCCGCACCCCAGGCACACCGACCCCTCGCCAACCCGGAAGAATCACCGCATGCCACCAAGGAGTGTCCCCAGTGAACGCCAGAAGCGACTCGGTGCCGAACTGCGCAGGATGAGGAACGACGCCGGCGAGACCACCGAGTTCGCAGCTCGGCTGCTCGGGCTGGACAGAGCGAAGATCTCGAACATCGAGTCCGGCGTTCGCGCCGTCACGTCGGAGCGAGTTCGAACACTCGCGACGAACTACGGCTGCAACGACGAGCGTTACGTCGAAGCCCTTGTCTCCATGGCCGAGCCACGGCCGAAGGACTGGTGGGAGACGTACCGAGGGCAACTACCGGCGGGGCTGCTCGATATCACCGAACTGGAGTGGCATGCCGCCTCCGTTCGGGCCGGAGTATTCCTCCATGCGCCCGGCCTGCTTCAGACGGACGGGTACGTGAGGGCCGTGGGCAACGCTGCTCTGCCAGCGCTGTCGAACCATGAGATCGAACTTCGGGTCGCGCTGCGCCTGCAACGACAGCAGGTGCTCCACCGACCCGAGCCGATCTCCTACACCGCGTATATCCATGAGGCGGCGCTGCGGATCGAGTTCGGCGGAATGAAGGTCATGCGAGCGCAGTTGGACCATCTGTGCGAGATGAGCGAGCTGAGCCATGTGGACGTGAGGGTGGTGCCGTTCTCCTCCGGGGCGTTCCCCGGAGCGGGGCAGGCGCTCGTCTACGCCGAAGGGATCGTTCCCCAACTCGACACAGTGCAGCTCGACTCCGCTCACGGACCCGGGTTCACCCATGCCCCCGCTCAACTCGACAAGTACCGTGCCCAACTGGACTGGATGGAAGCAACATCGTTCAGCTCCAGCAAGTCCCGCGACTTCATACTCGGCCTCGCCAAAGCCTGACAGGAGAACACGCCGTGTCCGACATCACGTGGGAAGAGCCCTTCTGCGCGGAGAGTTCCAACTGCTTCCGCGTCGGCATCGACGCCGACGACAATGCGTACATCGCGGTCGCGGGGCAGGAGGAGACGTACCTGACGGACACACGGGAGGCCCTGCGCACCCTCATCCGGGACATCAAGGCCGGCAAGGCCGATCACCTGCTGTAGCGGTCCGGGCAGGCAATCAGCGATGGGGCCCGCCCGGACCGCGCTCGTCAAGCGACCTCGACCTCGGCGGGGTGACGCGGGCCGTGGCCGGGCGGCGGGGTGAGCGTGGAGGTGTAGTTCTCACCGTCCACGAGGGGCGCGGTGAGGCTTACGCCGACTGCGGCCATGCGGTCGTACTCGGCGAGGACGAGATCCTTGGTGCGGTAGTGGCCGTACTTGGCGATCTCGTTGTGCTTGAGCCCGCCCTTGGGCTCGGTCTGGAAGGTTTCCAGGATGTAGTCCGCGTCCTCGCGACTGACGCCGTAGAGGTGGAAGAAGTACGCGTCCAACTCGGCACGGATCTGGGCTCGGCGGGTCTCATCCCAGCGGAAGGGCTCGGCCGTATCACCGAGGTCGCGGGCGAGAGGACCCATGTCAAGCGCTGTGTAAAGGAGTTCAAGCACTCTCGGTGTAAGAAATCGCGTGTGCGGCTCAACTGTGGTTGGACTCGGTACCGGCAACTGCTTCCAGATGAAGAGCCCCATGCTGGTGCCGCCGATCTTCTGCCTGCTCACGTAGTCAAAAACGAGAGAACTCTGAGCAGCGATCAGCGCGGCGACGAGGGCAGACGATGCAGTGGAGAGCATCAATGGGAACTTGTGCCCGACGGCAGTACGCGGCAGGAACGTTGCAATTGCCGTGCGCTCATCCGTCGATCGGCAGACATCCCTCCATCCGCAAAGCCAATCCCGCTCCCAGCCCAGTTCATTCAGACGTACCTCGATCCCAGGAACCTCGACCTCCTTGCCCTTCCTGGTGGTCGGGATGAGCCCTTCATCCGCGATCCAGTACCGGGGCATGGCGGCAGCCGACGCCTCCTGCTTCTCCGCCAGGTTGAGGCGTCGGCGATCCTCGTTGCCCGTGTCGTAGTAGCTGTTCCAGCGGTGGTCGAAGTGGTGAGCCATCTTGCCCTCGTACAAGGGCAGCATCCGCTTCCCGTCCTGCGCGAACACATTGCCGGTCAGCTCCCAGCCCTCCCCCTCCAACTTCTCGCGGGTACGGAAGAGGTCGGAGTCGTCGGTCATGTCAAAGAGCCGTTTGAAGGTGATCCCCCACGGATTGCCACCCCGCTCTGTCTCGTTCCACAGCACCGGAATACGCCGGTAAATCGCCGCCGTAAGATCCGCGTCCCGCCGCGTCCGAAAGATCGGCAGCGTCCCCGTATTGGGATTGATGAGGGCGACCTCCTCTGGGCTGAGTGCGAACACCCGCTCCGCATCATCCAAATCCGCCGGGTCCTCCAGGAAGAACGCGAAGCGGGCCGCAGGCTCGCGTAGGTCCCTTCCGGCCAGGGAGAGCAGGCAGAACTTGTAGCTGGCGTGCACCCCCACGAAGAGCGGCTTGCGGTTCTCGAAGTCGTACAGCGCCGCCACCGCCCCCCGCCGGGTGAAGTCGCTGAACAGGTACTGCGACCCCGCGCCGGTCGCGATCGCCGTGGGAAGAATGCAGCCGAAGCGGCTCCTGGGCGCGGCGATCGTCGCGAAGCGCTCCGCGAACAACTGATCCGTCTGAAGGGAGTTGACCCCCTTGGCCGTCAGCCCCTTCGCACACAGCGGGAACGCCCCCGAGCCCCCCGCGAACAGGAACGTGGACTTCACCGCCCGCCGCGCCGTCCGGTAGCGCCTCCCCGCCTCCTCGTTCCCGGCCTCCTCGTTCTCGGCCTCCCACTCCGCGATCCGCGTACGCCGCGCCGTGCCCGCGATGGCCGCGATCGCCGGCTCGACCACGCTGAAGTACTTCTTGTCCTCGAAGTCGACCTTGTCCCACGGCGGGTTGCCCACCACACAAGAGAAGCCGCCCGCCCACCCCGTGGCCGGGTCCACGGCGTCGCCCGTCGCCGCGTCGGCCTGCTCCGGGACCGTGAAGACCTCCGGGAACTCCAGGTGCCAATGGAAGAAGCGATACAGGTCGCGCAGCGCATCGATCTCGTCGTGGGTCGCCTTCGAGGCCGACCGGGCCTCGGGGTCCCGCAGGGCCTGGAACACCTCGTGGGTGACGGGGGCTGGGGCGTCCTTGGTCTTGCGCCACATGAACGCGGCGCACCAGGCGTCGGCGATGTGCCGGGCGTGGACGTACTCCTTCTCGTCCTGCCACTTCTCGTACGCCGCCTGCTGGGCGTGTACCTGCCGCAAGTTGCCCGACGGGGCAGCGATGATCCGGCGGAGACCCGAGGCGAAGGCGGTGTTGGAGACCTTCGTCTCCACGACCACCTCGAAAAGGCCGCTCTGGCCCTTGCGCTCCTGGTCGTTCTGCTTCTCCAGGAACTTGGCGTACTTCTCGTCGTCCCCCTCGACGGCCTTGAACGCCTTGTTCGGGATGCCGCCCAGCATCAGCGTGGGCGTGGTGCCCACCAGACCGTTCCCGTGCTTGATGTGCGCGTCCAGGAAGCCCAGCGCCTTCCCCGGCTCCAGGGCCTCCAACCACAGTGAGACCTTGGCCAGTTCGACCGCCATCGGGTTGAGGTCCACGCCGTAGACGCAGCGGGCGACGACCTCGTGCAGGGCGGTGCGTACGGCGACGGGGGGCGGTTCCGGGTTGCTCTCGCGTACCGCCGCCACCCGCTTGGCGATGCGGCGGGCCGCCGCTACGAGGAAGTGGCCCGAACCGCAGGCCGGGTCGCAGACCGTCAGCGACAGCAGCTCGCGGACGATCGCTTCCGACGGGTCGGGCTCGCCCGCCGCCGTGGCGGCCTGCTCCCCACGCTTCTGGGCATCGTCTATCACCGGGTCGAGCGTGGAGTCGAGCAGGGTCTCGATGAGCGAGCTGGGGGTGTAGTAGGAGCCGGTCTTCTTGCGGTCGTTGCCGAGCCGGTTGACCAGCTCGAAGGAGCGCTCGGTGGCGCTGTGCTTGGGGACCAGTTCCAGCAGGGACTCGTAGATGGAGCCAAGCTCCTCCGAGCCCATGTTGCGGTAGTCCACCGGCCGCCAGCGCGCAGTCTTCTCGTCGCGTACGCGGGAGAGGTGGCGCACCGCCTCCAGCAGGGAGGCGTTCGACAGGGCGCAGTCCCGCAGGGGTTCGTCGGCGGCGATGTCGTCGAAGAGGCCGCCGAGGCCGGGCAGTCCCAGCTCGGGCCGGCCGTCCTCACGGCCCAGGGCGTCCAGGACGATGCGCAGCGCGGCGTACTGGTCGGCGTGCGCGGTGCCCTGGCGACGCAGGGCGTGACGGCGCAGGCGAGCGGAGCTGAAGTACTTGGCGTACCGCTTGCGGGCGTCGTCGCTCGCGTCGGGGTGGTGGAGGGCTTCGCGGTCCTCGGCGACGAAGAGGAAGATCATTCGGTAGGCGAGGCGCAGCAGGGCCGCGTGGAAGCGGTCGGCGTCCAGGTTGTCGCGCAGGTCCGCGTTGGCCGGGTGGCGCAGGAAGCCCGTGCCGAGAGTGGTGATGGCCCGCTGGACGCCGTCGCGGTGGTGGTCGAGCGCCCGGGTGCCCGAGGCGATCGCCTCCGTACGCCACTGCTCCAGCCAGCACGCGGACGGCACCCCCGCTTCGCCGGTCTCGAAGCGGGAGACGTGCAGCAGCCGGTAGAGCAGGACGAACTCGCTGAACAGCTCACCGTCGAAGATGGCTTCGAGGTCGAACTCGACGTACGAGGCGGTGGCCAGGGCGTTCGAGTCGCGCAGCAGGCGCAGCTGTCGGCCGTTGGTGAGAACGCCCCACAGGTGGGCTTCCCGCCGGTTCAGGCACTCCTGGAGGAGGGAGTGCGGGGGTACGGTGCCCACGCCGCCGGGCCGTTTGTCGAGCAGGGCGTTCCAGGCGGCCATGTGGACGGGCACGTGGTGCCAGCTGTGGCTGATGGGGAAGACGCGTTCCGGGTCGCTGTCGGCCCGGTACTCGCCGACCGCGACCGTGGTGAGCCGGCCGAAGCCCAGCTCGTTGAAGAGCGGCTCCAGCCACTGGCCGACGGCGAGGCCGGTCGGGTCGGCGGGCAGGTCGGCCTCGGCGCTGACCGGCAGTTTCTCTCGGAGTTCGCGCCAGACGGCCTTGAGGTAGTCCCAGTGGCGCTCGGCCTCGTCGCGCACCGACCGCCGAGGGCCGGTCACGTGGTAGTCGGCGGGGCCGGAACCCGGGACGTCCCTGCCCTCCTTGCTCTCCGAGATGCGGACGAGCATGTCGGCGGGGAGCAGGCCGCCGACGGTGTGGACGGCGGAGAAGACCTGGTTGCGGGTGGTGGCGGACATCAGGCGGCCTCTCCGTCTGCGGTGATCGGGGGCAGGTAGACGTAGACGCCGAGGATGTCGGCGGGCTGCTGGGCGGTCACCTTCAGGCCCTGCACGATTTCGTCGGATGCGCGCCTGACCCGCCGGTGGGACTCGTGCAGCTCTGCGGCGAGTTCGTCGCCGTAGGCCGTCATGTGGTCCTGTACCGCGTCCAGTTGTCCGAGGGTGCGGCGCATCGTCCGTTCCTGGAAGTAGTCGTCCGTGTTCTCGGCGGCCTCAGCGGTGAGCAGGTCCAGGGCCTGTTCCTCGGGGAGCCAGACCGGGTTCTTCGCCGATCCCTGGTAGGCGAGGAGGCGGGCGTCCTCGGCGACGATCCTCTGTTTGCCCTGCCGGGAGGGCAGGGTGAGGTGGAAGCGGTAGCGGACCAGGAGCAGAGTCGTGGGGACGGTCACGGCCTCCGTGGAGACCACCCCGCAGCGCCGGGCGGGGCGACGGCCGGCGGCCTCGGTGTCGAGGGCCGCGTTGAGGACGTGGGCCGCGACCGCTCCGACGACGGGGTCGGTGCGGACGAGGGCGGCTTCGCCGCGGGCCACGGCCGCCGTGGTGCGGAACGGGATGGGCCGCCCGGACTCGACCGCCTCGGCGCCCGCTACGGGGGCGAGGGCGTCGCGCAGTCCGGCAGGGACTCCGCTGACCTCGGCGGTGAAGTCGCCCGATCCGTCGCCGGCTTCGACGACGTGTGCTTCGAGGGCGGCCAGTGCGTGCCGGACGAAGCCGCTCACCTCGTCCGCACGGCCGAGGGTGTCGCGGATGGCGGCGACCTCGCGGGCGACCTCCTCGGGGTGGATGGCGCGCTGGGCGAAGCGGGAGCGGGAGGTCGTCTCGCGTTCCGCGGCGGAGTTCCACTCGCGTTCCAACTCGGCGGCCCTCGCATCCACCGTCTTCAGTTCCTCAACGGCGAACAGCCCTTCCTGCTCGGGCTGTTGGCCGCGCATCAGGAGCCATTCGACAATGGCGTCGGTCACGCCGGAGGACGCCTCGTCGGGGACGGAGACCGAGATGCCGAGGTCCTTGCGGATCTGACGGTGCTTGGCGATGAGGACTTCGAGGACCTTGCCGTCGATGCCGTTGTCGATGCCGTACAGGGTGATGACGCGGACCTCGTCGCGCTTCTGCCCGTACCGGTCCACTCGGCCTTCGCGCTGGTCGTGGCGGGTGGGGTTCCAGGCGAGGTCGTAGTGGACGACGGCATCGAAGTGGTGCTGGAGGTTGACGCCTTCGGAGAGGCAGTCGGTGGCGACGAGGACGCGGCGGGCGGCGGGGTCGTCGCCCGCGAGTGTCGCCAGCTCCTCGATGCGGGTGAGGCGCTGCTGCGGGGAGAGGGTGCCGGTGACGGCCTTGACGACCGTCTTGGATCCGAGCTTCTTCTCCAGGTGCTCGGCAACATACTCGGCGGTCGGGATGTACCGGCAGAAGACGATCGGGTGGTAGCCGTCCTTCAGGAGCACCTTGAGGTGCCGGACGAGAGCCGCGAGCTTGAGGTCGGCTTCCGGACCCTCCAGGGCGGCGGCCCGTTCGGCGAGGTCGGCCAGGCGGGCTCCGGCGCCGTCGGTCTCCGCGCCGGGAGCCGCGTCCAGGCCCTCCAGGGCGTCGCTGTCGGCGGAGTCCCGGGTCAGCGGGGCGGCGAGCCGGTCGGCCTCCTCGGCGCTGGCGGCGACGGCCGCGGCCGAGCGGGTCGAGAGGGTCTGGGAGGCGGCCCGGGGCGAGGAGACCAGGGAGCGCAGCAGGGCGATCGCGGACCACCAGGCGATACGCGCCTCGCGCCGCCCCTGCTCACCAGCAGCCTGGACGCGTTCGCTCGCGTAGGCGATGGCGTCGTCGAGCAGCGCCCGGTAGGCGGGAGACAGCTTGTACTTCTCGTCCTTGGACTTACGGTCGGAGGGGAACGCGGTCTTCTCGGCCAGGCTGTCGTCGGCGAGCCCGCTCTCCTTGGTGAGGTACTGGCGTACGTCGCCACGCTTGCGCTGCACGAAGTGCTGGGCGAGGAGCCGTCGTCCGCGGTCCGTCTCCAGGTCCACGTCGGCCAGTTCCGGACGGACCAGGCCGAGGAGGTTGCGGAAGCCGGACTCCTTGCCGCTGTGTGGGGTCGCGGTGACGAGCAGCAGGTGCCGGTCCGGGTCCTTCGCGATGCGCCGCAGCAGCTCGTAGCGGAGTTGGTTCTGGGTGGAGACGGTGTCGTCGGCGGCGACGCAGGTGTGGGCCTCGTCGACGATGACGAGGTCGGGGCAGTGCCGTACGAAGTCGTCGCGGTGCCGGGTGGACTTGATGTAGTCCGTGGAGACGATGACGTGCGGATACCGGTCGAACAGGGACTGGCCGAGGTCCAGGCCGCGTTCGAGGCGGGAGACCGTGGAGGCGAGGACTAGTTCGGCGTCGATGCCGAACTTGGTCCGCAGCTCCTCCTGCCACTGCTCGGCCAGGGCGGGCGAACAGAGCACGGCCAGGCCCTTGGCCTCACCTTGGGCCAGGAGTTCCTTCGCGATCAGGCCCGCCTCGATGGTCTTGCCGATTCCGACGTCGTCGGAGATCAGCATCCGTACGGTGTGCTGCCGCAGGGCCATCAGCAAAGGGACGAGCTGGTAGGCGCGGGGCTCCACGGCGATGCCGGCGAGGGAGCGGAACGGTCCGGCGCCGGAGCGGAAGCCGATCCGCAGGGAGGAGCGCAGCAGCCCGGCCGCCCGCTGATCGCCGAGGTCGGCCGGGGACGGGGGCGCGAACTGGGCGTCCCGTACCTGCTCGAACGCGGGGAAGACGGCCGAGATGTCGTCGTCGGAGCCGCCCAGGGGACGCAGCACCAGCAGGTCGGGCTCGCTGTCGGGAAGGACGACCCATTCGCGGCCACGGGCGGTGACCAGGGAGCCGGGGGTGTAGGTGTGCTTCATCGGGGCTTCCTCGCGGAGGTGTCAGCCGGTTCCACGGCCGGGCGGGGCGGACGGTGCGGGCGGGCTGTCATGAGGACGGGCCGAGGCCGAAGTAACGGGCGTGCTCGGCGGCGATGGCGTCCCAGTCGCTTCCTTCCGGGAAGCGGATGACGTCCCACCGGGCGAGGTACAGCCGCTCCTCGGCGTCCTCATCCCGCGCCGCGTCTTCCTCGGCGTCCGCGCCGCCGAGGAAGACGGCGAGGTTGACCCCCGGCATCCGGTAGACGAAGTCCGGGCGGGCGTCGGCCTCGGGGACCGTGATCCCCGCCTCGTCGGGCAGCCGGAGGCCGCGCTCCCTGAGCCAGGTCAGGAACTCCGTCTCCACCGAGGTGAGCTGTGGGGCCGCACTGGTGGTCGCGGCGGCGGAAGCCGCCACCAGCCTTTGGTGCTGATCGGTGGTCGTTTCGCCGCGCCTCTCGCTCGTCGCCTCGGCGGACGCGAGCCGTAGCAGCAGGGCGGTGACCAAGCCGCGGTCGATCACGCCGTGGTGGAGCTGGTTGCCGTACGTCAGCAGGCACTCGTAGCAGCCTCGGGCGCAGGGCCGGTCGGGGTGCGGTCCCTTCTCGTCCCCGCCGTGCTCATCGAAGTGGCAGATGGCGAGAGCCTGCCGGGCTGCCTTGGCCAGAGCCTGCGGTTCGGCCTGGAGCCGCCGGAGGACGCCCGCGCCTCCCTCGGCGGCCTCGGTGAACAGCAGCCGGTCGCGCGGTCCGTCGGCCGGCGGCAGCAGTTCGCTGGTCAGCTCGGAGTCCTCCAGCTCGAAGGCGGTCTCGATGCCGCGCTCCAGGGCGTACATCAACGTCAGGGCGACCGGGTCCGGCAGCGGCTCGTCAAGGGTGACGACGAGGATGTTGCGGCGGTCCTCGACGAACGGGATGACCCGCTTCTTGCGGCGCTTCTCCTTGCCGTCCTCGTCGATGACAGGCATCTCACTGGAGTCGCCTGATGCGTCGGAGGCGTCCCGCTCGTTCATCCAACGCCCGTCGGTGGGGTCGAGCCAGTAGCCGGCCGGCTCGTTGTCCTTGGCGCGCAGCCTGCCGACGTTGGTGATGCGGACGGTGGCGGAGTCACCGTAGGTGAGCGTGGCGAGCGGACCGGCGGAGTCGGCGACCCGGGCATCCTGCCGCCCCCTGCGCGTGCCGTGCCGCCGGAAGCGGTACGACGTCTCCAGCCGAAATCCGGCCCGGCGGCGCTCCTCCTCGTCGGAGGAGATCCGCTCCCGGCGCTGGGTGTAGACGGTGTGCAGGTGCAGCAGGTTGTAGGTGGGCGCACCCAGCGGCTTGTCGCACATCTCGCACTTGTCCCGGCGCTGCTCGGGTTCGTCGAGGTAGCCGCAGTGGGCGCAGCGGCGGGCCTCGCTGGTGGAGATGTCGCCGGAGGAGTCGGGCGGCAGCTGGATGCGGGTGACCTGGTAGCGGGCGCCCTCGTGGTAGATGAGCGCGCCGGGGCCGAACTCGCGGATCGCGAGGAAGCGGGGCCTCTGGAGATAGTCCCCGTCGCCCTGACGGCCACCCCGGGTGGGGATGAAGGCGGCCAGCGGCAGCCGGGGGAAGGAGTAGCCGGGCAGGAAGCCCTCGGACGCGAGGTAGCGGTAGGGGTTGAAGTCGGACAGGACGGAGCGGTTGTCCGGGCTCTCGTTCTTGAGCAGGTTGAGCTGGGTCTCGGCCTGGGTGCGGCGCCGGAACGCCTGCCTCCGGTCGCCCTCGGTCAGGGTGTGGTCGAGGACCCGCTTGTTCTGCACGTACTGGTCGACGAGGGCCGCCCGGTACAGGTCGCGCCAGCGGTCGAAGGCCCGGTCGAAGTTGCGCGGCGCCTTGCGCACGGCGTCCTCGATCCACCGCTCGTCCCACCAGGTGGTCTCACCGAACTGGGGCAGCAGCGGGCCGAGGATGCGCCGGGCGGCGTCCACCGTGCGGGACTGCGCGCCGGGCTCGTGGGAGGCGGCCAGGATGTCGTCGCGGAGAGCGAGGCCAGGAGCCGGGCTCCCGGAGGTCTCGCCGTGGGCGATGTCGAGGATCTGCGGAATGGCCCGCCCCAGCGTGAGTCCGGCCTCGGCGAGCCAGATGCCCTGGAGGTGCGAGCGGACCAGGTCCTCGTTGGCCAGGTCCAGGCGTGGCGGGACGACGGCGCCGGCCACCATGCGGGCGGAGTGGCGGAAGTAGTACTGGTCGTGGCTGTTGCCGGTGGCGCAGTAGGTGGTCACGAGGGCGGGCTGGCCACTGCGCCCGGCACGGCCGCTGCGCTGGGCGTAGTTGGCCGGAGTGGGAGGGACGTTGCGCATCATGACGGCGTTGAGCGAGGAGATGTCGACGCCCAGCTCCATCGTCGGGGAGCAGTAGAGCAGCTTGAGTTCGGCCTTGCTGAAGGCTTCCTCCCGCTTCTGCCGGTCCTCGGGGTCGACCTGCGCGGTGTGCTCGCGCGCGAACAGGCCGGACAGGCCGTCGGCCGTTTCGCGGTAGAGCTGGCGGAAGAAGGCGTTGACGCGCGGGCCGTCGCCGCTGGCGTACGTACGGGTGAGGGGATCATGGGCACCGGTTTCGCCCGTGCCGGCCCGCCAGATGATGGAGGCGGCCGACACCCGGTAACCGGTGGCGGTCGTCGACGGCTTGCGGAAGCGCCCGGCCTTCTGCGGGGCCACGGGCACCTCGGTCACGAGCCCGGCGTTCCTGAGGACCTTCAGCAGATCCTCGATGACTGTCTGCAGGTCGGCAGGGTCCATGTTCCTGTCGAACCCGCGATGCGTGCGGCGCAGGTACTTTCCGTACTTGCCGCGCGCGGACAGGAACAGTCCCGCCCGGTCCATCCCGGGCTTCGAGGGCTGGGGATAGGCGGTGGCGACCTTGGGCGTGTCGCTCTTGGAGAGGACCCACGGGTCGACCAGCCTCTCCTCGCTGGCGCTCTGGAGCGAGTCGAAGTCGTCACGGAAGTACTGGACGTCGATGGCGAGAGACCGGCGCATCTCGTCGAGTAGCGCCTTCATGATCTCGGCGCGCAGGGAGGCGTCTGCCTCACGCAGGGAGGGGTGCGCCTGTTCCCAGCGGTCCTGGCGTTCGGCGACCCACTGGAGGTCGGCGTAGTCGATCTCCAGGAGTCCCGTCTGCTCCAGGTTCGGCATGGTGACACGCCAGCCGCGCTCCAGGTCGAGGTAGAGCCGGAAAGCGATCACATCCCGCAGGGTCCTCGCCGCGGCGGCGGCCAGCCGCGGGGGCAGGTCGGACTCGCCCGTGTACACGACGGGCTCCAGGGCGAGGGCGTTGGAGACCCGGGAGGTCAGCTCTTCATGCTGGATACCGTCCGTGCCCGCGGCGACGGCGGCCCGGTACAGCGCTCCGCGCAATTCGGTGACCTGGACGAAGTCGTTGAAGTGGCCGGCCTGGAGGGAGGCGTCCTGCCGGTTGTCGACGAACGTGAGGAGCTTGCGTGCCGCCTTGGGGAGCGCCGCCTCCGGCACGCTGTCCAGCGAGCGCACGACGGATGCTGAGATCAGCGAGGTCGCCGAGGAGCGGCCTTCCTGGTCCAAGGTGGCGAGCTTGGCGAAGTCCTTCCCGCGGGTCTGCTCGTAGGAGACCGAGCAGTGCAGGCAGAACAGGAACGGGGCGGGGATGAACGCCACGTGCAGTTCGCCCTTGGACTCGATTCCGTACGGATCGACGGTGACCGCCCGCGGCAGCCGGTCCCGGTAGGACTTCTTGACGACCTCCTGGCCCCTGTCGTCGATCTCCAGCCAGGACTCGGGCAGCCGCCGGTCAGCGATGGCCTCTTCCGGGGTTTGGGGCCAGGGAGGGGTGTGCAGATAGCGGTCCGTGTCGAGGTAGAGGTAGCCGTCACCGGCGCGGCCCCCGGTGGCGGAGGTGTCGCGGCGCGGCTCGTAGCGGACCTCGCCGTCCTTCTCCGTACGCCACACGGTGAGGTACTCCTGACCGCACTCACGGCAGAAGGCGAGCGGCATCAGGACGTGTCCGTCGGTGCCCGGACGGACCCGCTGGTAGTCACGGGTGGGGTGGCGGTCGGCCTTGTTCTCCAGGGTGACGTAGACGGTGTCGCCCTTGGACAGGAACTGGTGGAGCCGGAAAGCGAACAAGGGGCGTTCGGTGACAGGGTGGTACGCCTGCGAGCCCGCTTCCAGCGTGGCCCGAAGGGCGTCCGCGCACTGCTTCTCCGGCACCTCGCTCTGCGCCGCGAGTACGACGGCGGCCTCCTCGATCTTCCGGGGTTTCTGACGCACAAGCTGCCCCGTGGCCTCGTCGGTGCCGAGACCGAAGTACGTCTCGATCCAGCGCGCGAGAGGATCGGTCACGAGGTCGGCGTAGGCGCGCGGGGCGGCGGTCTCCGTGAGGCGCGCGGCGGGTACGACGGTCGGGGTCTCGCCGGTGGCGCGGACCAGGGTCTCGCCGATGATGTGCTCGGGGCTGACCTTCGTGCCGAAGAGCTTGGTCGCCATGTCGGCCACCACGTTCTTCTGCTCCTCCAGGCTGCCTTCGGTCGACATCGTCGCGGAGGTGCCGATGCACTGCACATCGTCGGCGCGGCAGGCGTCACGCACCCGGCGGATCAGCAGGGCGACGTCCGCACCCTGCCGACCCCGATAGGTGTGCAGTTCGTCGAAGACGAGGAACTGCAGTCCCTCGGCCATGGCCACGAGGCTGTCGCGGTCGTCGGGCCGGGTGAGCATCAGCTCCAGCATCACGTAGTTGGTGAGCAGGATGTCCGGGGGGTTCTTGCGGATCTTCCTGCGGGTCTCGTCGTCCTCCTGGCCCGTGTAGCGGGCGAAGGTGACCGGCTCGTTGCCGACGCCGTAACCGTTGCGCAGGTACTTCTCCAGCTCCTTGAGCTGGCTGTTGGCGAGGGCGTTCATCGGGTAGACGATGATGGCCCGCACCCTCTTGGGCGCATCGGGCCCGGCCTGCTTCCGCTCTTTGAGAACCCGGTCGACGATCGGGACCATGTAAGCGAGGGACTTGCCGGAACCGGTGCCGGTGGTCAGGACGTAGGAGACGCCGGCCGCGGCCGCGTCGATCGCCGCACGCTGGTGACGGTGCAGGGTGAGCGAGCGGCCGTCGCACACGGTGGAGTTCTCGGACTTCCCCGCCTGGAAGATCTTCGCGCACTCCTCTTGCAGGACCTTCTGCGCGGCGAGTTCCGCGACCGTTCCGGCGGAAGCGAAGAAGGGATTGAGCGACAGCCAAGGGTTGGGCCACTGCGATTTGTCATCGAGGTCCTTCTTCACGAAGTCCTTGATGCGTTCGTCCCGGATCACGGTGCCGCCCTCGGTGAACGAGCGGTAGTCCTTGATGAGTTGCTCGTGCACACCGAAGACGTCCATGCCCGAGCCGGACAAGGAACGCTTCACGGGCTCCGGTGCCGCCGGCTCGGAAGACCGCGGCTCGGTGACCGAGACGGCCTCGTCGGCCGGCCGCAGCAGCCACTTCACCGGGTCGAAGTCCTGCCAGACAGGAAGAGTGCTGCCCTCCGCCACGAAAGGAAGCAGCGCATCCCGGACGGCGACCGCGTCAGCAGGGCGGTCGGCGGGGTTCTTCGCAAGGAGACGGTCCACAAGGCGGGCCAGCGCCTCCGGCACATCAGAACGAAGCAGACGTACCGGCGTCGGCTCCTGATTGACGTGCTTGTCGCGGAAATCAAAGGCGGTGTTGCCCATGAAGGGCGGGTTCCCCAGCAGCGTCTCGTGCAGCATGCACCCAAGGGCGTACAGATCGGCGGCCTGGGTGACGAGGCTGCCCTCGAACTGTTCCGGCGCCATGTAGCGGGCCGTGCCGACGGTCACTCCCGTGCTGGTCAGCTTGGTGCCGTCGGGATCGTCGACAATCCGGCCGATACCGAAGTCGAGGACTTTGACTGCGCCACCACGGGTGAGCATCACGTTGCGGGGCTTGAGGTCCCGGTGGACCACGCCGGCAACGTGAGCGGCGGCCAGGGCGTCGGCCATCTGTGCCCCGATGGCGGCGACCCAGGGCACCGGAAGCTGCCCTTCCTCCGCCACGAGGTCGGCGAGTGGATGCCCGTCCAGGAATTCCATGACCAGGAAGGGAAGGTCGCCGTTGGTCTCGTCCACCCCGCCGTCGATCGTGCGGGGCAGGTTGGGGTGGCTCAGCAGATGCATGATGCGCACCTCGCGCGCGAACCGCTCCACCGCCTTCGGGTCGGTGCGGGTCTCCACCAGCGTGCCCGAGCGGCGGCGGCGGATGAGCTTGAGGGCGACGAAGCGGTCGGGAGAGTCCTCGGCCTCGTCCAGGTCCTCGGCGCGGTGAACCTCACCCATGTTTCCCGAGTCGACGTAGCTCAGCAGGCGGAACCGCCCGGCGACCGTCTCGGAACCTTCACTCATGCTGCTGCCTCCCCGTGCGGCCCCGCCGAGGGCACGCGTTTTCCCCATGTGGTGGGCGTGCTCATCGTGACAGACGGAGCACCCACAGAAGGAACGTACACGAAAGTCAGGAAATGAACAAGTGTCAGCCTGTTAGCATCGTCAACACATCGACTGTTCGTGCGGGCCATTTCGGCTTCACGAGCCACCCCCGTACGACCACGAGCGTTCGGCGAAACGGGCTCAGACCAGCAGAATCCCTGCCTCACACATGTGTCGCGACAGGGGAGGGAGCCGACGCAGCGGTACCAGGTCAACGGCCTCCGCGACCGGATGGCGACAGACCGCACGACCTTCGTCGCTGGCGCGCTCGCGAGGATAGATCATGACAGCCGGAACGGAGAGACGAAATGGGCGTTCCGGCCAAAGCAGTGGCGAAACTTGAGGAAAAGGTCGAGAGCGTTCGCGAGCCGCGAAAGATCGCAGAACAGCTCGACACCGAGATCGTCGCCCGCATGGAAGAGAGCGAGGGCATTGACACTGAGACCCTCGCCCTCCATGGCGACCTCGACGACCAGATCGCCGGGCACGACTACATGACCGTCGAACACTCCGTCACCTCTCCGCGACGTCTGATGGACATGGAGACAGTCAACCCTTTCCAACCTGACGGGTGGGTGGATCGGCGTCCCGGTGGCGGGCACGAAGAGAGCTCCTGGTAGACGGGTTCACGACCAAGATCACCAGTCCGCCAGGAGCTCTCGTGCTTGTCTACCCGTCTGCCACTGATCTGTCCAGCCGCACCCTGCAGCACCTCTCCAGACTTCTCGCAGGTCACCGCCGCCGCATCGGCTCCCGCTGGCGGCGCCTCACCTGCGGCCGGCAGGGCCTGCTGGTCCTGGCCCACCTGCGCTGCGGTGACACCCATGCCCGCCTCGCGGCGGGTTTCCGCGTCGGGATCGCCACGGTCTACCGGTACATACGCGAGGCCGTAGACCTCCTGGCCGCCCTCGCGCCCACGCTCGAACAGGCCATGCAGACCGTGCGGAAGAAGGCGTACGTGATCCTCGACGGCACACTCCTGCTGATCGACCGCATCGCCGCCGACCGGCCCTACTACTCCGGGAAGAAGAAGCACCACGGGATGAACGTGCAGGTCCTCGCCGATCCCGCCGGACGCCTGATCTGGGCCTCGGACGCACTGCCGGGAGCCACGCACGACCTGACCGCGGCCCGGACTCACGGCATTCCCGCCGCCCTGGCCGCGGACAACATCAAGTGCTGGGCAGACAAGGCCTATCAGGGTGCGGGCTCCGCCATCCGCGTCCCGTTCCGAGGCAAGAACCTGTGCGGCTGGCGCCGGCGTCACAACCAGGACCACACCAGGATCCGCAGCCTCGGTGAACGCGCCATGGCGATCCTCAAGTGCTGGCGGCTCCTGCGGAAGCTCCGCTGCAGCACTACCCGGATCACCGCTGTCGTCCGAGCCGTCGTCGCCCTCGAACTCGCCAGCTGATCAAGATGGAAAAGGTTCAGTTTGACGCGCATGTCGATGCCAGCCTCATCAGGCTCGGTCGCTACCTCGGATGACGGCAGATCTGCGGGAGCCGTGAGGATTTGATGAGCCTCTCGAGCGCCGGGACCCCGTCATGGTAAATAGCCGGGCCTGATGCACCGGGCATGAGTCGGCGCAGGGCACCGGTTGCGATATCGGCGAGCGTAGTTCCGATGTCGCTGCCTACGTCGATGGGCAACGTGCCGATGAGGGTGACCTCGCGGTCATCCCACTCGTCGATGTGTTCAGTGAGGAAGTCCACCGCCACCGACTGCCGACGGGCAAGCAGGAGCAGCTCGCAGGCGTGCACGGCGTCGCGGAGATCGAAACGGAGGCGGGCTGTGATGCCTGAGGGTCCGGACCCGGGCTCCTGGCAGGTGATGACAAGCTCGTCAGCGTCACGGCTCTTGGAGGTGATACTCATCTGCATGCCGCCGCGGACAAGCAGCTCCTGCGCCGCAAGTTGTTCGCGCTCGTCGTGCAGGGCGATCGACCACCATGGAAGCGGGCCCCAGGTGCCGTGTGTTGTCACGTGCTCGGGGAAAGGGGTGAAGGACCGGTACCGCTCCAGCAGATGCTGCTGGAAGGTGACAAGGCAGCCGTCCTGGAAGTGTTCGTCCCGGCTACGCTCGCGTAGCAGCTCGTACTCGATGGCGCTCATGCCCTCTACAGCCAGGGCGATGTGCTCCAACTGTTCCTGGATGATCTTTGCGGCCCGCTCAAGAACACCGCGGAACTCATCGCCGGGAGGTGCCTGATCGAGGAGACGGCCGAGAGCACGCTGCGCGGCCTGGCAGCGGACGAGATCTCCGCCGAGGCGCACCAAGTGGCGAGCCTTGAGAATGCTCCAGGTGCGGGTGGACATCCACCGATCCCAGGCGCGGTCGCCGCCACTCCGCTCGCCGAGCACCATGGCCCCCGCGTTGCCGACGCGGAAGTCCGACTCGTCTTTCAGCCTCTTCCACACGTCGGGATATGCCTCCAGTGGAGAGGACGGCAGCGCCGAGAGTGCCGCGTGGACACGCGAGTCCGTGCTGTCCCACAGCTCCCTGAGTTCACGTTCCACACGTGTACGAGGCACCGTACGACCTCGTTGGGCAGCCCAGTATTCAATGAGAAGCATGTCCGTGCTCTCCGGCCTCCAGGGGAGCAGTCCCAGGCCGTCGAGGACCACAACGGTGGTGGCCAGCCCGTCATGCTGGAACCCGAACTGGACCTTGCTGATGAGCTCGGTGAGCTCATCAGCATTGGGGCCGGGCGCAGTGAAAAAAGGGCTGGCGGCGAGCCAGCCACGGATATTCGCCGTGCCCTCACCCCGAGCGAGCCGGGCGGCGATCCGCGCCACCAGCAGGGAGCCGATGAGCCCGGGTTCGCCGAACTCGGTGCGTAGTCGGCCCTCAGCAAGCGCCGGGACATCCCTTACATGCCAGAGCAGCCCTTCTTGGATCGCGCGGAACCACTCTTCACGCAGCGTCGCGAGCGTGGGCTCCTTCCTGGGCCGCTTCCACTTGTTTCGGAACAGTGTGATGGCGTGCCCCTGGTCGCCGGCCCGTTGCAGGGGTACCGGCATGCCCTGTGATGCCAGTTCACGGCTGACGTGCTGGTAGAGGGCGTTCATGTCGAGTGGGCCCAACACGTCTGGAACGCCATCGGTAATGGCTTTCACGAGTTCACCGGTGAACGCAGTGAAGTGCGCACCCACGGGGGCCATGGCAGCCTGCGTAGCGGCTGAGGCAGTCATGACATAGGTACCCTCGATGGCGGCCTGGTCCGCGAACTCATCCGGCCCGCCCATGTATCCCTCCAGCGCGGCACCGCTGTAGCAACAGTCGAGGATCACGACCTTCCTGGGCGCTGCGCTTTCCAGCACTGCTGTGCGGAGGTAGTTGAACGCCACCGACTTGTACAGCTTCCGGTTTCGCTCGGAATGCCCCAGCGCGAGATAGAGAAAGCCATCGAGCGACCGCATACCGTGGCCGGCGAAGTACACCACCAGCGTGTCTGTCGCCTCGCTTGCTGCCTGGTGGACGGCATCGAGTACGTCCTGGCCATCGGCGGGATTACGCAGCGACACGCAATGTCCGGCGGGTAGCCCCCCAACGTCCGGTGACCTGAACAGCTCTGCCAGCCTGGCGAGGTTGTTCCGCACCGCTGGCAGGTCCGAGAAGTTCTGATAGTCGTCCGCACCGATCAGCACCACACGAGTTCCGTCGGGGTCGGGCAGCCCCATCACCGATTCCCTGCAACCGACGGTGCCGACGGACGTCCCGGACCAGTGGCCCCTGGGTCTCCGCCGTGGGTCTCGGGAGCCAACAGCAGTGCGACTCGGCGCAAGGTTTCGTCCGACGCATCGTGCACGGTCACTGTCATACCGCCGTGCTCGAAGGTCACGGCCCCGGGCGGCGAAGGTCGGGATGCTCGCCAGGCGACCACGATGTTCACCAACAAGCTCGCAGCGGCAATACCGTTGCTGACGAACATGTTGATGATCTCGCCCGCGCTCATGCGGTCAGAGACTTCGGAGGCTTGTTCCAGTTCGACCTCCACGTGACGCCGGAGGTCGCGATCCTGCCGGAGCCAGTAGTAGAGATCATGTGCCGCTGCGTCGTCGCCCTGCGCATCGACCGTGATCTGAATCTCCACGACGTCTCCCTCTATCGTCTCTGCTGCCTAGCGCTCACGGCAAGGAGCGGATATGGGGCCGTCACTCCTGCCACAGCTTTCACCCCAGAGGGAAGAATACGTCTCAACTGGCCTTCAACAGTGTGGCGTTGATTCGTACGCCACGAAGCCGTCTACGCCGCATCAGCGGCCTCGGCCGCACCGGCGATCTGAAGCAGTCGGGCCAGTTCCTTCCGCCCGCGCTTGATCAATTCGAAGGCCGCCATTGGATCCATGTCCGGCGGCAGCGGAGTATCGGTGAGGAGATCCGTAATGGTGTATCTGCCGAGCAGCCACCGCTGCAGTGCGCGCCAGTCGGCACCCCGGTCAAGCGGTAAGCCGTCCGCCCACGGCAATGCCTCGTACCGGGTGCCGTCGATGCCGTTGGCGTGGAGCAGCCCGGAGCGGCGCACGAGGCACGGGAAGCAGACCCCGCAGTTGGCGATGGGAGGGCCGCCGCTTCGGCGGGTTGGAGGCTTGCCGCAGCTCAGAGTGGACTCCAGGTCGGACGGGGTGAGCCCCGCATCACGTCCGGCCTTGCACACCTCGCCTTTCGTGAGCTGTGCCAAGGGGTTGACCACCTGCACCGCGCTCTCCGTGTCACTCACGGCCGTCACCAAGGCGTTCAGGCTGCGCAGCGTCCGCGGGTGCACGGAGCGCGTGGAACAAGCGGCCGAACGCGCCGCTGTCAGGGGCGGATTGAGGGCGAGCTGGCCATTCTCGGGGATGTGGACGGTACTCACACCGTGCGCGGTGGCGGCGCGGATCGCGCCTGTCGCATACAGCAGGCCACGTGTGCGGGAGGAGGTCTCCAGCCGTAACCTCGAGCCGTCGCCCGCCGGGGTCTGGCTCATCGGCAACAGCAGGACCGGCCCTGCTCCGCCCAGTCGTTCGACGGCCTTGTACACCCGCTGCTGGAGACGCAGCAGGCCGATCTCGCGGAACATCACGAGCAGCAGCGGTCGGGAGTCGGCGGCGCGCGCACGGGTGGCAGCCCAGCTGAGGGAATCCAGTCCGCCGGAGAACAACGCGACTTCCGCGGCACGCGGGTCGTCGGGAGAGATCATCGCCTCCTCGACGTAGTGACCGGTGAGGGGACGGAAGTCCACGTTCCAGAGGTCCCCGGTGAGGTCTTGGAGAAGCGCAGTGAGGTGGGTACGGACCGCTGCGCTTGCCCACCGCTCGTGTTCCGTGACGGGCACGGCGAGGCTGATGCGGCGGGTCCACCTGTCCCGTACTCCGGTCCGGCGTACGTACTTGTCGGCGATGAAAGCCGCCCTGGCGACGCGGAACAGGTCCTCGGCCCAGTCGGGGACGGAACCGGGCAGATAGTGCCGGCCGGTGATGCGGCGCTCCTTTTCCTGGAAGGATTCCTCGCCGATCTCCGTCCAGCGGTCGCCACGAGGTCGGTCGCTCCGAGGACCGCGCCACCACAGGAAATCGTCAGAATCGGTCACGCCGCAGCTCCCTCTTCTCCGGTGATCTCCTCGGTGATCAGGCCAAGCACCTTTCCGACCGCCCGCGGTACCAACAACTCGGCGATCTTGGGCAATGCAGCCGACGGGTCCTGCAGAGCGTCCACCACTGACTGCGCGGTATCCACACCCTGTGCAAGGTCCGTCGCTTCGGCGGACTCCTCGCAAGGATTCGGCACCAGGTCCACTACCTTCTCCGCGACCCAGTCGGCGATCCTGCCTTCCGGATCGGCCGCGATGAGCACCGGGACCGCCACCTTGACGTGCTCGGCGACAACGGACCTGAGGAACTCCCCCACCATGTCCGCGAAGAACACCTGGTAGAGATCGCACAGGATGTCCCAGGTGAAGCCGCCGCCGCCTCCGCCCATGGCATCGTCCAGCTCGGGATGTCTGCTCCGGACATCGCGGACCGCCGCGGCCATCCCCCTGCGCACCGCGGCGTCGGCGAGTGTGCCGCCGTCCCCACCGACCTCCAAGACGAGACGCGCGACGAGCGCGTCCTCCGACTCCGCCCCCTCTGTAGCCAGCGGCCCCAGGGCTCCGGCGAGCCGTTCGCCTGCCGCGCAAGCCGTGTCGTACAACCCGAAAGCCGATCGATCGGCACGGAGCGTCTCGTGCAGGGCGCTCAGGTGGTCCGCCGCGATCTCCTCTAGCCGCTGATCCGCGTTACGTGAGTCCTCCCGCCAGCGCGCCAGCCGCCTCCCAGCGGAGCTCCACCGATCGCCGTTCGGTCCCTTCCATCGCGTGGATGTCCCCACATCGCCCCCAACGATGGTGTCCCAACCAGCCACTTCGTCCATGGCATCAGACCGGACGATCCCCAGGTAGGGCGGGACTCGGCCAGGGGCCCGCGGACCGACCAGGTGCTGAAACCGCCAGGGGTATCACTTCCCGTGATGCCTACACCCAGATACGTGACCAGTCGTAGCGCTGAGTCACAGACGCCCCGCAAGTACCGGTTCGGGGCAGGTCGCGGGCTGGCAAGATTGGCCCTTGCGTCGTATGCCCTGTTGTCCGTGCTCTCTGCAGTGCGGCTCCTGACCGCGTATCAAATCAGGAAGCTCCGGCTGTCCGCTCCAGACGACACCAGTCGCCTGAAGGCCGCTTGCGATCCAGGTCCGGTCACAAGTCGTCATCCGGCACACGGGCAGTCGGCTCACGGGGTGGCCACGCCAGCATGCATTCCACGGTTGTGCACGAGAACACGGTGCAGCGAAGGGTGAAGCCATGGCCAAGCTCACGGAGGAGCAGAAGCGGCGACGAGCCGCCAAACGTGCTCTGCGCTCGGCCCTGAATGCCGAAGCGGACGACCGTCGTCGCCGCGAGCGGGATGCACGCTGGAAGCGAGAAGGTACGTGCCTCAGCTGGGCGGAGTACGTGGCCGGTGAGCCCTGTCGCGGTTGCGGACAACCCATGACGGATGAGCTGGGGAGCTGGCCACCTCTCATGAGGTTGTCCGAGGCCGAGAAGCGCGAATACGAGGAAGCCAACCAGAGGTTCCGCGAGCGGCACGCCGACTGCCGGGATGCTCGGTGGTCCGTCAGCGGTTCTCGGGTGACGCACTGCTGTTTTTGTTGCCCGCCACCGCCGATGGGGCCGAAGCAGATAGAGAAGCTCGCCAGCCTGTTCGCGTCCTGGCCTTCGCGGGAGGAGAGCAAGAAAGACCTCGATACTTGGGACCTCACTCTCCGTTGCGACCATGTGGTGCCCCACATTCAGCATCGCGAGAACAGCCGCGTTTCCACCCGCGTCATCGACTGCCCAGAGTGCGGAGAGCGTCGCGGCGTAGTGAGCAGTGAGCGAGTAGGGCCCGCGTACCGCGATGACGGGACCATCCGTGAGCGGGCGGCAGCTGATCGGGAGCGGCTCGCCCGGGAACTGGCAGCCGTCGAGGCGAAGCTGACCCGTCAGCAGAAGAACGCGGCGGCAACCCAACAACGCATCGCCGAGCTCCAGGAAGAGCTCGGCAGTGAGTCTTGATGAGACGAAGCGCAGGCAGCGATGCCAGGCCATTCCCCGCATCGATTCCGATGGGTTACTGGCCGGGAGCCCTCGTGTATCGAGGTGTCAGGACTCAGCGGTCGAATCGCGCCCCGGCCAGTGCTTCGGCGGGGCGACGGCCGGGTCCGTGATCTGGAGGCGCTTCTGCCGGGTTGGGTCGATCGACGTCAGAGAGACGAGACGCTGGCCGTCAGCTGCTTCGAGTTCGGACAGGGCGTGAGGAAGGGCCGCGCAGACGGTGGCGATCGCCGTGCCCAGGCCCACCAGGCCACCATGCTTGTTGTTCTGGCGGTACTCGATGCGATGCAGGCCCGACTGTGCGATGGCCGCCACTTCGAGTGGCCGGCTGAGCTGCTTGGTGTCGTTGGTGATGACGACCTCGAAGCCGTCGGCCTCGGCCTTGGCGTACAGCTCGATGTCCTTCGTGCCCGTCCAGCCCTTGAGGTCGTGGACGTGAACGACTTCATGGGCCTTCAGCAGGATGCGCACGATCTCGGCCATGGGGCGCGGCACGTTCTCGTCGAGCAGCAGTTTCAAGCGACGACCTGCCGGGGCTCGCTGCTGCCATAGCTGTCGACGTACTCGCTGAAGTCGGCGGCGTCCCGGGCGGCCTCGGCCGTCACGCCTGGGTAGAACTCACCGATCTGGTCCGGCGGGATGCCGTCTCTTACGAGGGCAGCGACATCTGAGGCTGGGATCCTTGTGCCTTGGATGACCGGTTCTCCGCCGCGGACCGACTCGTCGACCGCGACGTGCTCACGGGGGGTGAGTAGAGCGGGAATGCTACGGCCGTCCTTATAGAAGGGCGCGAGAACATCCACCATCTGGTGGATGACCACGTTGCCCCCCTTGATCAGGTCTACGGCGTGGTCGGGTTCAGCCAGATAGATCGTGTCCGGGCCCGCGACGAGTTTGTACGAGGAGAGGTGCTCCCACTCGCCGAGGTCTTCCCGGAGCGTGTTCAGCGCACGGCGGATCTTCTGCAACGAAGCCTCTTCGCGCAGCTGCACGCAGATGCGGAGTGCGACAACGTCGCGGAACGAGTAGAGTATCGGCCTCTCGCTGGAGATCTCGGGGACGAGCACGGCGCCTTTGGGCCCGGAGGCTCGGCGCCAGTGGGACAGCTGGCGCAGAGTCGCGCCGGAAAGAGCCGCGGCGAGTTTGGGTTCGTATGACACCGCGTGCCTCCTTCCGTCTTCCGCCCCCATCGATTCGGCCTGAACGTACCCCATTCTCCTGGAGGCCACGCGGCACAGAAACCGAAGGGCCCATTCAGGGTGAGCCGGGGACGCCGGACGCCCCCATGCCGCGCAGGCCGCTGCCACGGGAATCGCCACAGGCCGGCACACGTCCGTGGCATTTTCGGCCACCCACCGGCGGCGCCCATATGCGCCGCGTAACCTCACGGGCATGGGGGCATCAGTATCCGGTGCAGGTCAGGACGCCGACGAGGAGACGCGGCGGCGGCTGAACGCGTACACGTACCTCAGCGCGCCCGAGCGGCTGGAGCACGTCGCGATCATGCGGGTCTTCTGCGGAACGCTGCTGGCGGATCTCGCCGTCCCGGACATCATGGTGAAACTGCGCCAGGCCGGTACTTCCGCCGCAACGCTCGACGCCGACACTCTCACGGTCCGGCTGGAACAGCTGGTGGCCTGGGGAAACCTGCTGCGCAGCAGCCACACGGTGAACGCATCCAGCATCAGCGAGTACCAGCGTTCCCGCTCGCGCTACCAGCTGTCGAAACTGGGCGAACGTATCCAGCGGGACGCCGACGGGGTCCTGACCGAGGCCGACGCCGCCCGCGAGGTCAGCAACGAACTGCTGGCCCTGGTCGAGCGCGGACTACGGGAGCTGGCCGACCTCGTGACCGCGCCGGGCGGCGTCGAGCCGCAGGACGGACTGGAGCGGATCAGCACGCTGTTCGTGCAGTTCACCGAGTTCGCGGACTCCATACGCGACTTCTACGCCTACCTCGGCCAGGTGCTGTCCCGCTACGACCTGGACAGCGCCGAGTACCAGGGCTTCAAGGAGCTGCTCCTGGACTACGTCGAGGCGATCACAGAGGACGTGGCGTTCCGCGCGCCCCGGATCTCGGCCGCGTTGGACACCCTGTGGCCGCACATCCCGGCTCTGCTGGACCGGCTGGACTCCCACGCCCAGGGGCTCACCGGGCTCTCGACGCAGGCGCAGGCGCAGGGCGAAAGCCGACCGGACGTCCGGATCCAGCGCAGCCGGGGCCGCGAATTCGCGGACTGGGAGGGCCTGCGCGGCTGGTTCAGCAACACCGACGGCCAGGGCAGCCAGGTCGACCAGCTACGCGATGCCACTCTGCGCGCGTTGCAGTCGCTGCTCGCCAACGCCAAGCGGATGCTGCGGTCGGCCACCGGGGAGATGTCCCGGCGCAAGGATCTGCTGCGGCTGGCCCGGTGGTTCGACGAAGCGGCGCCGCGGGACGCGCACGACATAGCCGTCGCCGCCTTCGGGCTGTACGGCGCCCGCCATCTGGGCATACCTCCGGCCACCGACGAGGTGGTGCCCGCCTACACAAGCTGGTGGACCGGTCCGGTGGTCGAGGTACCGGTGGCCCTGCGTGAAAGAGGCAGCCGCGCCCAGCGGGGCCGGGCCTCCGCGGTGGAGGACCACTCCGCGCAGAAGCAGCTGCTGAGGGAGGCCGCACGGCAGCGGGCAGCGGCCAGAGCAGCGGCGGCGGACGAACTGCGCAGCGCGTCCGGCCGGTTCGCCGAGGTACGCCTCACGTCAGCGGCGCTCGGCCTGCTCTTGGAGCTACTGGCCACAGCGCTCGGAAACGCACAGCTCAGCAGGCCCGTCAGCACGGACGGGGAGAGGACGGCGGTGTTCGACCTCAACTCGGCCAGCAGTGAAGACGCCGAACTGCGTATCCGTCTCACCGTGCGCCGGACGGCGGGCACGCGAACGGTGCTGTACTCGGCCGACGGCGACCTGCTGCTGGACGACCTGGAGCTGGACATCGGTCGCACCTCCGCCACGGTCGGCGGCGAAGCGGAGGCGAGCGTGTCATGACCCTCCCCTCGACTCACGACGTAGCCCTGGCAACTGAGCGCCGCACCGCCGCCCGGCTGCTGCTCGCCCACCCGCTGATCGCATCGGACGGCCCCCACGCCGACCTCTTCCCGCTGATCCGTAGGCACGCCGACTGGCTGGGCAAACGGTTCCAGCAGGTGCTCGGCTACCGCCTGCTGGTCGACAGCTCCTACGCCCGCCTGTTCAAGGCGGGGCTGGGGACGGGTTCGGGTCATCGGCTGGAGCGCTCCACCGGCACCCCGTTCACCCCACACACGTACGCCTGCCTCGCGCTCGCCCTGTCCGTGCTGGTGACCGCGCCCGAGCAGATGCTCCTGTCACACCTGGTCGCCGATATCAGGGCTGCCGCAGCCGACGCCGGAATCGAGCTGGAGGAAACGGGCCGGGCGGCCGGGAAGCGGACCCTGGTCGCGGCTCTGCGCCAGCTCGTCGACTGGGGCGTGCTCATCGAGACCGAGGGCCATGTGGCCGTACTTGCGCAGGAGGCGGGCGGAGAAGCCCTGATCACGATAGACCGGGAGCTGGCACGCGTGGTCGTCGCCGGCCCGCTCTCCCAGGCACGGGACGGCGCCGACCTGGTCCGGTGGGCAGCGGACCCGAGCTTCGGCGGACCACGCACCTACGTGCGCCGGATGCTCGTCGAGACACCCGTCGTCCACCTCGACGAGCTGACGGACGCCGAGCGTGACTGGCTGCGCACCCGGCAGCGCCGGGAGGCCCAGGCTTTCTCCGAACTTCTTGGTCTGGAGATGGAGATCCGTGCCGAGGGCGTGGCGCTGATGGACCCCGAGGAAGAACTCACGGATCTGCACCTGCCGGGCACGGGGACCGTCGCACAGGCCGCGCTGCTGCTGGCGGAACGGCTCGTGGAACGCCTTCGGCCGCAGGAACCGGGGCATCCGGCGACCGGCGGGACACTCATCATCGGGGTGGCCGTCCCGGACGGCCTCGTGGACGAGGTGCTCGCCGAGCTCATCACCGAGTACGGGCAGCGCAGCAACTGGCAACGCGGCTACCTGGAAGACCTTCCCTCCCTGCGAGAGGCCGTACTGGACCTGCTGGTCCGCATGCGGCTGATGGCCCGCGCGGGCCGGCTGCGCGCCGAGGGCAAAGGACTGCCGGAGGGGTACGTCGAAGAGGCGTCGGAAGGACGCACGGTGACCGATGTCCATGACGCACGGCCCGGCGGCGACGGCTGGGTGCTGCTGGCAGCAGCGGCTCGCTACGCCACCCAAGTCATGGTGCGCCCGGCCACCGCAGCCGGCAAAGGCACTGACGTTCAAGAGGAGTTGCCGCTATGACCACCGACGCGCGTGGCCTCGTTCCGCTGCCGCGTTCCGGCCCCGCGACGACCACCGGCGCGCGCTTCCGACTGCACCGGGCGGGCATCCAGAACGTCTGGCAGTACGACGAGCAGGAGTTCTCCTTCGGCGACGGGCGGCTGCTGCTGCGTGGCAAGAACGGCGCGGGCAAGTCCAAGGCCCTGGAGATGCTGCTTCCGTATCTTCTGGACGGCGACTCCCGGGCACTGGACGCGACCGGCACCGGCCGCACCACACTTCCCTGGCTGATGCTGGACGGGTTCGAGCAGACCAACCGTCTCGGGTATCTGTGGGTGGAGTTCCGGGGCACGGCCGACGACGGCGGTCACAACCATCTGACGCTCGGTGCCGCCATCCGCGCCTCGAAGTCGACGCAGAAGGCGCTGCCGACATTCTTCGTCACCCCTCTGCGGATCGGTGAGGACCTGCACCTGGTCGAGGCCGGTAAGCCGCTGCCGGTCGACCGGCTCAAGGAGATCGTCGGCTCCGACAACACGACCGACCGTGCGGTCCAGCACCGCTCACGCGTGGCCCGGGAACTGTTCGGCATCACCGACGCGACGCGCTACCGCAATCTCACCCAGCTCCTCCACCGGCTGCGGCGCCCGACGGTCGGCGACCGGATCGAACACGGGGGCCTGGTCTCCCTGCTGAGCGAGACCCTGCCGGGGCTCGACGAGGACGTGGTCGAGAAGGTGGCGCGCAACCTCCACGACCTCGACGCCGTACGGGAGGAACTCGGCCGCCTGGAACGCACCGACGCGGCCTTGCGTACGTTCCTCACCAGTTACCGCGGCTACCTGGCCGGGGTCCTGCGCACCTCCGCCAAGAGAGTGAGCCACGAGCTGGGCATCCTCGCTCAGCGGCGCCGGGCGGCCGGAGACGCCGCACAGCGGACGAGCGACCTGAGGACGCAGGAGGAGGAGTCGGAGGGCCGACTGGAGACCCTGCGCGAGAAGGAACAGGCAGCCAGGACCGACCTGGCCGCCCTGCACGCCAGTCACGCTTACCGCAGCCTGCGCGAACTGTCAGAGCGCCGCGGCACGGTGGAGGCGCTACACACCGCCGCCGTTGCCGCGTTCACCACCCTGCGCAACGCCCACGACGCGGAGGAGGGCTCGGCGGAGCGGCTGGCCGAAGGCGTCGACCACCTCGGAAGCCGGCTGGCCGAGCTGGGAACCGAACACCGGGAGTTGCTGACCCAGGCGGAGAAGGCCGGGCTTCCCACCGGCCATCTCGGCGAGGCGGTGGCTCTGCCGCGCACGGTTCTCGCCCAGGCCACCGAGACCGAGCTGACGACTCCGGACGGGGAGACGCGCACCGTACGGCACCGGTCGGTGGCCCGAGTGGACACGGTCACGGCGCAGGAAGGGCTGCGGTCCTGGCAGAACCAGTTGGAAAACGCCGAGTCGGTCGCGAGAAACCGGGCCCGGATGGTTCAGGAGGTGACCCACCTCATCTCACGGGCGGACGAGGCCCGGGCCGGGGCAGCCCAGGCTGATGCCGAGCGAGAACGGCTGGAAGGCGAGGCAGAAGACGCCGCCGGCCATCTCGACGGCAGCCGTGAGAAGGTCGCTGAGGAGAGCGGCGCCTACTCCCGTCAAGTCGCTGAGTGGGCGGCACGCACGCGGAATGCACTGGGTGCCGACTGCCCGCCGCTTGACGCCGTCCGCGCCGTCGTCGGCCTCGAGACTTCTACCGATGCGCCGTTCGCGGACCGCACGCTGCCGCCCGATATCGACAGTCAGGCGTGGCTGACCGCTCAGGCCGCGTTGGAGCCGTACGGCGAGAAACTCACCGAACGCCGGGACGCCCTGGTACTCGGCGTCAGCCGACTCGGCGAGGAACTCGACCGCCTGGCGGAGCAGAAGCGGGACTGGGAGCAACGTACCGACCCCGAGCCACCGGCCCCGCACCATCGCGCCGCCGCGAGGACGCCGGGCAGTGGAGCCCCTTTCTACCGGCTCGTGGACTTCGCGGACGACCTGGCTCCGGCCGACCGAGCCGGTCTGGAAGGGGCGCTGGAGGCGAGCGGAATCCTGGATGCGTGGGTGAGTGCGGACGGCGTCCTTCTCAATCCACTCACCCAGGACACGCTTCTCCAGCCGGGTCCCGTGCTGTCCGACGGGCCGACTCTCGCCTCGGCCCTGCGCCCAGCCCCTGAACCGGATTGCGGCGTCACCTCCGAGCAGGTGGGGAGTCTCCTGGCCACCATCGCACTCACATCGGCACAGGAGACCTCCGCGCACAACGCGGTTTTCTACGACGGCAGTTGGCGTCTGGGCGTACTCAGCGGTCGTCATGACAAGGGCGCCACCGAGTATGTGGGGGCCGCCGTACGCGCCGAGACTCGGCGACGCATCCTCGCCGAGCTGGAGGAGCGGATCACGCATACGGAACAACGGCTGGCAGATGTCCGCGAGGAACTCGCCGTAGCCGATGCCATGCGTCGGGCTCTCACGCTCGCGGAACGGGACTTCCCCAGGGCACGGAATCTCGCGGACGCGTGGAGCAGGACTGAATCAGCCGAGCGGACCCTGCGCGATCTGACCGCCAAGGCGGCCCGGGCGGCGCGGCTGGCCGAGGAGACACGCGCTCTCGCAGTATCGGCGCGGACCGAGGCTGATGCCACCGCGACCGCCCACGACCTGCCCGGCGACCCCACCTCCCTGGACCGTGTGCGCACCGCGCTGGCTGGTCTGCTCAGCGGTATCGGACATTTGCGCAGGGCCGTCAGCGGCACGGGCGAGCGGCACGGTACGAACCAGGCCGATGCCGACCGGTACGGACGCGCCCGCGTGGATCGCCTGGCCGCGGAAGAGAGCTACCGGGTCCACCTCACCGGCCTGCGCACCGCCGAGCAGGACCTGCGCACCCGCGAGGAGGCCATCGGGTCGTCCGAGGAGGAAATCCTCTCCCGCGAGCAGGAGACCAAGCAGCGCATCGCGAACGCCGTCCAAGCGCTCCCCACGGCACAACGAGCTCGCGACGATTTCCACGACCTGCGCGTCCGCGCGGAAGAGGACGAAAAGCGCCTGCGCGGGAGCCTGGTGGATCAGGAGACCGCGGTTATCAACGTCGGCAGCGCTCTTCGCGGCGCTCTCAACCGACCCGAGGTGGTGCGCGGCGCCGGGCTTGACCGGGCTTCGCTGCCCGAGTACATGTCGGACGATCCCGGCGCGGACGTGCGCAGCCGTCTGCGAGCACTGCGTGCCCTCGCCGACGCCGTGGAACATGCCCTCGGCCGCCCGAAGGGCGAGGTGTCGGACAGCACCCTGCTCAACCGCCACACCGATCTGCGTGACCAACTGGCCGGCGGATTCGACGCGCAGCTGGAGGAGCGAGACGGGATCAAGGTGTGCCGTCTGGTCGACGATCATGGGTCCCATGACGTCGCGGCCGTGGGCGAGCGGATCGCAGTCCAGGCGGCGGAGGCCCGGGGACGGCTCACCGAGCGCGAACGCGAGGTCTTCCAGCGGTTCCTGACCGGCGAGCTCGGCGACCACCTCTCGGCGCAGGTCATCACCGCGGCGAACCTGGTCGCCGCTCTCAACGACACCCTGCGGACCGTGCGCACCTCCCACGGCCTCGGTGTCGAGCTGCTGTGGAAGCTGGACGAGGACGTGGACGCGGATGTGCGCGCGGCCGTCGAGCTGCTGCGCAGTCCGTCGAGCCTCAGGACGCGCGACCAGACCGAGCAGCTGCGCGAGGTGCTGCAACGCCGAATCGAGGACGCCCGCCGTGCCGACCCGTCAGCCGGTTACGCCGCCCATCTGCGGACCGCGCTGGACTACCGCGACTGGTTCCGCTTCCACACCTTTGTGGTCGAGGACGCGGCTCCGGGCCGCCGTAGGAAACTGACCGGCCGGACCGGTCTCAGCCAGGGCGAACAACGGGTCCTCTCCTACCTCGTGCTCTTCGCCGCGGCAGCCGCCCACTTCACCAGCCTCGCCGAGTCGGCACCGCATGCGCCACGCCTGATTCTCCTGGACGACGCCTTCGCCAAGGTCGACGAACCCACCCATGGCCGGCTGGGCCGTATCCTCGTCGACCTCGATCTCGACTTCGTCCTCACCAGCGAGCGGCTCATGGGCAACTGGCCCGAGGTTCCGTCCCTGCACATATACGAGTGCCTCCGTGATCCCCACGTACGCGGGGTGGCCACCCTTCACTACACCTGGAACGGCCGGCACCGGCGTCTGGTGTCCGTATGAGCGGGCTGCCCGCCGCGACGCGCGACTGGCTGACGGGACCTGGACTCACCCGGCTCTGGCAGGGGGCACGCAAACGCCTGGAGAGCAACGGCGTACAGGCCACGGGTTCGCTCCGACTGACCGCGATGAACGCCCAGGAACGCAACGACCTGTCTCTCCTGCTGGGCAAACCCCTCACAGGTGCCGCCGTGACCATACGGCTCGACGTGCTCGACGCACGGCTGCGCGCCTCGGCCGCCGGACTCGGCCTCAGACAGACCCTGGAGGAACTCGGCCCGCCACTCACCGACCGCCGTGCCGCCCGCGCAGACGTGGCGGCACGGCGGGACCAGGTGTGGTCGTCTCTTGCTTCGTCACTGGACGCCTCCCCACTCGCCGACCAGGAATGGCCCCGGCAGTGGTACGACCTGCTGCGCCGTTCCGGTGTCCCGAGAGGTGTGACGCCCGAAGCGGCGATATGGACACTCCAGCAGGCGGTCCAAGTCCTCACCGCTCTCCTCGGACTCGATGGACCTGAACGCAACGGCACACGCGGTCGAGGAGAACTCGCCGCCATGACGACCGGCTCCGCGCACGGCCTGGACGACGGCACCTGGCTCGCACGCCTCGTCCAACGCGGGGTCGCCCTCGCCCACGGCACCGAGTTCCCCGACGACTCGGCCGGTCGACGCGCTCTGTGGCGGCTGGTGTCCGTCACGCCGGACGAGGTCTCCAGCACGGTGCTGACGTACGGACTGCGACCCGACGGCGAGGGCTGGCGGGAGCGTGCTCTGCGGGAGCGAGCCGACCATCACGCCGAAGTGCACGTCACACCACGCGACCTGCATGGCCTCCGGCTGCAGCTCCCCGCCGGAACGCTCATCCACATCTGTGAGAACCCGCGCGTGGTGGAAGCCGCGGCGGACGCGGCCTGCGTCCAGCCCCTGGTGTGCACCTCCGGCAGCGCGGCCACCGTGGTCTTCACTCTTCTCGACGCCCTCGCCGCCACGGGTTGCCGCTTCGCGTACCACGGCGACTTCGACTGGCCGGGGATCGCTCTGGCCAACCGGGTCATCCGCCGCTACGAAGCCCGGCCGTGGCGCATGGGCACCGCGGATTACGAGCATCTGGCCGCTCGCAATCAGGCCGAGGGCATCCCTCAACTGGCACTCGACGGCCAGCTGGTCGACGCGGACTGGGACTCGGATCTCGCCCCTGCCATGACCGCCCTCGGCGTCGCGCTCCATGAGGAGGCCACTCTCGACCTCTTGGTGGCCGACCTGTCACGCCAGGCATAGAGACATCGGCACTATGCCGGGTCCCGGGAGCCGACCTGTTCCGAAGGCCCCCGGCCTGGGCGGGTTTCCGACTCGGACACCGCCCCGGAGTCGGAAGCGGCAGCAGAGTCAGCGCCATGCCGTCCCCCGGAGCCCTGTGACGGCGGCGTACCTCCACCCTGGCGCCAGGCCGAGTAGAGAACGGCCGCGGCGGAGGTGCTCGCGATGACCTGATCGGAAGGCAGATTCAAGGCGATCAGAGCTGCTGGCGTGCCGACGATGATGGCGAAGGCGCAGATATCGGCCGTGCGCTGACGCATCGACGTCCTTTCTCACGTAGCGATTTGCGGCTGGGGTGACCACGGTGCCGGACTTCCACGACGCCCGGAAGTTCGATCTTCCGATCAGATAGATTGAATACTCTTTTGAGGAGATCGAAGGGGCGGGGGCGAGGACGTGGCGCGCCGAAGACGGGGCGGTCAGTGGTCAGAGGTGGACACGGAACTCTGCATGCCCATGCTGGAGATCGTGGGGCTGCTGCGTGATCTGGTCGACAGCAGCGGAGTCCAGCTGAAAGGGCTGCAACAGCTACTGCTGGCGCAGCACCGGGAAGGCCCGCGCCCTCCGTCGTATCAGGTGCTCTCGGACCGGCTTCGAGGCAGAGGGCTCCAGAACAACGCCTCGTTGATCTACGCGATCATCGCGGTACTCGCTCCACCAGAGCGTAAGGAAGGCATGACCGAGGAGGTCAGGCAGCACCTGGTGAACGCGCGGGCCACGCTGGCAGCCGGCAGTACACAACCATCGCAAGAGCCGACGCCCGATAGCCCGGATCCGGAACTCCTGGACGTGCTACGAGAGAACCGCGACCTTCGCAGCAAGGTGGAACGGATCGAGCGCCGCCTGGCGCGCAAGGAGAAGCACCTCCAAGCACTGCGCGACGAGCTGGCCGCCGCCGAGCGCCGAGCTCCGGCTCCGTCCGTCGGCCCGGCGCGGGATGAACCGACCACCGTGATCCCGTCCTTTCCGGACGAGGGTGTCGCAGCGACCCGCTTGGCAGACTCCGACATCGCAGCCGCGACCAGCAGCCCTTCTGCCGCCGCCGCAGGAACTGAAAGCAGCTCTGAATCCTCTGACGTGGCTACCGTCGCGGATGCCCTCCGCGGCATGCCGGACTTCGAGGCAACAACGGCGAACGCCCTGCGCCACGCATTCGACAGCGTGCTCGACGGACGGCGAACGGGGCGATTCGACCCGGCTACGCTCGGGAAATCCGAGAAGGTCTACCTCGGCGCCAAGGTCACTCACGAGCTCACGGCGGCCTGGGGATTCCCGCCTGGCCAGGAGACCACCGACCTCCCGATAGGACGCCAGCAGGTAGTACTGAAGTTCACCACTGGTGTGACATGGACGATTACGCCCGGGGAGGTCGGGAGGGTGTGTCTGCTCGTGTCAGCCAACGACGAGCGGTCCTGCTGGAGCCTCGGACTGATCCGGATCGAATCCGGCCACCTCAGCGGAGCAGCCAACCGCGACTTCAAGCGCACGCTCTCGGCCGCAGGCCGACAGGCCGTCACCTGGCTCTTCCACAACGCGCATCTGCCGGAGAACACCCTTCTCCACCTTCCGGCGCCGCTTCGAGAGAAGATTTTCGCCACCGAAGTGAGCCGGCGCGGCAGCCAGGCCCGGGTGAACAACCTCTTCAGGCTCGCGCAAGGACGGCTACTCAACCGAACCACGATCTCCACCGTCGCCGTGACCGCAGATGGCCCGAAGCGAGTTCGAACTGCCCGGGAGGCGTTGCGCGGCGATGGCATCCTCGTGCTCGGCGGCACCAGCCGACAGGCGACGATCGCCCGTAGCCTCGGCCTGCCCGTGCCGCGCGACGGTGAATGGGTCAGTCAACGGGTCACCCGCCGACGCCCCGAACATGGCGATGCGCCGAGCATCGCCCTCTCCGATGAGGTGTGGACACTGGCTGGACCAGACGACCCCATCGAGGAGGCTCCGTCGCTCGCGAAACTCTGGTAGCGCTGAAGGAAACGTCGGCGAACCCGTCCTGGAAGGCGAGGGTGTCCGATTATCCGGTGGAGCTACCGCTCCGGAAGCCCGCCTGTCGCTGGAGGCACTCCGGAATCTGATCGACGGCTAACTGCGGTTCCTTCGAACACATCCCGGGGAAGAACCGTGAACCGACTGGCTACGTCAGACGAAAGCTACTGATACGAGGGGGACATGAACCAGTTCGAACTACGCCGTGTGGAAGGGCAGCTCCGCGAAGCGCTGCAAGACACCGCCCTAAGTTGGGTGCTCGACGATGTCGACGCAGCAATCGCCGCGGGAGTGCCGGAGGAGAAGATCCTCCGCCGACGCCAGCAGCGCCGCGGCGATAACCTCCCCGCCACGAGTCCGGCTGCAGCAGCGGCTCGATACGAGGTCGTGGACCGCAGCATGCTTGGCCTCGGAGAGTACGAGTCTTCACGCAAGGGAGGGACCCTGGTCATCGCCACGCGAGCCATGACAGAGGAAGAACGTGTGCAGCTCCTCCTTGATGCGGTAAAGCGCGTGCTCGTCGACCTGCCTGAAATGGAACTGGAGGTGCTGAAGACGCTCCGGTCTGAGCCCGAAGGCGACGCTGGCAGCCGGAGCATGGCTGAGGGGGTCGTGTTCGAGCCCGACGAAAGCGCTCGAACACGCCGTAGCCGAACTGAGTTCCGGGGAGATCGGGTGCCGGCTGAGCGACGTACACGCGTCAGCCAGCTGCTGGCCGAAGTGACGAGGGAGGTAGTCAGTTGAGCACGGTCGATGACCTAGTCAACGAGATCAAGAGCCTTCTGGCTGCGGGGGCGGTGTCGTACGACTCCGCTTCGAAGCCGTCCGACATCTACGAGGGCTTCATCTTCTCCCTGATCGTCGCCACCGCGAGTCGGCATGGTGCCACTGTCACCTACGAAGACGTCTACGGGGCGAAGGCCAGCAATCTTGTTTTCCGGACAGGGCCCGGTCACCTGTACGGCAACAGCCAGCCCTTCACCCACGCCGTGATTGAGTTCGACGGTGCCCCCGCCCTTGAAGTCCACCTCGGCGTCTATGTGACCGGCTCGTCGGGCGTCCTGCACGAGTGCGACGTGTTGGTGCTGCCAGCCGAGGAAGCCGCCCTGAGCCGAGCGCAGGGCATCGCACCACGAGGCAGTCAGAGTGTCCTCATCGTCGAGTGCAAGTACTACGTCTCCAACCTCGGCATCGGCCTCGCACGGAACTTCGAGGGGCTGCGCGCCGACATCCGTACCCAGAACGAACTCTTCGTCGCCAACACCAGATCGTCGAGCATCGTGCGGTACCTCGATGCCCGAAAGAGAGGCTTCGAGCCCGACGTGGTACCCAACTCACCACAGGCAGGCTATCTCCAGGCCGAGATCAGGAAGACCTTCAAGAGCTACCTGAGCAAGCACGCTCCCTCAACCGTAATCTGAGCCGTCGCACGAGCGTCGCGCACACGTATTCAGCGTGTGCCGATGTGGCGGGACAGGTGGCCCCAGCGACCGTTGGCTACGGTCCCCTTGGGAGCCATCTGGGAGCCGACCCGCTCCCCGAGCCCCTTCGAGGCCACCTGAGACCACGACATCCCGACGCCCTGACCAGCGCAAACGCCGTCCACGCTGGCAAGATCACCACCCGAACCTCATTCGGGACGAAGAGGTCGTGGGTTCAAATCCCGCCACCCCGACAGAGAAACACCAGGTGAGGCAGACCGTAACGTTACGGTCTGCCTCACCTGTTTTCTGTGCGTGTCTATCTGCGTGACTATCGCGCCGGACCCCGCTTGAAGATGCCGTCCATGACCACAGCGCCGGTCTGGATGACGGGCCGGATCTGCTTCCGGTAGACCTCCTCGGTCACGGCCGTACCGGAGTGTCCGACGAGCCGGGAGATCCCCTCCAGCGGGACGCCGCGGTCGGACAGCAGGGACGACACGGAGCTGTGCCGCAGCTCCCTCGGTGTCCATCGGTCGGCGCACGCCGTGTTCACGGTCGGCGGGTCTGGTCCTCCTCCTGGCTCGGGGCCCGCTTCTGCGCGCTGTTCGCCGGCTCGGGAATGCCGGCCAGGTCCTCGACGTCGAAGATCCTCGCGATGGGTACGTCGGTGCTGCTGTGGGCGATGATCGAGAAGGCGATGCAGACGGCGATGAGCGTGTACGCCTGCTCCCCCTGCGGGATGCCGGCCTGCAGCACGAGGAGCCCGTAGACCACGGACGCGAACCCCTTGGGGCCGAACCACGCGGCCACCAGCCTCTCGCGTCGGTCGAACTGCGTGCCGACGAGTGAGATCAGCATCGAGGTGGGCCGCACCAGCAGGATCGCCAGGACCACGGCCACGTAGCCGGTCCAGGACAGGTCGGCGAAGAGCTGGGGCGTCAGCAGCGCGCCGAAGACCAGCAGGGCGGCGAACTTGGCCAGCTCCGCGAGCGCCTCACCCAGCGGTTCGTAGGCCGTCTTCGCCTCCGGGGATACGGCGGTGAGAACGGCGCCTGCGGAGAAGGCGGCCAGGTAGGGGTTGGCGTGGGTCAGGTGGCAGGCGGCGTACAGGGTGATTCCGGTGGCCAGGGGCAGCAGTGGCTGCAGCTTGGGCTCCGCTCCCAAGAGCCGGAACCTCACGAGCCCGTTCACCAGCAGAGGCAGCACCACACCGAAGGCCAGTCCCAGTCCGAGTTCGAGGGCGATCATCCCGAAGGACGTCTCCGCGTGGCCGCTGGTCGGGCCGGCGGCGGCGATGAGGACGAGCACCATCGGCAGGGCGAGCCCGTCGTTGATGCCGCTCTCCACGTTCAGCAACTGCCGCAGTTTGGGCGGTACTTCCTTGCGGGCGACGATCGCCGAGGCGAACACCGGGTCCGTGGGGGCCAGTACGGCGCCCACGAGGAAGGAAGTCGTCCAGTCCAATCCGACCAGGTAGTGGGTGATCAGCGCCATACCGACGAAGGCGAGGGGCATGCCGAGGCCGAGGGCACGGGCCGGGTTCTTCCAGTTCTCCCGAAGCTTCGGGAAGGACACGTGCATGCCGTCGGTGAACAGCACAGCGAACAGCGCCAGATCGGCCGTGACCGCGACGATGTCGCTGTCCGGCGTGATGTGGATCAGCCCGAGGAACCCGTCGCTGACGAGCGCGCCGCCGACGAGGAAGAGGAAGGAGGTGGACAGCACGGTCCGGGCCGCGAGTCCGGAGAGGAGGACCGCGATGAGCAGAGCGGCGCCGAACACCGCGACGAGTACCACGAAGACCAACCCCGATCGACGAAGACAGCTGTTCCCTCTCGCCGACCAGACTTCCCGGCACTCCGCAACGGACCTTACACGTCTCTTACGCCTCCCTGACAGGTGCCTGACGGGCAACGCCGTCCGCCGCACGCTGCCGCGTTCCGGCACGACGCCATCGCGGTGGGCGGCCCTCTGCCCTCCTCATTTCATTCGTCTCCGGGCCCCCGCGCCGGGCGGGCGGCGTGCCGGGCGGCCGGATTGGCGACGAGGTGGCGCGGGTCGGCGGCGCGGTTGATCGCCGACTCGACGGCCGCGACCCGGTCGGCGAGCAGGCCGAGGGCGGCGACGGCTCGGGTGAGGGGGTCGTGTTCGGGGCCGCCGAGGGTCTGGGTGCGGACGTACGCCGCCTTCAGTTCGGTCCAGCGACCGGCCTGGGCGGCGGTGAGCGTGCCCCGCAGCTCGGCCAGTTTCAGCAGGTTGGCCTCGGCTCCGGTGGTCAGGGTCTGGGCTTCCGCCGTGTAGTGGTCGTCGAGCAGCGCGGACAGCTCGGTGTCGTTCATGACCGGCTGGATGCGTTGGGCGATCTTGTTCATGTTGCGGTAGGAACCCTGGAGCCGGAACGGCGGCTCGGTCCGGGTGGTGTCCGACTGGGCGGCCGAGGCGATGTACGCGGCGTTGACCGCGAGGACGGTCTCGCGGGCCGTGAGCAGATGACGCAGGACCGCGGTGATCCGGTCCAGCTCGGCGGGCTCGTACGGGTGGGTCAGCCGGTCGGCGCGGGCGGCCGGGTCGCCCGCGGCCAGCCGGAGCAGCAGCTCCAGGTCGGCGCGGTCGCGGCCGGCGAGCGGGGCGAGGACCGGGTTGGCGGTCAGGGCGTTCTCGACGAAGCTGGCGGCGAAGGCGTCCCGCTTGCCGGTCAGGACGTCGCCGAGGTTCCACACGTCGGCGCGGTTGGCGAGCATGTCGGGCACCTGGAAGCGGCTGCCGGACTCGGTGTACGGGTTGCCCGCCATGCACACCGCGAACCGCTTGCCGCGCAGGTCGTAGGTGTGCGGCTCGCCGTCGCGCACGCCCTCGATGCGGCGGGTGGCGTCGCAGAGCGGGATGAACTTCTGGAGGAGTTCGGGTGAGGTGTGCTGGATGTCGTCGAGGTAGAGGAGGGTGTTGTTGCCCGCCCGCAATGCGAAGTTGATCTTTTCGATCTCCTGCCGGGCGGTGGCGTTCGGAGCCTCGGCCGGGTCGAGGGAGGTCACCGTGTGGCCCAGGGCCGGGCCGTTGACCTTCACCAGCAGCAGGCCGAGCCGGTCGGCGACGTACTCCACGAGGGTCGTCTTGCCGTAGCCCGGCGGAGAGATGAGCAGCAGCAGGCCGCCGGTGTCGGTGCGCTTGGCGTCACCCGTGGTGCCGAGCTGTTTGGCGAGGCTGTCGCCGATCAGCGGGAGGTAGACCTCGTCGATGAGCCTGCCGCGCACGAACGCCGACATCACGCGCGGCCGGTGCTCGTCCAGGCGGAGGCGGCCGCGTTCGGCGGCGACCAGTGCCGCGCGGCGACGCTGGTAGGCCCGGTGGGCGGGGACTTCGCGGGCGCGGAACTCTCGGGTGCGGGAGAGGAGTTCGTCGACTCGGACGGTCAGGGTCCGGTCGCCGTGGACTCGGGGGTGGGTGCCGAGCAAGCCGGTGACGGTCTCCGTGAGGGGTGCGTCCGACTCGTAGCGGGGCAGTTCGGGGCACAGCTCGGCCGCCACCGCCTCGGCCAGGTCGCCCGGGGGGAGGTCGGTGCCGGTCGCGGTGGTGTACGACGTCAGCCACGCCTCGACGAGTTGCCGGCGGGCGGCCGGGTCGGTGAGGGCGGTCAGGTCGTCGTCGTAGGCCGAGTCGCCCACTGTGCGGCGGAACTTGTCGAGCAGGGTCCGGGTGCCGACGCTGATGACGAAGCCGTCGGGGGCGGACGTCAGCTCCTCGAAGAGGTAGGCGGCCGCCGCTCGCGTGCCGATCGCCGTGGCCAGCTCCGCCTCCAGGTCGGCGATGGCGGGGGCGAGCCCGAAGGTGTCGCGGGCGCGGGCCAGGGAGACGGCGCGGCGGCTCCAGGCGTCGCGCTCCTCGGCCGTCGTGCCGTGCGCCCAGAAGAGCTGGGCGGCGGCGCGGGCGGACGGCTCGTGGCGCAGGAGCCCCGCGCCCTCGTGCAGGCGCAGGAGGGCGCCGAGGATCAGGGCCGCGTCGTGGTCGTGCACACCACGCTCATAGCCCTCGTCGTAAGCCTCCTGGGCCGCCTGCCGGACCAGGGCGGGCAGGTCGTCGGCCGTGGCGAGGGCGGCCGGGCCGTGCTCGTCGAGCAGGCGGGCGGCGAGGTGCTCGGCGCGGTAGACCTCGGGCGACTCCGAGGGCAGCGGGCGGTCCCAGTAGGGGCGGGTCGCGGCGAACTCGGGGTCGGTGACCGGGGCGCGGTAGTCCGTGCCGGTCAGGGCGAAGGCGAGGCCGTCGCCCTGGGGGACGAGGGTGAGGTCGAGGGGCTGGGTGTCGACCGCGAAGCGGTGGCCGCCCAGGCGGACGGTGCGGCCGCCGTCGGCGTACAGGTCGGTGCGGTCGCGCAGCGCGCGCAGGGCCTGCTGCCGGGCGGACTTCAGGCGGCCGTCCAGCTCCTCCGCCCTGACCTGGTCGCCGAGTCCGCGCAGCTCGTCGACCGTGCGGCGGACCTTGGCGGGCATCGGGTCGGAGGTGAAGTACGTGGTGAGGGCGTCCGCGTCGGCGAGTGCGGAGGCCCGGCGGACGATCGTGCCCAGCACCCGGTCGGCCGACTCGGCCAGGCGCTCGGCGCGGCGGGCACGGGCGTCGGCGAGGGTCTGCTTGCGGGCGGAGAACGCCTCGTGGACCTCGTCGCGCTTGTCCGCCAGCTCGGCGAGGAAGTCGTCGGACTCGGCGAACCGGGATTCCAGGTTCTCCACCCGCACGAGCAGGCGGGCCAGTTGCTCGTCGCACTCCTCGGGGGTGCCGGCCGCCGCGAGCGCGCCGGTGACCGCCTGGCCGAGCAGCGCGAACTCGGCGGCGAACTCGGCCCGGCCCTCGCTCTCCCGCAGCGCGCGGCGGCGGCCGTCCAGCGTGGCGCGGGCGCGGTTGACGCCCCCGAGGACCTCGGCGATCCGCTCCAGGACGGACGTGCGGACGGTGGCGTCGCCGATGTCCAGGCCGGAGACGACGTCGGTCACCGTGCGCAGGTTGTCGGCGTGCTCGTCGAGCCGGGCCGCGACGGGCTCCGCCTCGGCCACGGTGGTGATCGCCTCGGCGTCGGCGACGAGCTGCTCGATGTCGGCCCGGTGGCCGGCGAAGGCGTCCTCGTGCGCCAGGTGGGTCACGGCACGCTGCGCGAAGGAGGCGAGGTCGCGTTCGACGTCCGCGGCCAGTTCGTCGATGCGGTCGGTGTCCGCGTACCGCATGTCCTTGAGGGTGAGCAGCTGCCCCTGGGCCTGCCGCAGCTCGGTGAGTCCGGCCACCCATGCCGTGGCGCCGCGCGGGGCCTCGCCGCGCAGACGCCGTACGACGGCGGTGACGCGGGCCGCCGCAGCGGTGAGCGCGTCGGCCGCCTGCCGGGTGAGCGCCTGCACCGTCTCGAACTCGGCCAGCACCTGTTCGGCGGTGACCCGCACCTGGGTGAGCGGCTCGTGCAGGGCGCCGAGGTCCGGTTCGGACAGCCAGTGGTGGGTGTCGGCGGCCCGCACGCACGCCGCCACGAGCGCCTCGTACACCTCGCCGGTCGGGGTGGTCTCGGTGACCGCGCGGGTGACGGACAGGCAGTCGGAGACGCCGCGCACCAGGTCGGCGTTGCCGACGCGGGCGAGCGGGCCGGTGCCGGCCGGCTGGGCGGCGGCGTGGGTGTCGGAGACGTACGGGGAGGTCCACCGCTGGACGGGGTGCACGCGCTGCGGCTCGGCGCCGGCCGCCCGCAGGGTGAGGAGGGCTCCGTCGTCGAACAGCGCCCAGCCGTGGCAGGACAGCGGGGCGGCGACCTCCTTGCGGATCACGTTGTAGGGCAGCAGCAGGCTGCGGCCCGCCGCGCGGGCGTGGAAGGCGAAGAGGACGTCCTCGCCGTTCGGGGAGCGGACCGCCCGCTCGAACTCCATGCCCTCGGTGTCGACGCCGTCGAACGTCCGGTGGGTGCCGGTGGCCAGGCAGTAGCCGCCGGGGAAGACGATGCCCTGGTCCTCGGGCAGCCGGCGGCACGCCTGCCCGATGCCGTCGAGGCGGACGACGGTCCTGGTGAGGGTGTTGAACACCAGGTAGCGGTGGACGTCCTCCTTGTACGGGAGGACGTCGACCAGGATCAGGGCGCCCACGCGCGCGTACGCGATGTGCGCGTCGGCGAGCGACTGGAGCGGCTCGTCGACCGGCTCGGCGTACACGCCCTCGCCCGTGCCGGTGTCGTCCTCGGTCTTGACGGTCAGGGTCCCGCCCAGCGTCTCGACGAACACCTCGCCCTCGATGGAGACGTGCGGATGGCGGCCCAGGACGTGGTCCTCGCGGGTCGTCACCGTCCACGCGAAGTCGTGGGCGGGCGGGAGTACGTGGTCGCGGTCACCGCGCGCGTCCAGGAAGGACGCCCGGCCGTCGTCGGACAGTGCCCAGCGCAGGACCCGGATGTCGTCCGCCTTCTCACCGGTCCGGAAGACGGCGAGGACCTTGTCCTCCACGCGCCGGAGCCGGAGCAGCCGGGCCTGGTGGAAGTAGCGGTGCAGGGCGGCGAACTCGCGGACGAACGCCGGATCGTCGAGCAGGCCGGGCACGGCGTCCTCGGGCAGCCGGTTCAGGGCCCGGTCGTGCAGCGCGAGGACGTCGCCGACGGTGGTCTTGGGCCCCCGGCCGGGGACGGTGCCGTAGCCGAAGACCAGGACGTCGCCGACGGACACGAGGTCGCGCGGCACGCACGCCGACTCGGTGCGCAGGTGTTCGGTGCCGGTCAGCTCCAGGCGCAGGGAGCCGAACTCCTCGACGCGGCGGGCGTTCAGCGCCTCGGCGCGGCGGGCGAGTTCGGCCGCCTGCGCGGTGAGGCGGTCGCGCAGCACCTCGTACGTACCCGTGTCCAGGGCGGTGGTCATGAGGTCCCTCTCAGGAAGTCGGAAAGAGCGGTCGTGGAGCTGCCGCCCCCCGCGCGGCAGCTCCACGACCGCGGTCGGTCAGCCCTTGGCGCTGCCGTTCACGGCCGCCAGCCGGGTGTCGGCGAGGCCCAGCTCGCCGGCCTTGCTGAGCAGCTGCTCCAGGGCCGCGGAGTCGGCGCCGCCCGTCTTCATGAGCTTCATCAGCAGGGTGGACACGGTCAGGTCCCGCACGTCGGCCGTGGAGACCGAGCCGAGGAGGCGGCCGATGTCGTCGGTGAAGCTCGACGTTCCGTCCAGCCAGGGACCCGCCAGCGCCTGCGCGGTCTCGGAGTGCTGCACGAAGCCGTCGACGCCCTTGCCGAGGGCGATCGCCCCGACCAGCCGGTCGAAGAAGACCGACTCGCCGCCGACGATGTTGATGTCGGCGTTCTCCAGCCCGGTCGCCAGGACCGTCGCCTGCGCTTCGGCCACCTGCCGCTGCACGTCCAGCCCGGCCAGCCGGACGTCCTTCTCGGCCTCCAGCCGCAGCCGGTACTCCTCGTGGCCGCGGGACGCCTCGTCCAGCGCGGCCATCGCCGCGGCCTTCTCGGTGAGGCCGGCCGCCTCCGCCTTCAGCTTCTCGCCGACGGCGGCGGCCTCGGCCAGTGCCTTGGCCTTGGCGCCCTCGGCCTCCGCCCGCAGCCGGGCCTCGGTGGCCCCGGCCTCCGCGCGGCCGGCCTTCTCCAGGACCTCGGCCTCCTTGTCGCGGACCTGGACCTCGGCCAGCCCCTGGGCCGCGCTCTCCGCCTGGATGCCCTCGGCGAGCCGCAGCTTGGCCCGCGCGTCGAGGTCGGCGCTCTTCAGCCGGGCCTCGGCGAGCGTGAGTTCCTCGGCGGCACGGTGCGTGGCGGCCTGTTCGGCGGCCTCGGCGGCCTTGATGTCCTTGACCAGCCGCTCCTGCGCCTCGGCCTCGGCGGCGATGACGACGGCCTGCCGCTGCCGCTCCGCCTCCTCGACGGCACGCAGCCTCTTGATGGCCTCCTCCTGCTCGGCGACCGTACGGTCCACCGCCACCCGCTCGCGGATGACGTCGGCGATCTCCCGCTTCTCCCCCTCGACCTCCTTCTCGGCGGCGATCCGCGTCAGCTGCGTCTCCCGCTCCCGGGCGATGACCTCCAGGAGGCGGTCCTTCTCGATGCGCTCGTTCTCGATGGCGATGACCCGCTCGCGGTTCTTCTGCGCGACCGCGACCTCGCGTCCCTGGTTCTCGCGCTGGATGCCGAGCTGCTCCTCGGTCTTGAGGAAGGCGGACTGGGCCCGCAGCCGCTCCTCCTCCACCACCCGCGCGGTCTCGGCCTCTTCCCTCGCCCGTACGGTCTCGATCTCCCGCTTCTGCTTGGTCTCGGCGTCGACCCGCCGGCGCTCCAGTTCCAGGATCGCCTCCCGCGCGTCGACGTTCTGGCGGGTGATCTCCTTCTCCTCCGTGCGCTGGGCCTCGTTGGTGCGCACGTGCTCCACGGCCGTCAGCTCGGTGATCTTCCGGATGCCCTGCGCGTCCAGGACGTTGGCCGGGTCGAGCTGGGTCAGCGGCGTCTGCTCCAGGTAGTCGATCGCCGCGTCCTCCAGGTGGTACCCGCTGAGGTCGACGCCGATGACCTCGATGATCCGGTACCGCAGCTCCTCGCGCTTGGTGTAGAGGTCGGTGAAGTCCATCTGCTTGCCGACGGTCTTCAGCGCCTCGGAGAACTTCGCGTGGAACAGCTCCTGGAGCGTGTTCCGGTCGCTGGCCCGTGCGGTGCCGACCGCCTGGGCGACCTTGACGACGTCCTCGGCGGTCTTGTTGACCTTGACGAAGAACGAGATCCGAATGTCCGCGCGGATGTTGTCCCTGCAGATCAGCCCTTCCTTGCCGGCCCGGGTGATCTCGATGGTCTTCACCGAGATGTCCATCACCTCGGCCTTGTGCAGTACCGGCAGCACGACCTGCCCGGTGAAGGTCACGTCGACCTTGCGCATCTTGGAGACGATCAGGGCCTTGCCCTGCTCCACCTTGCGGAACAGGCGGGCGACGACGAACAGCACGGCGGCCGCGAGCAGGAGGCAAACGAGCACGCCGATGCCCAGGGTGGGGTAATCCATAGGAAGTCCTCGAAGTCTGCGAAGAGTTGATGCCTCCACGAAGAGGCAGAGCGGCCGCCCGTTCGACTACGGGTGGACGCGTCCGGTGCGACGCACGTCGGCCACGGCTCAGCCGCGGCGGTGGCTACTGCCGGGGTCGTACGGGGAACCGGCCGCAGTGTCCGGTCGTCGTCGCCCGCGGTGTCCGCGGCCCGGCCCAGCAGGAAGGGCGGCGCCCGACCGCACGCCGGGTTCGTCCGCCGGAGCGGTGATGTCGAGGCGGGTGGGGATGTGCGCGGTGACGTCGTCAGTCCGTGCCACGACCTCACCCCCGAGACGATCGACCGGACCCCGGCACCGACGCCCGTTGCCGGGCCCTGGCACCGGGGCCGTCCCCCTGTTGCTGCCGCCCTCATACTGACCGAGGAGCGCATCGCGCCGCATTGCCGTAATACGGCAATCTTTACGTCCTCTTGATGCCGGGCGTCGACGCGAGCGCGTCCTGCTCACCAGCGAGGACGGCCGACTGGTCGCATCGCGCCCGGCGACCAGGACGTCAGCGGCGCCATGTGCCGGGGACCCGGTAGGACGGGTGGGGCCAGGTCGGGCGGGACGGGGTCGGGGCGGGGGTGGGGATCGGTGGGTGGGGCAGCAGTCTGGCCCGGGTGAGCAGGACCGCGGTGAGGGCGGCCAGTTCGGTGGCGTCGGGGGTGCCGCGTTCCACTGTGAACACGGGATTCGGGTTCGGGTTCGGGGTCGGGGTCTTGGGCAAGGGGGCTCCTATACAGGTGGGTTGCCGTGCTTCCGTTCCGGTATCGGGGCGTGTTTCGTGCGCAGCATGGCGAGTGAGCGGATGAGCAGCGCGCGGGTCCGCGCGGGGTCGATGACGTCGTCGACGAGGCCGCGTTCCGCCGCGTAGTAGGGGTGCATCAGCTCGGAGCGGTACTCCTCGATCAGCTGGGCGCGGGTGGCCTCCGGGTCGGGCGAGGCGGCGATCTCGCGCCGGAAGACGACGCCTGCCGCGCCTTCCGCGCCCATCACGGCGATCTCGTTCGACGGCCACGCGAAGGAGAGGTCGGAGCCGATCGAGCGGGAGTCCATGACGATGTAGGAGCCGCCGTACGCCTTGCGCAGGATCAGCTGGATCCGGGGCACGGTCGCGTTGCAGTAGGCGTACAGGAGCTTCGCGCCGTGCCGGATGATGCCGCCGTGCTCCTGCTCGCGGCCCGGCAGGAAGCCGGGCACGTCGAGCAGGGTGAGCAGGGGGATGGAGAAGGCGTCGCAGGTCTGCACGAAGCGGGCGGCCTTCTCGCTGGCCGCGATGTCGAGCGCCCCGGCGAACGACGACGGCTGGTTGGCGACGATGCCCACGACGTGGCCGTCGAGCCGGGTCAGGGCGCACACCACGTTGCCCGCCCAGCGGGCGTGCACCTCCGTGTAGTCGCCGTCGTCGACTATCTCCGCGATGACGTCCCGGATGTCGTACGCGCGCGACGGGTCGGCCGGGACGAGGTCGAGGAGGGCGTCGTTACCGCGGTCGGCCGGGTCGTCGGACGGTTGGTGAGGGGGGAGTTCGCGGTTGTTGGAGGGCAGCAGCGACAGCAGGTGCCGTACCTCCTCCAGGCAGGACTCCTCGTCGTCGTGGACGAAAGCTGCCACGCCCGTCGTGGTGGCGTGGACGTCGGAGCCGCCGAGGCCGTTGTGGTCGATCTGTTCGCCGGTCACGGCCTGCACCACGTCGGGGCCGGTGATGAACATCTGTGAGGTGCCGCGCACCATGAAGACGAAATCCGTCAGCGCGGGAGAGTAGGCGGCGCCGCCCGCGCACGGGCCCAGCATCACGCTGATCTGTGGGATCACCCCGGAACAGCGGGCGTTGCGGCGGAAGATGCCACCGTAGCCGGCGAGTGCGGTGACCCCTTCCTGGATGCGGGCGCCCGCTCCGTCGCACAGGGCCACCAGCGGGGCGCCGGCCGCCTCCGCGAGGTCCATCACCTTGTGGATCTTCTCGGCGTGGGCCTCGCCGAGCGCGCCGCCGAAGACGCGGAAGTCATGGGCGTACACGAAGACGGTGCGGCCGTGGACCGTGCCCCAGCCGGTGACGACCCCGTCGGCGTACGGGCGCCTGTACTCCATGCCGAAGCCGACGGCCCGGTGCCGGCGCAGGGGCTCGACCTCGGTGAACGACTCCGCGTCGAAGAGCAGGGCGATCCGCTCATGGGCCGTGAGCTTGCCGCGTGCGTGCTGACGGGCCGTGGCCTGCTCGTCCGGGCCGCGCCGCGCCTCCTCGTGGTAGCCGCGCAGCTCGGCGGTGCGCGTGGCAAGATCCGGCCTTTCGGCGAGCTGGGGCAGCGGTGGGCCGGTGGCCGGCTCGGCGGCGAGGGTCATCTGAGTACTCCTCGGAAAGAGTTCAAGGGTGCACGTCAGACCCAGCTTTAGGCCCTTCACCTTTACTTCTTCTACACAGAGAGAAGCGGAATACTTTCGGCCGCCGAATCGGAATGCGATGATCCGCTGTCAAGCTACTGCCAGCGCAGCACCCTGACATGGGATTGCCCTGGTGGCAGGGGTGACCGAGGAACAAGAATCTCATTCATCGGAGGGCGGTCGTCGGAATTCCGATGGAATACGTCCGCTCACTCAATGTCTTTCCGGTATCCGGAAAACAACCAGGGGGATCACATGAAGGTCAGCGTTCTGCGCACAGGTCTTGTCGCCGTAGCCGCCGTCGCCGTGGCGCTCGGTGCGCCGGCCGCGGGGGCGGTCGCCCAGGTGGCGGGGGACTCGACTGCCGGCGTGGCGGTGACACAGAAGGGCCCGAGCTGGGACAGTGTGCAGATGGACCCGAGCTGGGACAGCGCCGAGAAGGACCCGAGCTGGGACAGCGTCCAGGAGGACCCGAGCTGGGACAGCGCCCTGTCGCTGCCGGCGGACCCCAGCTGGGACTGACCCGGCACGGAAGTGACCGTCGCGTCGACGAAGGCCCGCCCCCGCGTTCTTCGGGGGCGGGCCCTTTCGCCTTTTCTGGTGAGCGATTTCCCTCCGCATGCGTATTGCCGACCGGTCGCCGGTCGGCAATACGCGGGGAACCTTGCATTCCGAACCTTCACATGCGCAGGGGGCCCACGCGACAGCTCCTAGCCGAGCTTGTCGACGGCCTGGTAGTAGGTCCAGGCGGAGGCGTCGCAGGAGGCGCGCTTGATGCCCGAGTAGGCGGTGCACACCCGCTTCAGGTCCGCGTGGAAGGCGTCGTCCAGGCGGGCCTTGTTGGCGTCGAAGGAACCCGCGGCCTTGTAGTTGCGGTAGCCGAAGTCATGGCGCGCGCATGACATCTGAAAGGGGAAGCCGAAGGGGTTGTCGGGCGACGTGGTGCAGTAGTCGGTCGACCAGTCGAAGCCGTACGCGCTGTAGGAAGCCTGGTTGTCGCGGGCCGCCACCCAGGAGTTGTAGCTGCTCGCGCCGGTCTGGGTCCAGCCGCTCAGCACCTGCGGCTTGTCGGCGGGGGCGGCCTGGGCGGGGGCGGCCGCCGCACCGAGGGCGAGCGGCACGGCGAGAGCGGCGGCGGCGAGGGGCGTGGCGAAACGGCTGCGCATCGGGAGTCCTCCGGCGGGCTGTGGGTGTGGGCCCGGCGCTGATGCGCGGGGCGGGCACAGCCTGGCCGCGGGGGCTATGGCGCAGCCATATACGGGTCAGGCCCGCAGGAAGGCGAGCACCGCGCCATATACGGCTCAGCCCCGCAGGAAGGCGAGGACCGCGAGGACCCGGCGGTGTGTCTCGTCCGCCTGCGGGAGGTCCAGTTTGGCGAGGATGTTGCCGATGTGCTTGCCCACCGCCGCCTCGGAGACGACGAGTTCGCGGGCGACCGCCGTGTTGGACTTGCCCTCCGCCACCAGGGCCAGGACCTCGCGCTCGCGGGCCGTGAGGCGCTCCAGCGGGTCACGTCGGCGGCGCAGCAGCTGACGGACGACCTCCGGGTCGACGACCGTGCCGCCCCCGGCGACCTCCAGGAGGGCCGACTGGAACTCCTCGACCTGGCCGACCCGGTCCTTGAGCAGATAGCCGACGCCGGAGCCGTCCCCGGAGTCGAGGAGCTCGGACGCGTAACTGCGCTGGACGTACTGGCTCAGCACCAGGACCGGCAGCGAGGGCCGGGCCTCCCGCAGCCGCACGGCCGCGTGCAGCCCCTCGTCCGTGAATCCCGGCGGCATCCGCACATCGGTGACCACGATGTCGGGGGTGTGCTCGGTGACGGCCGTCATCAGCGCCTCCGCGTCACCGACCGCCGCGACCACCTCGTGGCCGAAGCGTCCGAGCAGGCCGATCAGTCCTTCCCGGAGCAGCACACTGTCCTCGGCCAGGACTACACGGAGTGCTCTGTCGGCTCGCAAGGGATCTCCACACGCAGTAGGGTCGGGCCGCCGGCGGGGCTGGACAGGGTCAGTCTGCCATCCAGCACGGACACCCGGTCGGCAAGTCCGGTGAGGCCGCTGCCCCGTTGGGCGTCCGCGCCACCGCACCCGTCGTCCCCCACCTCGAAGACGAGCCACCCGTCCGTGTACCGGCCGACCACCTCGGCACGCCGCGCCCCGCTGTGCTTGGCGACGTTCGCCAGCGCCTCGCAGACCACGAAGTAGGCGGCGGCCTCGACCGCCTCGGGCAGCCGCCGCGGCAACTCCACCGAGACGTCCACCGGTACCACCGACCGGTCGGCGGCGTCGGCGACGGCCGCGCCCACCCCGAAGTCGGCGAGAACCTTCGGATGGATGCCCTGGATCAGCTCCCGCAGCTCGGCCAACGCCTTGCCGGCCTCGTCGTGGGCCTTGGCGAGCTGGTCGGCCAGCGGGCCGGGCGGGGCGTCGAGACGGGCCAGGCCGAGCGCCATGGTCAGGGCGACGATGCGCTGCTGGGCGCCGTCGTGCAGGTCGCGCTCGATCCGCCGGCGCTCCGCCTCGAACGCGTCGACCAACCGGACGCGGGAGCGCACCAGTTCGGTGACCTTCTCCCCCAGGTCGGTCTCCACGGGCGCGATGAGGAGCCGGGTGAGTTCGGCGCGGGCCACCGCCACGGCGCCGATCACATACCCGCTGAGGGCGAAGAGCAGCAGGCCGGCGACGGCGACGGCGAACGCCTCGGGCCAGCTGGTCGCAGTCCACATCTTCAGTACGGGCGCCTCCTCGCCATCGCCGACCGTCGCCATCAGGGCCGGCGTCGCCACCAGCCCCGCCGGCACGACGAGCGCCATGACGAACACCAGCAGGTCGAGCGGCCACAGCACCGTCGCGAACGCCAGCGTGTAACCGAGCTCCCGCCAGGTCGCCTGTTCCCGGAACCGGGTACGCCCCCAGGCCAGCAACCCCGGTTCGTCCGGCACCCGGTGCGGCGTGGGGGCCGGCCGCCGGTCGACGAGCCGCAGCCGCCGCCGCTCCACGGCCGCCACCGGCAGCCCGGACAGGGCGAGCAGCGCGAGCAGCGGCAGGCCGATCAGCACGACGGCCAGCGCACTGCCGATCGCCGCCGCGAGGACGATCGCCAGCAGCACCACGATGCCGACAGGGGTACTGCTGAGGAGATAACCGGCGGCCCGCCAGGGCCAGCCGGAGAGCAGGTAGCCGGAGCGGGACAGGGCCTGCCACACGTTGAGTGAGCGCATGGCCTCACGGTAGAAGGCGGTTCTCTGCCGGAGCCATCCCTCCAGACCGAGGGCCTGGGGTAGGGCCTGCCCTACCCCAGGACTCAGCCCAGTGGTCGTGTTCCGCGCGGGCCCGCGCGGTTGTCTTGGAGGCAGCGAAAGGAGGCCGGAGATGCTGGCCTGGCTGACCGACCACACCCTGATGTTCGGGATCTGGGGGATCCTGGCGGCGGTGCTGCTGCTGCCCGCCCTCGAGGCCGCGCTGCCACTGATCGGCGTGCTGCTCCCGGGGCAGACCGCCGTGGTGATGGGCGGCATGCTGGCGCACCACGGCCGGGTCCCGCTCGGCTGGATCGTGGTCACCGCGCTGCTCGGCGCGGTGCTCGGCAACGGCCTCGGCTACGCGGCCGGCCGACGCTGGAACACCCGGCTCCTGGACCGCGTACCGCGTCGGCTGCTGCGGCCCCGCTCCACCGCCCGCGCCCTGTCCGCCATCCAGCGGCACGGCGGCCGGGCGGTGTTCGTGGGGCGGTTCACCGCGGGGCTGCGCACCCTCGTACCGACCCTGTGCGGGGTCTCCGGAATGCCCGTGCGGTCCTATCTGACCTGGTCCGTCGTGAGCAGCGCGGTGTGGGCGCCGGCCTTCGTGCTCGTCGGCTACGGCATGGGTTTCAGCCCGGGCCTGTGAACGCGCGGATGAGCGTGCAACGTCTTGCCACCGCAGCCTCCTGCCCTGCGCCGCTGACGACTTACCAGGTCACGCCCTCGAAGAATGGTTCAACGGAAGACTTCGGCAATCCAGCCGGCCGTCTCGACAGCAGTGAACGCAAGTGAGTGGGGGACTCATGGATTTCCAGCTTCTCGGTCCGGTGGAAGCCAGACAGGGCGAACGGCGTGTCTCCATGTCGGGGGCGAAGGTGCACACCGTGCTCGCGGCGCTGCTGCTCGCCCGCGGCAAGATCGTCACCGACGACCGGCTGAGCGCGCTGCTGTGGGGCTGGGACCCGCCCGCCACCATGAGCGCCCAGATCTACACGTACATCTCCCGGTTGCGCAAACTCCTGGGCCCGGAGGTGGAGTTGGTCCGCCGTCAGCCCGGATACCTCATCCACATCAACGACGCACGCCTCGACACCTCGGAGTTCGAGCGGCTGGGCAGGCTCGGCCGGGCCGCGCTCGCCGAACGGCGCTACGAGGACGCGCACGAGCTGCTGAGCGGGGCCCTGGGCCTGTGGCACGGCCCCGCGCTCGCCAACGTCACGACCTTCCTCGCGGACGCGGAACTGCCGCAACTGGAGGAAGCGCGCACCACGATGCTGGAACACCGCATCGAGGCGGACCTCGCGCTCTCCCGGCACCAGCAGCTGATCCCCGAACTGGTGGGCCTGGTGGCGGAGTTCCCGCTGCGTGAACGGCTGCGCGCCCAGCTGATGACCGCGCTGTACCGGTGCGGCCGGCAGGCCGACGCCCTGCACGTCTACCAGCAGGGCCGTCGGACGCTCGCCGACGAACTCGGCGTCGACCCCGGCGCCGACCTGAACGCGGCCCACCAGGCGGTGCTCAACAGCACCCTCGACCTGCCCCGGCCGCCGGCCCCGACGGCGGCGATCGCGCCGCACGCGAACACCCCGCAGAACCCGGGCGGGCGGCCGTTGACGTTCGCGCCGCCGCTCGCGCCCCAGGCCGCGCCCCCCGCGATGCTGCCCGCCGACATCGCCGACTTCACCGGCCGCAAGGCCGAACTCGACTTCCTCCTGACGCAGTTGGCGCCGCCGCGCGCCGGGCGTCAGCCCGTCTTCCGGCCGCAGCGCATGCTGATCACCGGCATGGCCGGGGTGGGCAAGACGGCGCTCGCCGTGCACGCCGCGCACGCCAGCGTCCAGCACTTCCCGGACGGCCAGCTGTACGCGAACCTGTGCCACGCGGACGGCACGCCCAAGGACCCGGCCGAGATTCTGGTACGGCTGCTGCGCGCCCTCGGGGAGCCGGTCGCGGCGCCCGACCGGCCGCCCGCCGACCTGGACGAGCTGGTGCGGCTCTACCGCACCCGCACGACGGGCAAGCGGCTGCTGATCCTCCTCGACAACGCGGCCGGCGACCTCCAGCTCGATCCCCTGCTGCCGGGCAGCGCCTCGGCCACCGTGCTGGTCACGGGGCGGGCCCGGCTGTGCGCCGTGTCCGGTTCGCACACGACGGCGTGCGCGCCGATGGCACAGGCCGAATCCCTCGCCCTGCTCGCGGCGGTCGCCGGCCTCCGGCGGATCGCGGTCGAACCCGACGCGGCCGCCGCCATCGCGGACTCCTGCGGCGGGCTGCCGCTCGCCCTGCGGGTCGCCGGCGCCCGCCTCGCGTCCCGGCCGCACTGGTCGGCGACGCGGCTCGCGGACCGGCTCGCGAAGGAGGACACGCGCCTGCACGAACTGCGCTTCGGGGACCTCGACGTACGGCAGTCCGTGCTGTCCTCGATGCGCGGCTTCAGCGCGCGGGAGCACGAGCTCCTCGCCGAGCTGACGGCGCTGGGGCGCGGCCCGTTCCCCGCGGTCACGGCGGGGCTGCTCCTCGGGATCCCGGAGCAGGAGGCGGAGGACTTCCTGGAGCGGCTGACCGATGTGTCCCTGCTGGAGACGGTGGGCGTGGACGCGACGGGGCTGCCGCAGTACCTCTTCCACGAGGTGGTCCTGGTGTTCGCCCGCTCACTGGCCGGGGCGCGCTGCTGAAGCCCGGCCGGGGCCTTTCGCAACGTCCTGCCGGGGCAGGGTGCTGCCAGCTGACACGCCGGGCACACCGCCGCGCCGCCCCGTTGAATGGATCAACGTGAGCGGCGTGGAAGGAGGTTGGCGGATGAGGCCCCGTGCCCGGTCAGGTGAGCAGCATCCGCGCCCAGCCGGCCCGGGCGCCGGCCACCACGGTCAGCGCGTAGGCCGCCACCGGCAGCAGCAGCAGCCCGAGTACGGCGAGTGCCCAGGCCTGCGGGTAGGAGGTGACCGCCCACTGCTTCAGCGCCATGGTGGACTCGCCACCGCCGTACGCGGCCAGCATGTACGGGGTGGCCATCAGGCCCACGGGAACGGCGAGCGCGAAGACCACGGCCAGCAGGTCCAGCGGCCACAGCACCGTCACGAACAGCAGCGTGTAGGCCAGCTCGCGCCAGCTGGACGCCTCGCAGAACCGCTTCCTGCACCAGGGGCCGAGTCCCGGCTCCTCCGGCTCCTCGTGCGGGTCGCGCAGGGCGCGGTGGCCGACCATCCGCAGCCGGCGCCGCTCGACCACACCCATCGGGACGCCGGACAACAGGGCCGCCAGCAGGACGGGCACCCCCACGAGCACGACGGTGAGCGCGCCGCCCACCGCGAACGCGGTGAGTATCGCGATCAGACCGATCAGGCCCACCGGAGTACTGCTCAGCAGGTAGGCGGTCGCCCGCCACGGCCACGAGGAGAACAGGAAACCGGGGCGGCGGACCGCCACCCACACCGATGTCGCTTCCAGGATTGCCATGTCCCCACCGTAGAAACCGGGTGCCTCCCGCGCCCAGCAGCCCAGTTCTACTTCCGGGGTATGCCTGGCCCTACCCCGAAGACTCTGTTCCGCCGCAATGTGCCGGACCCCCTACTCACGGTTTTGTTGAGTCAGCAGTCGGAGCGCCGCAGCAGCGGGGCCAAGTCACTTGGGAGTCCACATGTCGACGGTCGCGAACACCCAGAGCTATGTCGAGACGTGCCCGCAGCGTTCGCTGGTGGCCGGCCGTCTGCCGGCCGGCGGTGCCGCGCCGACCGTGGTGTTCAGCGGCCCGCTCCCCGGCACCGGGACCACGCGTTCCGTGGTCCGGGCCCAGGTCGTCGGCGGCGTGTGGGTCGCCCAGACCCCGGGCTCCTTCTCCCACGCGTCCTACCGCGAGGGCGGGCGGTCCGTGAACCGCCGCCCTGTCTCCTAGGTCCTGTCCCCGCCCCGCAACTGCGCAGACCTGAAGTCGTCCCGAGCACCGAAAGAAGAAGAGGCCATCATGAAGCTCCGCGCCCGTCACCTGTCCGTCGCCGTCCTCGCGCTCGCCGCCGGCGTGCTCGCCACCGGCTGCGAGGTCGGTCAGGAGGGATCCAAGAGCAAGAGCACCTCGTACGACGTGACCGGGAAGGTGTCGGCACTGGAGGTGCGGACGCCGGGCGGCGACATCAAGGTCGTCGCCGGTGACGGCAGCACGGTCAGGGTCACCGAGAAGGTGACGTACAGCGGTGACAAGCCGGACACGGAGCACACCACACAGGGCGGCACGCTGCTGCTGACACCCGGGGACGGCTGCGCCGAGGACGGTGGGGCCTCCAGGTGCACCGTGGACTACACCCTGGAGGTGCCGAAGGCCCTCGCGGCCGTCCTGGACAGCAAGGGCGGGAACGTCACGGTGTCCGGGCTCGCCGGCACCCTTGAGGTGAAGTCCGGCGGGGGCAAGGTCACCGCGGACCGGATCACCTCCAAGCGGTTCACCGTGGACGGCAACGGCGGCGCGGTCGACGCCCGGTTCACCGCCGCGCCGGACACCGTGGACGTCGACACCCGGGCCGGCGACGTGTCGGTGCGGGTGCCGGCCGCCGAGGCGTACGCGGTGAAGGCCACCAGCAACGGCGGCTCGTCGAAGGTCGACATCAAGACCGACCCCGGGGCCACCCGCAAGATCACGCTGCACACGGACGGCGGCGACGTGAAGCTGAGCGCCGCGGGCTGAGCCCCCGCGGCACGGCGACGGCGACGGGCCGGGCGCTCCCCGAGAGGGAGTGCCCGGCCCGTCGCGCTCGGCGCGCCGGCCGGCTCGTGCCGAGCCGTTCCGATCAGCCCTCCCACGGTTCTGCCATGGCGACGGCTATCTTGCGCGGGCCCGTGAAGGGCTCGCGGCCGTGGGCGGCGAGCATGTTGTCGACGATGAGGACGTCGTCGCGCTCCCAGTCGAAGCGGGTGGACGCCGCGCGGTAGGCCGCGCGCAGGTGGTCCATCACCTCGTCGGGGATGCGGCCGCCGTCCCCGTAGTACGTGTTGGTGGGCAGGTCCTCCTCGGCGAAGATCTCCCGCAGACCTTCCCGGACCTCCGGGGCCAGCGAGGTGACGTGGAAGAACGTCGCGTGGTTGAACCAGACGGGGGCGCCGCTCTCCGGGTGGGTGTGCACGGCGCGGCGCACCGCGGTGGTGCGCAGCCCGCCGTCCGGCCGCCAGTGCGGGTCCAGGCCCTTGCCGCGGCAGTACTCCTCGACCGCGTCCCGGTCCGTGGTGCCGAAGGCCTCCTGCCACTGCACGCCGAACTCGGCGTGGAAGTTGCGCACGACCCGCCAGCCGCGCCGCGCGAACTCGTCGCGGATGCCGGGGTCGATGTGCCGGTAGACCTCGCGGATGTCGGCGAGCGGGGTGGCGCCCTGGGTGAGGGCCGGCTCGATGCAGAAGAAGTACAGGGTGCGCGGCCAGGTCGCCTGGTAGGAATTCTCGTTGTGCAGGAAGATCTCCTCGCCCTGGGGGTAGTCGGTCGAGGTGTAGACCTGCCCCTTGATGGTGGAGCGGGGCGAGGAGCGCTCCGCGTAGGTGAGCGGCGCGGAGCGGGAGAACTCGCGGACCACGCCGTCGAATCCGTCCACCCCGCCCACCTCGAAGCCGCGCAGCAGGATCGCTCCGCGCTCGGCGAGGACGCGGCGCAGCTTGTCGTGGTTCTCGTCGATGAACGTGTGGACTGAGGTGCCGGGGGTGCCCGGCGGCGCGAAGAACTCGGCGGCGGTCATGCGGCGTGGGCTCCTTCCTTCTCGGTGTCGTGGGGCGCGGGGTCGTACGCGTCGCAGTCGTGCCGGTCGCTGTCGTGCGGGGCGCTGTCGTGCGGGGCGCTGTCGTGCGGCAGGTTCTGGATCTCCCGGTAGTCCCGCAGCAGTACGGGGCCCGTGCTGCCGGCCTCCCTGGCGAGCGCGGCGAACAGTCCGGGGCCCACCGGCAGGTTCTGCACGGTCCAGGTGTCCGGGCCGTTCGGCTCGGCGTGGGTGACGCGGACCGGGCCGTCGTCGGCGGGGCGTACCTCGATGGTGCGCAGGTCGGCGACGATGCCCACCCCGGAGGCCTTCACCACGGCCTCCTTACGCGTCCAGCAGTGGAAGAAGGCCGCCAGGCGGAGTTCCTCGGTGGGCTGGGCCCGCATGTGGGCCAGTTCGTCGTCCGTGAGCACGATCGCGGACGAGCCCTGGACGTCGACGGTCCTGCCGTCCTCGACGTCGGCACCGACCTGGTGGTCGGCGACGACGGCGAGCAGCCAGTGCCCGCCGGAGCGGGACAGGTTGAAGTCGAGGCCGCTGGGCGGCCAGTCGATGCGCGGACGCCCGTGTTCGGGATGCCGGCAGCGGGGGCAGGGCTGCCGCCCGAGCCTGATCCGCTCGGGCGGCTCGCCCAGGTAGCGGGCCAGGACCCGGCGCAGGGCCGCGTGCGCTCCCGCGTACCGGACGGCGGCCTGCGGCGACCTGCGGCGTACGATCCCGAGTTCGGCGGCGGAGAGCAGGGCGGTGTCCTCGGGGAGCAGCGCGTCCGGTGCGCGGCCCCGCCAGACGTGGACGGCGTCCTGCGTCCGCAGCCGCTCGAACTCGGCGGTCTCGGCAGTCATGGCGTCATCAGTCCGACATCGCCACCAGCACGCGACGGGCGCCGGTGAAGGGCCGGCGGCCGTGGGCGAGCGCCACGTTGTCGATGAGGAGCAGGTCCCCGGTGCGCCAGTCGACGTCGACGGCGTTGGCCAGGCCCCGGTCGCGGATCTGGGTCACGTACTCGGCGGGGATCGGGCTGCCGTCGGCGAAGGTGACGTTCTGCGGGAGTTCGTCCTCGGGGAGGATCTGGGCGAGGGCCGCGGCGGTGTCGTCGCCGAGGCCGGCCGGGTGCCACTGGTCGGCCTGGTTGAACCAGCCCTCGACTCCGGTGACCGGGTGCCGGACGGTGGCCGGGCGTACCGATTCGACGTGGATGCCGCCGTCGGCCTTCCACTCCCAGCCGGCTCCGGTGCCGTCGAGGAACGCCTCGACCTCCTCGCGGCTGTCGGTCTCGAAGGTGTCCTGCCAGCTCTTGCCGAGGCCGTAGCCGTCGTGCAGGTTCTGGGTGTAGCGGACGCCGCCGGCGAAGGCCTGCCTGACCTCGTCGTCGAGGGAGTCGAGCCACACCGCGGAGTCCAGGACCGGGGTCGCGCCGCCGCTGCCGGGCTGGATCTGGCAGTAGAAGGCGAGCCGGGCCGGCCAGGCGTGGGCGTAGCTCATCTCGTTGTGCATCGAGATGGTGAATTCCTGCGGGTACTCGGTCGAGGTGTAGACGTTGCTGCCGACCTTGGTGCGCGGCGAGTTGCCGTGCACGTACGCGAGGCGGTTCGGCAGCAGCAGGTCGAGGACGTCGTCCAGACCGGCCGGGGTCACCCCGAAGCCACGGAAGACCAGGGCCTTCTCCTGCACGATGAGTTCTCCCAGTTCGTCACCCATCGCTTTGAGGCGGTCGACCAGTTCCTCCGTGCCGCCGACGAGTTCGGTCTCGATCTCGAGCGGCGACCAGGTCTGCTGTTCAGTCATGGGACGATCCCTTCAGTATTCTCCAACTATCTAGGGGAAAGCTATAAATCTTCTATTTCGCCCCACTCCCTCCAGTTGTTGTGCGATGTCGGCCGTCAGCTCCGCCTCGCACGGGTCGAGGTAGAAGTGGTCACCGGGAAAGGACCGCAGCGTGAAGTCGCCCGCGGTGGTCAGTTCCGCCCAGGCCGCCACCAACGCCCGGTCGCGGCCGGAGCCGGGGTCGTCGTCGCCGATGTACGCGCTGACGGGGGCGCGCACAGGGGCCGGGCTCCCGGGCCGGTACGTCTCGATGAGCCGGTAGTCGGCGCGCAGCGCGGGCAGCAGCAGCTCCCGCAGCTCGGGGATGTCGAAGACCTCGGAGCCCAGGCTGCCGAGACTGCGGACGCCCGCGATCAGCGTGTCGTCGTCCTCCTCGTGCAGCCCGCTGTGCCGGGCCCGGTGCGGCGCTGCCCGGCCGGAGACCAGCAGTCGGGCGGCCGTGGTGCCGTGCCGGGCCTCCAGGCGCAGCGCCACCTCGTAGGCGACGGCGGAGCCCATGCTGTGGCCGAACAGCGCCACCGGCCGGTCGAGGTACGGGACGAGCGCCCGGGTGACCCGGTCGGCGAGGGCCGCCATGTCCTCGACGCACGGCTCGGCCAGCCGGTCCTGCCGGCCGGGATAGCGGACGGCGAGCACCTCGATGTCCTCGGGCAGCCTCGACGGCCAGCCGTGGTAGAGCTGGGCGGTGCCGCCGGCGTGCGGGAAGCACACCAGTCGCAGCCGCGGGTCCACGGTCCGCCGGTGCACCCGGAACCAGGCGGCCGGGCTGTCAGGTCCGCTCACGTTCGTCTCCCTTTCGCCCTTGGGCTTCGGTGTCGGCCGGCGCGTCCTCGGTGCGCAGGGCGGGGCTGAGTACGGCGCCCAGGGCCAGCAGCGCCATCGCGGCGCCGGTCAGCAGGATCGAGTCGGCGGCGCCCCAGAGTTCGAGGGCGAGGCCGGCGAGGAGCGCGCCGAGCGAGTTCGTGCCGGAGGAGATGAGGTTCGCCGTGCCGGCGACGCGGCCCTGGAACTCGTCGGGGGTGGTGCGCACCTGGTAGACGGCGGCGGCGACGTTGAAGACGGCGCCGACCAGGCTCGTACCGGCGAACAGCAGTCCGAGCAGCAGCGGTTCGGCCCGGGTGAAGGAGATGGCCGTCATCAGGCAGGCCCAGACGGCGAGCCCGCCGACGAGGATGGTGCGCTGGCTGCACCGGCGCATCCACCAGCCGCCGGTGAGCGCGCCGAGCATGCCGCCGATGCCGCCGCCCGTCACGACGACGGCGAGGACGGCCTCCGAGCGGCCCTCCTCCTTGATCATCAGGATCACGGCGAGGCTGAGGACCTGGAACAGCGCGTTGGTGCCGGCGACGAAGCCGAGCGCCGTGCGCAGGAAACGCCGGCGCCACAGCCACGCCATGCCCTCGGCGACCTCGCGGTGCAGCGCCTTGGGCGGGGCGACCCGTTCGCCCTGGAACTCCTTCCTGATGAACAGCAGGGTCACCAGTGAGACGAGGTAGGCGACCGCGCCGAACAGGAACGGCACCCAGCGCACCGCCGTGTAGAAGAGGATGCCGGCGGGCTGGCCGAGCAGGCCCGCCGCCCGGCCTCGCGCCTCGTTCTGCGCGAGCGCCTGCGGCAGTTGCTCCTCGTGCACCACATTGCGCACGGCGCCGCGTTCGGCCAGCCGGTAGAAGACGGTGAGGCAGGACTCGACGAACGCCACGGCGGCGATGTGCGCCACCTGGACCTGGCCGGTGAGCACCGCGACCGCGGCCGTGCCGAGCGCCAGCGCACGGCCCGCCTCGCACACCACCATCACGCGCCGACGGTCCCACCGGTCCACGAGCGCCCCGGCCGGCAGCTGCACCAGGAGGGCGGGCAGCAGGGCCGCGAAGGTCACCAGGGACATGGCGATCGGTGAGCGGGTGTGCCAGAGCACGAGCAGCGGATAGGCGACCGCGGTGACCCGGGTGCCGAGGAACGACATGCCCGCTCCGGACCAGAGCAGGACGAAGTCCCGGTTCCTGCGCAGCGGCGGCAGCTCGGGGCGGGCCTCGGCCGGTGCCTGGGGGGCGACGGTCACCGGGACCGCCCCGCGCCGTCCGCGGAACCGGTGGGCCCGCGGCGGCACCATTCCAGGACGGCCATGGCGCTGTGCATCTTGTTCTCGGCCTGCTGGAAGGCGATGCTCGCCGGGCCGTCGAGCACGTCGGCGGTGACCTCCTCGCCCCGGTGCGCGGGCAGGTCGTGCAGGAAGACGGCCTTGGGGCTGTCCTCCCACAGCGCCTCGCGGACCTGGAACGGCGCGAACAGCTCCCGCCAGTTCGGGTCCGGCTTGTCGGTGCCGGTGGTCTGCCAGCGCGTCGTGTAGACGGCGTCCTGGTCGGCGGGCAGCGCGTCCATGTCGTGGCGCTCGGCGAACCGGCCGCCATGGCGCTCGGCCTGCTCCGCCGCCCGGGCCAGGAACCGGTCGGCGAGCCCGTAGCCGGGCGGGGTGCGCAGCTCCAGCTCGACCCCGGGGAAGCGGGTGAGGGCCAGCGCGAGGGCGGAGGCGGTGTTGTTGCCCTCCCCCACGTACAGGACGCGCAGCCCCTCCAGCCGGCCGAACCGGCCGAGGAGCGTGGTCAGGTCGGTGAGCGCCTGGGTGGGGTGCTCGTCGGCGCTCATCGCGTTGATGACGGACATCCGGCTCTGGGCGGCCCAGGCGCGCATCTCGGCGGGGTCGTCCGCGGTGCGGGCGACGAGCACGTCGAGCATCCGGGACATGACCCGGCCGGTGTCCTCGCTGGTCTCACCGGTGTTCAGCTGGAGGTCGCCGTTGCCGTACGAGACGATCTGCGCGCCGAGCCTGAGGGCGCCGGCCGAGAAGGCCGTGCGGGTCCGGGTGGAGGTCCGGCGGAAGTAGATGCCGGCGATGTCGCCCTCCAGCGGGCGGGCCCCGGCGGGGCCCTCGGCGCTGAACCGGGCACCGCGGTCGACGATGGCCCGCAGGTCCTCGTCGGTGAGGTCGTCGATGGATATCAGATGCCGCACGGCGGGCGTCCTTTCGAAGGAAGGGTGGGGGCGGGTCCGGGAGCCGGACGTGCGGGGGTCACCGGGCCCACTGCCCGGCGCGTTCGCCGCCGCCGATTCCGGACTGCTCGCGCAGGCCCGCCGAGACGGCCTTGATGGCGGCGCGGCCCGATGCGGCGTTGGTCAGCACCACGAAGCCGGTGCCGTCGGAGATCCGGACGATCATCATGTTGCGGTAGCCGTGGGGCTCGCCGCCGTGCCCGGCCTCCAGGGCGGGGGCCTCCCCGTCGACCACCGTGCCCAGGCCGTAGAAGGTGCCTTCGCCGACGGGCGTGAGCAGTTCCTCGGCGAGCGACTTCGACAGGAAGGCGAAGGGCTCGCCCAGGAAGGCCCTGCGCAGTTCGACGGCGACCTTGGCGAGGTCGGCGGCGGTGGACCAGAGACCGGAGGAGGCGAGGTGCGGTCCGACGCGCCAGCCGCCCTCGACCGGGTCGCCGAGCGGCCCGTGTCCGACGGCCGCCGGCCTGCCCGACGTCTCCGGGTGGTCCTGGTCGAAGCTGCTGTGGGCCATGCGCAGCGGCTCGAAGACCGTACGGCGCATCAGCTCGGCGAACGGCAGCCCGGTGACGTCCTCCAGCAGCCGCTGGATCACCCAGTAGTTGGTGTTGGACACCCGGAACCTGGTGCCGGGCGCCACCTCGCTGTGCACCTGGTCGAGCAGCTCGGACAGCGGCGGCAGCCCGGCGCCGGGGGCGACCCCCTCGTACGGCACGGAGACCAGCCCCGACCAGTGCGAGAGCAGCTGGCGCAGGGTGACGGCCACCGGGGTGCCGGCCGGGTCGGTGATCCGCCAGCCGCCGGTGAGCCGGGGGTTGACGTCCGTGTCGAGGTCGAGGGTGCCCTCGTCGACCAGGCGCAGCACGGCGAGGGCGGTGATGTGCTTGCTGATCGAGCCGGCCTGGAAGAGGGTCGTCGGGGTGACGGGCCGCGTCGAGCCCGCCTCCAGGACGCCGTAACCGTGCAGCGACGCTACCTCGCCGTCGCGCAGGACCGCGACCGCGACGCCGGGGATGTGGTGCTCCTCCATGACGGGCAGTCGGTCGGCGGCGGGCGCCGCCGGGTCGTTGTCGGTGGCCGTCCGGGTGGTGCCGGGGCCGGCCGCGGCGTCCAGCTCGGCGGCCAGTTCGGCCAGGGTGTGCGTCTGGTAGAGCATCTGGAGGGTGATGGGCAGGTTCAGTTTCCGGGCCGCCGCCATCACCTTGATGATGAGCATCGAGTGGCCGCCGAGTTCGAAGAAGTTGTCGCCGGTGCCGACCCGGTCGAGGCCGAGGGTCTGCTTCCAGACGCCCGCCATGACCTTCTCCATCCCGGTGACGGGGGCCGTGTACGGGCGCTGCGTGTCGTCCTCGCCGTCCGCGTCGGGGGCGGGCAGGGCGCGGCGGTCGACCTTGCCGTTGGCGTTGAGGGGCAGGGCGGCCAGGGCGGTGAAGGCGGCCGGGATC
>NZ_JBHYOB010000012.1:0-221103 GCF_042744565.1 Streptomyces sp. NPDC058812
CCCGGCGGCCAGCAGCCCGACAAGAAACCCGCACAGAAGCCCGCCCAGAAACCGGGGCCCCCCCCCCCCCCCCCCCCCCCCCCCCGCCCCCCCCCCCCCCCCCCCCGGGGGGGGGGCCCCCCCCCCCCCCCCCCCCGGGACGGGAAGGGGCGGCGGGGGCGGAACCAGCCCGCCCCCGACAACCACCCCCCACCCCACCGTCGGAGACCTGCGTACGCTTCCCCTGTGAACGACGATCCCCGCCTCGGCCCCGCCACGGGCATCGGCTCCCTGCCGGGAACCGACGCCCGCGAGGCCGCGAAGACAAGCACCGGCACCTTCGAGGACTTCCCCTTCCTCCCCGAACTGCCCGCCCGTGGCCCCGGCGCCGACATGATCGGCCGCACCGCCGGGATGCTCGTCGAGCTGTACGCGCGCGTGGAGCCCAGTGGCTGGCGGCTCGGTGACCGGCCGGGACGGGACACCAAGCGGGCCCGGGCCTGGCTGGGGGAGGACCTCGACGCCCTGGAGGAGTTCACCCAGGGATACGAGGGACCGCTGAAGGTCCAGGCCGTCGGCCCCTGGACGCTCGCCGCCGCCCTGGAACTGCGCAACGGCGAGGCGGTCCTCTCCGACGCCGGCGCGTCCCGCGACCTCACCGCCTCGCTCGCCGAGGGCCTGCGCCTGCACCTCGCCGAGGTCCGGCGCCGTGTGCCCGGCGCCCGGATCGCGCTCCAGCTCGACGAGCCGTCCCTCACCGCCGTCCTGCGCGGCCAGGTACGGAGCGCCAGCGGCTACCGCACCCACCGGGCCGTCGACCGCCAGGTCGTCGAATCCGCCCTCCGCGACATCGCGGCCGTGCACGGCGACGACCCGGTCGTGGTCCACTCCTGCGCACCGGACGTGCCGTTCGCCCTGCTGCGCCGGGCGGGCGTCGCGGGCGTCTCCTTCGACTTCTCGCTCCTCACCGAGCGTGACGACGATGCGATCGGCGAGGCGGTCGAGGGCGGTACCCGGCTGCTCGCCGGTGTCGTGCCGGGCACGGACGCCGCATTGTCAGACCCTGCCGGTAGCGTCATGGGTGTCAGGACGCTGTGGCGCAGGCTGGGGCTGCATCCGGGGCTTCTCGCGGAGGCGGTCACCGTCACGCCGACGTGCGGACTCGCGGGCGCGTCCCCCGAGTACGCCCGCCGGGCGCTCGCCCACTGCGCCAGGGCGGCGAGATCCCTCGCGGACAACCCAGAGTAACGGGAGGACCACACGGTGGCCGGCGACAAGCAAGCGGAGACGACGAGCGTGCCCGCCGAGGCGCGCGAGAAGCACGTGCAGCTCGCTGAGCAGATCGAGGAGCACCGCTTCCGGTACTACGTGAAGGACGCCCCCGTCGTCAGCGACGCGGACTTCGACCGGCTGCTGCGTTCCCTGGAGGAGCTGGAGGAGGAGTATCCGGAGCTGCGCACCCCGGACTCCCCGACCCAGAAGGTCGCCGGTTCCTACGAGACGGAGTTCACGGCCGTAGAGCACCGCTCACGCATGCTCTCCCTCGACAACACCTTCAACGACGACGAACTCGCCGCCTGGACCGAGCGGATCGCCAAGGAGCTGGGCGAGCAGGAGTACCACTTCCTGTGCGAGCTGAAGGTCGACGGACTCGCCGTCAACCTCACCTACGAGCGCGGCCGCCTCGTCCGCGCGGCCACCCGCGGCGACGGCCGCACCGGCGAGGACATCACGCCCAACGTCCGCACCATCGCCGACATCCCCGAGCGTCTCAAGGGGGACGAGGTCCCCGACCTCGTGGAGATCCGCGGCGAGGTCTACTTCCCGATGGAGAAGTTCCAGGAGCTCAACGCCCGGTTGAACGCGGCCGGCGACAAGCCCTTCGCCAACCCGCGCAACGCGGCGGCCGGTTCGCTGCGCCAGAAGGACCCGCGCGTCACCGCCACCCGCCCGCTGCACATGGTGGTCCACGGCATCGGCGTCCTGGAGGGCTTCAAGGGCATGACCCGCCTCTCCCAGGCCTACGACCTCCTGAAGACCTGGGGCCTGCCCACCTCCCCGCACAACAGGGTCGTCGACGGACTCGACGGCGTACGGGACTTCATCGCGTACTACGGCGAGAACCGCCACTCCGTGGCGCACGAGATCGACGGCGTCGTCGTCAAGCTCGACGAGATCCGCCTCCAGGGACGGCTCGGCTCCACGGCCCGCGCGCCGCGCTGGGCCATCGCGTACAAGTACGCGCCGGAGGAGGTCAACACCAAGCTCGTCGACATCAAGGTGGGCGTCGGCCGCACCGGCCGCGTCACGCCGTACGCGCAGGTCGAGCCGGTCACCGTGGCGGGCAGCGAGGTCGAGTTCGCCACGCTCCACAACCAGGAGGTCGTCAAGGCCAAGGGCGTGCTCATCGGCGACACCGTGGTGCTGCGCAAGGCCGGTGACGTGATCCCGGAGATCCTCGGGCCGGTCGCCGACCTGCGGGACGGCAGCGAGCGCGAGTTCGTCATGCCGGCCGAGTGCCCCGAGTGCGGGACGCCGCTGAAGGCGATGAAGGAGGGAGACATCGACCGGCGGTGTCCCAACGCCCGCACCTGCCCCGCCCAGTTGCGCGAGCGCGTCTCCTACCTCGCCGGCCGGGAGTGCCTGGACATCGAGCACTTCGGTGGTGTCGTGGCGGCCGCGCTGACCGGGCCGCTGGAGCCGCCGCAGCCGCCGCTGGTGGACGAGGGCGACCTCTTCGGTCTCACCGTCGAGAAACTGCTGCCCATCAAGGCGTACGTCCTCGACCCGGACAGCGGGCTGCCCAAGCGCGACCCGAAGACCGGCGAGGAGAAGATCGTCACGGTCTTCGCCAACAAGGAGGGCGAGCCCAAGAAGAACACCCTCGCGCTGCTCAAGAACATCGAGGAGGCCAAGGCCCGCCCGCTCGCCCGCTTCCTCAACGGGCTCTCCATCCGGTACGTGGGACCGGTCGCCGCCCAGGCCCTCGCCCGGGAGTTCCGGTCCATCGACCGCATCGAGCAGGCCACCGAGGAGGAGTTGGCGAACACGGACGGAGTGGGCGGCACCATCGCCACCGCCGTCAAGGAGTGGTTCGCCGAGGAGTGGCACCGCGAGATCGTCCGCAAGTGGAAGGCGGCCGGAGTCCCGCTGGAGGACCGGTCGACGGGGGAGGACGAGGGGCCGCGCCCGCTCGAGGGGCTCACCGTCGTCGTCACCGGCACCCTGGAGAACTTCACCCGGGACGGGGCCAAGGACGCCCTCCAGAGCAGGGGTGCGAAAGTGACCGGATCGGTCTCCAAGAAGACGTCCTTCGTCGTGGTCGGTGACAACCCCGGGTCGAAGCACGACAAGGCGATGCAACTGAAGGTGCCGGTTCTGAACGAGGACGGTTTCACCGTCCTGCTCGAACAAGGACCCGAAGCGGCGGCCGACGTCGCACTTTCGGCTGAGGAATAGCGGTTGAAGGCCACCCGATCGGCGCATACCAGATGCATACGGGTGGCCGGGGTGCATTCGGGCAACCGTCGACGACCGGTGCCCCTGGAAGCCTTCCGCGGCCTACTGTTGAGGTGTGCGCCTGCCGTGCCCAGCTGCGGTCGGGGCATCTCCATGTCCCCGAGGGGCAGGGGGAAGGGTTCTCCAACGCGGAGCCGTTGATGGATGTCGGGCGTCGGGCCGCGTGGCGTGGGCACCGCCGGCCGTGAGAGGGACGGGAATGGAACCGACCGAGAGCGCCGCCGCGGGCTCACGGCTGCGCCTGCGTCGCATGGTGGGCGCGTGGCACGTGAGCCGGTGGCTCGGGCAGCGCGGTGGTGGCGCACCGCATCCCGCGGCGGCCGCCCGCGGCTCCGCGCCGCCGGCCGCAGGCCACGGCTCCCGGCCGCCGGCCGCCCGCCGCTCCTCCGTCCTGTCCGACACCGACACCGACGGTGAACGGCACCTGCACTGGCCCGCGTTGCCTTCGGCGGTCGTCGCGGCCGCCGCCTTCGTGCTGGGCGCCGGCTTCTACCGGGCGTTCACCGACGGCCACGCCCTCTTCCCGTCCGGCACCGCCGGCTGGTCCCTGGCCGTGCTGACCGGCATCGTCGTCGGGCACCTGGTCATGCTCGGCCGCTCCCGCTGGTGGGGCGGCACCGGCTCCGGCGCCGCCCTCACCCTCGCCGTCCTGCTGCTGTACGGCTGGGTTCCGGCCGGCATGGTCAGCCTCACCGTCGTCGTCCTGGTCGGCATAGCCCGCCGGGGCCGCTGGCGGCAGGGCGTCCTGCACGGCGCGGTGGACATCCTCGGCATCGCCGCGGGTGCCGTGCTGCTGGGCGTCTGCGGCTCCGTACCCTCCGTCGAGGACCCCTGGGACCCCATCACCTGGGGGGTGTACGCGGCGCCCAAGGTGGTGCTCGTCGCGGTCGCCTACCTCGCCGTCACCCGCGCCCTGTTGTGGTATCTGCAGACACCGCGCGTCGGCCTGCCCACCGTCGCCCGCACCGCCCTGGTCAGGCAGGGCCTGGTCGCCGTCGCTCTGCTCGGCATCGCCCCGCTGGTCTGCGTGGTCGCCGTCGCCAAGCCGCTGCTGCTGCCGCTGTTCTCCATTCCGCTGATCGCCCTCGACTCCACTCTGTGGATCGCCCGCGCCCGGGCCGAGGAGCAGCTGCGCGACCCGCTCACCGGACTGCCCAACCGGCAGTGGCTCCTTGAGCGAACCTGGACCGCGCTGGACGACGCCGAGCGCATCGGCGCCCGTGCCGCCCTGATGCTGATCGACCTCGACCGTTTCCGGTCGGTCAACGACACACTCGGCCACCTCGCCGGTGACCGGCTGCTGCTGCAGACCGCCGACCGGCTGCGGCAGGCCCTGCCGCGCGGGGCGGAGGCCGCGCGGCTCGGCGGCGACGAGTTCGCCGTCTTACTGCCCGTCGCCGACTCCACCACGTCGGCGACCCGGATGGCCCGTGGCCTGGTCGCCGCGCTCAGCTCTCCGATGGACCTCGACGGGCTCACCCTCGTCCTGGAGGCCAGCGCCGGAGTGGCCGTCTTCCCCGACCACGCGCTGGACGCCGAAGGGCTGCTGCGCCGCGCGGACGTGGCGATGTACCAGGCGAAGCGGGACCGCACGGGCGTCGAGGTCTACGAGTCCAAGCGGGACTCCAACACCCCGGACCGCCTCGGGCTGCTGGGCGACCTGCGCCGGGCCCTGGACGCCCACGAGGTCGAGCTGCACTACCAGCCCAAGGTCCGCTTCGACGGACAGGTCGCGGGCCTGGAGGCCCTGGTCCGCTGGGTGCACCCCGAGCGCGGCAAGGTACCGCCGGACGAGTTCATAGCGATCGCCGAGTCCTCCGGGCTGATGCCCCACCTCACCGAGTACGTGCTGGAGACGGCGCTCGGACAGGTCGCCCGCTGGCGCTCCCAGGGCCTGTTCGTGCCGGTCGCGGTCAACGTCTCCCCGCGCGACGTCCACACCCCCGGCTTCGCGGGCGCGGTGGCCGCCCGGCTGGCCCGGCACGGTGTCCCCGCGGGAGCGCTCCAGCTGGAGATCACGGAACACGTCCTCCTGGAGGACCCGCAGCGTGCCGCCGACACCCTCAACGCGCTGACCGGTCACGGCGTGAAGATGTCCCTGGACGACTTCGGCACCGGCTACTCCTCCCTCGTCCACCTGCGCCGGCTCCCGGTCAGCGAACTCAAGATCGACCGCTCGTTCGTGGCCCGGCTGGCCGTCGACACCGAGGACGCCGAGATCGTGCGCTGCACTGTCGACCTCGCGCACTCCCTCGGCCTGCTCGTCGTCGCCGAGGGCGTGGAGGACGACGAGACCTGGGAGCGGCTGCGCGACCTCGGCTGCGACGCCGTACAGGGCTGGCTGGTCGCGGCCGCGATGCCGCCCGAGGAGACCACCGCCTGGCTGCTCGCCCGGGGCTCCCGGGGCTGGGTGCGGGCCGCCGCCGCACTGCCCGCGGCGGCGACCGACGAGTGACCTGACCGCCGTGCGCCCTGACCGCCGTGTGGCCTGACCGCCGTGCAGCCTGGCCGTCGAGTGCCCTGACCGTCGAGTGCCCTGACCGCCGTGTGGCCTGACCGCCGTGCAGCCTGGCCGTCGAGTGCCCTGACCGCCGTGCGCCCTGACCGCCGTGTGGCCTGACTGTCGTGCAGCCTGGCCGTCGAGCGCCCCGACCGACGAGCGCCCCGACCGCCGTGCGCCCTGACCGCTGTGCGGCCCGGTCGACGGGTGTGCCTTCCCGGTGCCGGGCGCCCGCCGAGGGAGGCCCGGCGGAGGCGGTGCGGCGCTCCCCGCCCGTTCCGCTCAGCGCGCGGCGTCCCGCGGCGCGAAGCGCCCGATCAGCAGGTCAAGCCGTTGGCCGTGGGCCTGCTCCGGTAGCCGGCCGCTGCGCATCAGGGTCACCAGCCCGTGCAGGCCCGCCCAGTACGTCTCCGTGAGCAGTGCCGGGTCCTCGCCCTCGGCGGCGAGGGGCTCGACGGCGCTCAGCAGTTCACCGAACGCCTCCTGGAGGGCCGGCGGAGCCTCGGGCGTGGCGAACGGCAGATCCACCCGGTGCGTGAACATCACGTCGTAGAGCGCGGGCCGCCGTCGCCCGAAATCGGTGTACGCCCGCCCGACCGCCGCCAGCGTCTCGCGTGTGCCCTCGGCCGCCGCGGCCGACGCCCGCAGTTCCACCGTCAGTTCCTCACAGCCCCGCACCGCGACCGCCGCCATGATCGCGTCCTTGCCCTTGAAATGGCTGTACAGGACCGGCTGGCTGTACTCGATCTCGGCGGCCAGCCGGCGGGTGGTGACCGCCTCCCAGCCCTCCGCCTCGGCCAGGTCCCGCGCGGCCGTCACGATCAGCCGCTCGCGTTCCGCTCGTTCGCGCTCCCGGCGCGTCTGGATCGTCATGGCCGCGATTCTATCAATGCTAGCCATCCTGTCGCTGCTCTGCTAGCGTCGCGATTGTTCCTAGCGCCGCTAGCGAGGAGAGATCGTGACCGTCACCGCGTACACCCTGGCCGTCGTGCTCAACCTGTTCTGCGTGTTCCTCGGTTACCGCTTCCTGTTCCGGCCCGCACCCGCCGCCACCGGCTACGGCGTCCCGGCCGACCCGGCCGGTGATGCCGGCGCCTACCTGACGATCAAGGGCCTCCGGGACGGGACGTTCGGTCTGGTGGGTCTGGCTCTGCTGGTCTTCGCCGGCGCCCGCGCCGAGGCGTGGTTCATGCTCTGCGTGGCCGTCGTGCCGCTCGGCGACATGCTCATAGTGCTGCGCCACGGAGGTGCGAAGGCCGTGGCCTTCGGCATCCACTTCGCCACCGCGGTCGTCATCCTGATCAGTGCCGGTCTGCTCTTCGCGCTCTGAACGACCCCTGTCGCCGTCCTCCTGCACGGCAGCGTCCGGAACCGCGCGGTGCCGCGAGTCGGCCCCGGGGGGAAACCGTTTAACGGCCATGGGGCCCGGCCCCATAGGATTGGCCCGAACCGACTTGCCCAAGCCGATTTGCCCAAACCACACACTCACCCCAGAGGAACGCTGCATGCCTGGCATCACGCGCGAGGAGGTCGCCCACCTCGCCCGGCTGGCGCGTCTGGAGCTGAAGCCCGAAGAGCTCGAGCACTTCGCGGGACAGCTGGACGACATCATCGGCGCGGTCGCCCGCGTCAGCGAAGTCGCCGACCAAGACGTACCGCCGACCTCGCACCCGCTCCCGCTGACGAACGTCATGCGGCCGGACGAGGTCCGTCCGTCGCTCACGCCCGAGCAGGCGCTCTCCGGCGCCCCGGCCCAGGAGCAGCAGCGTTTCAAGGTGCCGCAGATCCTGGGGGAGGAGTAACCGCCATGAGCGACATCATCAAGCTCACCGCGGCCGAGATCGCCGCGAAGATCGCCTCCGGCGAGCTGACGGCCGTCGAGGTCACCGAGGCTCACCTGGCCCGCATCGAGGCCGTCGACGAGAAGGTGCACGCCTTCCTGCACGTCGACCGCGAGGGCGCCCTCGCCCAGGCCCGCGCCGTCGACGAGAAGCGCGAGCGCGGCGAGCAGCTCGGCCCGCTGGCCGGCGTCCCGCTCGCGCTCAAGGACATCTTCACCACCGAGGGCATCCCCACCACCGTCGGCTCGAAGATCCTCGAGGGCTGGATCCCGCCGTACGACGCGACCGTCACCAAGCGTCTGAAGGCCGCCGACGTCGTCATCCTCGGCAAGACCAACATGGACGAGTTCGCCATGGGGTCATCGACGGAGAACAGCGCGTACGGCCCGACCGGCAACCCCTGGGACCTCACCAAGATCCCCGGCGGCTCCGGCGGCGGCTCCTCCGCCGCCCTCGCGGCCTTCCAGGCCCCGCTCGCCATCGGCACCGACACCGGCGGCTCCATCCGCCAGCCCGCGTCCGTCACCGGCACGGTCGGCGTCAAGCCGACGTACGGCGGCGTCTCCCGCTACGGCATGGTGGCCTTCTCCTCCTCCCTCGACCAGGGCGGCCCCTGCGCCCGCACGGTGCTGGACGCGGCCCTGCTGCACGAGGTGATCGCCGGGCACGACCCGATGGATTCCACCTCCATCGACGCCCCGGTCCCCGCGGTCGTCGAGGCCGCCCGCGACGGCAGCGTCGCCGGCATGCGCGTCGGCGTCGTCAAGCAGTTCCGCGGCGAGGGCTACCAGGCCGGCGTCATCCAGCGCTTCGACGAGTCCGTCGAGCTGCTGAAGGAGCTGGGCGCGGAGATCGTCGAGCTGGACTGCCCGTCCTTCGACCTCGCGCTGTCGGCGTACTACCTGATCGCGCCCTCCGAGTGCTCCTCCAACCTCGCCCGCTTCGACGGCCTGCGCTACGGCGCGCGCGTCGGCGACGACGGCACGCACTCCGCCGAGGAGGTCACCTCCCTGACCCGCGAGGCCGGCTTCGGCCCCGAGGTCAAGCGCCGCATCATGCTCGGCACGTACGCCCTCAGCTCCGGCTACTACGACGCGTACTACGGCAGCGCCCAGAAGGTCCGCACCCTCATCACGCGGGACTTCGAGAAGGCCTTCGAGCAGGTCGACGTGATCGTCTCCCCGACGACCCCGACCACCGCATTCGCGATCGGCGAGCGCGCCGACGACCCGATGGCGATGTACCTCGCCGACCTGTGCACCATCCCCACCAACCTGGCGGGCAACGCGGCCATGTCGCTGCCCTGCGGCCTCGCACCCGAGGACAACCTGCCGGTGGGTCTGCAGATCATCGCCCCCGCCATGAAGGACGACCGGCTGTACAAGGTCGGCGCCGCGGTCGAGGCCGCCTTCGTGGAAAGGTGGGGCCACCCGCTGATCGAGGAGGCACCGTCGCTGTGAGCGCACTGACCAAGGCCAAGGGCTTCAAGAGCTCCAAGTCCGGCCTGTACGTCTCGATGGCCACGTCGGCGTTCGGCGCCGTCGGGGTGTACAAGCAGATCAAGAAGGCCCGGGGCGAGAGCGACACGCTGCGGCTGCTCGACGCCGTCGTGACCGGCGCAGCGGTCGTCACCAACCTCGCCATCCTGTACCGCGAGCTGAAGCGTCTGGGCGACGACGACGTCCTGCTGGGCTGAGAGGGAAGTTTCACCGTGACCACCACGACCGACCTGGTGTCGTACGAGGACGCGCTGGCGTCGTACGACCCCGTCATGGGCCTTGAGGTCCATGTCGAACTCGGCACCCACACCAAGATGTTCTGCGGCTGTTCGACCGCACTGGGCGCCGACCCCAACACCCAGACCTGCCCCGTCTGTCTCGGCATGCCCGGCGCGCTCCCGGTCGTCAACGCGACCGGCGTCGAGTCGGCGATCCGGATCGGTCTCGCGCTGAACTGCGAGATCGCCGAGTGGTGCCGCTTCGCCCGGAAGAACTACTTCTATCCGGACATGCCGAAGAACTTCCAGACCTCCCAGTACGACGAGCCGATCGCCTTCAACGGCTACCTCGACGTGCAGCTGGAGGACGGCGAGACCTTCCGCGTGGAGATCGAGCGCGCCCACATGGAGGAGGACACCGGCAAGTCGATGCACGTCGGTGGCGCGACGGGCCGTATCCACGGTGCCTCGCACTCCCTCCTCGACTACAACCGCGCCGGCATCCCGCTCATCGAGATCGTCACCAAGCCGATCGAGGGAGCGGGCGAGCGGGCCCCCGAGGTCGCGCGGGCCTACGTCCGTGAGTTGCGCGAACTCATCCGTGCCCTCGGCGTGTCCGAGGCCCGCATGGAGATGGGCCAGATGCGCTGCGACGTGAACCTGTCGCTGCGCCCGCACGGCCGGGAGAAGTTCGGCACCCGCAGCGAGACCAAGAACGTCAACTCGCTGCGCTCGGTCGAGCGCGCGGCCCGCTTCGAGATCCAGCGGCACGCCGCCGTGCTGAACGACGGCGGCACGATCATCCAGGAGACCCGCCACTTCCACGAGGACACGGGGTCCACGACCTCGGGCCGCGTGAAGGAGGAGGCCGAGGACTACCGGTACTTCCCGGAGCCCGACCTGGTGCCGGTCGCCCCCTCGCGCGAGTGGGTCGAGGAGATCCGTGCCAGCCTGCCCGAGCTGCCGCTGGTGCGCCGCAACCGGCTCCGCGAGGAGTGGGGCATCTCCGGCAACGACATGCAGTCGATCCTCAACGCCGGCGCGCTGGACCCGATCGTCGCCACGATCGACGCCGGTGCCGACGCGGCCTCCGCCCGCAAGTGGTGGATGGGCGAGCTGGCCCGCAGCGCCAACGAGTCGGGCAAGGCGCTCGACGAGCTGGCGATCACGCCGGAGCAGGTCGCCCGGGTCACCGAGCTGGTCGCCAAGGGCGGCCTGAACGACAAGCTGGCCCGCCAGGTCATCCTGGGCGTCCTCGCCGGTGAGGGCACGCCGGACGAGGTCGTCGACAAGCGCGGCCTGAAGGTCGTCTCCGACGAGGGCGCGCTCACCACCGCCGTCGACGAGGCCATCGCCGGCAACCAGGGCGTCGTGGACAAGATCCGCGGCGGCAAGGTGGCCGCGGTCGGCGCCCTGGTCGGCGCGGTAATGAAGGCGACCCGGGGCCAGGCGGACGCGGCCCGCGTCAAGGAGCTGATCCTGGAGAAGCTGGGCGTCAGCGAGGGCTGAGCCGGTCCGGCATCGCATGTTCTGAGGGGTTGCACCCGGTCGGGTGCAACCCCTCGGGCGTTCGGCTACGAATCACCCATAGGGAACAACACGTTCATCCGATCGTTCGGTGAATCGCCTTCGCCTCTGTGAATAAGCCCACTAAATCCGCAAACGATCACTTCTGGCTGAAAGAGTGGCTTCGCGTTACTCATGCGTTCTTTGCGGGCCGTTCACTTCATGAGCGACTGTTCCCGGTCAAAGATCCACAATCAGACACCCTGGGAGCACGTTCGTGGCAGCCCTTGCACGCTGGTGTGTCCAACGCCGCCTCGTCGCCGTCCTGCTCTGGCTCCTCGCCTTCGGCGGGGTCGCCACGGCCGCCGCGGTCTCCGGCTCCGCGTACTCCAACGACTACTCAGTCCCAGGCACCGACTCCGACCGTGCCTCCCAGCTGCTCGCCTCCGGCTTCCCCGGCCTCGGCGGCGGCGGTGACACGATCGTCTGGCACACGACGACCGACACCGTCCGCGCCACCGACGTCGAACAGGCCATGACCCGCACCCTGGACCGCATCGCGGACCTGCCCGGGGTGGCCTCGGTGACCAACCCGTACGACGACCCCGACTCGCCCCTGATCAGCGAGAACGCTCACACCGCCTACGCCTCGGTCACCTTCGAGGACGCTTCCCAGGACATCGACGCGGCCGAGGCGCGGGCCGTGGTCGACACCGCCGAGGCGGCCGAGACCGACGGGCTCCAGGTCGAACTGGGCGGCGGCGCCGTCGCGCTCACCGAGGCGCCGGACGGTCATCTCGCCGAGGTCCTCGGCGTGGCCGTGGCCGCGGTCGTCCTCTTCCTCGCCTTCGGCTCCCTCGCCGCCGCCGTGCTGCCCATCGCCACCGCGCTGGTCTCCGTCGGCACCGCCTACGCCGGCATCACCCTGCTCGGCCACGCCATGACCGTCGCCGACTTCGCGCCCATGCTGGGCACCCTCATCGGACTCGGCGTCGGCATCGACTACGCGCTGTTCATCGTCACCAGACACCGGCGCGGCCTGAAACGGGGACTCACCGTCGCCGAGGCCGCCGAGAACGCCGTCGCGACCACGGGACGCGCGGTCGTCTTCGCGGGTGCCACCGTTTGCATCGCCCTGCTGGGCATGCTGATCCTCCGGCTCAGCTTCCTCAACGGCGTGGCCATCGCCGCCTCGCTGACCGTCGTCCTCACCGTCGCGGCGTCCGTGACCCTGCTGCCCGCGCTGCTGTCGTACATCGGCCCGCGCGCCCTGAGCCGGCGCGAGCGGCGCAGGCTCGCGGAGCACGGGCCCGAGCCCGAGCTGCCCACCGGGTTCGCCGCCCGCTGGTCGGCGTTCGTGGAGCGCCACCCCAAGCTGCTCGGCGCCGTCGCCCTCGTCGTGATCACCGTTCTCGCGCTGCCCACCCTCGGTCTGCGCCTCGGCACCTCCGACCAGGGCAACGACCCCAAGGGCACCACCACCCGCCAGGCCTACGACCTCCTCGCCGAGGGCTTCGGACCCGGCGTGAACGGCCCCCTCACCCTGGTCACCGAGGTCGGCGGGGCCGAGGACCGGCTCGCCCTGGACAACCTCGACGCCTCCCTGCGCACCACCGAGGGCGTCTCCTCGGTGACACCGGTGACGTACAACTCCGGCGGCGACACCGCGTACCTCGCCGTCGTACCCGAGTCGGCCCCGCAGTCCCGGACCACCAGCGACCTCGTCGAGCGGCTGCGCTCCGAGGTCCTGCCGCGTGCCGAGGCCGGTACCGCGCTCGACGTGCACGTCGGCGGCGTCACGGCCGGCTACGACGACTTCGCCGACGTCATCGTCGGCAAGCTCCCCCTCTTCGTCGGCGTCGTCATCGGCCTGGGCTGCCTGCTGCTCCTGCTGGCCTTCCGCTCCGTCGGCATCCCCCTCAAGGCGGCCGCGATGAACGTCGCCGCCGTGGCCGCCTCCTTCGGCGTCGTCGTGGCGATCTTCCAATGGGGCTGGGGAAGCGAACTGCTCGGTCTCGGCAGCGCCGGCCCGATCGAACCCTTCCTGCCCGTGATCATGGTGTCGGTCCTCTTCGGACTCTCCATGGACTACCAGGTCTTCCTGGTCAGCCGGATGTACGAGGAGTGGCTGGAGACCGGCGACAACCGCCGTGCCGTCCGCGTCGGCCTCGCCGAGACCAGCCGGGTGATCAACTCCGCCGCGGTCATCATGATCTCGGTGTTCCTCGCCTTCGTCCTCAGCGGCGACCGCGTGATCGCCATGTTCGGCATCGCGCTCGCCGCCGCCGTCGCCCTGGACGCCTTCGTCCTGCGCACCCTCCTGGTGCCCGCCCTGATGCACCTGCTCGGCAGCGCCAACTGGTGGCTGCCGCGCCGGCTGGACAAGCTCCTGCCGCGCATCAGCATCGAGCCGCCCGAGTGCCGCGTCGCCCATGAGAGGCTGGCCGCGGCGACGGACGCCGAGGCGGCGGACGTCCTTGCGGAGGAGGAGCGGCAGCGGGATGTACGCGATATCACTGGGTGACGACGGAGCCGAACTGCGCCCCCTGGAGACCTGGCACGCCGAGGAGTTCCTGGCCCACCTGGACCGGGGCAGGGAGTTCATCACACAGCACATCCCCTTCGGGACGAAGGCCACCGACGCCGACTCCGCGCGGGAGCTGATCCAGTCCTACGCCGACCGGCGCGCCGCCGACAGCGGCTTCCTGCACGGGCTGTGGCTGGACGGCAAGCTCGTCGGCGGCCTGCTCTTCCGGGTCTTCGACGCGGCCACCGGTGTCTGCGAGATCGGCTGCTGGCTGGAGCCCGCCGGTACGGGGCGCGGCCTCGTCACACGCGGCGCCCGGGTCCTGATCGACTGGGCTTTCGACGAGCGCGGCATGCACCGTGTGGAGTGGCACGCGTCGTCCGCCAACACCCCGAGTGTCAACGCCGCCCGGCGACTCGGCATGATGCGTGAGGGCGTGCTGCGCGAGAGCTTCCCCTACCGCGGTGTCCGTCAGGACACGGAGGTGTGGGCGGTGCTCGCGCCCGAGTGGCGTGCGGCACGTGAGGCACGCGCGCGTGCCGCTCACAAGGATCATTAAGGGACCTCTCAGACAGCGTCCGTACGGTGCGAGACATGGGAACGAAGACAGTGGACGAGACCGGCGTGAAGACCGACGAGGACAAGACGGACGAGGCGACCAAGGCTCCTGAGAAGGCAGGGACCGAGACCGCCGACGCCGAGACCCCGGCCGGCGACGACGCCGGGACGGACGACGCCGGGACGGACGACGCCGCGGCCGAGGACGCCGCCGAGGACGACGCGGCCGGAGCCGCCGGGAACGAGGGCCCCACGGGCGTCGGCCAGGGCGCGGGCGCCGTCGTCTCCGCCGGGCTCGGCATCGTCTCGCTGACCGGCAGCTGGGTCGGCACCGTGGCCTCCGCCCGCGAGTCGCTGATCGGCCAGCTGGAGACGTCCTCGTCCTCCGACGTCGGCATGCTCATCGAGAAGGGCTACGGCAACGCCTGGCACGCCACCGCGCTGTGGGGCGGACTCTTCGCCCTGGTCGCGCTGATCGTCGGCGTCGTGGTGCTGGCCCGTCCCGCGTTCGGCGCGCCCGGCCGCCCGCAGGCCCCGTGGATCAAGTCGGTCGCCTGGGCGGGCGTCGCCCTCGGCGTGATCGGCCTGCTCCTCGCCGTCCTGAAGTACACGGACGTCCTGCTCGGGCTGCCGTCCACCGGCTGACCAAGCCCTCTGAGGGGTCTTAGGGCATCAGTGCGCCCCCAGCGCACGCCCTAAGACCCCTCACGCATGTCTAAGGCCCCACCCCCCGCCGAAGATGCGGAACTTACCCGATGTGGCGCACCCCCCTGGGAGACGAAGGTTGAGGCATCGCAAGCAAGCGAAGCCGAAGCCGAAGCCGAAACCGGCTCTCACCGAGGGACACGAGGGACACCATGTTCGAGTACGACATCCAGCAGACCCGTTCCGCCGAACTGATCCGCCGCGCCGATCAGGCCCGGCTGGCCCGCGAGGCCGTTCGCGCCCGTCGCGCCGCCCGCCGGGACGCGGCCAGGAACACCGCCGAGGCCGAGAGCCATAGCTTCCGCTTCCGGCGGCACCGGTTCACCCGGGCCGCGTGAGCGGCGTGAGCGGGGGGACCGGGGGGACCGGGGAGGGCGGCCGCACGGCCGCCCTCCCCGCCGTCGTGACCGCCGGCCCCCTCCGGAAAACCGGTGCCCCACTGTCGGACCCGCGTGCGATGCTCGCTTCCGTGGAGACCAGGTCCGTCAGTCCCGTGTTCGTCGGCCGTGCCGGCGAACTGGACACGTTGAAGGACGCGCTCGTGCGCGCCGACGCCGCCGAGCCGCAGGCGCTGCTGCTCGGCGGCGAGGCAGGGGTCGGCAAGACCCGCCTCGTCGAGGAGTTCGCCACCGCCGCGCGCGGGCAGGACGCCGTCGTCGCGCTGGGCGGCTGCGTCGAGATAGGCGCCGACGGCCTGCCCTTCGCGCCCTTCTCCACCGCGCTGCGCGCCCTGCGCCGCCAACTGCCCGGAGAGCTGGCCACCGCCGCCGCCGGGCAGGAGGAGGAACTGGCCCGGCTGCTGCCCGAACTGGGCGAGGGTGCCCCGGGCGGTGGCGGCCGGCACGACGAGGAGAGCATGGCCCGCCTCTTCGAACTCACCGCCCGCCTGCTGGAACGCGTCGCCGCCCGGCACACCGTCGTCCTCGTCCTGGAGGACCTGCACTGGGCCGACGCCTCCACCCGCCACCTGATCGCCTACCTCGTCCGCACCCTGCGCACCGGCCGCCTCGTCGTCCTGGCCACCTACCGCTCCGACGACATCCACCGCCGCCACCCGCTGCGCCCCCTGCTCGCCGAACTCGACCGGTTGCGCACCGTCCGCCGTCTCGAACTCGGCCGCTTCACCCGGGACGAGGTGGGCCGTCAGATCGCCGGCATCCTCGCCTGCGAACCCGACCCGCTCCAGGTAGACGAGATCTTCGAACGCTCCGACGGCAACGCCTTCTTCGTCGAGGAACTCGCCGTCGCCGCCCACGAGGGCTCCCGCACCGGCCTCACCGACTCCCTGCGCGACCTGCTCCTGGTCCGCGTCGAAGCCCTGCCCGAGAGTGCCCAGCGGGTCGCCCGGATCGTCGCCGAGGGCGGCTCCACCGTCGAGTACCGGCTGCTCGCCGCCGTCGCCCGGCTCACCGAGGACGACCTCATCGAGGCACTGCGGGCCGCCGTGAACGCCACCATCCTGCTCCCCGCGCCCGACGGCGACGGCTACCGCTTCCGCCACTCCCTGGTCCGCGAGGCAGTCGGCGACGACCTGCTCCCCGGCGAGCGCTCCCGCCTCAACCGCCGCTACGCCGAAGCCCTCGACGCCGATCCGACGCTGGTGCCCGCCGCCGAGCGGGTGATGCGCCTGGCCAGCTACTGGTACCACGCCCACGACCCCGCCAAGGCCCTGCCCGCCGTCCTGGACGCCTCCGTCGAGGCCCGTCGCCGCCACGCCTACTCCGAGCAGCTCCGGCTGCTGGAGCGCGCGATGGAGTTGTGGGACGCCGCCCCCGACGAGGTACGCGCCACCCTGCGCCCCGTCGACTACACCGAGGTCTACCCGCCCTGCGGCTGCGACCCCGCCACCAAGCCCCTGCGCTACCTGGACCTGATGGCCGAGGCCGCCGTCGCCGGGCGGCTGTGCGGGGAGCGCGAGCGCGCCATGAAGATCACCAAGCGGGCGCTGCGCCTGCTGGAGGAGGAGCAGGAAGCGGGGGCCGGGACGAGTACGAGCGGCCGGGACCCGCAGCGCGCCGCCTGGTTCTGGACGCAGCGTTCGCTGCTGGTCCAGGCGCAGGGCCGCGGCGACGGCTGGCGGGAGCTCGGCATCGCCCAGGAACTGGTCCGCGGCCTGCCGCCCTCCGAGGTGCACGCCGAGGTGCTGTCCATGGCCGCCAACTGGTCGATGCTCCACAACCCCGGCCCCGACGCGGTGACCGCCGCCGAGCGGGCCGTCGAGTACGCGCGCATGGTCGGCGCCGACGACATCGAGCTGAACGCCCGGCTCACACTGGGCGGCCTGATGGTCGACGCGGGGCACATCGAGGCAGGCCTCGCGGAGATGTACCAGGTGAGAGACCTGGTGGTGGCGCAGGGACGGGCCCCCGTGGTGGCCCGCAGCCACATCAACCTGCCCTCCGTACTGGAGAGCGTCGGCCGCTCCGAGGAGGCGCTCGGCATCCTGCGCGAAGGCGTGGAACTCACCCAGCGCATGGGCCTGCTGGAGTCCGAGGCCTTCGTGTGGGGCAATCTCGCCGAGTCGTCCATCTCGCTGGGCCGCTGGGACGAGGCGGTCGAGGCCGCGGTGCTGTCCGGCGCCCCGGGCCGCAGCGCCGCACCACGCGCCGGAGCCGCCCTCAAGCGGGCCACCGTGGCCCTCGCCCGAGGCGAGACGGCCGAGGCCGCCGCCCGGATCGCCGAGGCCCGCGCCGCCTACGGCACCCACGACACCATGCCGCAGTACCGGCTGCCGCTGGCCGCCCTCACGGTCGCCCTCGCCGCCGCCGAGGGCCGGATCCTCGACGCCCGCGCCGAACTCGGCCGGGCCCTGGACTTCGGCTTCCCGCCCGGCACCCAGCGCTACGGCTGGCCCCTGCTGCTGTTCGCGGCCGAGGCCGAGGCCGACGCCCGCGCGCTGCCGGCCGCCGAGGAGGGCCGCGCCGAGATCCTCCAGCGCCTCGCCAAGACCGCCAAGTCCCTCACCACGGGTGCCCCGGTGTGGCTCGCCCACGAGAAGTGGGTCCGCGCCGAACTCCACCGGGCCGAGGGCCGCGGCACCCCGGAGACCTGGTCGGAGGCGGTCACCGCCTTCGAGTGCCTGGAGCGGCCCTACGAACTCGCCCGCGTCCGGCACCGGCTGGCCGGCGCCCTGCTGGAGACCGGCGGCGAGGACGAGCGCGCCCGCGCCACGGAACTGCTCCGCCTGGCCCGCACGGTCGCCGACCACCTCGGTGCCCGCCCGCTGGCCGACGCGGTCGGCCTGCTCGCCCAGCGCGCCCGCCTCACGCTCGGCCGCGCCACCGAGCCGGCCGCCCCCGCCGACCGGGCCGAGGCCCTCGGCCTCACCAGCCGGGAACGCGACGTCCTGCGCCTGGTCTCCGACGGCCGCACCAATCGCCAGATAGCCGAGGAACTCTTCATCTCCCCGAAGACGGCCAGCGTCCACGTCTCCAACATCCTGGCCAAGCTCGGCGTCTCCGGCCGGGGCGAGGCGGCGGCGGTGGCCCACCGGCTGGCGCTGTTCCCGGCCGGACGGCTCACGTCCCGTTCCGCGGAGTGAGGCATACGCTGTAAGGGACGCCGACCGACGGAGGCTCCGTGTTCAACGCATTCGAGGAACTCTTCTCCCCCGGACGCAAGCACACCAGCGACGAGCAGAACCGTCTGGAACTGACCCGCGAGGACGTCGGCGACGGCGACGGCGACCCCGGCCACGGCCCGATAGACCTCACCTCGGGCAAGGTCGTCGTCCACCTCCCGCGCCCCACGGAGGCGGAGGAGGAGTGACGGCGCGGGCTACGTCACCCGCAGCTGCAGGATCCGGTCGTCGCCGTCCTTCGCGTCGCCCCGGCCGTCCGTGTTGCTGGTCATGAGCCACAGCTTGTCGCCGCCCGCCGGGACCACCGTGCGCAGCCGCCCGTACTCGCCCTCCAGGAACGCCTGCGGATCGGCCGCGGCCTCCGTGCCCTTCAGCGGGACGCGCCACAGCCGCTCGCCGCGCAGGCCCGCCATCCACACGGAGCCCTCGGCGTGGGCGATGCCGCTGGGGGAGGCCTCGTCGGTGCTCCACTGGGCGAGCGGGTCGTGGAACTCCGAGCCGTCGGACTCGCCCTCCGCCTCCGGCCAGCCGTAGTTGTCGCCCGGCTTGATCGCGTTCAGCTCGTCCCAGGTGTCCTGACCGAACTCCGAGGCGAACAGCCGCTGCTGGTCGTCCCAGGCCAGCCCCTGCACGTTCCGGTGGCCGTACGAGTACACCACGGAGTCGGGGAAGGGGTTGCCGGGCGCCGGCTCGCCGTCCGGCGTCATCCGAAGGATCTTCCCGCCCAGGGACTCCTTGTCCTGGGACAGGCCCGTGTCACCACTCTCACCCGTGCCCGCGTAGAGCATCTTGTCGGGGCCGAAGGCGATCCGCCCGCCGTTGTGGACGACGCCCTTGGGGATGCCCCGGAAGACCGTGTCCGGCGCGCCCAGCTGTTCACCGGACGGCCTCTTCTCGTCGTACCGCATGCGGACGACGCGGTTGTCGGAGGCCGAGGTGAAGTACGCGTAGACCATCCGGTCCGAGGCGTAGTCGGGGGAGAGGGCGATGCCGAGCAGGCCGCCCTCGCCGGCCGGAGACACCCCGGGCACCTCGCCCAGCTCAGTCTTCTTGCCCGTCTTCTCGTCGACCCGCGTGACCGTGGCCTCGTCACGGGAGGAGACCAGCAGGTCACCGCCCGGCAGCGGAGCCAGACCCCAGGGGCTCTTCAGCCCCGTGGTGACCGTACGGACGACCTTCACGGAGCCCTTCGCGGGCGGCGTCTCCTCGGCGGCCGAGCCCGAGGGCGGCGACTGCGCCGCCGTGCTGCTCGGGGAGGTGCTCGAGTCCGCGCCCGACGGGTCCCCGTCGTCGGAGGAGCAGCCCGCCGTCAGCAGCAGGGCGGCGGTGGCCAACACGGCCGTCACGGCTCGACGTTGCACGATCATGGTCGACATGGTCCCTTCGACGCGGCGGGTTCTCCTTGTCATACACCGCACGCGCCCCCCAAGTTCCCGATCGCCGAGTCCCGAACCCGGCAATCGCACGCGCGTCACTCCCACGACCCCTGCGCCGCCGGCAGCTCACGCACCTCGGCCAGGTCCCGCTCGGTCAGCCGCAGCCGTGCCGCCCCCGCGTTCTCGGTCACCCAGCGTTCCTGCTTGGTCCCCGGCACCGGTACCACGTGCTTACCCTGCGCCAGCACCCAGGCCAGCGCCACCTGCGCCGGTGTGACGCCGTCGCCGTGCCGGGCCGCGATCCGGCGCAGGCCGGCCACGATCGGCTGGTTGGCCGCCATCATCTCGGCGGTGAAGCGGGGGTGCCGGGCGCGCAGGTCCTCCGGCTCGAAGCCCTGCCCGGGGGTCAGCGTGCCGCTCAGGAAGCCGTTGCCGAGCGGCATCGCGGCGAGGAAACCGACCCCGCGCGTCACGCACCACGGCAGCAGCGTCCGCAGCGCCTCCGGCGACCACACCGACAGTTCCGCCTCCACCGCGCTCACCGGGAAGACCTGCTGCACCCGCTCCAGTTGCCGGATCGTCGCGTCGTGGAGCCGGGCCCCCGGACGCCGGGCCGACCGCGCGCCGACCGCGCAGAGCCCGAGGGCCCGTACCTTCCCGGCCCGGACCAGCTCCGCCATCGCGCCCCAGGTCTCCTCGACGGGTATCTCGGGATCGGCACGGTGCAGTTGGTAGAGGTCGATGACGTCCGTCTGCAGCCGGCGCAGTGAGGCGTCGCAGGCACGTTTCACATAGCCGGGGCGGCCGTTGGCCACGATGTGCTGATCGCCCACCAGCAGGCCGACCTTGGTCGACACGAAGGCGTCGGACCGCCGCTCCTTCAATACTCGTCCCAGCAGCAGCTCGTTGGTGAACGGGCCGTACATGTCCGCCGTGTCCAGCAGGGAAACACCCAGGTCGAGGGCCCGGTGCACCGCCCTGACCGACTCTTCCCCCCGCTGCCGCGACGCGCTGTACGCCCAGTTCATCGGCATGCACCCCAGTCCGACGGCCCCCACCGCGAGCGCCGTCGCGCCGATCGTCCTGCGCTCCACCGGTCGTGACCCTCCCTCGTCAGGCCACCCAACCTAACCTCTGCCCTTCCGCGCCCCTGACATAGCCTCCTGACCATGACTCCTGACGTGTGGCTGCCCATCCCGCCGGACGAGATCGAGGGCCTCCCCGAGGGCCCCGCCTACCGTTACTGGAACGGCGAGGAGGACTTCCCCGCCGACCCCGCCGACTGCGCGTACTACGTCGTCCCCTACATGAAGCCCAGCGGGATCGGCATACGCCCGCTGCCGGGGATGCGCTCCGTCCAGGTCGTCCAGACGCTCTCCGCCGGCATCGACCACGTGGAGCCCGGGCTGGGGCACCTGCCCACGGGCGTACGGCTGTGCAACGCGCGCGGCGTGCACGAGGCCAGTACCGCGGAACTCACCCTGGCCCTGATCCTGGCGTCGCTGCGCGGCGTCCCCGACTTCGTCCGGGCGCAGGACCGGGGCGAGTGGCTCGGCGGGTTCCGGCCCGCGCTCGCCGACCGGAAGGTGCTGATCGTCGGGTACGGCTCGATCGGTGCCGCGATCGAGGACCGGCTCGTGCCCTTCGAGGTCGCGCCGGTGGTGCGCGTCGCGCGCTCCGCCCGCACCACGGCGCGCGGCCCGGTGCATCCGCTCACCGAACTCCCCGCCCTGCTCCCGGAGGCGGACGTCGTCGTCATCTCCACGCCGCTCACCGAGGCCTCCCGCGGCCTGGTCAACGCGGACTTCCTGGCCCGGATGAAGGACGGCGCCCTGCTCGTCAACGTCGCGCGCGGTCCCGTCGTCGACACGAAGGCGTTGCTCGCCGAACTGGAGAGCGGGCGCCTCACCGCCGCCCTCGACGTGACCGACCCCGAACCGCTGCCGCCGGGCCACCCCCTGTGGCAGGCTCCGGGCGTACTCGTCAGCCCCCACGCCGGGGGGCCGACCTCCGCGTTCCTGCCGCGCGCCAAGCGGCTGCTGGTGGACCAGTTGAGCCGTTTCGTGAACCAGGAGCCGTTGCGCAACGTGATCCTGACGACGGGCGTGTAATCCGTTCCAGGTACCCTCCGCAACCCCCCGGATGCGGTGGGTACGCGCATATCCGCTGGTCGTCACGGAGCGTAGAGAACCTATGTCCCTGAGTGACGAGACTGGTGTATCGTCCGACAGGGGATGCGCCGCGCACGGTTCGGCGCCGGGGATGGACATCTCAGACTGTGAGGGGGGCGACGGGCGATGCACGGCCTATGGACGAACAACCCGACGCGGCGAAGCCGCCGCCGGCGACCCTGGCGCACGACCACGACCGCGCGCAGACGGGGGCAGCACGGCCGGCCCGGCGGCCACCACGGTCGGTGCGGCCCTCACCAGCGCCGGGTGAGCGGCCGCAAGAGGCAGGCCCAGCCGCCGCACCGGGGCCCGCGGGACACGGGGGCGGCGCGGACCGGGAGGCCCCGGTGAGTCCGCCGCCCCCCGTGCCGACTCTGGACGGAGCGCTGCGGACGCAGCAGCCCCCGCCCCGACCGCTGCTGCCCCGGCCGCCGGCCGCCGCCGGCGGACCGACCTTCGTCCGTCAGCTCGTGCTGGCCCTGATCTGCGCGGGATACGCCGTCGGTTCCGCGCTCGGCTGGGGCTCGGACCACGTCGCCAAGATCATGGGCGACTTCGGGCTGAGCGCCGCCGCGGGCGCCGCCGCCGTCTCCTGCCTCCTCTACGCCCGTGGGCCCCGGGTCCGGTTCCGACCGGCCTGGCTGCTGTTCGCCCTCTCCTCGGCGATGGCGTCCCTGGGCAATCTGGTCTGGGGGTGGTACGAGGTCGTCCTGCGGCAGCCGGTGCCCAGTCCCAGCTACGCGGACCTGTTCTTCCTGTGCTTCGCGCCGCCCGCCATCGTGGGGCTGCTGGTGCTGGCCAAGCGTCCGGTGACGAAGGCCGGCTGGATCTGCCTGGGCCTGGACGCCTGGCTGATCGGCGGTTCGCTGCTGACCCTGGCGTGGAGCCTGGCGCTCGCCCAGGCGGCGAAGGCCGAGGGCGGTTCCAGCGTGGCGCACTCCGCGCTCTCGGTGGCCTACCCGCTGCTCGACATCGCTCTCGTCAGCATGGTGCTCGCCCTGCACTTCCGGCGGTCGCCCGTCTGCAGATCCGCCGTCAACACCGCCATCGGCGCGCTCGCCCTGACGGTGGTCTGCGACGCCCTGTTCACTTCGCCGCTGCTGCACAACAGCTACCGCTCCGGCCAGTTGCTCGACGCGGGCTGGTTCGCCGGCTCACTGCTGCTCGCGTACGCCCCCTGGGCCGCTTCCCGGCACGGGCGGCCGTCGGACGAGGAAGGACCCGGCGGACACACGCGCGTGGTGCGCGAACACGTGCCCGGGCAGCGCGGCACCGGTCACCGGCCCGCACCCACGCCGGTGGCGGCGTCCGGTGGTGAGCGCGGCCGCTTTCCGGCCTCCCGGCCCATCGCCGGGTCGCTGGCCGCGCTCACGCCGTATCTCGCCGCCGCGGTCTGCACCCTGGGCATCCTCTACAACGTGCTCAACGGCCGCAGCGTCGACCGCGTGGTGTTGCTGACCGGCGGCACCGTGGTGCTCGCGCTGGTCGTGCGACAGGGCATCATGCTGCTCGACAACATCACCCTCACCCAGGAACTGGCCCAGAAGGAGAACCACTTCCGCTCCCTGGTGCAGGGCTCCAGCGACGTCATCATGATCGCCGCGCCCAACGGCATCCTCCGCTACGTCTCCCCGGCCGCCGCCGGGGTCTACGGAAGCCCCGCCGAGGAACTCGTGGGCAGCGAACTGGCCGGTCTCATCCACCCGGAGGACCTCGGCTGCGTGGTGCACGAGGTGCGCCGGTTCCTCGCCGCGAGCCCGGTCGAGGAACCCACCACGCGCATCGAGTGCCGCTTCCGCTCCGGGGACGGCGGCTGGCTCAACGTCGAGTCCACCGTCAACCGCCACCACGGGGGCCTGATCTTCAACAGCCGGGACGTGACCGAAAGAGTGCGCCTCCAGGCGCAGCTCCAGCACAACGCCGAACACGACCCGCTGACCGACCTGCCCAACCGCGCCCTGTTCACCCGGCGCGTCCAGCAGGCCCTGTCCGGCCGCCGTGCCTCCGACCGCGGCGCCGCCCTGCGCGGCACGGCGGTGCTCTTCATCGACCTCGACGGCTTCAAAGCCGTCAACGACACCATCGGGCACCAGGCCGGCGACGAGTTGCTCGTGCAGGCCGCTCGCAGACTCCACGAGGCCGTCCGCAAGGGGGACACCGCCTCCCGGCTGGGCGGCGACGAGTTCGCGGCCCTGATCGTCGGGGACGGCGCCCGGGACCGGTCCGCCCGCGAGGGCCACATCATGGAACTCGCCGACCGTCTCAGGATGACGCTCTCGCAGCCCTACCTCATCGACGGCAACGATGTCCGTGTCAACGCCTCCATCGGGGTCGCCTTCGCCGAACCGGGCCTCGGTGCGGGCGAGCTGCTGCGCAACGCCGACCTCGCGATGTACCGCGCCAAGGCGGGCGGCAAGGGACGCGTCGAGCTGTACAGACCGCAGATGCAGCAGGACGTCGTACGCAAGGCCGAGCTGGCCACGCGCCTGCGGGCCGCGCTGCACGACGGTGAGTTCGCGCTGCTGCACCAGCCGGTGGTCTCCCTGACGGACGGCCGGATCACGTCGGTCTGCGCCCAGGCGCGCTGGCGCTCCTCACAAGGGGTGCTGTTCACCCCCGCCGAGTTCCTGCGCGTGACCGAGGACGGCGACAAGACCGCCGAACTGGACCGCTGGGTGCTCCAGGAGGCCGTCGAGCAGGCCGCCGAACGCGCGGCGGCCGGGCTGTCGGCGGCCATCGCCATACGCATCGGCGCCCGTCGGCTGCTGGACCGCTCCATGCCGCTGGGATCGGTGGAGGCCCTGCTGACCCGGCACGGACTGCCCCCGGGCTCACTTGTGATCGAACTGTCGGACATCGACCCACGGGTCGGCCTGGACGAGCTGGACCGCCGGCTGAACGCCCTGCGAAGGGTCGGCGTCCGCATCGCCCTGGACGGCTTCGGCAACGGCTACGCGGCGATCACCGCGCTCCGGCGCCTCCCCGTGGACGTCCTCAAGCTCGACCGCGGCCTGATCGAGGGCGTCGTGGAGTCCGCGCGGCTGCACAAGATCACCAGTGGTCTGCTGCGCATCGCCACCGACCTGGGGCTGAAGTCCGTGGCCGACGGGGTGGACCTGCCCGAGCAGATCGTCGCTCTGCGCGCGATGGGCTGTACGCACGGGCAGGGCATGGCGTTCTCCGGGCCGCTGGACGAGTACCGGCTGCGCAGAGCGCTCAAAACCGGCCACTACCCGGTGCCGCACGGACCGGCCGAACCGGCCTTCGCGGGCGGCGGCGCGGGGGTGTACTCCAAGGGCGTCGGCACGGGCGGTGGTACTCCCGGAATGCCCGCCGTCCTGGGCGGTGGCACGGCCCTGCGCTCACATGATGAGACTCCCGTCCCACCCACTTGACAGTGGGTGCGTGCCGGGGGGAGGGTCAGTGCCATGCGCACCCGAATTCTCGTACTTGGAAAGCGCGTCGGCTGAGCTGGTGATGTCCGGACCGACCCGGACTCCCGGCGACCCACACCCGACGCGCTCCCCTCGCTTGCCTTATGGCACGAGGGGTTTTTTGTTGCACCAGCGCCGCTGAGCAACAGAGACACACCGCTCGAAACCTCGCAAAAACCCCAGCTCCAAAGCATCAGACCCTCAGCATCAAAACCCTCAGCATCGAGAAGAGAATGCCGATGACCGAGCAGGCCACCGGGGCCCATCACCCGCAGCCGCGGCCCCGATCCGGAGGACAGTCCGCCCCCGAGCACGTCACGGGTGCGCAGTCCCTCATCCGCTCTCTCGAGGAGGTCGGCGCCGACACGGTATTCGGCATTCCCGGCGGTGCGATCCTTCCGGCGTACGACCCGCTGATGGACTCCACCAGGGTGCGCCACGTCCTGGTCCGCCACGAGCAGGGCGCCGGCCACGCGGCCACCGGCTACGCGCAGGCCACCGGCAAGGTGGGCGTCTGCATGGCGACCTCCGGGCCCGGTGCCACCAACCTGGTCACCCCGATCGCCGACGCGCACATGGACTCCGTGCCGCTGGTCGCGATCACCGGCCAGGTGGCGTCCTCCTCGATCGGCACGGACGCCTTCCAGGAGGCGGACATCGTCGGCATCAGCATGCCGATCACCAAGCACAACTTCCTCGTCACCAAGGCCGAGGACATCCCCCGGGTGATCGCGCAGGCGTTCCACATCGCCTCCACCGGCCGCCCGGGCCCGGTCCTGGTCGACATCGCCAAGGACGCCCTCCAGAAGAAGACCACCTTCTCCTGGCCGCCGGTCATGGACCTGCCCGGCTACCGCCCGGTCACCAAGCCGCACGCCAAGCAGATCCGCGAGGCGGCCAAGCTCATCACCGCCGCGAAGCGCCCCGTGCTCTACGTCGGCGGCGGCGTCCTCAAGGCGCAGGCCACCGCCGAGCTGAAGGTCCTCGCCGAACTCACCGGAGCGCCCGTCACCACCACCCTGATGGCGCTCGGCGCATTCCCCGACAGCCACCCGCTGCACGTGGGAATGCCGGGCATGCACGGTGCGGTCACCGCCGTCACCGCGCTGCAGAAGGCCGACCTGATCGTCGCCCTCGGAGCCCGCTTCGACGACCGCGTCACCGGCAAGCTGGACAGCTTCGCCCCGTTCGCCAAGATCGTCCACGCCGACATCGACCCGGCCGAGATCGGCAAGAACCGCGCCGCCGACGTGCCGATCGTCGGGGACGCCCGCGAGGTCATCGCCGACCTCGTGCAGGCCGTCCAGAAGGAGCACAGCGAGGGGAACCAGGGCGAGGCCGCCGCGTCGAGGTATGCGGCCTGGTGGAAGGACCTCAGCCGCTGGCGCGACACCTACCCCCTGGGCTACGACCAGCCCGAGGACGGATCGCTCTCCCCGCAGCAGGTCATCGAGCGCATCGGGCAGCTGGCGCCCGAGGGCACGATCTTCGCGGCCGGCGTCGGCCAGCACCAGATGTGGGCCGCGCACTTCGTCCAGTACGAGCAGCCCGCCACCTGGCTGAACTCCGGCGGCGCCGGAACCATGGGCTACGCCGTCCCGGCCGCCATGGGCGCCAAGGCCGGAATGCCCGAGCAGGCGGTCTGGGCGATCGACGGCGACGGCTGCTTCCAGATGACCAACCAGGAACTCACCACCTGCGCCCTGAACAACATCCCGATCAAGGTCGCCATCATCAACAACGGTGCCCTCGGGATGGTCCGCCAGTGGCAGACCCTGTTCTACAACCAGCGGTACTCCAACACCGTGCTGCACTCCGGCCCGGACGCCGACGGCGCCGCGTCCATCAGCGGCTCCGCCGCGGGGCCGAGCGCCGGCACCCGGGTCCCCGACTTCGTGAAGCTGTCGGAGGCCATGGGCTGCTACGCCATCCGCTGCGAGTCCCTGGACGACCTCGACAAGGTCATCGAGGAGGCGAACTCCATCAACGACCGCCCCGTCGTCGTCGACTTCATCGTCCACGAGGACGCGATGGTCTGGCCGATGGTCGCCGCCGGCACCTCCAACGACGAGATCATGGCCGCCCGGGACGTCCGCCCCGACTTCGGTGACAACGAAGACGACTGAGAGCCGTCAGGACTTTCAAGCAGAGGAAGCAGATCATGTCCAAGCACACGCTCTCCGTCCTGGTGGAGAACACGCCCGGCATCCTCGCCCGGATCGCCGCCCTGTTCTCCCGCCGCGGCTTCAACATCGACTCGCTCGCCGTCGGCGTCACCGAGCACCCCGACATCTCCCGCATCACCATCGTGGTGAGCGTCGAGGAGTTCCCGCTGGAGCAGGTCACCAAGCAGCTCAACAAGCTGGTCAACGTGCTCAAGATCGTCGAGTTGGAGCCCACCCAGGCCGTCCAGCGCGAACTCGTCCTGGTGAAGGTGCGCGCCGACAACGAGACGCGCTCCCAGATCGTCGAGATCGTCCAGCTGTTCCGCGCCAAGACCGTCGACGTCTCCCCGGAGGCCGTCACCATCGAGGCCACCGGCAGCAGCGACAAGCTGTCCGCCATGCTCAAGATGCTGGAACCGTACGGCATCAAGGAACTCGTCCAGTCCGGCACGATCGCCATCGGTCGCGGCGCCCGTTCGATCACGGACCGCTCGCTGCGCGCACTCGACCGGTCCGCATAACGACGGAAACGGGCGGTCGCGCACACCGCCGGCCGCCCGCATTCCGAGACCCCGAAACTTCCCTTCCCCTCACCGGCATACGGTGGGACGCAACACCTGCACACAAGGAGAGAACCCAGTGGCCGAGCTGTTCTACGACGCCGACGCCGACCTGTCCATCATCCAGGGCCGCAAGGTCGCGGTCATCGGGTACGGCAGCCAGGGCCACGCCCACGCCCTGTCGCTGCGCGACTCCGGCGTCGACGTGCGCGTCGGTCTGCACGAGGGCTCCAAGTCCAAGGCCAAGGCCGAGGAGCAGGGCCTGCGCGTGGTGAGCCCGTCCGAGGCCGCCGCCGAGGCCGACGTCATCATGATCCTCGTCCCGGACCCGATCCAGGCCCAGGTCTACGAGGAGCACATCAAGGACAACCTGAAGGACGGCGACGCGCTGTTCTTCGGCCACGGCCTGAACATCCGCTACGGCTTCATCAAGCCCCCCGCCGGCGTGGACGTCTGCATGGTCGCCCCGAAGGGCCCGGGCCACCTGGTGCGCCGTCAGTACGAGGAGGGCCGCGGCGTTCCCTGCATCGCCGCCGTCGAGCAGGACGCCACGGGCAACGGCTTCGCGCTGGCCCTGTCGTACGCGAAGGGCATCGGCGGCACCCGCGCCGGCGTCATCAAGACGACCTTCACCGAGGAGACCGAGACCGACCTGTTCGGCGAGCAGGCCGTCCTCTGCGGTGGCACGGCCGCGCTGGTCAAGGCGGGCTTCGAGACCCTGACCGAGGCCGGTTACCAGCCGGAGATCGCCTACTTCGAGTGCCTGCACGAGCTGAAGCTGATCGTGGACCTCATGTACGAGGGCGGCCTGGAGAAGATGCGCTGGTCGATCTCCGAGACCGCCGAGTGGGGCGACTACGTCACCGGCCCGCGGATCATCACCGACGCCACCAAGGCCGAGATGAAGAAGGTCCTCGCCGAGATCCAGGACGGCACGTTCGCCCAGCAGTGGATGGACGAGTACCACGGCGGTCTGAAGAAGTACAACGAGTACAAGCAGCAGGACTCCGAGCACCTGCTGGAGACCACCGGCAAGGAGCTGCGCAAGCTCATGAGCTGGGTCGACGAGGAGGCGTAAGCCTCACGCCCGAGGGGCCGGAGCGAAGCCGCTCCGGCCCCTTCGGCGAACCACGGGTAACGTCGCACGTGCGGCGTTGTCCAACCCGTCCAGCCACGGACGGGTGATCCTTCCGCCAAGGCGCAGGACGCCCGCCGCCGCGCCACTAGACTGCTGAACAACATACGCGTCAGGCCCACAGCGTCGTGCGTCTTCCACGCGGCTAGCAAACCTCCACCGCATGCGGCCGTCGGGACGGCCGTCCGCATTGGACTTGTGAGGACTCACGTGAGCTCGAAACCTGTCGTACTCATCGCTGAAGAGCTGTCGCCCGCGACCGTGGACGCGCTTGGCCCCGACTTCGAGATCCGCCAGTGCAATGGCGCGGACCGGGCCGAACTGCTCCCCGCCATCGCCGACGTGGACGCGATCCTGGTCCGCTCCGCGACCAAGGTCGACGCCGAGGCCATCGCCGCCGCGAAGAAACTCAAGGTCGTTGCCCGCGCCGGTGTCGGCCTGGACAACGTCGACGTCTCCGCCGCCACCAAGGCCGGCGTGATGGTGGTCAACGCCCCGACCTCCAACATCGTGACCGCCGCCGAGCTGGCCTGCGGCCTGATCGTCGCCACCGCCCGCAACATCCCGCAGGCCAACGCCGCGCTCAAGAACGGCGAGTGGAAGCGCAGCAAGTACACCGGCGTCGAGCTGGCCGAGAAGACCCTCGGTGTCGTGGGCCTCGGCCGCATCGGGGCCCTCGTCGCGCAGCGCATGTCGGCCTTCGGCATGAAGGTCGTCGCCTACGACCCCTACGTGCAGCCCGCGCGGGCCGCGCAGATGGGCGTCAAGGTGCTGTCGCTGGACGAGCTGCTCGAGGTCGCCGACTTCATCACCGTCCACCTGCCGAAGACCCCCGAGACCCTCGGCCTGATCGGCGACGAGGCGCTGCGCAAGGTCAAGCCGAGCGTCCGCATCGTCAACGCCGCGCGCGGCGGCATCGTCGACGAGGAGGCGCTGTACTCGGCGCTGAAGGAGGGCCGCGTCGCGGGCGCCGGCCTGGACGTGTACGCCAAGGAGCCCTGCACGGACTCGCCGCTGTTCGAGTTCGACCAGGTGGTCTGCACCCCGCACCTCGGCGCCTCCACCGACGAGGCCCAGGAGAAGGCCGGCATCGCCGTCGCCAAGTCGGTCCGCCTCGCCCTCGCCGGTGAGCTGGTCCCGGACGCGGTCAACGTCCAGGGCGGCGTCATCGCCGAGGACGTCAAGCCCGGTCTGCCGCTCGCCGAGCGCCTCGGCCGCATCTTCACCGCGCTCGCCGGTGAGGTCGCCGTCCGCCTCGACGTCGAGGTCTACGGCGAGATCACCCAGCACGACGTGAAGGTGCTGGAACTCTCCGCCCTCAAGGGCGTCTTCGAGGACGTCGTCGACGAGACCGTGTCGTACGTCAACGCCCCGCTGTTCGCCCAGGAGCGCGGCGTGGAGGTCCGGCTGACCACCAGCTCGGAGTCCCCGGAGCACCGCAACGTCGTCACCGTGCGCGGCACCCTCTCGGACGGCGAGGAGGTGTCGGTCTCCGGCACGCTGGCCGGCCCCAAGCACCTCCAGAAGCTCGTCGCCGTCGGCGAGTACGACGTCGACCTCGCCCTCGCCGACCACATGGTCGTCCTGCGCTACGAGGACCGTCCCGGCGTCGTCGGCACCGTCGGCCGCGTCATCGGTGAGGCCGGCATCAACATCGCCGGTATGCAGGTCGCCCGCGCGACGGTCGGCGGCGAGGCGCTCGCCGTGCTGACCGTCGACGACACGGTGCCCTCCGGGGTGCTGGCGGAGGTCGCGGCGGAGATCGGCGCGACGTCGGCCCGGTCGGTGAACCTGGTCTGACGTCGCCGTGTCCGGGGGCTCCGCCCCCGGACCCCCCGTTCGCCCTGAACGGGCTCGTCCTCAAACGCCGGACGGGCTGACTCGATCAGCCTGTTCGGCGTTTTCCGTGGGCGCCTCCGGACGGACCCTGATGTGCCGCAGGCCCACCGCCGCCAGTCCCGCCGCCCCGACGAGCAGCAGCGCCCCCGCGATCGCGGCGCCCTGCATGCCGTCGGTGAACGCCTCGCGTGCCGCCGTCGCCAGGGCGTCTCCCGCGCGCCCGGGGAGTTCGGCGGCGACGGCCAGTGCGCCGCCCAGCGTCTCCTGGGCCGGAGCGGGCGCGTCCGACGGCATGCCGTGGTGGTAGAGGGCCGTACCGATGGAGCCGAGGGCGGCCATGCCCAGGGCGCCGCCGAACTCGGTACCGGTCTCCAGCAGGGAGGACGCCGCCCCCGCCTTCTCGACCGGCGCCGAGCCGAGGGCCAGGTCGGTGAGCAGGGACATCACGATGACGATGCCGACGGCGAGGACGCCGGACCCGGCCAGCACCAGCCACAGCGAGTCCGTGCCGGCCAGGGCCAGCAGTCCGTAGCCGCCCGCCGCGATGACGAAGCCGGCCGTCACGACGTACGCGCGCTCGACGCCCCGCTGGACCAGCTGGGCGGCGACCGGTGCCGCGGCGCCGATGAGCACCGACGGCAGCAGGCTCCACAGCGCCGCCTCCAGCGAGCTCTTGCCCAGGACCGACTGGAGGTACTGGGTGGTGAAGTACGCCGAGCCCATCATCCCGAAGGCCGACAGGGTGTTGAGCGCGAGTGCCGGGGTGAAGCCGTGCCCGCGGAAGAGGGCCGGTGAGATCATCGGCGCGGCCGACGCGCGCTGGCGCTGCACGAACAACGCCGCGAACAGCAGACCGACGGTGATCGACACGACGTACCGGACGTTCCAGCCCTCGGCGGCCAGTTCCTTCAGCCCGTAGATCACCGGCAGGACCGCCGCCATCGAAAGCGGCACGCTCAGCAGGTCGAAGCGGCCGGGGGAGGGGTTCTTCGACTCGGGGAGCAGTACCGGTCCGAGAACCAGCAGCAGGGCCATCGCGGGCAGGTTGACCAGGAAGACCGAGCCCCACCAGAAGTGCTCGACGAGAACGCCGCTCATCACCGAGCCGAGCGCGATCCCGGCCGTCATCACCCCGGACCACAGCCCGATCGCCTTCGCCCGCTGGGCGGGGTCGGTGAACATCGTGCGGACCAGCGCCATCGTGGTCGGCATCAGCGTCGCGCCGCCGATGCCGAGGACCGCGCGGGCCGCGATCAGGGTCTCGGCACTGTGCGCGTAGGCCGCGAGCAGTGAGGCGGCGCCGAAGGCGGCCGCACCGATGAGGAGCAGCCTGCGGCGGCCGATGCGGTCGCCCAGTGAGCCCATCGTCATCAGCAGGCCGGCGAGGACGAAGCCGTAGATGTCGAAGATCCACAGCTGCTGGGTGCCGCTCGGGTCCAGGTCCGCGCTGATCTGCGGGATCGCGAAGTAGAGGACGGAGACGTCCATCGAGACCAGGAGGAGCGGGAGCATCAGCACGGTCAGCGCGGTCCACTCGCGGCGGCCGGCGCGTGGCGGGTTCGGTGTCATGCCGAGGACTGTACGTACGTCTTATACGCTTGTCTAGAACGACTGTATATGACGACTGTATAAGACGGCCGTATGGACGTGTGGGTAAGGTGGCGCCATGGGACACCGTGAGGATTTGCTGGAGGGCGCCAAGCGCTGCCTGCTCGCCAAGGGGTTCGTGCGCACGACGGCACGCGACATCGTCAAGGAGTCGGGGACCAACCTGGCGTCCATCGGCTACCACTACGGATCGAAGGACGCGCTCCTCGCTCAGGCCTACGTGGCGATGGTCGAGAACATGTCCGAGGCCTTCGACGGCGAGATCGACGGCGAGCCCGGCTCGTTGGAGCGATTCACCTCGGTGTGGTCGAACATCATCGGCACCATGCGCCGGCCGGGCTCGATGTGGCGCCTCAGCATGGAGGTCGTGGCCATGGGCGATCAGCTGCCCGAGGTGCGCGACCATCTGGCGCGGGCCCAGCGGGACGGCTCGCGCGGGTTCGTCGCCCTGTTCACGGGCGCGCGCGAGGAGGACGTGCCGGACGAGGTCGTGGACACGCTCGGCACCTTCTACACGACGCTGATGATGGGCGTCATGGCCCAGTGGACCTTCGACCCGAAGTCCGCCCCCGAGGCGGCCCAGCTCACGGACGGCCTGCGTCAGGTGGTGGAGGCCGCTACAGGCGGTACGCCTTGAGCGCCATGTGGAGCAGCAGCCGGTCCTCGCCGTCGTCCAGGTCCAGGCCCGTGAGCTGTTCGACGCGGGAGAGGCGGTAGTACAGCGTCTGGCGGTGGATGCCCAGCTCGGCGGCGGTGCGGCCGGCCTGGCCCGCGCAGTCGAGGTAGACCTCGGCGGTGCGGGTCAGTTCGCGGTGGGCGGGGGAGAGCAGCACCTGTACGGCGGGATCGTGGGCCGACCGCGGCGGCAGCGCGGTCAGCAGGCGGAAGGCCCCGATGGACGTCCACTCGGCGACCGGGCCGAACCGGTTCTCGGCGCGTGCCGCCCGGGCCGCCGCCGACGCCTCCCACCAGGCCGCCCCCAGCTCCGCCAGCCCGGTGCGCGGCGCGGAGAGCCCGGCCGCCGCGGTGCCCGCGGCCCCGCTCGCGCCCCGCGCCCGCTCCAGCAGCCGCCCCGCCGCCGACGTCGCCGGGGTCAGTACGTCCACCGAGCGCAGCCGGACCAGCAGCGCCAGTGACTGGCCCGCCGACCCCCACGGCACCGTGCACAGCGCCGTCGCCCCCGGCACCGTACGGACCGAGGGCGCGTCGTCGGGACCGGCCGACGGCCAGGGGGCGACGCAGACCACCGCGTGCGGGGTGTCCGCGCGGGAGCCGAGGGCGCTGCGCAGTTCCGCCACGGCCATGTCCCGCTGCCAGTCGCGCTCGGCGGTCAGCACCGCCCGCAGCTCCCGGCTCAGGTCGGCGCCGTGCTGTGCCTCGTCCGCGAGCAGCGCGCCGATCCGGGCGGTGACCTCCATGGCCGCCGCCAGCTGCCGGTCGGTCGGGCCGGGGTCGGTGTCCAGCAGCCACACGTAGCCGAGGACGACACCCCGATGGCGTACCGGCAGACATGTGCGCCCCCGGTACACCCCCGCCTCCGGGGTCGGCGGAATGCGGACCGGGCCCCTCGCGCGGGTGATGCCGAAGCCCTCGAACCAGGCCCGGACGGCGGCGGTGGAGCGCCGGGTCAGGATCGAGCGGGTGCGTACCGGGTCGAGGGCGGACGGATCGAGGTCGCCCTCGCTGTCGTAGGCGCCGAAGGCGATCAGCTCGAAGTCGCGGTTCTCCAGGGTCGCGGGGGCGCCCAGCAGCTCGGAGATCTCGTCGACCAGCTCCTGGTAGTCATCCTTGGAATCCGACATCACCCGGGCATTCTGCCGCATTTGCGCGCCCTTCATACATCTGTCTGAGATCTGCGGCACGGATGCGTGACAGCTGTCGATGGCCGACGATCGGGTGGATCCTTAGATTTCACGGTGGTTCTCCGTGCCGTCCCCCGTTCGTCGGGCAACGGCCTCGTGTTGGTTGGTAAGTGGAGGTGCCCCGTGCTGGGTCCCGTGATTCTCGCCGCGTCGCGCAGCGACCGGATGCGCCGCCTGGTCTCGGCCGCGCCCGTGACCAAGCCGGTCGTCGACCGGTTCATCCCCGGCGAGACGGTCGACGAGGTGCTGCCGATCATCCAGGGCCTCACCGACCAGGGTCTGGAGCTGACGATGGACGTCGTCGGCGAGGACATCACGAACCCCGCGCAGGCCGAGGCCGCCCGCGACGCCTACCTGGAGCTGGTCGACCGGCTGAAGCCGCTGGACCTCGGCGGGCGTGCCGAGATGTCGGTGAAGCTGTCCATGTTCGGCCAGGCGCTGGACGGCGGCCACGAACTGGCCCTGAAGAACGTCCGCCCGGTCGTCGAGGCCGCCGCCGAGGTCGGCACCACGGTCACGCTCGACGCCGAGGACCACACCACCCTCGACTCGATGTTCGCCATCCACGAGGAGCTGCGGAAGGACTTCCCGCAGACCGGCTGTGTCATCCAGTCCTACCTCTTCCGCACCGAGGCCGACGCGCGCCGGCTCGCCGACAACGGCAGTCGCGTACGGTTGGTGAAGGGCGCCTACAAGGAGCCCGCCGAGGTCGCGTACCAGCAGCGCCACGAGATCGACAAGGCGTACGTGCGCATCCTGCGGACGCTGATGGAGGGCGAGGGCTACCCGATGATCGGGTCCCACGACCCGCGTCTGATCTCCATCGCGCAGGAGCTGGCCCGTACCGCCGGGCGCAAGCTCGACGAGTACGAGTTCCAGATGCTGTACGGCATCCGCGGCGACGAGCACCTGCGGCTGGCCGCCGAGGGACACCGCATGCGCGTCTACACCGCCTACGGCACCGACTGGTACGGCTACTTCATGCGCCGTCTGGCGGAGAAGCCGGCCAACCTCCGGTTCTTCGCCCGCTCGATGGTCAGCAAGGGCTGAGCCCACCCGCTCGCAAGACCGCTCAGTTAAAGGAGTTACGGAACCCATGGACGCTGTGACCCAGGTCCCCACCCCCGTCAACGAGCCGGTGCACGGCTACGCCCCCGGCTCGCCCGAGCGTGCCCGTCTGGAGGCCAAGCTCAAGGAGCTGGCCGACAACCCGGTCGACCTGCCCTGCACCATCGGTGGCGTCAAGCGGATGGGCGGCGGCGAGCGCTTCGACGTCGTGCAGCCGCACAACCACAAGTCCCGCCTGGGCACGTACGCGAACGCCACCCAGCAGGACGCCCAGGACGCGATCGACGCCGCCCTGGCCGCCGCCCCGGCGTGGCGCGCGATGTCCTTCGACGACCGCGCGGCGATCATCCTGCGCGCCGCCGAGCTGCTGTCCGGCCCGTGGCGCGAGACCATCGCCGCCTCCACCATGCTCGGCCAGTCCAAGACGGCCCAGCAGGCCGAGATCGACAGCCCCTGCGAGCTGATCGACTTCTGGCGCTTCAACGTCCACTACGCCCGCCAGATCCTCGCCGAGCAGCCCCCGGCCAACTCGCCGGGCGTGTGGAACCGCATGGACCACCGCCCGCTGGAGGGCTTCGTCTACGCGATCACGCCCTTCAACTTCAGCGCGATCGCGGCCAACCTGCCCACCGCGCCCGCACTCATGGGCAACGTGGTGGTCTGGAAGCCGTCCCCGACGCAGACCCACGCCGCCGTGCTGCTGATGCAGCTGCTGGAGGAGGCCGGGCTGCCCAAGGGCGTCATCAACCTCGTCACCGGCGACGGCATCGCGGTCTCCGAGGTCGCCCTGGAGCACCGCGACCTCGCGGGCATCCACTTCACCGGCTCGACCCCGACCTTCCAGCACCTGTGGAAGACGGTCGGCAACAACATCGCCAAGTACCGCACCTACCCGCGCCTGGTCGGCGAGACCGGCGGCAAGGACTTCCTGGTCGCCCACCCGAGCGCCGACCGCGCCGTGCTGAAGACCGCCCTGACCCGCGGTGCCTTCGAGTACCAGGGCCAGAAGTGCAGCGCCACCTCCCGCGCGTACATCCCGGCGTCCATCTGGAACGACGGCTTCAAGGAGGAGTTCGCCGCCGAGGTCGACTACCTCACCATGGGTGACGTCACCGACCTGTCGAACTTCATGGGCGCCGTCATCGACGAGCGGTCCTTCGCCAAGAACAAGGCCGCGATCGACCGCGCCAAGGCGGACGACACCTGCACCATCGTCGCGGGCGGCTCCTACGACGACTCGGTCGGCTACTTCGTGCGCCCGACGGTCGTCGAGTGCTCCGACCCGGAGAACGAGGTGTTCCGCACCGAGTACTTCGGCCCGTTCCTCGCCGTGCACGTCTACGACGACAGCAAGGCCGACGCGTACGACGAGATGCTGACCCAGATGGAGTCCGTCTCCGACTACGCCCTCACCGGCTCGGTCATCTCGGGCGACCGCGCCGCGGCGGCGTACACGATGGAGAAGCTGCGCTACGCGGCCGGCAACTTCTACATCAACGACAAGTCGACCGGTGCCGTGGTCGGCCAGCAGCCCTTCGGTGGCGGCCGTGCCTCCGGCACCAACGACAAGGCCGGCGCCCCGCAGAACCTGATGCGCTGGACGCTGACCCGCGCCATCAAGGAGACGCTGGTCGCGCCGACCGACTACACGTACCCGCACATGGGCTGACGCCCGTGGAACAACGCCCGACGGGCCAGGTCACCCGACCTGGCCCGTCGGGCGTTTTCGCAGGTCGGGCACGTGTGACCGAGTGCACCGTCTCAGATAGTAGGAAGTCCGAGTAATTGTGGAGACAGATGCTCCGTGCTCCCTTAACTTTGTAGGAGCCGAACGTCCCGCTCGATCGAGCGAATGGCGGTCGTGAGCCGGGCCCCGTGCAGGCAACCCCTGCGGCACCGTGCTTCCCGCCCCTTCCGGCGTCTCCCCTTCCACTCGCTTTCCGCGCTGCCCGCGTGCCGAAGGAGTCGATTCCCATGGCCGAGACGACCGTCCGCCGCCGAGTCCGCCACCTCTCCCGCACCAGTGACTCCGACCGCAAGAACGCGGCCGCCGCCCTCCAGCGCGCCCTCGACCGCCGGGACAACGGCGGCGTCACCGGCCACTGAGCCGGGGGTGACAGGCCGGCGTCCGCATGTCGGACGCCGCATGTCATCCCGTGGGACGAGGGGTAGGGTGCCGTCATGTCTCGCAGCCTCAATCTCGCAGTGATTCCCGGTGACGGCATCGGCCAGGAGGTCGTGGCCGAAGGTCTCAAGGTCCTCTCCGCCGTCCTTCCGCAGGATGTGAAGCTGGAGACCAAGGAGTTCGACTTCGGCGCCCGGCGCTACCACGCCACCGGTGAGACCCTCACCGACGCCGACCTCGACGCCCTCAAGGCGCACGACGCCATCCTGCTCGGCGCGATCGGCGACCCGTCGGTGCCGTCCGGCGTCCTGGAGCGCGGCTTCCTGCTCAAGCTCCGCTTCGCCTTCGACCACCACGTCAACCTGCGGCCGAGCAAGCTCCTGCCCGGCGTCGCCACCCCGCTCGCCGGCCAGCCCGAGATCGACTTCGTCGTCGTCCGCGAGGGCACCGAGGGTCCGTACACCGGCAACGGCGGCACCATCCGCAAGGGCACCGAGCACGAGGTCGCCACCGAGGTCTCCGTCAACACGGCCTACGGTGTCGAGCGCGTGGTCCGCGACGCCTTCGCCCGCGCGCAGGCCCGCCCGCGCAAGAAGCTCGCGCTGATCCACAAGAACAACGTGCTGACCTTCGCGGGTCACCTGTGGACCGACGTGTTCAACGAGGTGGCCGCGGAGTACCCCGAGGTCACCACCGAGTACATGCACGTCGACGCGGCGACGATCTACCTCGTCACCCAGCCCGAGCGCTTCGACGTGATCGTCACCGACAACCTCTTCGGCGACATCATCACCGACCTCGCCGCGGCCGTCTCCGGCGGCATCGGCGTCGCCGCGAGCGGCAACATCAACCCCTCCGGCGACTTCCCCTCGATGTTCGAGCCGGTGCACGGCTCCGCGCCCGACATCGCCGGCCAGGGCAAGGCCGACCCCACCGCCACGGTGCTGTCCGTCGCCCTGCTGCTGCGCCACCTCGGCTACGAGGACGAGGCCACCCGCATCGAGGACGCGGTCTCGGCCGACCTCGGCGAGCGCGGCGACAAGTCCGCCCGCTCCACCTCCGAGATCGGCGACGCACTCGCCGTACGAGTAGCCGGCTGACACCCGCCGCGCCACTCGATCGAAACCGTTTCGAAGCCGCCGGGTCCCAAAACAAGGCACCCGGCGGCTTTCTCCTGCGTCCGCCAGGTGCGACCATCGAACCCTGGGCCGCATTCACCCCGTTTCAGCCATCGCCACCCGCGCGCGATAATCGAACGCGAAGCCGCGACATGAGGGAATGCTCGGACGTCCTAGCACCGGCCACCGGCCGTACGGGCGTGACCGCGGCCCGTCACGACAACCGGTGAAGGACATCAACCCATGACGACGCCCATGATCGAGCTCAAGCCCTCCGCCAACCCGCTCTCCGACACGGAGCGTCAGGCGATCCTGGCCAACCCCGGGTTCGGCCGCCACTTCACCGATCACATGGTGACGGTCAAGTGGACCGAGGGCCGAGGCTGGCACGACGGTCAGCTCGTTCCGTACGCCCCGCTCTCCCTCGACCCGGCCACCATGGTCCTGCACTACGCGCAGGAGATCTTCGAGGGACTGAAGGCCTACCGCCGCCCCGACGGATCCGTCGCCACCTTCCGTCCGGAGAAGAACGCGCAGCGCTTCCAGGCCTCCTCGCGCCGGCTCGGTATGCCGGAGCTGCCGGTGGAGACGTTCATCGAGGCGTGCGACGCGCTGGTGCGGCAGGACCAGAACTGGGTCCCGGCGCACGGCGGCGAGGAGTCCCTCTACCTGCGCCCGTTCATGATCGCGACCGAGGTCGGTCTGGGTGTGAAGCCGGCCAACGAGTACCTCTTCATCGTCATCGCCTCCCCGGCCGGCGCCTACTTCCCCGGCGGGGTCAAGCCGGTCTCCATCTGGGTCTCCGAGGACCGGGTCCGCGCCGTCCCCGGCGGCATGGGCGACGCCAAGACCGGCGGCAACTACGCCGCGTCGCTGCTCGCGCAGGCGGAGGCGGCGGCGAAGGGCTGCGACCAGGTCTGCTACCTCGACGCGGTCGAGCACCAGTGGGTCGAGGAACTCGGCGGCATGAACCTGTACTTCGTCTACGGCGCTGGGTCCAATGCAAAGCCTGTGATCGTCACCCCGACCCTCACCGGCTCCATCCTGGAGGGCGTCACCCGCGACTCCCTCCTCACCGTCGCCCGCGACCTCGGCTACGAGGCCGAGGAGGGCCGCGTCTCGGTCGAGCAGTGGCAGCGCGACTCGGAGAACGGCACCCTCACCGAGGTCTTCGCCTGCGGTACCGCGGCCGTGATCACCCCGGTCGGCACGGTGAAGCGGGCCGGAGCCCAGTGGCAGCAGAGCGGGGGCGAGCCCGGCGAGGTGACGCAGCGTCTGCGGAGCGCTCTGCTGGACATCCAGCGCGGTACCGCCGAGGACAAGCACGGGTGGATGCACCGGCTGGTGTGAGGCGCCCGGCGCTGGGGCGTGCGTTGCCGGGGGCTCAGCCCCCGGCCCCCGCCCTAGGCCCGCCCACCACCTGACTCGGTCGGACACGAAGCGGGCTCGACCAGTCCCTCTCCGGGTGCCGTCGCCGCGACGGCACCCGGAGTCGACAGCACGTACACCACCCCGCCCACCAGCCCCGACAGCAGGAAGCTGCAGTCCACGCCGCCGGTGAACGCCAGGAGCGGGCCCTCGTACGACGGCAGGGACACCGCCAGCAGACCGGCGGCCGCGCCCACCGCCCAGGCCGCCGTGGCCGGGACGTTCCAGCCGGCCCGGTACCAGTACGCGCCGCCGCGGGCCCGGCGGTTGAAGACCTGGAGCGCGTCGGCGTCGTACACCCCGCCGCAGCGGGCGAAGCCGATCATCGTGATGACCGCCCACGGCGTGCCGATCGCCGTCAGCAGCAGCACGAACGACGTCATCGCCGACTGCGCGTCCCAGGCGTAGTGCCCGACGAAGACACAGGCCGTGGCGACGACGGCGACGGCGCAGGTGGCCCGGGCCCGGGAGGCGCGCGGCAGGATGGCGTCCAGGTCCAGGCCCATGGAGTACAGCATCAGCCCCGCGTTGCCGACCGAGCCCGCGGAGGCGGCGAGCAGCAGCGGGACCAGGTACCAGGTGGGTGCGGCGTCGACCAGCGGCCCGGCGTAGTCCAGGGCGGCGCGGGCGGCGTAGGACGTGAAGGTGCCGAAGAGCTGCGGCACCAGCAGGCCCAGCATCAGCCCCAGCCAGGTCGCGTGCAGTACCCGGCGGGAGGAGAAGCGGGCCGGAGAGATGTATCGGGTGTAGTCGCCGAGCAGTGTGATGAAGGCGACCGGCCCGGACAGTCCGGCGGCCACGGCCGCGAGCAGCCACGTCGGCCAGAACCCGCCCAGCAGATACCCGCCCGCCTCCGGCAGCGCGGCGGTCGTGAAGTCGGGGGCGTAGGCGATCACGCCCAGGACCAGCAGGGCGGTCATGCCGAAGGCCAGCACCCGGGACATGGCGAGCAGCACCCGGTAGCCGTAGACCGCGCCCGCGACGGTCGCCGCGGCGAGCAGCCCGTAGACCACGGCGTACGCGGCCCCGCCCTGCGGCAGGTCCAGGAGCCGGCCGAGGACGCCCATCATCACGTCGCCGCCGATCCACACGGTCAGCGCGGTGTAGCCGAGGGCGAGGAGCAGGCCGACCACCGAGCCGACCAGCCGTCCGCGCACGCCGAACTGGGCGCCGGACGACGTGGACAGGTTGGTGCCGGTGCGCAGGGAGACCAGGGCCAGTGGAGCCGTGAAGACGGTACCGACGACCGTACCCGCCACCACCGAGCTGACCGACGCCCACCAGTCGAGGCCGAAGGACGGCGGCAGCCAGCCGAAGACGATCACTCCCAGGCAGAGGTTGGACCCCAGCAGGATCGAGACCAGGTCCCGGGGCCCGCTGGTGCGTTCCCCCTCGGGGATGGTGTCGACTCCGCGCTGTTCTATCGGCATGGCTGGTCTCCTTCGACGGCCGCCTGATGAGGTTTAGAGCGACGTTCAATGTGACGTCTGCCCTGTCGGTCCGTCAATCCTTCCGTCACATGAATCGCAGGTTTAGAGTGGTGCTCTAATGTCATGTCGGCAAGGAGGTACCGCGTCGTGAGACTGACTCCCACGGAACGCGACCGGCTGCTGCTCTTCGGGGCGGCCGAGCTGGCCCGCGCCCGACGCGCGCGCGGGCTCAGGCTGAACGTGCCGGAGGCGACCGCGCTGATCGCGGACACCGTGTGCGAGGCCGCCCGCGACGGTGCCCGCCTCGCGGAGGCGATCGAGCGCGCCCGGTCCGTACTCGGCCCGGACGACGTGCTGCCCGGTGTCGCGGACGTGGTCACCGAGGTGCATGTGGAGGCCGTCTTCGACGACGGCTCCCGGCTCGCGGTGGTCTCCGGCCCCATCGGGGGCGGGGCGCTCGGACCGGCGGGGCCGGGAGCCCTGCTGCCGGGCCCCGGACACGCCGAACCCGAGGCCGCGGTGCGCGTCCCGGTCACCAACACCGCGACCGTGCCGGTCTCCGTGACCTCGCACTTCCACTTCTTCGAGGCCAACCCGCGGCTGGACTTCGACCGCGAGCGGGCCTACGGCATGCGGCTCGCCGTCCCGGCGGGCTCCTCGGTGCGCTTCGGGCCCGGGGAGAGCGCCGAGGTCGGCCTGGTGCCCATCGGCGGTCGGCGCGTCGCGATCGGGTTCGCCGGTCTGGTCGACGGGCCGCTGGACGTGCCGGGGGCGAAGGCAGAGGCCCTGCGGCGGGCGGCGGCCTGCGGATATCTGGGCGTCGCACAAGAAGCATCCGAAGCATCCCAAGCCTCCCAAGCATCGGAAGCGTCGGAAGCACAGGGAGCCTCGGAAGCACAGGGAGCCTCGGAAGGAGGCGAGCGATGAGCCGCTCGAAGGGGCGCGAGATCAGCGAGTCGATCCACATCGACCCGCACGCCTACGCCGCCACCCACGGCCCCCGCGCCGGCGACCGCGTTCGCCTCGGCGACTCGGGGCTGGTGATCCGCGTCGAGTCCGACGCCCAGCGCTACGGCGACGAGTTCCTCGCCGGTTTCGGCAAGACCGCCCGCGACGGACTGCACCTCAAGGCCGCCGCCGTCCGGGAGACCTGCGACGTCGTCATCAGCAATGTCGTCGTGATCGACGCCGCTCAGGGGATCAGGAAGGTCTCCATCGGCATCCGCGAGGGCCGGATCTGCGGGATCGGCCGGGCCGGGAACCCCGACACCCTCGACGGGGTCGACGTCGTGGTCGGCACGGGCACGTCCATCGTCTCCGGCGAGGGCCTCATCGCCACCGCCGGCGCCGTCGACACCCACGTCCACCTGCTCTCCCCGCGCATCATGGAGGCGTCGCTCGCGTCCGGCGTGACGACGATCATCGGGCAGGAGTTCGGCCCCGTGTGGGGCGTCGGCGTCAACTCGCCCTGGGCGCTGAAGCACGCGTTCGGCGCGTTCGACGCCTGGCCGGTCAACATCGGGTTCCTGGGCCGGGGATCGTCGTCCGACCAGGCGCCCCTGATCGAGGCGCTGGCCGAGGGCGGCGCGTCCGGCTTCAAGGTGCACGAGGACATGGGCGCCCACACCCGCGCCCTCGACACCGCCTTGCGCGTCGCCGAGGAGCACGACGTCCAGGTCGCCCTGCACAGCGACGGCCTGAACGAATGCCTCTCCGTGGAGGACACCCTCCGCGTCCTGGAGGGCCGCACCATCCACGCCTTCCACATCGAGGGCTGCGGCGGCGGACACGTCCCCAACGTGCTGAAGATGGCCGGTGTCCCCAACGTCATCGGCTCCTCCACCAACCCCACCCTGCCCTTCGGCCGGGACGCGGTCGCCGAGCACTACGGCATGATCGTCTCCGTCCACGACCTGAAGACCGACCTGCCGGGCGACGCCGCCATGGCCCGCGACCGCATCCGCGCCGGGACCATGGGCGCCGAGGACGTGCTGCACGACCTGGGCGCGATCGGCATCACCTCCTCCGACGCGCAGGGCATGGGCCGGGCCGGCGAGACCGTCCGCCGCACCTTCGCCATGGCCGGGAAGATGAAGGCCGAGTTCGGCGCCCCGGACGACGACCACGACAACGAACGCGTCCTGCGCTACATGGCGAAGCTGACCATCAACCCCGCCATCGCCCACGGCCTCGCCCACGAGGTCGGCTCGATCGAGGTCGGCAAGCTCGCCGACATCGTCCTGTGGCGCCCGGAGTACTTCGGTGCCAAGCCGCAGCTCGTCCTCAAGTCGGGCTTCCCGGCGTACGGCGTGGTCGGCGACCCCAACGCGGCCACCGACACCTGCGAACCCCTGGTGCTGGGCCCGCAGTTCGGCGCGCACGGCGCCACGCCCGCCGACATATCGGTGGCCTTCGTCGCCCAGGCCGCCCTCGACCAGGGCGGCGACACGATGCCGACCCGCCGCCGCAGGGTCGCGGTGCGCGGCACGCGCGGCATCGGCCCGGCCGACCTGCGCCTGAACTCCCGTACCGGCGCGGTCGACGTCGACCAGCGCACCGGCCTGGTCACCCTGGACGGCGACCCGCTGCGCTCCGAACCGGCCGAGTCCGTCTCCCTCAACCGCCTCTACTTCCTGTGAAGGTACCCACCATGACCGCTGCCGCCGACGGCTTCCGCATGCCCCCCGAATGGGCCCCGCACGAGCGCACCTGGATGGCGTGGCCGGGCCCCAACCACACCTTCGAGGACCCCGAGGACCTGGCCGCCGCGCGTATCGCCTGGGCGTCGGTGGCCCGTGCCGTCCGCCGCTTCGAGCCGGTCACGGTGGTGTGCGGTCCGGGACAGTCGGCGGAGGCACGCGCCCTGCTGGGCGACGGCGTCGACACGGTCGAACGCGACCTGGACGACGCCTGGATGCGCGACATCGGCCCCACCTTCCTCACCGACGGCACCGAACTGGCCGCCGTCGACTGGACCTTCAACGGCTGGGGCGCCCAGGAGTGGGCCCGCTGGGAGCACGACGCGAAGATCGGCGCGTACGTCGCCGACCTCGCCGGCGCCCGCACGTACACCTCCCCGCTGGTCAACGAGGGCGGCGGCATCCACGTCGACGGCGAGGGCACCGTCCTGCTCACCGAGACCGTGCAACTCGGGCCCGAGCGCAACCCCGGCTGGACGAAGGAGCGGGTCGAGGCGGAGATCCACGCCCACCTCGGCACCCGCAAGGCGATCTGGCTCCCGCGCGGCCTCACCGGCGACTACCCCCCGCACGGCTTCGGCACCCTCGGCCACGTCGACATCGTCGCCGCCTTCGCCGCCCCCGGCGTCGTCGTCGCCCACCACCAGCCCGACCCGGCCCACCCCGACCACGAGGTGACCAAGGAGGCCATCGGCATCCTGCGCTCGGCCACCGACGCCCGGGGGCGCCGTCTGGAGGTCGTCGAGGTACCCGCCCCGACCGTCCTGGAGACCGACGGCCACTGGGCGGACTACTCCTACATCAACCACTACCTCTGCAACGGCGGCGTCGTGCTCTGCGGCTTCGACGACCCGCGCGACGAGATCGCGGCCGGCGTCTTCCGCCGGCTCCACCCGCGGCGCACGGTGACCCTGGTGGACGCGCGCACGATCTTCGCGGGCGGCGGCGGCATCCACTGCATCACGCAGCAGCAGCCGAAGACGGGCTGACGGCGGGGCGACGGCGGTGATCGGGTAGAACGTACGGGTGGATGTACTGCTCCGCACGGCCTGCGGACACCGACTGACCGAGCCGCCGCGTCTTCTGCCCGAGGTGCCACCGCACCCGGAGCACGACGGACCCAAGCACCCGGACGGCTCGCGGCCCGCCCCGCCGGCCCTGCCGCCCGGCAGCTACGCGGTGGCCCCCGAGCCGAGCGGGGCGCCGTACGTGCCGCACCCGGCCCCGGAGTGGGAAGGGGCGGACCTGCCGGGCAACCCGGACGTCCGGGAGGCGGGAGGCCGCGGAGCGCTCGGCACGGAAGGACCCAACCAGGTGTGCGGGGGGTGCGGAGCAGCGGTGGCCACCTGGCACAGCGAGTGCTACGGGCCGTGGGAGATCCGCTTCCTGCCGGACGCGGTCCGGGGGGCCTCCGCATGAGCACCCCCGGCGCCCGCCGCCGCAACACCGCCCCGCCGCGCGAGGACGTCCTCGCCGCCGCCATGGAGATGATCGCCGAACGCGGCCTGGAGAAACTCACCATGGCGGCACTCGGCCGCGAGGTCGGCATGAGCAGCGGCCACCTCCTCTACTACTTCCACTCCAAGGACGAACTGCTGCTGCGCACCCTGGAGTGGAGCGAGGGCCGGCTCGGAGCCGAACGCGGCCGCCTGCTCACCCGTCCCGGAACAGCCCGCGAACGCCTCGACTGCTACGTCGACCTGTACGTCCCCGACGGGCACCGCGACCCGCACTGGACGCTGTGGCTGGAGGTCTGGAACCGCTCGCAGAACGCCGCCGACGAGGCCCGCGACCGGCAGGCCGCCATCGAGGGCGCCTGGCACCGCGACCTGGTCGCACTGCTCGCCGAAGGCGTCTCGCGAGGCGAGTTCCGTCCCGTCGACCCCGACCGCTTCGCCTCGCGGCTGCGCGCCCTCCTCGACGGCTTCGCCATCCACGTGGCGATCGGGCTGCGCGGGACGGACCGGGAGAGGGTTCTCGGCCATGTGCGGGAGTTCCTGGACGAGAGCCTGGCCGGGGGCGCCTGATCGTGCGCCCGGGTGGTGCGCCCGGGACGCGTGGCCCCGCGGTGGATCGCCCAGCACCGCGTTCGCATCCTGAGACGGTAAGTGAGCACGGGGGCGGTCTGTGCCAGACTGCTCCCGTGCTCTCGTTCGCCATGATTATTGGCAGCAGGCGCGCCGGTCCGCAGTGACCACCGCGTACGACCAGGTACGGGTGGACACCGTCGTCCTCGACCCGCGCGCAGACCTCTCGCACCCGCGAGAGGTTTTTCGTTTTCCTGGCCCACCCCCAGCCGGGAAGAGAGCGTGCGGGATCATTGACGGACGGTGGAACCGGTCATTCCGGTAGACCGAGATCCCATACAGGAGTCTTCAGATCATGACCGCAACCAGCGAACTCGACGATTCGTTCCACGTCTTCGACACCACCCTGCGCGACGGCGCGCAGCGCGAGGGCATCAACCTCACGGTCGCGGACAAGCTGGCCATCGCACGGCACCTGGACGACTTCGGTGTGGGCTTCATCGAGGGCGGCTGGCCCGGCGCGAACCCGCGGGACACCGAGTTCTTCGCCCGTGCGCAGCAGGAGATCGACTTCAAGCACGCCCGGCTGGTCGCCTTCGGCTCCACCCGCCGCCCGGGCGCGACCGCCGCAGAGGACCACCAGGTCAAGGCGCTCCTGGAGTCCGGCGCCCAAGTGATCACCCTGGTCGCCAAGTCCCACGACCGGCACGTCGAACTCGCCCTGCGCACCACGCTCGACGAGAACCTCGCGATGGTGCGGGACACTGTCTCCCACCTCGTCGCGCGGGGCCGCCGGGTCTTCGTCGACTGCGAGCACTTCTTCGACGGCTACCGCGCCAACCCCGAGTACGCGAAGGCTGTCGTCCGCGCCGCCTCGGAAGCGGGCGCCGACGTGGTCATCCTGTGCGACACCAACGGCGGCATGCTCCCGGCGCAGATCCAGGCCGTGGTCGGCACGGTGCTGGCCGACACCGGTGCCCGGCTCGGCATCCACGCCCAGGACGACACCGGCTGCGCCGTCGCCAACACCCTCGCCGCGGTCGACGCGGGCGCGACCCACGTCCAGTGCACGGCGAACGGCTACGGCGAGCGCGTCGGGAACGCCAACCTGTTCCCGGTCGTGGCCGCGCTGGAGCTGAAGTACGGCAAGCGGGTCCTGCCCGAGGGCCGGCTGCGTGAGATGACCCGCATCTCCCACGCCATCGCCGAGGTCGTCAACCTCACCCCCTCCACCCACCAGCCCTACGTCGGCGTCTCCGCCTTCGCGCACAAGGCCGGGCTGCACGCCTCCGCGATCAAGGTCGATCCCGACCTGTACCAGCACATCGACCCCGAGCTGGTCGGCAACACCATGCGGATGCTGGTCTCCGACATGGCCGGCCGCGCCTCCATCGAACTCAAGGGCAAGGAACTCGGCATCGACCTCGGCGGCGACCGCGAGCTGGTCGGCCGGGTGGTCGAGCGAGTGAAGGAACGCGAGCTGTCGGGCTACACCTACGAGGCCGCGGACGCGAGCTTCGAACTCCTGCTGCGCGCGGAGGCCGAGGGCAGCCCCCTCACGTACTTCGACGTCGAGTCCTGGCGCTCGATCGCCGAGGACCGCCCCGACGGCACCCACGCCAACGAGGCCACGGTCAAGCTCTGGGCCAAGGGCGAGCGCATCGTCGCCACGGCCGAGGGCAACGGCCCGGTCAACGCCCTGGACCGCGCCCTGCGGGTCGCCCTGGAGAAGATCTACCCGGAGTTGGCCAAGCTCGATCTGGTCGACTACAAGGTCCGCATCCTTGAGGGCGTGCACGGCACCCAGTCCACGACCAGGGTCCTCATCTCCACGAGCGACGGGGCGGGGGAGTGGTCCACGGTGGGTGTCGCGGAGAACGTCATCGCCGCCTCCTGGCAGGCTCTGGAGGACGCGTACACGTACGGGCTGCTGCGGGCGGGGGTCGCGCCCGCCGGGTGATCCGGTGTCCCGGCCGGGTTCCTCACCCGTACTGATGTCTTATTGAGGTCGATTCGGGTACTTTCGAACGTATGAAGGACGCACGTGTTCGAGTCCTCATACGCCTCCTGGTCGCGCCGGTCATCGCCGCGCTGGCGGTGCTGATGGCCGGTGCGCCCGGCGCGCAGGCGGCCACCGACGTCTCCGAGATCGGCGCGGCCCTGCGCGAGAGTCCCGTGTACGTGGACCCGGCCGCCTCCGACCTGCTGTGGTCGGCGGACGCCGAGGCGCTCGCCGACAAGATCGAGGACGCGAACGAACCGGTCTTCGTGGCGGTCCTCCCCGCCGGTTACCCGACCGAGAACCTCTTCCAGAACCTCCGCACCGAGACCGGCATCACCGGCCTGTACGGCGTCCGGCTCGGCGACGAGTTCGACGCACGCGCCGACAGCAGGGTGCTGAGCCGCCAGGGCGTGGACAACCTGGTCACGGCCGCGCAGGGCGCGGGCGACGCCAAGGCCCAGCTGAACGACTTCGTGGACGACGCGCTGCGCAGCGTGCGCGGCTCCGCACCCTCGTCCTGGGACTCCGGCGACGCCTCGGTGCCGACCGGCGCGCTGATCACCGCCGGCGCGGTCGTGGCCGTCGGCGGCGCGAGCGTCTACGCGCTCTCCCGGCGCAACCGGCACCGCCGCGAGGAGGAGCAGCGGGCGGCACTGGAACGGCTGCGGGTGGTGGTCGACGAGGACATCACCGCGTTCGGCGAGGAACTGGACCGCCTGGACTTCCACCCGGCCGAACCGCGCGCCGACGACGCGATGCGTACGGACTACGAACGCGCCCTCGACGCCTACGAGCAGGCCAAGACGTACATGGCGGACGCCCGGAAACCCGAGGACGTCCGCGCCGTCACCCAGGCCCTGGAGGACGGCCGCTTCTCCCTCGCGCAGCTCGCCGCCCGCCGTGAGGGCAGGCAGCTGCCCGAACGCCGCCCGCCCTGCTTCTTCGACCCGCGCCACGGCCCGTCGGTCGCCGACGTCACCTGGACCCCGCAGGGCGGCACCACCCGCCAGGTCCCGGTCTGCGCCGCCGACCAGACCCGTCTCTCCGACGGCCGGGACCCGATGATCCGCGAGGTGGACACCGAGTACGGCCGCCGCCCCTACTGGGACGCGGGCCCGGCCTACGGCCCCTGGGCGGGCGGCTACTTCGGCGGCGGCATCCTGCCCGGCCTGCTGGTCGGCACCATGCTGGGCAGCATGATGGCGGGCCCCGCCTACGGAGCCGGTTACGGTTCCGGCTACGGCGACTTCGGCGGCTACGAGGGCGGCGACGTCTCCGGCGCGGACTTCGACACCGGCGACTTCGGGGGCGGTTTCGGCGACTTCGGCGGAGGCGGCGGTTTCGGCGGCGGAGGCGACTTCGGCGGAGGCTTCTGACGGGGCGGCCCCGACGTGCCCCGCCGCCGCACCGGCCCGGAGTCAGACCGGCGTCGACCGGGAGGACCGGGAGGACCGGGACGTCCGCGCAGCCGACGCCGCGACGGCGAGAGCAAGGGCGGAGGCGACCAGCCCCGCGCTGACCCACACCGGCGACCGGTACCCGAACCCCGCACTGATCGCCGCACCCCCGGCCCACGGACCCAACGCCGCCCCCACATTGAACGCGGCCGTCGCGAAGCCCCCGGCCAGCGTGGGCGCACCCGGTGCCGCGTACAGCACCTGCGAGATGAGCGTGGAGCCGACCCCGAAGGACAGGGCGCCCAGCAGGAACACGAGCCCGAGGGCCGGTACCGGGTTACCGGCGCCGAGCGCGAGCACGCACCACCCGGCGCACAGCACGGCACTGCCCGCCGTCACCACCAGCACCGGACGACGGTCGGCGAACCGCCCGCCCGCACTCACCCCGGCGAACGCCCCCGCCCCGAACAGTGCCAGCACGCCGGGCACCCACGCGTCGTCGAGCCCGCCGACCTCGGTGGCCAGCGGCGCGAGATACGTGAACGTACAGAAGGTCGCCCCGTTCACCAGGGCGCCCAGCAGCAGCGTGACCAGGAGGTGCGGGCTGCGCAGTGCCCGCACCTCGCCCCGCAGCGGGGGACGAGCGACATCGGCGGCCCCGCCCGGAACCGACCGGGCGACCGCCACCACGGCGGGCACCGACAGCAGCGCCACCGCCCAGAACGCCGACCGCCAGCCCCACAACTGCCCGAGCAGCGCCCCGGCGGGCACTCCGACCACGCAGGCCAGCGTGACCCCGGCGAGCAGTGTGGACGTGGCCCGCCCCTTGGCCTCCGGCCCGACCATGCCCGTGGCGGCCACCAGGGCGACGGCCAGGAACCCGGCGTTGGCCAGCGCCCCGACCACCCGCGTGGCCAGCAGCACTCCGAAACTGTCGGTGACGGCACCGACGACATGGACGGCGAGGAAGACGATCAGGAAGCCCAGCAGGGCGCCCCGTCGTGACCAGCGCCGGCCGAGCGCCGCCATCAGCGGCGCCCCGATGACCATGCCCACCGCGAAGGCGGAGGTCAGCGCCCCCGCCGCCGGCACGGTGACCTGTAGATCCCTGGCGATGTCCGGCACCAGCCCGGACAGCATGAACTCGGATGTTCCCTGGGCGAACACGGCAAGGCCCAGCAGAAGAAGAGCGAACGGCATGAAGAGAACCCCGCACCCGGAAGTCGACGTCGAACACGACACGGCGGACGGTCGTCCGGTGGGCGGCGGTGGAGACAGCGGCGACTACGGGTACACGCGCGGCGCGTCCCTCAGCCCGGCATCACGAACAGCCACCGGAGGACCGGTGGCCGGAGTCTGGACGCTTCGGGGCTGTTCACGTCGGGCAGATTAGCGCCTCTCGGCGCAGGGCACGACCGAATAGTCGGCGGCGGACCGCGTGGACCGGGTCCGCGACCCGCCCCCGCCCCCGCCCCCACGCCGGACGACGACGACCGCCGCGAGGCCGACGGCCAGGCCGAGCGCGGTCTGCACGCCGAAGGGTTCACCGAACATGAGGGCGCCCCACACGGCCGTGACCGGGGCCATGAGGAACATGAGGGTGTTGACCTCGGTGATTCCGGACCGTCGCAGGATCAGCCAGTACAGCCCGTAGCCGCCGAAGGTGGGCAGCACCACGAGCCAGGCGGTCGCCACCCAGAACGAGGAGTCGGCGGGCGGGGCAGCGGCCCCGACGCCGACCGCCATGCCCGAGAAGAGGACGGCGCTGGTCACGCAGTGGATCGTCAGCGCCACCCGGGGCTGGACCGGCGCGCGTGAGCGGCCCTCCAGGAAGGTCGCCGCCACCAGGGACAGCATGCCGAGGAAGGGCACGAGGTACGCCCACCAGGCCACGTCCGCTCCCGCCGCCGCGGCGTCGGCGACCGTGACCGTGGCGACGCCGGCCAGCCCCAGCCACAGTCCGAGCCACTGCCGGCGCGAGACGTACTGCCGCAGCAGGGGGCCGGCGAGCGCACCGGCGACGAGCGGCTGGACGCCGTCGATCAGGGCGGTGGTGCCGCTGGAGACACCGAGCTGGATGGCGTAGTAGACGCTGAGCAGATACCCGCTCTGCGACAGCGCGCCGATGGCGATCTGCCGGCCGGCGTCGCGGAGCGTCAGGCCCCGCCACGCCGCGCGGGAGACGGCCGCGGCGGCGACGAGGGCCACGGCGAGCGGCAGGAAGCGCCACATCAGGAGCGTGGTCGCGTCCGCCGTCCCGGCGCCGAGCTTGGCGCCGATGAAGCCGGAGCTCCAGCACAGTACGAAGGCGACCGAGAGCAGGGATTTCACGTCGACCACTTCCGGAATCCAGTAGACAGATCGGTTTACTTGCGTTCCGGGTGCCCACTATACAGGTCGGTATACTCGTGAAATATGGAGCCTTTGGAGAACCAGGAGAAGCCGCACCGCGTCCGCATGACGCCCGGTGCGCGACGCGTTCTGGCAGCCGCCGAGCGGCTGTTCTACGAGCACGGCATCCATGCCGTGGGCGTGGACCTCATCGCCGCCGAGGCCGGGGTGACCAAGAAGACGCTGTACGACCGGTTCGGCTCGAAGGAGCAGATCGTCGTGGAGTACCTGGCCGGGCGCGACGAGCGCTGGCGGGAGCTTCTGGCCGGCCGTCTGGAGGCGGCCTCGGGGCAGGCGCCGACCGCCCGGGTCCTGGCCGTCTTCGAGGCCTCGCGCGCGTGGGCGGCGGAGTACGGCGCCAAGGGATGCAGCATGATCAACGCCCACGCGGAGATCAGCGACCCGGCCCACCCGGCGTACCCGGTCATCACCGGGCAGAAGCGGTGGATGCTCGACCTGTTCACCCGCCTCGCCCGGGAGACCGGCGCGGCCGGCGCGGACCGGCTGGCGCGCTCACTGATGCTGCTGCACGAGGGCGCGCTGGTCACGCACGGGCTGGGCGTCTTCCCCGACCCCTTCGGCCAGGCCCTCGACCAGGTGCGGGACCTGCTGGAGAACGGAGCGGCGGCCGGGCGGGACACACCGCTACGGTGAGCCCATGCCGTCCACCGCCGCGCTCCTCGTCATCGACATGCAGAACGCCATGGTCGCCATGGCGCACCGGGCCGCCGAGACGGTCGCCGTGATCGCGGGGCTGAGTGAGCGGGCCCGGGCGGCCGGTGTGCCGGTGGTGACGGTCCGGCACCGGGGCGAGGAGGTCGTGCCCGGCACCGAAGGATGGCGGGTCGTGCCCGAGCTGGCGCCGCGGGAGGGGGAGCCGGTCGTCGACAAGACGACCCCGGACGGCTTCCTGGCCACCGACCTCGACGAGACCCTCAAGGCGCTGGGCGTCACCGAGGTGATCGTGACCGGGTTCGCCACGGAGGTCTGCGTGGACACCACGGCACGGCAGGCGCTGAGCCGGGGGTACGACCTGGTCGTCGAGGCCGACGGGCACACCACGTCACGGCGGAGCGCGGCGGACGCCGAGGGTCTGGTGCCCGCGGACCGTTCGATCGCGCAGTACAACACGGTCTACCGGACGATCGGCTGGCCCGGCCGCCGTATCCGGGTCCGGGCCGCCGTCGGCGTGGACTTCACCGCCCCCGAGGGGGTGCCGGGCGTCACGCCTGCTTGATCGCCGAGATGTCGAAGTTCAGCTTGATCTTGTCGGAGACCAGGAAGCCGCCGGTCTCCAGGGCCGCGTTCCAGGTGAGGCCCCACTCCGAGCGCTTGATCTCCGCCTTGCCCTCGAAGCCGACGCGCTCGTTTCCGAACGGGTCCTTGGCGGCGCCGTTGAACTCCAGGTCGATGGTGAGCGGTTTGGTGGTGCCGAGGATCGTGAGGTCGCCGGTGACGCGGTAGTCGTCGCCGCCCAGGGCCTCCGCCCCGGTGGAGCGGAAGGTCATCTTCGGGAACTCGTCCGTCTTGAAGAAGTCCGAGCCCTTGAGGTGGCCGTCGCGATCGGCGGACCCGGTGTCCACGCTGTCCATCGTGATGTCGAGGGACGCGGTGGAGCGGCTCGGGTCGGCGCCGTCCAGGTGCAGGGCGCCGCTGAAGTCGAGGAACTTGCCCTTGACGTTGGTGACCATGGCGTGGCGTGCCGTGAAGCCGATCGTGGTGTGCGCGGGGTCGATCGTGTACTCGCCGGTCAGGGTGGTGAGGTCGGGGGTGGTGGTCATGGCGTCCTCCGGGAAGGGTCGAGTCGTGATGTTGAATGTTCAACCAGTTCAACGGTCCCGACTGTAGACCTATTCCGTTCAACCTTCAACGGTTACGCGCGGGGTGGCGGCGATGCCTGCGGCGCCGGCCGCGTGTGGACGTACAGCTGCCGCCGGTCGCCGACGTCGACGGGCTTGGGCAGCGGAAGTTCGTACCGCACCGGCATGCTGTGGTCCGCGAACTGCCGGCGCGGGTTGTAGACCTGGTTGAACTTCCACAGCATGCGGGCGAAGTTCGTCTGCCCGTGCAGCAGGTTCCGGCCGAGGATCCGGGCCGCGCCGAACGCCGTCCGCAGGCCCAGGTGCTTGCGGTTGATCACGGCCTGGGTGCGCACCAGCTCCTCGTAGAACCGGTCCAGCGGCAGCGTGGTCGGCACCACGGCGTGCTGGATGTCGAAGAGGCGGTAGTCGCGGGTGGTGAGGCGGCGTGACTCGGTGTGCCAGATCTCCGTCCCCGGGTACGGCGTCATCACCGTGAAGTGCACGATCTCCGGCACCGACAGCGCGAACTCCCGCACCACCCGGAAGCGCTCCTCGTCCCAGGCCGGGTCCACGATGAGGTTGATGGCGACCTGGATGCCCAGGCGCCGGGCCGTCTCCAGCGCCCGGAAGTTCTCGTCCGGGCTGATCCGCTTGCGGAACAGGTCCAGGCCCTCGGCGTCGATGGCCTCCATGCCCAGGAACATGTAGCGCAGGCCGAGCCTCGCCCACCGCTCGAAGACCTCGGGGTGGCGCAGCAGCACGTCGCTGCGCGTCTCCAGGTAGTACTGCTTGCGGATGCCGCGCCGTTCCACCTCGGCGGCGATGGCGTTGCCGTGCTCGGGCCGGATGAAGGCCACGTCGTCCACGATGAAGACGTTGGGCTCGCGGATCCTCGCCAGGTCCTCGGCCGCGGCCTCGGGGGAGGCCTTGCGGTAGCTGCGGCCGTAGAACGTCCAGGCGGAGCAGAAGGAGCAGTCCCAGGGACAGCCGCGGGTGAACTCGATGGAGGCGCACGGGTCCAGCTCGCCGATGAAGTAGCGGCGCCGGTTGCGCATCAGGTCGCGGGCCGGCAGCGGAGAGTCGATGCCGTGCATCATCAGCGGCGCGGGCCCCCGCCCGGCGGTGGTGATGATCCCGGGAACGTCCTCCACACCGCCGTCGCGCACCGCCTCCAGCAGCGGCGCGATCACCGGTTCGCCCTCGCCCCGGACCACCGCGTCCACCGCCCCGGCCGCCTGTTCCAGCACGTCCTCGGCGACGAAGGAGACGCTGTGCCCGCCGAAGAAGACGAAGCAGCCGGGGACCTCCCGCTTCACCTTCGCCGCCAGGTCGATCGCCTCCGGGATGTTCGCCAGGTAGTTCAGCGAGACGCCGAGGGCCTCCGGCCGGAAGGACCGCACCTCGTCCCGCAGAGTCGCCAGGTCCAGCACCTGGAGGTCCACGACCCGGACCTCGTGCCCCGCCTCGCGGGCCGCGCCCGCCACCCGTTCGAGCCCCAGGGGCTCCAGGCGCAGGAAGATCTCGGAGTACAGCAGGGCGCTGGGATGGACGAGCAGCAGGCGCATGGTCACCTCGTCGCGGGTCGGAGCGCACCGGAACGGAGGCGAACCGGAACGGCGGGCAGGCCTCCCCTTGGTAACCCGGCGGACCCCGCCCCGCAGCACGCGTACCGCCGCCTGGCGGACCCCGGAACGGGGAAGGGTCATGGGCATGACCCCCAAGTGGCCGTACGCACGCCGAACCGGCGCCGAACCCACCCGCCGCACCGTCCTGTTCGCGACCGCCCTGGCCGCCGTGCTCACCCCGGCCCTCGGCACCCGCGCCCTCGGCGCCCCCGCCGCGGCCGCCGCCGACCCCTACGACACCCTCCGCCGGCGCTGGCTCGGCATCGCCCTCGGCGACGGCTACGACCCGGCCGCCGAACCGTACGCCTCCCGCCTCGCCGGAACCGGCGAACGCGCCCGCGCCCACCGCGCCACCATGGCCCCCAGCCCCACCTCCCTGTGGCCCGGCCACCCCTTCGACCCGCCCGCCGGCATCACCTTCGCCTACGGCCGCCTGTGGACCATGACCGAGGCGTACGTCCAGCAGGGCACCGGCTCCACCGGGGACGAGGCCCTCCTCGCCGATATCCTGCGCGGCCTCGACCACCTCTCGGCCACCGTCTACAACCCGGGCACCACCCGCTACGGCAACTGGTGGGAATGGCAGATCGGCAGCCCCCGCCTCCTGATGGACATCACGGCCGCCCTGTACGACCACCTCGGCACCGACCGCGTCACCGCCGCCTGCGCCGCCGTCGACCACTTCGTCCCCGACGCGATGCTCGGCGACTACACCGGCACCTCCACCGGCGCCAACCGCGTCGACCTGTGCCGCTCCGTCGCCCTGCGCGGCGTCCTGGGCCGGGCCCCCGCCAAGATCGCCCTCGCCCGCGACGCGCTCTCGCCGGTCTTCCCGTACGTCACCAAGGGCGACGGCCTCTACGCCGACGGCTCGTTCGTCCAGCACACGTCGGTCGCCTACTCGGGGACGTACGGCCAGGTCGTGCTGGACGGACTCGGCCGGCTGTTCACCCTGCTCGCCGGTTCGGAGTGGGAGGTGACGGACCCCGGCAGGCAGATCATCCTCGACAGCGTCGAACACGCCTACGCGCCCCTCATCCACGACGGACTGGTGATGGACGGCGTCAACGGCCGTGCCATCAGCCGGGGCTACCTCAAGAGCGACGACCTGCACGTCATGCGCAGCGACCACTTTCACGGACAGCGGCTCATCGCCGCCATGGCGGTCCTCGCGGGTGGCGCGAGCGACGCCGAGCGCGCGCGCTGGTACGCGCGGATCAAGGGCTGGATCGAACGGGACACCGTCACCCCCGTCCTGACGGCGCCCCAGTTCCCGGTCGCCGACCTGGCCCGGCTGCACGAGATCGCGGAGGCCCCTGTCGAGGCCGCGCCCGAGCCCACCGGGCACCGCCTCTTCGCGGCCATGGACCGCGCCGTCCACCGCCGGCCCGCCTTCACCGCGGGCCTCGCCATGGCCAGTGACCGCATCGCCCACTACGAGTGCGGCAACGGCGAGAACCCGCGCGGCTGGCACACCGGCGCGGGCATGCTCGGCTGGTGGGCGAACGGCGCCGCCTCCGACCAGTACACGGACTGGTTCTGGCCCACCGTCGACTGGTACCGGCTGCCCGGCACCACCGTCTCCACCAAGCGCCTGCCCGACCGGGCGGGCGGCGAATGGGGCGCACCCAAACCGGACGCCCGCTGGGTCGGCGGCACGACCGACGGCGAGTACGCGGCCGTCGGACAGCACCTCAAGGGGCTCGGCTCGACCCTCGAAGCCCGCAAGTCCTGGTTCTTCCTCGACGACGAGGTGGTCTGCCTGGGCGCCGGCATCACCTGCGCGGACGGCGTCCCGGTCGAGACGGTCGTCGACAACCGCAACCTCGGGGAGGGCGGCGCCCAGGCCCTCGTCCGCGGCCGGGACTGGGCCCACCTGGAGGGCCACGGCGGCTGGATCGTGCCCGAGGGCGAGCTGCGGACCCTGCGCGAGGACCGCACCGGCGCCTGGTCCGACATCAACACCACCAGCACGACCGAGCGCCGCACCCGCCGCTGGCAGACCCTCTGGCTGGACCACGGCACGGACCCGGCCGACGCGGACTACGTCTACGTCCTCATGCCGGGCGCTTCCCGCCGGGACGTCGCACGCCGCGCCGCCGACCGCCGCCGCCTCACGGTCCTCGCCAACGACGACCGCTGCCAGGCGGTCGCCGTCCCCCCGCTCGGCCTCACGGCCGCGAACTTCTGGCAGTCCGGCACGGCGGGCCCGCTCACCGCGACGGCGGGGGCGAGTGTGCTGATCCGCCGCAGGGGCCGTACCGCTACCCTCTGCGTGAGCGAACCACCGCGCACGGGAGAGCCCCTGGAGATCATCTGGGACCACCCGGTGCGGGCGACGGTACGGGCCGACGAGACGGTCGAGATCGTCGCGACAGGCCGCCGACTGCACCTCCGCGTCACTCCAGGGGTGGTATGTACCACCCATGAATGTGAGGTGACTCTCAGCTGACGGCTTTGTGCGACTCCTACAAGCATCAGGCCCCCTGAGCAGTCGAAATGGCTGCATGTGGTGAGGGTTCTGTTCAGTGCTACCAGGAAAACGCGTTGGAGACTGTACGGAGTCGACGGCTCGCAATCCTTGGTCGGCTTCGTAGAGTCGCTACATGACCGTTTTGGATGAGGCGCCGGGTGAGCCGACGGACGCGCGCGGGCGAGTGGCCGAACTGCACGAGATCCGTGCGCAGGCACTGGCCGGGCCGAGCGAGAAGGCGACGGCGGCGCAGCACGCCAAGGGCAAGCTGACGGCACGGGAGCGCATCGAGCTGCTTCTGGACCCGAATTCCTTCCGCGAGGTCGAGCAACTGCGCCGGCACCGGGCCACCGGCTTCGGCCTGGAGGCCAAGAAGCCGTACACCGACGGTGTCATCACCGGTTGGGGCACGGTGGAGGGCCGCACGGTCTTCGTCTACGCGCACGACTTCCGGATCTTCGGCGGCGCGCTGGGTGAGGCCCACGCGACGAAGATCCACAAGATCATGGACATGGCCATCGCGGCCGGTGCCCCGCTGGTCTCCCTGAACGACGGCGCCGGCGCCCGCATCCAGGAGGGCGTCAGCGCCCTCGCCGGGTACGGCGGCATCTTCCAGCGCAACACCAAGGCGTCCGGGGTCATCCCGCAGATCAGCGTGATGCTCGGCCCGTGCGCGGGCGGCGCCGCCTACAGCCCCGCCCTCACGGACTTCGTCTTCATGGTCCGCGACACCTCGCAGATGTTCATCACCGGCCCGGACGTCGTCAAGGCCGTCACCGGCGAGGAGATCACCCAGAACGGCCTCGGCGGCGCCGACGTGCACGCCGAGACGTCCGGTGTCTGCCACTTCGCCTACGACGACGAGGAGACGTGTCTCGCCGAGGTCCGCTACCTCCTCTCGCTGCTCCCGCAGAACAACCGGGAGAACCCGCCGCGCACCGAGTCCGGCGACCCCGCGGACCGCCGCGGCGACACCCTCCTCGACCTGGTCCCGGCGGACGGCAACCGTCCGTACGACATGGCCAAGGTGATCGAGGAGCTCGTCGACGACGGCGAGTGCCTGGAGGTCCACGAGCGCTGGGCGCGCAACATCATCTGCGCCCTGGCCCGCCTGGACGGCCAGGTCGTCGGCATCGTCGCCAACCAGCCCCAGGCCCTCGCCGGCGTCCTGGACATCGAGGCCAGCGAGAAGGCCGCCCGCTTCGTGCAGATGTGCGACGCCTTCAACATCCCGATCATCACCCTCCTGGACGTACCCGGCTTCCTGCCGGGCGTCGACCAGGAACACGGCGGAATCATCCGCCACGGCGCCAAGCTGCTCTACGCCTACTGCAACGCGACCGTCCCGCGCATCTCGCTCATCCTGCGCAAGGCGTACGGAGGTGCTTACATCGTCATGGACAGCCAGTCCATCGGCGCCGACCTCACCTACGCCTGGCCGACCAACGAGATCGCCGTGATGGGCGCCGAGGGCGCGGCCAACGTCATCTTCCGCCGTCAGATCGCCGACGCCGAGGACCCCGAGGCCATGCGGGCCCGCATGGTCAAGGAGTACAAGGCCGAGCTGATGCACCCCTACTACGCGGCCGAGCGCGGTCTGGTCGACGACGTCATCGACCCGGCGGAGACCCGCGAAGTCCTCATCCGCTCCCTCGCGATGCTCCAGACCAAGCACGCCGACCTGCCCTCCCGCAAGCACGGCAACCCGCCGCAGTGACCCGAGGAGCCACGTCCATGTCCACTGCCGACATCCGCGTCGAGAAGGGCCACGCCGAGCCCGAGGAAGTCGCCGCCATCACGGCCCTCCTCATGGCCCGCGCCGCCGCCCACCCCGCCGAGATCGCCCCGACCCACGGCGGCGGCCCCGTCCGCGCGGGCTGGCGCCGCCTGGAACGCGAGCCGGGCTTCCGAGCACCGCACAGCTGGCGCTGACCTGAGCCCACGAAGAGGCCCCCTCCACCAGGAGGGGGCCTCTTCGCATCGCACGGGCGCTGTATGACGCCGGGCGGGGCAACGTGCCCAGGGGCGCGGGGCTGTGTCGATGTGCGGCTCCGCCGCGTGGGCGCGACCAGCCACGGACCACCCGCACCCGGCAACGAACCGCCCCCGGCAGCCCGGTGGCCGCAGGGGGCGTCGCGCATGCCCGCAGGCTGCGCGCGGCTAGCGCAGCCGCGCCATCAGGGCATGCTCCACGAGAGTGATGAGCGCGGACTTCGCATCGGCCCGATGCCGCGCGTCCGTCGTGATGATCGGCGTGTCCGGACCGATCTGCAGCGCCTCCCGGACCTCGTCCGGGTTGTACGGCTGCTGTCCGTCGAAGCCGTTCAGCGCGATCACGAACGGCAGACCGCTGTTCTCGAAGTAGTCGACGGCGGGGAAGCAGTCGGCGAGCCGCCTCGTGTCGACCAGAACGATCGCGCCGATGGCGCCGCGCACCAGGTCGTCCCACATGAACCAGAAGCGGTCCTGGCCGGGCGTACCGAAGAGGTACAGGATCAGGTCCTGGTCGAGCGTGATGCGTCCGAAGTCCATGGCGACCGTCGTGGTCGTCTTGTCCCCCGTGTGGGTGAGGTCGTCGATGCCCGCGGACGCGGATGTCATCACGGCCTCGGTGCGCAGCGGATTGATCTCCGAGACGGCGCCGACGAACGTCGTCTTGCCCACGCCGAATCCGCCCGCCACCACGATCTTCGCGGAAGTGGTGGAGCGGGAAGGCCCTCCGCTAGAGCTTGCGAAGTCCACTGAGCACCCTTTCGAGCAGTGTCACGTCTGGCTGGCCGCCGGCGTTCTCGTCGCCGCCGGGCTGATGGATGGCGACCAGGCCCGCCTCCGCCAAGTCGGCGACGAGAATCCTGGCCACACCGAGAGGGATCGTCAGGAGGGCCGAGACCTCGGCCACTGACTTGATCTCCCGGCAGAGGTTGCAGATCCGCTGATGCTCGGGCAGCTGGCCCTGCATCTGGTGCGGCTGTGCGGTGGTGTGCACCAGCGCCTCGATGGCGAGCTGGTACCGCGGCCTGGTGCGGCCGCCCGTCATGGCGTACGGGCGCACCAGGGGGTTGTTCGACGCCCCGGCGGGCGCCGGCTCAGGGGTGCGGCGCTGCGGCTGCACGGGCTGAATACGCGGAGCGTGCGGCTGGTCGTACGGCGAAGGGCCGGGGCCCTGCGGCGCGTACGGCTGCCGGTGGCTCGGCACGGAGGGGTAGCCGTATCCGTTTGCCGAGCCGTCGTTCTGACCCTGGCCAGGGCCGTACGACCAGTTGCCCGAAGACGGACCGCCTGGGGGTGTTGCCACTTTTTCCTCCTCCGACTGTGCCTGGCATCCATCACTGTGGAGCCGCGTCCCGAAACTTTACGGCCACGGGACGCCAAAACGCACCGTCTGTCCTTTAGTTGAGAAGGCTCCCTTGGAGCTCAGCCCGCAGATCCGGCGTCAGAACCGTGCCCGCACGGTCCACCAGAAGGGCCATCTCGTACCCAATGAGACCGATGTCCGCCTCCGGGTGTGCGAGAACCGCGAGGGACGAGCCGTCGGAAATGGACATGATGAAGAGGAATCCCCGCTCCATCTCCACAACCGTCTGGTTCACGCTGCCGCCCTCGAAGATGCGCGAGGCACCGGCGGTCAGCGAGGTCAGGCCGGAGGCGACGGCCGCGAGCTGATCGGCACGGTCGCGCGGGAACCCTTCGGACATCGCCAGAAGGAGTCCGTCGGCGGAGACCACCACCGTGTGGGACACCCCCGGGGTGTTGTCCACGAAGTTGGTGATCAACCAGTTCAGGTTCTGCGCCGCCTGGCTCATCGGGCTCACACTAACGCTCCTGGTTGTAGGTGCTGTCAGGACCACGGTGTTCATTCCTTGTGTCCTGGCCGTTCGTTTCACTGCCTGCGCTGCGGCCCCGTTCGACGCCGCGCCGCAGGTTGCTCAGCCTGCCCCGGACGTCCTCCGGGGCGCGGGAGACCTGTGGGCCTCCCTGGGGAGTGGTTTCGGCGGCGCCCTCGACCAGGTTGGCCTTGGGTACCCGTCGCGGCAGGCCCGAGGAGGTCACCCCGCCCGCCTTGGGCTTGCGCAGCGCCGAGGCCTGCTGCCAGCGGTCGTCGTTGGCCGACCGCCAGTTGTCCGGGCCACCCGCCTCCGGGGCGGCGGCCGGCGCCTCCTGGCCCGCGCGCCCCGCGTCGCCCGCGCCGCTCGCGGTGGATCCGCGGCGGGGAAGACCGGCGTCGGTCATCTGGTGGGCGGCGGAGGGGGCCGGACCCGGACGGTCGAAGCCTACGCGGTCCGCCTCGTTCACGTCAGCGGCCTGCACGGATTCCGCCTCCGGAGCACCCGCGGGGTACTGGTCCGGATAGCCGTTCTGGTAGCCGTCCTGCTGGGGCCAGTCGTCCTGGTAGCGCCGCTGCTCGAAGGCCGAGTAGGCCTCCTGGGCGCCGGCGCCCGCCGACTGGTGCCCGTTGCGGCTCTGCTCCGCAAAGGAGGGGTCCGGGTAGCCGCCGCCCGCCGGGTAACCCTCGCCCTGCGGCATGCCGCCGCCCGGCGCGTAGTACTGCTCGTCGTACGACGTCTGCTGCTGATCGGCGTACGACGATCGCTGGTCGTACCCTCCGGCCTGTCCGGTCTGCTGCTCCTGGTAGCCGCTCTGACCCTGGTCGTACACCGGCTGCTGTCCGGTGAACTGGTCCTGGTACCCGGGCGTCGCGGCCTCCTCGCGGCCGCCGTGGTCCGCCGGACCGGGCAGCTCGGGGTTCGACTGGGCCTCCAGGGCCGCGCGGCGCTCCTCGCGCATCAGCGAGCGGCCGACCGGGTCGAGCTCGCGTATGTCGTCGGGGACCTCGGCGTACCGGCTGTCGTCGAAGCCCAGCTCGGCGGCGGTCCGCATGGGCTGACCGACCTGACCGAAGCTCTCGCCGCCCTGGAAGTTCTGCTCCGGGATGATCTGCGAGACCGTGAACTCGTCACGCGGCTGCTGCTCGCCACCGCCACCGTGCGTGATGGCGTCCGGGAGCATGACCAGCGAGGTGGTGCCCGCCTGCTCGCCGGAGGGGCGCAGCTGGACGCGGATGCCGTGCCGGTCCGACAGCCGGCCGACCACGAACAGGCCCATGCGCTGCGAGATCGCGGCGTCCACGGTCGGCGGGTTGGCCAGCTTGTGGTTGATGTCCGCGAAGTCCTCGGCGGTCAGGCCGATGCCCTTGTCGTGGATCTCGACCATCACGCGGCCGTCGGGCAGCCGGGTCGCGGTGACGCGGACCTTGGTCTGCGGCGAGGAGAACGTCGTCGCGTTCTCCAGCAGCTCGGCCAGCAGGTGCACGAGGTCGGTCACGGCGCGGCCGTGGATCTCGGCCTCCGGGACGCCGGACAGCTCGATGCGCTCGTACTGCTCCACCTCGGAGGAGGCGGCGCGCAGCACGTCGACCAGCGGCACCGGCTGGTCCCAGCGGCGGCCGGGCTCCTCGCCGGCGAGGACCAGGAGGTTCTCGCCGTTGCGGCGCATACGGGTGGCGAGGTGGTCCAGCCGGAAGAGGTTCTCCAACTGGTCCGGGTCGGCCTCGTTGTTCTCCAGGTCGGTGATCAGGCTCAGCTGGCCCTCGATCAGCGACTGGTTGCGGCGCGACAGGTTGGTGAAGATCGCGTTGATGTTGCCCCGCAGCAGGGCCTGCTCGGCGGCGAGCCGGACCGCCTCGCGGTGCACCTGGTCGAAGGCGCGGGCGACTTCGCCGATCTCGTCGGTCGAGGTGATCGGGATCGGCTGGACCCGGGTGTCGACCCGGCCGGGGTCGGTACGGGAGAGCTGGTCGACCAGCATCGGCAGGCGCTGCTCGGCGATGCCGAAGGCGGCGTTGCGCAGCTGGCGCATGGAGCGGCTCATCTGGCGGGCCACCATGCCGGCCAGGATGAACGCGGCGAGCAGCGCGATGACGACCGCGGCACCCGTGATGTAGGCGTCCCGCTCGGCGTCGTCCGCGATCGTGGACGCCTCGGACACCGCCTTGTCGGCCAGGTCCGACTCGATCTTCTGGTACGCGTCGAACTTGAGGGTGTTGACCGCCCACCAGTTTTCCGGCGTGATGCCCTGCTCGGCCAGGTCGGCCCGGGCACTGGGGTCCGTCGAGTCCAGCCGGGCCAGCTCCGAGATCATCGTCGTCGGGTTGGCCGGCGGCGGCACGTAGTCCGGGTCCTTGGCCTTGGCCTCCTTGGCCATGGCCGCCCCGTCCGTCTTGAGCTGCGCCTCGGCGTCCTCGAGCTTCTGCGCGTCCGCCTCGGTACCGCCGCCGATGTACTCCTCGATGGCGATGCGCTCCAGGTAGGCGTACGAGGAGAGCGCGACGCGCTGGCTGGCGAGGTGGCTGGGCTCCGGGCCCGGCTTGACCAGCATGTGCATACCGATGGAGCGCTCCAGGGAGAGCGCCGCCTTGGTCAGCGAGATCGCGTAGACGGTACGGCCGTAGGAGGTGATGTTGCCGGTGCCCAGACCGAGCTCGTTGGCGAACTCCATCAGGGGGTGGGCGATCCCGGTGTAGCCCTCCTCGGTCTCCACGCCCTTGAGTTTGGAGGTGTACGCGGCCACGCGCAGCGTCTGGAGCTTGGGCTCCTGCTCGCGGAACACCTTCAGCCGGCGCTCCAGGCCCGCCTTGCCGGGCATGTCCTGGGCGGCCTCGTCGAACGCGTCGGCCGCCTCGTCGGTCGCCTGCCGGGCCTTGGTGACGGTCGCGTCCTCCTGGCCCTTGCCCTGCAGCAGCGGGGCGGCCGTGAGGTCGCGCTCGTTGTAGAGGGCGTTGGCGTAGCCGAGGGAGGCGCGCACCAGGCGCGCGGTGCTCTCGGCGTCCTCGGCGTCCGACCAGGTGTCGATCGAGCTCTTCACCTGGAAGCCGCCCATGACGAGGCCGACCAGCACGGGGATGAGCAGGATCGCGTTCAGCCGGGTGGTCACCCGCCAGTTGCGCGGGGAGAAACGGCCGCCGCTCGGGGCGGGTTCGGCCTTGGTTTCCGAAGCGGGCACGGGGGCGGGCGCCGCTGTGCGCGGCGGCGGGGTGAAGTTGCCCCGGGCCGATGGCTCGGGACTGTTCTTGCTTCGCCTCACTCGACCAACAACCTCTCGGCGGTCGGCACCTATGTCGTGCCGCTGTGTCTCAGAGCCCAGTCCGTCATCGGGTACGCACTACTGCTGAGTACGTCTTTGACCATTGGGCAGTTCTGGCATTCCAGCACGGCGACCAGCGCTCTTCCAAACAGTGGAACGCGGGGGTTACACGTGATGTAAGGCCCGCGTAAAACGGTCATAAAGAGCGAGGCCCGTCAAAAGACGGGGCGTTCGTGCGCGCAGCGAGACCAGTTGACCGCGTCGCGTGTCGGTACCACCCGATTCCTCTGCCGAAACGTTATGAACGGCGGGGCCGACCGTGTCAAAGGACACAGTCGGCTCCGCCCCGCCTACGACAAGTGCCGTAGACCCCTGCCGACTTGGCCGCGGCCGCCCGCGGACCTACCGCAATCGTGCCATCAGCGCGTGCTCCACCAGCGTGATCAGCGCACTCTTCGCGTCGGCGCGGTGCCGGGCGTCGGTCGTGATGATCGGGGTGTCCGGACCGATCTGCAGCGCCTCGCGCACCTCGTCCGGGTTGTACGGCTGCTGGCCGTCGAAGCCGTTGAGCGCGACGACGAACGGCAGGCCCGAGTTCTCGAAGTAGTCCACCGCGGGGAAGCAGTCGGCCAGCCGCCGCGTGTCCACCAGCACCACGGCGCCGATGGCGCCGCGCACCAGGTCGTCCCACATGAACCAGAAACGGTCCTGGCCCGGCGTGCCGAACAGGTACAGGATCAGGTCCTGGTCGAGCGTGATGCGGCCGAAGTCCATGGCGACCGTGGTGGTCGTCTTGTCCCCGGCGTGCGTCAGGTCGTCGATCCCGGCGCTGGCGGAGGTCATCACTGCCTCGGTGCGCAGCGGGTTGATCTCGGAGACGGCGCCCACGAACGTGGTCTTGCCGACGCCGAAGCCGCCGGCCACCACGATCTTCGCGGAGGTGGTCGCCCGACCCCCGTCAGAGCTTTCGAAGTCCACTGAGCACCCTTTCGAGCAGTGTCACGTCCGGCGCACCGCCGTTGTTCTCGTCGCCGCCAGGCTGGTGAATCGCGACGAGCCCGGCCTCCGCGAGGTCCGCGACGAGGATCCGGGCCACGCCGAGCGGCATCGCCAGCAGGGCCGACACCTCGGCCACCGACTTCACCTCGCGGCACAGGTGGCAGATGCGCTGGTGCTCGGGAAGCAGCCCCATGAGCGCTGCCGGGTCGGCCGTCGTGCTGATCAGCGCCTCGATGGCGAGCTGGTAGCGCGGCCTCGTCCGGCCGCCGGTCATCGCGTACGGACGTACCAGCGGCTGGTCGCCCTCGTCCTCGTACGGCTCCGCGTACGGATCATGAGAGGCGGTGGGCGGGGTCATGAATCCTCCGGGCGGGACAGCAGGTTGGTCAGTCGTGCCGTCTGACGAGGCCGGTGGGGGGATTGTGGCGGCCGGACGGTGATTTGGTAACACGGGTGGTGCCGGGGCCGTTCAGTGGAGCAGACTTCCTTGCAGTTCAGCGCGCAGGTCGGGCGTGAGTACCGCCCCCGCGCGGTCGACCAGGAGTGCCATCTCGTAGCCGACGAGGCCGATGTCGCACTCCGGGTGGGCGAGGACGGCCAGGGACGAGCCGTCCGAGACGGACATGAGGAAAAGGAACCCGCGTTCCATCTCCACGACCGTCTGTGCCACGTTGCCGCCCTCGAAGATCCGGGACGCCCCGGCGGTCAGCGAGGTCAGCCCCGAGGCGACGGCCGCGAGCTGGTCGGCGCGGTCGCGCGGAAAGCCCTCCGACATCGCCAGAAGGAGTCCGTCGGCGGACACGACGACGGTGTGGGACACCCCTGGGGTGTTGTCCACGAAATTCGTGATCAACCAGTTGAGGTTCTGTGCCGCCTGGCTCATCGGGCTCAACTAACGCTCCTGCTGGTGAGTGGGCCGCGGATAGCTGCCGGTCTGGTTGGTCCCGGCCTGACGGCCCTGTGCGATTCCCCGACGGAGATTGGTCAGCCGGCCGCGCACTTCGTCGGGCGCACGCGATACCTGCGGACCGTTCTGGTGCGACTGCTGCTGAGCCGTGCCCGGGACGAGGTTTGCCCTGGGCACCCGGCGCGGCAGGCCGGATGTGGTGATCCCGCCGGCCGCCGGCTGCCGGACGCGCTCGGCCTGCCGGACGAGGTCGTCGTTCGGCGAGCTGCGCCAGGAGGAGGTGGCGGGCCGCTGAGGGGCTGCCGGGGTCTGGGGCTGGGGGGCCTGCGGCTCCGGGGCCGCGGCCGGGGGGCCCTGCTGGGCCCTCGCCTCGCGGTCGCCGTGGAACCAGTTGGTCTCCAGCGTGTCGTACAGCGGCGTACGTCCGTCACCGGGGCCGGAGGCAGGGGGCAGGGCCCATCCGTCACCCGGCCGCTGCGCGGCGGTGCCGTTGGAGTTCCCGTTGGTGTTCCCGCCCGCGGGCTCCTGGTGGGCCGGACGCTGCTGCGGGGCCGGCGGCTGCGGAGCGCCGAAGTCGTTCCCGCCGTGCGCGCCGTTGACCTGCGGGCGCTCGAACTGGCCCGTGGCGGCCGGGTTCTGACGCTCTGGCAGGCGGTGCTGCCCGGTCGAGCCGTTGTCGAAGCCCTGGGCGCTGGTGAACGGGCCGGTCGAGGCCGGGCTGGTCGGGCCGGCCTGACCGGGCTGTCCGCCGAAGACGTCCGAGCGGACGAAGGCTCCGCCGTTCTGCTGCGGGGCGGCCGCCTCGGGCCGCGCGAACTGGTCGTTCTGCGGGGCGGCGTGCATTCCGCCCTGGCCGTACTGGTCCTGGCCGGTCTGGTTCTGGCCGTACTGGTCCTGGCCCGTCTGGTTCTGACCGGTCTGGTTCTGGCCGGGCTGGTTCTGGCCGGGCTGGGCGAACCGCCCCGTGTTCTGCGGGTCGTCCCGACGAGGTGCCGGGGCGTCGAAGTCCGGGCGGGCGAACTCGGCCGTGGCACCGGGTCCCTGGGACTCACCGAGCCGGGGGACCGCCGGCATCTCTGCGGTCGAGCCCGGCCCCTGCCGGTCGTCGAAGCGCGGCGTGCGGTCCGTACGCGAGCTGTCCGACTCCTCGTGGCCGCGCGGGGCGTCCAGCGAGGCGCGCGGCACGGGCGGCTGTGCGTTCTCGTCGCTCCAGCTGGGTGTACGGGGCTGCGGGTTGCCGCCGGGCAGCTCGGCCCGCGGACCACCGCGCGGCGGCAGCTGCGGGCGACGGGCCTGCTCGGCGTCGCCGTTCCCGTTGCCGCGGCGCTTGCCGCGCTGCGGGGGCGCGGAGGGACCGCGTCCGCCGCCGAAGGCGTCCTGGCCGTCCTGCGGCGCGTTGCCCTGCGGGGGGTTGCCCTGCGGCGCGTTCATGCCCGCGGCCTGCAGGCCCTGCGGAGCACCGGGCGCCTGACCGGCACCGGCACCGGCACCTGCACCGGCGCCCGCGCCGGCCGGAGCCGGGCGGTTCTGCTGGTTCGGCCCCGCCGGGGACTGCGGCCCGCGCGCGCCGCCCGGCGCACTCGGGCGACCGCCCGCGTCACGCCCGGGCAGTGCGGCCCGCGGCCCCTGACCGGCACCGAGCCGGCCACCGCTCGGCGCACCGGCGCCGAGGGCACCGCCACCGCCGCCGCCGAAGGCACCGCCGCCACCGAGGGCGCCGCCGCCCTGGCCGCCACCACGCCGGGCCGCCGCGACACCGGCCGCGGCCTGCGCGGCGGCCGGACCGCCGTTGCCCGAGGCGGGCTGCCCCGGCTTGGGCTGCGGCTTGCGGCCGCCCTGGGCGACATCGACGGGCAGCATGACCAGCGCGGTCGTACCACCGGAGTCGGACGGGCGCAGCTGGATGCGGATGCCGTGGCGCTGCGAGAGGCGGCCGACCACGAACAGACCCATGCGGCGGGAGACGGAGACGTCCACGGTGGGCGGCGAGGCGAGCCGCTCGTTGATCGCGGCGAGGTCCTCGGGGGAGAGGCCGATGCCGGTGTCGTGGATCTCGATCAGCACGCGGCCGTCGGGCAGCGCGTGACCGGTGACCTTGACCTTGGTCTGCGGGGAGGAGAACGAGGTCGCGTTCTCCAGCAGCTCGGCGAGCAGGTGCACGAGGTCGTTGACCACGCGGCCGGCGACCTCGGTGGTCGGCACGGAGGACAGTTCGATGCGCTCGTACTGCTCCACCTCGGAGGCGGCGGCACGGAGCACGTCGACCAGCGGGACCGGACGGGTCCAGCGGCGGCCGGGCTCCTCACCGGCGAGGACGAGGAGGTTCTCACCGTTACGGCGCATGCGGGTCGCGAGGTGGTCGAGCTTGAAGAGCGAGGACAGCTGGTCCGGGTCGGCCTCGCGGGACTCCAGTTCGGAGATCAGCGACAGCTGGCGCTGGATCAGACCCTGGGAGCGGCGCGAGAGGTTGGTGAACATCGCGTTGACGTTGCCCCGCAGCAGGGCCTGCTCGGCGGCGAGGCGGACCGCCTCGCGGTGCACGTCGTCGAAGGCCGCGGCCACTCGGCCGATCTCGTCCCGGGAGTGCACGCCGACCGACTCCACCGAGGTGTCGACGTCCTGCGGGTCAGTCTCGGAGAGCTGCTTGACCAGCTCGGGCAGGCGGTCCTGGGCGACCTTGGTCGCGGTGTCCTCCAGGCGGCGCAGCGACCGGATCATGGAGCGGGCCACGACGAAGGCGCCGACCAGGGAGACGCCGAGCACGAGCAGGATCAGCACACCGGAGATGATCGCTTCGCGCTCCGACTCGCTGCGCAGCTCGCGGGCCTGCTGCTCCATGTCCTCCAGCAGCTTGAGCTCGATGTTCTTCATCTGCTGGATCTTGGTGGAGCTGTCGTCCAGCCAGTCCTGGTAGGACCGGGTCTTCAGGTCCGCCAGACCGTTGACCTGGCCGAGCGCGCGGCCGGCGTACTGGTCGGACGACTCGATCACCGGGTTGCCCTCGGAGATCGGCTTGAGGAGTTCCTCGGCGCCGTCGCCGTAGATGCTGGTGAAGCTGCGGACCTCGGAGGTCTGGCTCTGCAGCGCCGACTGGGCGTAGAGCCGGTCGTTCTCGGAAAGCTTGCCCTTGCTGGTGGTGTTCGCGGGCAGGGCGGCCGCCAGGACCGCGCGCTGGATCGACGCGTACTCCTTGGCCGAGGAGAAGGCCGACAGGGCGCGCGTGCGCTGGATCATGTCGGGGTTGCTGGTCGCCTCCGCCATGTCCTGCGAGAGGTCGAGCAGGTGGGTGATCAGGCGGTGGTACGCCTCGACGGTCTGGGTCGAGTTCTCCTTGGCCTGATAGGCGGTGCTGCGGATCTTGTTCAGGTCGTTCAGGTCGCTGGCGAGGCCGACGAGGCTGTCGCGGACGCCGACGAGGTTGCCGTCCTTGCTGGCGGCGTCGATCTCCTCGGAGCTGTCGAGGAAGTTCTTCAGGGCCCGGTCGGTCTTCTCCCGGTCGCCCTTGACGGCGATCGCGCTGGACGTCGAGCCGTGCGCCAGGGGACCGGCGGACTGGTCGCGCTCCTCCTGGAGCGCGGCGGCCAGCTCGGTGGCCTGCTTGGTCATCTCGGTCAGCAGCTTCATGTTGTCGAGCTGCTGGATGTCGTCCATCGACTGGTTGATGCGCAGCGCGCCCAGCGAGGTGGCCGCGACCACCGGAAGCGCGAGCAGCGACACCAGACGGGTGGAGATCCGCCAGTTGCGCAGGGCTATTCGCGGGCCGGGGCCGGTCGAGCCCTTGGACGGCTTCGCGGGCGGCTTCTGGCCGGCGGCGGACGACGTCCCGGCCTGACCGGGGCGGTCGCCGTTGTCGCCGGACTGGGCCTGGCCCGGGTTCTGGGCGTGCTGGGGCGAGGAGCTGACGGCCTTGGGGCCAGTCCCGCCGTGCTGCGGCTCCGGCTCCGCCGAAGCGCTGCCATCCCTCTTGAAACGTCCCTGCACTAGCGTCGCAACCTCTGGACCAGGCGCCCGTCCGCGTGAACGGCTGGGCACGGTGTCGGCGTCATAGGGGCGCCCTGAATACGCCCCCGTGGTGGTCGTGAGTGACCGGCGCTGGTTCCCCCATCTCGCCGCCGCTCGGCGCTGGTGTGCGCCCCCTGTGCGCCGGCTCGATCCCGCAGCGGTCCGTGGAATTCCAGCACAGTGCCGGATCTCCAACAAGGCCCATGGGTCGCCCCGTGACATAGATGACAGCACGTGAGGGCGGGGTCACCGGACGTAGAAAATGATCACCCGCAAAACGGACGTATGTCCGCGAGTCGGCGACACCAGGTAGGTGTCCCAGTCGACATGATCAGGAGCGGAATGATGGGTTCAGGTGGGCAATGTCGCTTTCGTCGCAGTGTTGCGTGAGCCTGAATTGACCGGTTTGACCCTTGATAAGTGAGCAAACTCACATGCAGATCAGGAGCCTCGCTCGGGTTGGCGGGGAATCCCATGTTTAGCCTGACGCTTTACAGAGAAGGCAAAACCGACAACCCGCGCCCTCGCAAGGGTTCTTGCAGCCCTCCGGCGCCCGGACACGACAGGGTCTCGTACAACCGTGAAGACGACGATGATGTTCCACAAGATCGCCAACCCGCGACGCACGACGCTGGCGCACCTCGACGGTGCCGACGACCTGCGGACGCCGGAGCAGCCGGAGCACGCCGTCGAGCTCCCCGCCCAGACCGCCAATCCCCGGCGCACGACGCTCATGGAGATCCCCGTCGCGGCCTCCGCCGCAGAGTAGTACGCCACCCGGCCGCCGGACGTTCAGGGCGGCCGTACGGGCACACGGGCGCCCGCGCGCCGAACCGCCGCCCCTCGGGGGCACGGAACGTATTGCGCGAGGCGCCCGCCCTCTGCCGCGTTAGCCTGGAGCGTCAGACTCCAGCCAGCTCAGCAAGGGGCCAAGCAACCCGTGCGCATCGCCAGGTTCTCCATCGACGGGAACGTCGCCTTCGGCGCGGTCGAGGGCGACCAGCCGGACCAGCTCGTCCTCGACATCATCAAGGGCATCCCGTTCGCGGACTTCGAGCTCTCCGGCACCAAGGTGCCCCTGAGCAAGGTGCGGCTCCTGCCGCCCGTACTCCCCAACAAGGTCGTCGCCTTCGGCCGCAACTACGCCGAGCACGCCCGCGAACTCGGCAACGAGGTGCCCGACGCCCCGTTCGCCTTCTTCAAGCCGTCCACCTCGGTCATCGGCCCCGGCGACGCCATCCAGTACCCCTCCTTCTCCGAGGAACTGCACCACGAGGCCGAGCTCGCCGTCGTCATCGGCCGCATGTGCCGCGAGGTCCCGCGTGAGCGCGTCAAGGACGTGATCTTCGGTTACACCTGCGCCAACGACGTCACCGCCCGCGACGTGCAGCGCCGCGAGAAGCAGTGGGCCAGGGCCAAGGGCTTCGACTCCTCCTGCCCGCTGGGCCCCTGGGTGGAGACCGACCTGGACCCGGCCGATCTCACCATCCAGCTCACGGTCAACGGCGGCCAGCGTCAGCTCGGCCGCACCAGCGAGATGATCCACTCGATCGAGGATCTGATCGTCAACATCTCCGAGGCGATGACGCTGCTCCCCGGCGACGTGATTCTCACGGGCACCCCGGCCGGCGTCGGCCCCCTCAACGTCGGCGACGAGGTCGCCGTCACCATCGAAGGCATCGGCACTCTCACCAACAAGGTTGTCAAGCGTGGCTAGCGCATCCGCCCCAGCAGTCCGTGTCCGTTTCTGCCCCTCGCCCACCGGCAACCCCCACGTGGGCCTGGTCCGCACTGCCCTGTTCAACTGGGCGTTCGCCCGGCACCACCAGGGCACGCTGGTCTTCCGCATCGAGGACACCGACGCGGCCCGCGACTCCGAGGAGTCGTACAACCAGCTCCTGGACTCGATGCGCTGGCTGGGCTTCGACTGGGACGAGGGCCCCGAGGTCGGCGGCCCGCACGCGCCGTACCGCCAGTCGCAGCGCATGGACATCTACAAGGACGTCGCGGCCAAGCTCCTCGACGCCGGGCACGCCTACCGCTGCTACTGCTCCCAGGAGGAGCTGGACACCCGCCGCGAGGCCGCCCGCGCCGCCGGCAAGCCCTCCGGCTACGACGGCCACTGCCGCGACCTGAGCGACGCCCAGGTCGAGGAGTACGTGGCGCAGGGCCGCGAGCCCATCGTCCGCTTCCGGATGCCCGACGAGACGATCACCTTCACGGACCTGGTCCGCGGCGAGATCACGTACCTCCCCGAGAACGTCCCGGACTACGGCATCGTCCGCGCGAACGGCGCCCCGCTCTACACGCTCGTCAACCCGGTCGACGACGCCCTGATGGAGATCACCCACGTCCTGCGCGGCGAGGACCTGCTCTCCTCCACCCCGCGCCAGATCGCCCTGTACAAGGCGCTGACCGAGCTGGGCATCGCCAAGGAGACCCCCGCCTTCGGTCATCTGCCCTACGTCATGGGCGAGGGCAACAAGAAGCTCTCCAAGCGCGACCCGCAGTCGAGCCTGAACCTCTACCGGGAGCGCGGCTTCCTCCCCGAGGGCCTGCTCAACTACCTCTCCCTGCTCGGCTGGTCGCTCTCCGCGGACCAGGACATCTTCTCGATCGAGGAGATGGTCGCGGCCTTCGACGTCGCGGACGTCAACCCCAACCCGGCCCGCTTCGACCTCAAGAAGTGCGAGGCGATCAACGCCGACCACATCCGCCTGCTGGAGGTGAAGGACTTCACCGAGCGCTGCCGCCCGTGGCTGAAGGCCCCCGTCGCCCCCTGGGCGCCGGAGGACTTCGACGAGGCCAAGTGGCAGGCGATCGCGCCGCACGCGCAGACCCGCCTGAAGGTCCTCTCCGAGATCACGGACAACGTCGACTTCCTGTTCCTGCCGGAGCCGGTCTTCGACGAGGCCTCCTGGAACAAGGCGATGAAGGAGGGCTCGGACGCCCTGCTCCGCACCGCCCGCGAGAAGCTGGACGCGGCCGACTGGTCGTCTCCCGAGTCCCTCAAGGAGGCGGTCCTGGCCGCCGGTGAGGCCCACGGCCTCAAGCTCGGCAAGGCCCAGGCCCCCGTCCGGGTCGCCGTCACGGGCCGCACGGTCGGCCTGCCCCTCTTCGAGTCCCTGGAGGTCCTGGGCAAGGAGAAGGCGCTGGCACGGATCGACGCGGCGCTGGCGAGGGCGGCGGCGTAACGCACGGATGCGTGAAGGGCGGCGGCCGCGAAGGCCGCCGCCCTTCGCCGTACCCGCCCGGGCCCCGCCGACCGGCGCCGCCGGCGTCGCCCCGGCAGACTGGACGCATGCGCCGTGAGGACATCGACCCACGCTTCTTCGGTGACCGGTTGGCCTACAACCGGGCGGTTGTCGTCGAACAGCCGCGGCGCTGGCTCGTGGTCGCGGGGCACGAGGCCCGGGACGACGAGGGCGGCATCGCCGCCGTGGGCGACATCCGCGGCCAGATCCGGCTGACGTTCCGGCGCCTGGGCGAAACCCTGCACACAGCCGGGTTCGCCCTGAGCGACCTCGTCCAGATCAGGATCTTCACCGTCGACATCGAGGCGGTGACGGCCAACTACGACGCCGTGCTGAGCGTGCTGGCCGAGGAGGACTGCCGTCCGGCCAGCCTGCTGGCCGAGGTCCGGGCCCTGTCCGATCCGCGGATGCTCATCGAGATCGAGGGCCTCGCCGCCCAGTAGGCGTCCGTCCGTCTCCCGGCCCGCTTCCCCACGCCCCGCTCGGGTGGACTGAAAGGCGCGGTCTCTCTCAGCCGACCTGATCCAAACGACAGGCCCTAGGCTGGGCCTCATGCCGATCGAAGCCGTGGTCTGGGACGTCGACGACACCCTCTTCGACTACACAACCGCCGACCGCGAGGGCATGCGCGCCCATCTGGTGGCCGAAGGGCTCCTCGCCGGGTACGGAACGGCCGAGGAGGCCCTCGTGCGCTGGCGGGAGATCACCGAGCAGCAGTGGGCCCGCTTCGCGGCCGGCGAAGTCGACTTCGTCACGCAGCGCCGCGACCGCACCCGGGTGTTCCTGGGCCGGCCGGAGCTGACGGACACCGAGGCCGACGACTGGTTCCAGCGGTACGTCACGCACTACGAGGCGGCCTGGTCCCTCTTCCCGGACGTGCTGCCCGTCCTCGACGCCCTCGCCGCCAGTCACCGGCACGCCGTGCTCTCCAACTCCAGCCTGACCGTCCAGGACCGCAAGCTGCGCGTCCTCGGCGTGCACGACCGCTTCGAGGCCATCCTGTGCGCCGCCGAGCTGGGCGTCTCCAAACCCGAGCCCGGGGCCTTCCTCGCGGCCTGTGACGCCCTCGGCCTCCCCCCGCGGGAGGTCGCCTACGTCGGCGATCACCCGGAGATCGACGGCCGCGGCGCAGCCGACGCCGGGTTGCTGTCGGTGTGGATCGACCGCGGCGGCGTGTACGCGACCGTCGACCCGCCCGTCGGGCCGCGCCGTATCGCCTCGCTCTCCGAACTCCCCGCGCTCCTCGGCGCGGATACCCGTTTTGGAGCCCCGTCCACCTTCGGGTAATGTTCTTCCTGCGCCGCCGAGGAGCGGGCCGAAAGGGCCGGGAACCGGAAGCGCAACGCTAGAACAAGATCCCCGCGGGGCTTGCGTTCCAGTGGCCTATGGTGTAATTGGCAGCACGACTGATTCTGGTTCAGTTAGTCTAGGTTCGAGTCCTGGTAGGCCAGCTCGCAGAGCTTATCTGCACCGCGGATCACATCCGCAAAGCCCCCGTTGTGTAGCGGCCTAGCACGCCGCCCTCTCAAGGCGGTAGCGCCGGTTCGAATCCGGTCGGGGGTACAGATCCTTCCCGCGAGGACAGCCGGGTCGCACCCGCTGTTCTTGATGCAGGATCGCTAGGGCCCCCGTTGTGTAGCGGCCTAGCACGCCGCCCTCTCAAGGCGGTAGCGCCGGTTCGAATCCGGTCGGGGGTACAAACTGGTCTAAACCACATTGGTCTATGGTGTAATTGGCAGCACGACTGATTCTGGTTCAGTTAGTCTAGGTTCGAGTCCTGGTAGACCAGCTCGGATCTGCGGCGGTGTAATATTCAACGCTCGCAAGATCCTCGCCCCCGTTGTGTAGCGGCCTAGCACGCCGCCCTCTCAAGGCGGTAGCGCCGGTTCGAATCCGGTCGGGGGTACGAGTCCGAAGGGGGCTCCCGCTCAGGCGGGAGCCCCCTTCGGCGTTCACTCGATGCCGTACCGCCGTGCCGACTCCTCCTCCTGGGCCAGCCGGTGCAGTGCCCGCAGCACCGGCTCGAAGAGCACCGCCGACGCGACCGCCGTCTCGACCTTCTCCGCCTCCGAGCCGTGGGTCTCCATGAAGTCCAGCTCCCGCCGGGCCACCTCGTGCATCAACTCCGCGTACGGTGCCATCAGTTCGGCGTCCCAGGGGTAGTCCAGCCGCCTCAGCGCGGCCACCGCCACCACCAGCGAGCGGTGCACGGGGGAGAGGGAGGCCAACTCCCGGGAGGTCTCCCAACCCAGCATCTCCAGCAACCGGTCCACCTCGACCCGTGCGGCGACCACGGACGGATCGTCCTCGTCCGGCTCGGGCCCCTGCGGCAGCGCCCACAGGGCGGCACCGAGCCGGACGGTCCGGCCCAGGGAGTCGTCGTCCACGTGGCCGAGCACCTCACGCGCCGTGGCCACCGGCACCTTGCCCACCTGGATCAGTGCCCGGACCAGGCGCAGCCGGCGCAGATGGTCCGCGTCGTACTCGGCCGTGGTCGCGTTGACCTGCCGGCCGGGCGGCAACAGGCCCTCCCGCAGGTAGTACTTGATCGTCGCGGTGGACACACCGCTGCGCTTGCTCAACTCGGCCAGCCGCATCCCTTGCGCCCTTCCTCGGATACCGGCACTATCCAAGCACGGGATCATTGGAGAGTTACGCTCACCAACAGGGGAGGCCTGGATGGCCGGCAAGTCGGGCACCGCGGTCCGCACCACCGCCGCGGCCGAGGGCGACGTGGTCGTACTGCTGATCGGCATGCGGATCAACCACTTCTGGGCGGTGCACCACTGGCTGCCGGTGCTGCTGGCCATGCCGCGCATGCTCCGCGAACTGGCGAAGAGCCCGGAGCGCGGTCTGCTGGGGCACGTCCTGCTGACGGCCTCGCCGCGGACGTACTACGTCGTCCAGTACTGGGAGTCCAAGGAGAAGCTCTACCGGTACGCCCACTCGCCCGACATGTTCCACCACCGGGCGTGGGCGGTCATCAACCGCAAGGAGCGGCAGGGCAAGGCGCGCGGGCACGTGGGGCTGTGGCACGAGGCGTACGTCGTGCCCGAGGGTTCGTACGAGTCGATCTACGCGGACATGCCGGCCTTCGGGCTGGCTGCGGCGCACGGACAGGCGCCGCTGGAGCGGCGTGGCAAGCGCGCCGAGGACCGGTTCGCGTACCGGTCGGGGGAGCGGGCGGCGTCCGAGGAGGCGTGAGGGCGGCCGGGCCCGCGGGAGACGTGAGGACGGGGAAGGGCCCGCCGCGGCGTTGAGGCGGGCCCTTCCCCGGTCACGTACCGAGGTGTGGGCGAGGTCAGCCCGTGCGGCGCAGGGCCTCGGAGAGGCGGCCGGCGGCGTCGATGATGGCCTGGGCGTGCATGCGGCCCGGGTGGCGCGTCAGGCGCTCGATGGGGCCGGAGACGGACACGGCGGCCACCACCCGGTTGGAGGGGCCGCGCACCGGCGCGGAGACGGACGCCACGCCCGGCTCCCGCTCGCCGATGGACTGCGCCCAGCCGCGGCGCCGCACGCCGGACAGGGCCGTCGCCGTGAAGCGGGCGCCCTGGAGCCCGCGGTGGAGGCGTTCGGGCTCCTCCCAGGCCATGAGGATCTGCGCCGAGGAGCCGGCCTTCATGGTGAGCGTGGAGCCGACCGGGACCGTGTCCCGTAGGCCCGAAAGGCGCTCGGCCGCGGCCACGCAGATGCGCATGTCGCCCTGGCGGCGGTAGAGCTGGGCGCTCTCGCCCGTGACGTCGCGCAGGTGGGTGAGGACCGGGCCCGCCGTGGCGAGCAGGCGGTCCTCACCGGCCGCCGCGGCCAGTTCGGCCAGGCGCGGGCCGAGAATGAACCGGCCCTGCATGTCGCGCGCCACCATACGGTGGTGTTCCAGCGCCACGGCCAGGCGGTGGGCCGTGGGTCGTGCCAGTCCGGTCGCACCGACCAACCCCGCGAGGGTGGCCGGGCCGGACTCCAGAGCGCTCAGGACGAGGGCCGCCTTGTCCAGAACGCCGACGCCGCTACTGTTGTCCATGAAACGATACTCCCGTCTCACTCTGTGAAACGCAAGTTCAATTTTCCGTGGAACCCGCCACTCTGGATGGCACGAAGTCACAACGGCCCGTGACGAATGGGCCTGGTGGCGGTTGCCCGGAAACACAGGGGTGAGGGCACCGCTTCCCCAAGATCTCTAGTTGGGTCGGCGCTTCGCCGTCGGCCGGAGGGAAAGCGATGGGTAGGACACTCGCGGAGAAGGTCTGGGACGACCATGTCGTCCGGCGCGCCGAGGGCGAGCCCGACCTCCTCTTCATCGATCTGCACCTGCTGCACGAGGTGACCAGCCCGCAGGCCTTCGACGGCCTCCGCAAGAGCGGCCGCCCGGTGCGCCGGCTCGACCTGACCATCGCCACCGAGGACCACAACACCCCGACGCTGGACATCGACAAGCCCATCGCCGACCCGGTCTCCCGGGCGCAGCTGGAGACCCTGCGCAAGAACTGCGCGGACTTCGGCGTCCGGCTGCATCCGCTGGGCGACGTAGAGCAGGGCGTCGTGCACGTCGTCGGCCCGCAGCTCGGCCTGACCCAGCCCGGCACCACCGTGGTCTGCGGCGACTCGCACACCTCCACGCACGGTGCCTTCGGCGCCCTGGCGTTCGGCATCGGCACCTCCCAGGTCGAGCACGTGCTGGCCACCCAGACGCTGCCCATGACCCGACCGAAGACCATGGCGATCACCGTCAACGGCGAACTGCCCGACGACGTCACGGCCAAGGACCTGATCCTCGCGATCATCGCCAGGATCGGCACCGGCGGCGGCCAGGGCTACGTCCTGGAGTACCGGGGCGAGGCCATCGAGAAGCTCTCGATGGAGGCCCGGATGACCATCTGCAACATGTCGATCGAGGCCGGCGCCCGCGCGGGCATGATCGCCCCCGACGCGACCACCTTCGCCTACCTCCAGGGCCGCCCGCACGCCCCCGAGGGCGCCGACTGGGACGCGGCGGTGGAGTACTGGAAGACGCTGCGCACGGACGACGACGCCGAGTTCGACGCCGAGGTGGTCATCGAGGCCGCCGAGCTGGCGCCGTTCGTCACCTGGGGCACCAACCCGGGCCAGGGATCGCCGCTGTCCGCCGCGGTCCCCGACCCGGCTTCGTACGAAGACGCTTCGGAGCGCTTCGCCGCCGAAAAGGCCCTGGAGTACATGGGGTTGGAGGCCGGGCAGCCGCTGCGCTCCATCAAGGTGGACACCGTCTTCGTAGGTTCCTGCACCAACGGTCGCATCGAGGACCTGCGAGCCGCCGCCGAGATCGTACGGGACCGCAAAGTCGCCGACGGTGTACGGATGCTGGTCGTACCCGGTTCCGCGCGGGTGGGTCTGCAGGCCGTCTCCGAGGGCCTGGACGTGGTCTTCAAGGAGGCCGGCGCCGAATGGCGGCACGCGGGCTGCTCGATGTGCCTGGGCATGAACCCGGACCAGCTGGCCCCGGGGGAGCGCTCCGCGTCCACCTCCAACCGCAACTTCGAGGGGCGGCAGGGCAAGGGCGGCCGCACCCATCTGGTGTCGCCGCAGGTCGCGGCCGCGACGGCGGTCCTGGGCCATCTGGCCTCCCCGGCCGACCTGACCGCCGCCGACGTCCCCACGCCCGCTGGAGTCTGAGAGTCATGGAAGCATTCACCACGCACACCGGCCGGGCCGTCCCGCTGCGCCGCAGCAACGTCGATACCGACCAGATCATCCCCGCCCACTGGCTCAAGAAGGTGACGCGGGACGGGTTCGAGGACGGGCTGTTCGAGGCCTGGCGCAAGGACCCGGAGTTCGTGCTCAACCGGCCCGAGCGGGAGGGCGCCACGGTCCTGGTCGCCGGCCCCGACTTCGGCACCGGATCGTCCCGTGAGCACGCCGTCTGGGCGCTGCAGAACTACGGCTTCAAGACCGTCGTCTCCTCCCGCTTCGCCGACATCTTCCGCGGCAACTCGCTCAAGAACGGCCTGCTCACGGTGGTCATCGACCAGAAGATCGTGGACGCGCTCTGGGAGCTGACGGAGAACGACCCGCAGGCCGAGGTCACGGTCGACCTCGAGGCCCGTGAGGTCCGCGCGGAGGGCATCACCGCCTCCTTCGAGCTGGACGAGAACTCCCGCTGGCGGCTGCTGAACGGGCTGGACGACATCTCGATCACCCTCCAGAACGAGGCGGACATCGCCGCGTACGAGGCGAAGCGCCCGTCGTTCAAGCCGCAGACCGTCCAGGTCTGACCCAGGGCCTTCTCAGAGGCGTCCCGCAAGGTCGAGTTTCGGCCACCCAACACCCCGGCTGTACCCCCGATCGGCCCGATCGGGGGTACGGCCGTTTCTGCTGCCGGCCGCGTGTGTGTGTCACGGCTGTGTCGCTCAACTCCCCACGTTAGAGGCGTGGTTGCCGGGGTACGCGAGTCACGGAGGCGCGGCTTCCGTGTGTGCTCGGAAGGCCGTTTGAGGCGGCAGTTGCCCCCTGCGCAGGCGACAACTCGCCCCAGATGGCACAATCTGTGCATGGAACACGACGGCCAACTCGAGCTCTATACGGCGGTCGCGGTCCGGCTCAAGGAAGCGCACACAAGAGTGCGCGCACTGCAAGTCCCGGAGGGCGTACGGATGGCGCTGACCCGGAAGCTGCTGGTCATTACGGCCGCGGCCAAACACGATCTCGCCGGTGCGGCAAGGCGCCTGGATCGGTTCACCGCCGACCTCGACGAGGGGCGATTCCCCGAAGAGGAAGGCTGAACAGGCCGGGACGGCCCGAGTCCGTTGCGGCACAAGGGTGATTAGCCCGTTTCGTGTTTGATTTGCGGTATATATCTGCCTAACGTGCGAAAAAGCTTGAACACATTCGTTCTGGCGATGTCTCCGAAGGGGAAGACGTGAACAAGGCGCAGCTCGTAGAAGCGATTGCCGACAAGCTGGGCGGCCGGCAGCAGGCCGCCGACGCTGTCGACGCGGTCCTGGACGCCCTCGTCCGTGCAGTGGTCCAGGGCGACCGGGTGTCGGTCACCGGCTTCGGTTCCTTCGAGAAGGTCGACCGTCCGGCCCGCTACGCCCGCAACCCTCAGACGGGTGAGCGGGTTCGGGTCAAGAAGACCTCCGTGCCGCGCTTCCGCGCGGGTCAGGGCTTCAAGGACCTGGTGAGCGGCTCGAAGAAGCTCCCGAAGAACGACATCGCGGTCAAGAAGGCCCCCAAGGGCAGCCTGTCCGGCCCGCCGGCCACCATCTCCAAGGCCGCGGGCAAGAAGGCCGCCGCCAAGAAGGCCACGGGCGCCGCGAAGAAGGCCACGGGCGCCGCGAAGAAGACGACCGGGGCGGCCAAGAAGACGACCGCGAAGAAGACCACCGGGGCGGCCAAGACGGCGACGGCGAAGAAGGCCCCCGCCAAGAAGTCCCCCGCCAAGACCACCACGGCGGCGGCGAAGAAGTCCACGGCCAAGAAGGCCCCCGCGAAGAAGGCGACCGCCAAGAAGGCCCCGGCCAAGAAGTCGACCGCCCGCAAGACCACCGCCAAGAAGGCCACCGCCCGCAAGAAGTAGCAGGTAGCAGCCGGAAGCAGCAGGCGACCAGGCACAGGGGCACTCACGCGCCGGGCCGGACTCCCTCTCGGAGTCCGGCCCGCGGCGTGTTCGGGGCCCGGGTCAGAACGTCTGGAGCGTCACCAGCGTGATCCGGCGCTCCGTGCCCGCGCCCTCGGTCTCGATCCGCACCCGTTGTCCGGGCCGCAGCAGTCTCAGGCCCCCCGCGTCGAACGCCGCCGCGTCGAAGGGCACGGGCGTGCCGTCGTCGAGCAGCACCTGCCCGCTGCGGCTTTCGGGGTCGTACGTGTATGCGGTCGCCTGCATGTCGGCAGCCTACTGCCCGGCGATCAGCAACCGCGCCGCCACCGCGGCCGTACGGGGCCCCACTCCCAACGCCAGCGCGATGCGCAGATCGCCCCCGGTGTCGACGTCCTGCCGTACGGAATCCACCGCGCCGAGGCGCAGTTCCACCGCGCCGGACGCGCGGTGCCGGGCCCGGGAATCCGTACCGAAAACGGGGGCCAATTCACGGCCGGGTCCCGCGGCCAGCAGGGTCGTTCCGATTCCGGCCGCGTCCGGCAGAAAAGCGCGCGGGAATTGTGACGCCGCCGCCAGGACCCGCGCCAATTCCGCCGGCCGCAGCGCGGGCAGATCGGCGTTGAGCGCGGCCACCGGGCTTTCGGGACGTGCCGCCCGTACCGCGGCCGCGCCGTGAGCCAGGGCGACGTTCAGGCCGCCGCCGGGCTCGTCCGGGACGACCCTCGCGCCCAGCGCCGCCAGCTCCCTTCCGGCGCGCGCGTCGTCCGTGACTACTGCCACATCCGCCACCGCCGGGCAGGCCAGCGCGGCTCCGACGGTGTCCTGGGCGAACGCCAGCGCGAGGTCCGGCCGTACCCCGCCGTCCGCGGTGTCCGACAGCCTGCTCTTGGCCCGGGCGAGGGGCTTCACGGGTACGACCAAGGTCCACTGCACGGGTGTTCCGTCCTTCTCTCGTCGCTGTCATTGTCACCTGGGGGACCTGGCGGTTCACTCTCCGGGGCGTACGGTGTTCTCGACAGACGGGCGGCCCGGGGCGACACTTGTCCGGCCCCAGGCCCTGGAGGAAAGGTGTCAGCGTGCCCCGCCGCAGAATCGGCTTCTGGTACCGCTTCGCCGCGGTGATCTGCAAACCGCCGCTGGTGGTTCTGATCAAGCGGGACTGGCGGGGAATGGAGAACATTCCGGCCGACGGTGGATTTATCACCGCCGTGAACCACAATTCGCACGTCGACCCCTTCGCGTACGCGCACTACCAGTACAACACCGGGCGCGTCCCGCGATTCCTGGCGAAGAGCGGCCTTTTCAAGAAAGGATTCGTCGGTGCCGCGATGCGGGGCACCGGACAGATCCCCGTCTACCGCGAGAGCACGGACGCGCTGAGCGCCTTCCGGGCCGCGATCGACGCCGTGGAGCGCGGAGAGTGCGTCGCCTTCTACCCCGAGGGCACCCTCACCCGCGACCCGGACGGCTGGCCGATGACCGCCAAGACCGGTGCCGCGCGCGTCGCCCTGCAGACCAAGTGCCCGGTGGTCCCGGTCGCCCAGTGGGGCTGCAACGAACTGCTCCCGCCGTACGCCAAGAAGCCCAGCCTCCTCCCGCGCAAGACCCACCGCGTGCTGGCGGGTCCGCCGGTCGACCTGTCGCGGTTCTACGACAAGGAGATGACCACGGAGCTCCTGAAGGAGGCCACCGAGGTCATCATGGCCGCCGTCACCCGCCAGCTGGAGGAGATCCGCGGCGAGAAGGCGCCCGAAACCCCCTACGACCCGCGCCGGGAGCGGATCGAGCAGCGGCGCCGGACCCAGGCACAGAACCTCCAGGCGCAGAAGCAGACACAGATCCAGCAGCCACAGATCCAGCAGACACAGAACCAGCAGGCGCCGAACGAGCAGGCACAGTCCCGGCAGTCGCAGCAGGCAGAAGGGCAGAGCACGTGAGCAACCCGGTCAAGGCGGCCGTCTTCGGCACCGGATCGTGGGGCACGGCCTTCGGCATGGTCCTCGCCGACGCGGGGTGCGACGTCACCCTGTGGGGGCGCCGCGCCGAACTCGCCGACGCCGTCAACTCCACCCGGACCAACCCGGACTATCTGCCCGGCGTGGAACTCCCCGCGGGCCTGCGGGCCACCACCGACGCCGCCGAGGCCGCGCGCGACGCCGACTTCACGGTCCTCGCGGTCCCCTCCCAGACGCTGCGCGCCAACCTCGCCGACTGGACGCCCGTGCTGGCGCCCGGCACGGTCCTGGTGTCCCTGATGAAGGGCGTCGAACTCGGCTCCGCGATGCGGATGAGCGAGGTGATCGACGACGTCGCCAAGGTCGGCGCCGAGCGCATCGCCGTGGTCACCGGGCCCAACCTGGCCCGGGAGATCGCCGCCCGCATGCCGGCCGCCGCCGTGGTCGCCTGCCCGGACGAGTCCGTCGCCCAGCGCCTCCAGACCGCCTGCCACACGCCGTACTTCCGCCCGTACACCAACACCGACGTCATCGGCTGCGAACTCGGCGGCGCCGTCAAGAACGTGATCGGGCTCGCCGTCGGCATCGCGGACGGCATGGGCCTCGGCGACAACGCCAAGGGCTCCCTCATCACCCGCGGCCTCGCCGAGACCACCCGCCTCGGCGTCGCCCTCGGTGCGGACCCGCTGACCTTCTCCGGACTGGCCGGTCTCGGCGACCTGGTGGCGACCTGCTCCTCGCCGTTGTCCCGCAACCACACCTTCGGCACCAACCTGGGCAAGGGCATGACCCTCCAGGAGACCATCGCGGTCACCAAGCAGACCGCCGAGGGCGTCAAGTCCTGCGAGTCGGTGCTCGATCTGGCCCGCAGGCACGGCGTCGACATGCCGCTCACCGAGACGGTCGTCGGCATCGTGCACGAGGGCAAGCCCCCGGTGGTCGCGCTCAAGGAGCTGATGTCGCGCAGCGCGAAGCCGGAACGACGCTGAGCGACGCCGGGCGGCACCGGAACGGAACCTGGACGTCCACCCGCGCCACGCGGCCCCGCCGACGCTGTCTCGCGGCCCTACGGGCGGGTACTCTCAACGCGATATGAGCACCGAGAACCTCCCCCAGAGCCCCGAGCAGCCGCCTCGCAAACCGCGTGTGGCCGTCGTGTTCGGCGGGCGCAGCTCCGAACACGGGATCTCCGTGGTCACCGCCGGCGCCGTCCTCGCGGCCATCGACCGGACGCGGTACGACGTCCTGCCGATCGGCATCACCAGGGACGGCCGCTGGGCCCTCACCGCCGACGAACCGGAACGCATGGCGATCACCGAACGCCGTACGCCCGACGTAGAGGAACTGGCCGAGTCGACCGAGGGCGGCGTGCTGCTGCCCGTCGACCCCGCCAACCGCGAGGTCGTCTACAGCGAACCCGGCTCGGTGCCCAAGGCGCTGGGTGAGGTCGACGTCGTCTTCCCCGTGCTGCACGGCCCGTACGGCGAGGACGGCACCCTCCAGGGTCTGCTGGAGCTGTCCGGTGTGCCCTACGTCGGCGCGGGCGTGCTCGCCTCGGCCGTCGGGCAGGACAAGGAGTACATGAAGGCGGTGTTCACCTCTTACGGGCTGAAGGTCGGCCCGTACGTGGTGATCCGGCCCCGCGAGTGGGAGCAGGACCGTTCCGGCGCCCGCAAGAGGATCGTGGACTTCGCCGGCGACCACGGCTGGCCCCTGTTCGTGAAGCCCGCGCGCGCGGGTTCCTCGATCGGCATCACCAAGGTCGACGACCTCTCCGGACTCGACGAGGCGATCGAGGAGGCCAGGCGCCACGACCCGAAGATCCTCGTGGAGGCGGCGCTGCGCGGCCGGGAGATCGAGTGCGGGGTGCTGGAGTTCGAGGACGGCCCCCGCGCCTCCGTCCCCGCCGAGATCCCGCCGCCCTCGGAGCACGCGTACTACGACTTCGAGGCCAAGTACATCGACTCGACGCCCGGCATCGTGCCCGCCCCGCTCACGCCCGAGGAGACCGCCGAGGTCCAGCGGCTCGCCGTCGAGGCGTTCGACGCGGCCTCCTGCGAGGGCCTGGTGCGCGCGGACTTCTTCCTCACCGAGGACGACGAGTTCGTGATCAACGAGATCAACACGATGCCCGGCTTCACGCCGATCTCCATGTACCCGCAGATGTGGCAGGCGAGCGGCGTGAGCTACCCGGAGCTGGTGGACCGGCTGGTCCAGGCGGCGCTGCGGCGGTCGACGGGACTGCGCTGACGTCCTGCTTCACGCACGGCCCGGAAGGCGGTCCCCTCGGGGATCGCCTTCCGCAGTATGATCAGCGGGTTTCCCCGGCCCACCACCCGTCGGTGGCAGCGCCTTGTCCGGGTTCCGGAACAGCTCGGTGACCTTGTGCCCGGGCCGGGAACCACCGCCGACCCGCTGTCGTCTGCTGAGGAGCAGCCTGCGGCGGCGATCAGCAGAGCGAGAGCGAGCGGGCGGAAGGGGGTCAGAGATGAACGACCGGGCAGGTCAGAGTACGGGTGATGCCGTCCACTTGCTGGACCTTGGCGACCACCATGCGACCCAGGTCGTCGACGGTGTCGGACTGGGCGCGGACAATGACGTCGTAGGGTCCTGTCACGTCCTCGGCCTGGATGACTCCAGGGATCTTGCTGATCGTCTCGGCGACGGTCGACGCCTTGCCGACCTCCGTCTGGATCAGGATGTACGCCTGTACCACGGAACCTCCAGAGCGGCCACGAGGATCATGTGGGGAAGAGGAACGCCACGGTATCGCGTCACCGCTCTTCGCGGGGAGACCCGCGGGGCGCGGGCCCCGCGCGCCGGGGTACCGCAATGACACGAGTTGACGATCACGCCGACCGCGGTGACGGTCATTTCGACCGTAACGAGGACAGAGATGACGCGCGACCGGGCACGGACAGGTACAGGGACGGAAGGGGAGCCAAGGCGATGAAGGGCACTGTTGGTGAGCTGGGGGAGTTCGGGCTCATCAGGGAGCTCACCTCCCGTCTCACCACCACCCCGGCGGTCCGGGTCGGCCCCGGCGACGACGCCGCGGTGGTGGCCGCGCCCGACCGCCGGGTGGTGGCCAGCACCGACATCCTCGTGGAGGGGCGGCACTTCCGCCGGGACTGGTCCACCGCGTACGACGTGGGCCGCAAGGCGGCGGCGCAGAACCTCGCCGACATCGCCGCCATGGGCGCCGTGCCGACCGCGCTGCTGCTCGGCCTGGTCGTACCCGCCGAACTGCCGGTGACCTGGCCGACCGAGCTGATGGACGGGCTGCGCGACGAGTGCCAGGTCGCGGGCGCCTCCGTGGTCGGCGGCGACGTGGTGCGCGGCGACACCATCACCGTCTCCATCACCGCGCTGGGCGACCTGCGCAACCAGGAGCCCGTCACCCGCGGCGGCGCCCAGCCCGGCGACCTCGTCGCGGTGACCGGCTGGCTCGGCTGGTCCGCGGCCGGGTTCGCCGTACTGTCCCGGGGCTTCCGCTCGCCGCGCGCCTTCGTCGAGGCCCACCGCCGCCCGGAGCCGCCGTACCACGCGGGACCGGCCGCCGCGGGCCTCGGCGCCACCGCGATGTGCGACGTGAGCGACGGACTGATCGCCGACCTGGGCCACATCGCGGAGGCCAGCAAGGTCAGGATCGACATCCGCTCCGGCCAGATCGACATCCCGTCCCAGATGAACGACATCGGCCAGGCCGTCGGCGTCGACCCCATGCAGTGGGTGCTCACCGGGGGAGAGGACCACGCGATCGTGGCCACCTTCCCGCCGGACGTGAAGCTGCCCGCCCGCTGGAAGGTCATCGGCGAGGTCCTCAACCCCTCCGCGCTGCCCCAGGTGACCGTCGACGGGGCGCCCTGGACCAGCAAGGGCGGCTGGGACCACTTCGGTGAGGACGTGGAGTCATGACACCGCCCCTGGTTCTCACCGTGGCCGGCTCCGACTCCGGCGGCGGCGCCGGCATCCAGGCCGACCTGAAGACGATGCTCGCCCTCGGCACCCACGGCATGAGCGTGCTCACCGCGGTGACCGCGCAGAACTCGCTGGGCGTGCAGGGCGCCTGGGAGCTGCCCGTGGACGCCGTGCGGGCCCAGTACCGCAGCGTCGTGGACGACATCGGCGTCCAGGCGGTCAAGACCGGGATGCTGTCCTCCGCGGAACTGGTCGAGGCGGTCGCCGAGTTGATCGGCGGCACGGACGCCCCGGCGGTCGTCGACCCGGTCGGAGTCTCCAAGCACGGGGACGCGCTGCTGGCCGCCTCCGCGTTGGACTCCGTACGCGCCAAACTGCTGCCGGCGGCGACCGTCGCCACGCCCAACCTCGACGAGGTCGGCCAACTCACCGGCGTACGGGTCGAGTCGGACACCGATCTGCGCCGGGCCGCGGCGGCCGTGCTGGAGTACGGGCCGCGCTGGGTGCTGATCAAGGGCGGCCACCTGGCCGGCGACGCCGTCGACCTGCTCACCGACGGCTCGGAGGAGCACTGGCTGAGCGCCCCGCGCCTCGACAACCGGCACACGCACGGCACGGGCTGCACCCTCGCGTCGGCCGTCGCCTGCGGTCTGGCGAAGGGGCGGCCGGTACCCGAGGCGGTCGCGGCGGCCAAGGAGTACGTCACCGGGGCGATCGCGGCCGGATTCGGGCTCGGCGCCGGCATCGGTCCGGTGGACCACGGCTGGGCGCTCGGGCGGGCCCAGGGCTGAGCGTCCGGGCGGGGTGGGCGCTCCCGCGTGAGGTGGAGGGCTACGGGGGCGCCGTCGACCGTGTGGGGCCAGGCCCTAGCGGCCGGGCAAGGTTTCCGGTACGGCAAAAAGCCGGCCCACCCGAGGTGGACCGGCTTCATGCAGCGGACCAGGCAGTGGCCGCGCGCTCAGCTGACGCGTCAGCGCGAGACCTTCCCGGCCTTGATGCACGAGGTGCAAGCGTTCACGCGCTTCGGCGTCCCGCCGACCACGGTACGCACACGCTGGATGTTCGGGTTCCAGCGACGGGACGTACGGCGGTGCGAGTGCGAGATGTTGTTGCCGAAGCTCGGCCCCTTGCCACAGACGTCGCAGTTGGCAGCCACGGGTCACTCCAAAGACTTCAGATGCACTTACGGTTGACCCCGGCATGCCGGGATCAAGGTTCCGGAGCCGCGAACGGTCCGGGGTCTGAGTGGCGGTGCCAGGGGGAAGAGCCCGATCGGGATCGGGCAACCGGAGCAGCATACAACGGCTGCTCCCGTACAACGAAACTACCATGGCAGCTCAGGGGCCCGCCCCCGGCCCTCTTCCGGTGGGCACCCTCCCAAGGTCTACGCTGCCTGCCACGTCCAGCAGCTCAGGGAGGCGCAGGTGGCGCAGGTGCCGCAGAGGTTCTTCGACGCTCTGGCGGTGCGTACCTGGTGCGGTCTGTCGCTGCGCGCGCTGGGACGGGCACGCGAGGAGATCGACGCGATCAACGTCTATCCGGTCGCGGACGGGGACACCGGCACCAACCTCTATCTGACCGTCGAGTCGGCCGTCGCCGCGGTGGAGGCGGTGTTCGCGGCGCACGCGGTGGACGCGGTGGACGCCGGGGAGCCGGACGCGGGCGGCGGGCCCTCGCTGGCCGATGCCGTGGGTGCCATGGCGCACGGCGCGCTGATCGGCGCGCGCGGCAACTCCGGGACGATCCTCGCGCAGCTGCTGCGCGGCATGGCCCAGGTGCTCACCGCCGGTGGTGAACCCGCTCACACCGATGGTCCGGGCCTGCGGCTGGCCCTGCGGCACGCGGCCGAATCCGCCCGGCAGGCCGTGGCCCACCCGGTCGAGGGCACCGTCCTGACCGTCGCCTCGGCCGCCGCCGACGCGGCGGACGACGCGGCCGACGGTACGGAGGGCGACTGCGCGGCGGTGGCCCGGGCGGCCTACGAGGGTGCCCGCGCGGCGCTCGCCGCGACCCCGGGCCAGCTGCCCGTCCTGGAGCGCGCCGGAGTCGTCGACGCCGGCGGACACGGCCTCGTGACGGTCCTCGCGGCCTTGGTGGAGACGTTCACGGGCCGTGCGCCGGATCCGAAACCGGTCGCCGTGCCGCACGCGCGCGTGGCGCACGGCGGCGAGACGGCCGGGGAGTGCGCCGCGGAGGACGACGAGAGCGGCCCGGCCTTCGAGGTGATCTACCTCCTGGAGGCCGGGGACGCGGCCGTGGCGCGGCTGCGGCAGCGGCTCGACGCCCTCGGGGACTCGCTCGTGGTGGTCGGCGGCGACGGACTGTGGAACGTCCACGTGCACGTCGACGACGCGGGCGCCGCCGTGGAGGCGGGCGTCGAGGCCGGGCGGCCGTACCGCATCCGGATCACCCACTTCGGGCACGGCGACGCGCACACCGCCGGAACCGGGCGCCCGCCCCGCGAGCGCACCCAGCGCGCCGTGGTGGCGGTCGTGCCGGGGGAGGGCCTGGCCGGGCTCTACACCGAGGCCGGCGCGACCACCGTGCTCGCGCGCCCCGGGGAACCGCCCGCGAGCGGGGAACTCGTCCAGGCCGTACGGCGGGCGCACGCGCGTGAGGTCGTCCTGCTGCCCAACGACGCCGAACTGCGCCACACCGCCGCCGCGGCGGCAGAGCAGGCCCGCACCGAAGGCATCCGGGTCGCCCTGATCCCGACCCGCTCCGCGGTCCAGGGCATCGCCGCGCTCGCCGTGCACGAGCCCGAGCGCCGCTTCGACGAGGACGTGGTGGCGATGACCTCGGCGGCCGGCGCCACCCGCCACGCCGAGGTCGCCGTCGCCGAACGCCAGTCGTGGACCACGGCCGGCATCTGCCAGGCCGGCGACGTACTCGGCCTCGTCGACGGCGACGTGGCCGTGATCGGCGCGGACGTCACGGAGGTCGCCGAGACCGTCCTGGACCGCATGCTCGCGGCCGGCGGCGAGCTGGTCACCCTGGTCCTCGGCGACGAGGCCCCCGAGGCCGTCACCGCCCACCTGGAGGCCCGCGTCCGCGAGGCGTATCTCGCCGTCGACACGGTGGTCTACCGGGGCGGCAGGCAGGGCGCGCTGCTGCTGATCGGTGTGGAGTAGGGCGGCCGGTACCGCCGGCTCCCCGGGAGGTGTGCGGCCGACAACGCCGGTTTCCGGGGAGGTGCGGGGCCATTGTCAGTGGCGTGGTGTGCAATGGATCTCGTGCCCGCACTGCGAGAACCCCTGAAGAAGGTACTCGGCCCCGCCACCGCGAAGGTGATGGCCGAGCATCTCGGCCTGCACACCGTCGGCGACCTCCTCCACCACTACCCCCGCAGATACGAGGAGCGCGGCCAGCTCACCCACCTCGCCGACCTGCCGATGGACGAGCACGTCACGGTGGTGGCCCAGGTCGCCGACGCCCGCCTGCACACCTTCGCCTCGTCGAAGGCGCCGCGCGGCAAGGGGCAGCGCCTCGAAGTGACCATCACGGACGGCCACGGCCGCCTCCAGCTGGTCTTCTTCGGCAACGGCGTCCACAAGCCCCACAAGGAGCTTCTGCCGGGCACCCGCGCGATGTTCGCGGGCAAGGTCTCCGTCTTCAACCGCCGACTGCAACTGGCCCATCCGGCGTACGAGTTGCTGCGCGGCAGTGGTGATGACGACGGGACCGAGAGCGTCGAGTCCTGGGCGGGCGCCCTCATCCCCCTCTATCCGGCCACCGCCAAGCTGGAGTCCTGGAAGATCGGCAAGGCGATCCAGACGGTGCTGCCCAGCGCGCAGGAGGCCGTCGACCCCCTCCCCGGCTCCCTGCGTGAGGGACGTGGCCTGGTCTCCCTCCCCGAAGCCCTCCTGAAGATCCACCGCCCGCACACCAAGGCGGACATCGAGGACGCCCGCGCCCGCCTGAAGTGGGACGAGGCCTTCGTCCTCCAGGTCGCCCTCGCCCGCCGCCGCCACGCGGAGACCCAACTCCCGGCCGTCCCCCGGAAACCGAGCCCGGACGGCCTGCTCACGGCCTTCGACGACCGTCTCCCCTTCACCCTCACCGACGGCCAGCGGAAGGTCTCCCGGGAGATCTTCGACGACCTCGCCACCGACCACCCGATGCACCGGCTGCTCCAGGGGGAGGTCGGCTCGGGAAAGACGATGGTGGCCCTGCGCGCCATGCTCGCCGTCGTCGACGCGGGCGGGCAGGCCGTGATGCTGGCGCCCACCGAGGTGCTCGCCCAGCAGCATCACCGGTCGGTCGTCGAGATGATGGGGGAGCTGGCCGAGGGAGGGATGCTCGGCGGCGCCGAACACGCCACCAAGGTGGTGCTGCTGACCGGCTCGATGGGCGCCGCCGCCCGCCGTCACGCCCTGCTCGACCTGGCCACCGGCGAGGCCGGCATCGTCATCGGCACGCACGCGCTGATCGAGGACAAGGTCCAGTTCCACGACCTCGGCCTGGTCGTCGTCGACGAACAGCACCGCTTCGGCGTCGAACAGCGCGACGCCCTGCGCGGCAAGGGCAAGCAGCCGCCGCATCTGCTCGTCATGACCGCCACGCCGATTCCGCGCACCGTCGCCATGACCGTCTTCGGCGACCTGGAGACCTCCGTCCTGGACCAGCTCCCGGCCGGCCGGTCCCCGATCGCCAGCCATGTCGTCCCGGCCGCCGACAAGCCGCACTTCCTCGCCCGGACCTGGGAACGGGTCCGCGAGGAGGTGTCCAACGGCCACCAGGCGTACGTCGTCTGCCCGCGCATCGGCGACGAGGGCGACGACCCGAAGAAGGGCTCCAAGCCGCCCACTGAGGGTGACGCGGAGAAGCGGCCCCCGCTCGCCGTCCTCGACGTCGCCGAGCAGCTGGCGAAAGGCCCGCTCCAAGGCCTCAAGGTCGAGGTCCTGCACGGCCGTATGCAGCCCGACGACAAGGACGCCGTCATGCGCCGCTTCGCAGCCGGGGAGACCGACGTCCTCGTCGCCACCACCGTCATCGAGGTCGGCGTCAACGTCCCCAACGCCACCGCGATGGTGATCATGGACGCCGACCGCTTCGGCGTCTCCCAGCTCCACCAACTGCGCGGCCGCGTCGGCCGGGGCTCCGCCCCCGGCCTGTGCCTGCTGGTCACCGAGATGCCCGAGGCGAGCGCGGCCCGGCAGCGGCTGGGCGCCGTCGCCGGCACCCTCGACGGCTTCGAGCTCTCCCGCATCGACCTCGAACAGCGCCGCGAGGGCGACGTACTCGGCCAGGCCCAGTCCGGCGCCCGCACCTCCCTGCGCGTCCTCGCCGTCATCGAGGACGAGGAGATCATCGCCGAGGCGCGGGAGGAGGCGGCGGCGGTGGTCGCCGCCGACCCGGAGCTGACCGGCCTGCCCGGGCTGCGGACGGCTCTCGACGCACTGCTGGACGACGAGCGGGAGCAGTACCTGGAGAAGGGCTGACAGACTGGGACCGGACACCGTCCGCACACCCGAGCACACCGACAAGGACCCGAAGATGACCCGCGTGATCGCCGGCAAAGCCGGCGGACGCCGCCTCGCCGTCCCGCAGGGAACCGGCACCCGCCCCACCTCCGACCGCGCGCGCGAGGGACTCTTCTCCACCTGGCAGTCCCTGCTCGGCGGCCCGCTGGACGGCGAGCGGGTCATCGACCTGTACGCCGGTTCCGGCGCCGTCGGCCTGGAGGCGCTGTCCCGGGGCGCGGGGCACGTCCTGCTCGTCGAGGCCGACGCCCGCGCCGTCCGTACGGTCCGGGAGAACGTCAAGGCGCTCGGCCTGCCCGGCGCCGAGGTCCGGGCGGGCAAAGCGGAACAGATCATCCGTACCCCGGCTCCGGCCGAGCCCTACGACATCGTCTTCCTGGATCCGCCGTACGCCGTCTCGGACGACGATCTTCGGGAGATCCTGCTCACACTCCGCACTCAGGGGTGGCTCACCGGGGAAGCGCTCGTCACCGTGGAGCGCAGCACCAGGGGTGGCGAATTCCGCTGGCCCCAGGGCTTCGACGCGATCCGGGCCCGTCGCTACGGCGAGGGAACGTTTTGGTACGGTCGCGCCGCCTCTACGTGCGAAGACGCACGATGACCGGACCGGAGAGCGAGGGAACTCAAGTGCGCCGCGCCGTCTGCCCCGGGTCGTTCGACCCGATCACCAACGGACATCTCGACATCATCGCCCGGGCCTCCAGCCTTTACGACGAGGTCTACGTCGCCGTGATGATCAACCAGGCCAAGAAGGGCCTGTTCGAGATCGAGGAGCGGATCGACCTCATCCGCCAGGTCACCGCCGAGTACGGGAACGTGCGCGTGGAGTCCTTCCACGGCCTCCTCGTCGACTTCTGCAAGCAGCGCGAGATCCCGGCCATCGTCAAGGGCCTGCGCGCGGTGAGCGACTTCGACTACGAGCTGCAGATGGCCCAGATGAACAACGGCCTCTCGGGCGTGGAGACCCTCTTCATCCCCACCAACCCCACCTACAGCTTCCTGTCGTCCTCCCTGGTCAAAGAGGTGGCGACCTGGGGCGGCGACGTCTCCCACCTCGTGCCGCCGCTGGTCCTCGAAGCCCTCTCCGAGCGCCTGAGGCAGGACTGACACCGCCCTCGTACAGCTGCCGGAGACTGACAAGCCGTCACCCGGTGTCCCCCGGACACCCCAGGGTCGTACAGTCGTCCCGTCCGTCTCCAACACAGCTGTAGAGAGTGGCGAGCACACGGTGGACGTGCAGAAGAAGCTCGACGAGATCAGCGCGATGGTCTCCGGCGCCCGCGCCATGCCCATGTCGGCCTCGTGCGTGGTCAACCGCGCCGAACTGCTCTCGATGCTGGAAGAGCTGCGCGCCGAGCTGCCCGGATCCCTCGCCCAGGCCCAGGAGCTGATCGGCGACCGCGACCAGATGGTCGCGCAGGCCCGCCAGGAGGCCGACCGGATCATCGAGAGCGCGCAGGCCGAGCGCGGTTCGCTGATCTCCGACACCGAGGTCGCCCGCCGCTCCCAGGCCGAGGCCGACCGGATCCTCGCCGAGGCCCGCCAGGAGGCCGAGGAGGTCCGCGCCGAGGCCGACGAGTACGTCGACTCCAAGCTCGCCAACTTCGAGGTCGTCCTCACCAAGACCCTCGGCTCCGTCGGCCGGGGCCGCGAGAAACTCCTCGGCACCGGACCCGGCCTCGACGAGAACGGCTACGAGGACGAGGACGCCCCCGAGCGCAGCCACGACCCGGAGACCCTGCGCCGCGACGCCGACACCTACGTCGACACGAAGCTCGGCGCCTTCGAGGCCGTGCTGGCCAAGACCCTGGACGCCGTCGGCCGGGGCCGCCAGAAGTTGCACGGCCGGATCGCGACCGACGACCTCGGCGCCCTCGCGGACGACATGAGCACCGTCCAGCACTCCAGCGACGCGGACTACCTCGCCGGCCTGGCCGGCCTCTCCGACGCCTCCGCCGGGCAGCCGCACCAGCGGGAGTACGGCGAGCAGCAGCCGGCAGCGGCACAGGTACCGGCGCAGGCCGTGCCGGAGATGCCGGCGCAGCAGCCGGCGTACGGCTACGCCCAGCAGCAGCCCGATCCCTACGCCGGCTACCAGCAGACCTACGGCGACCGGCAGGACCCGTACGGCTACCAGCAGCAGACGGCGGACCCGTACGCCTACCAGTACGACGCCCAGCAGCCGGCGTACGACGGCCAGCAGGGCTACGCCCAGCCCCAGCAGCCCCAGCAGGCTCAGCCGCAGGCACTCGACGAGACCAGCCTCTTCGACACCAGCATGATCAGCGCCGAACAGCTGAGGGCCTACGAACAGGGCCGCGGACTCTAGCCCCGGGCGTCGTCCCGGGCGTCGTCCCGGGCCGGATTGGGCCGAAAGCGAATGGTCCAGTATCCTGGCTCTTCGGTCGCGCGTACGTCCGCGATCGCCGCTGCCCGGGAACACCGAAGGGCGGCACCCCCACACTCACGAAGACCGAAAGCAGGAATGGTTCTGAACGCGCGCCTCGACCACCGCAACCCCCTCGTGTTCGACACACACGAGCTGGGACGGCGGCCCGGTGCGCTCCAGCGCCTGACCCGCACGGTCGACGCTCCCAAGGACTTCGGTATCCAGGGAGTCATCGGAGTACCGGAAGGCGCCCCGGTGGAACTCGATCTCCGGCTCGAGTCGGTCATGGAAGGGGTGCTCGTCACGGGCACCGCCCGTGCCAAGGCCGAGGGGGAGTGCGTAAGGTGTCTGGAGCCGCTCGAGCAGCAGCTCGAAGCGGACTTCCAGGAGATGTTCTCGTACCCTGACGCCGACGACCGGGGCCGCCCTGTGGCGGAGCCGGCCGACGACGCCGAGGAAGACGAGGACAGGCTCTTCGTCGAGGACGGACTGATCGGCCTCGAACCCGTGCTGCGCGACGCGGTGGTGCTCGCACTGCCGATGCAGCCGGTGTGCCAGGAAGACTGCCCGGGTCTGTGCTCCGAGTGTGGAGCACGCCTGGCGGACGACCCGGACCACCACCACGACGCCGTCGACATTCGTTGGGCGGCTTTGCAGGGACTCGCCGGTTCACTCGGAGACGGCGAGAAGGACGAGATGAGCGGCGCCGAACCTGGCGTCGACGAGAAGCAGGAGAAGTAGCCGTGGCTGTTCCGAAGCGGAAGATGTCGCGCAGCAACACGCGCCACCGCCGGTCGCAGTGGAAGGCTGCGGTCCCCACCCTGGTTGCGTGCGAGCGCTGCCACGAGCCCAAGCTGCAGCACATCGCGTGCCCGGCTTGCGGCACTTACAACAAGCGCCAGGTCCTCGAGGTCTGAGCGGCTGGTGAGAGGCACTGTGTCAGTCCCCAAGAAGGCGGAAGACGCCAAGGCGGACCCACCCGCCAAGAAGAAGGCGGACACCCAGGCCTCGTCCCACACGCTTCTGGAAGGGCGGCTCGGCTATCAGCTCGAGTCCGCCCTTCTGGTGCGTGCGCTGACCCACCGTTCCTACGCGTACGAGAACGGCGGTCTGCCGACGAACGAGCGGCTGGAGTTCCTCGGTGACTCCGTCCTCGGCCTCGTCGTCACGGACACGCTGTACCGCACCCACCCCGACCTGCCCGAAGGCCAGCTGGCCAAGCTGCGGGCCGCGGTGGTCAACTCGCGTGCGCTGGCGGAGGTGGGCCGCGGGCTCGACCTCGGCTCCTTCATCCGGCTCGGCCGCGGTGAAGAGGGCACGGGCGGCCGGGACAAGGCATCCATCCTCGCCGACACCCTTGAAGCGGTGATCGGCGCGGTCTATCTCGACCAGGGCCTCGACGCGGCCTCCGAACTGGTGCACCGCCTGTTCGACCCGCTGATCGAGAAGTCCTCGAACCTCGGCGCCGGCCTGGACTGGAAGACCAGCCTCCAGGAGCTCACCGCGACCGAAGGGCTCGGCGTCCCCGAGTACCTGGTCACGGAGACCGGCCCGGACCACGAGAAGACCTTCACTGCTGCCGCCCGCGTCGGAGGCGTCTCGTACGGCACCGGCACCGGCCGCAGCAAGAAGGAGGCGGAGCAGCAGGCCGCGGAATCCGCGTGGCGGTCCATCCGGGCCGCGGCGGACGAGCGCGCCAAGGTGACCGCAGCCGAAGCGGCGGCACAGCCCGCCGCCGAAGCGGCGGCACAGCCGAGCGCCGACGCCCCGTCGGCCTCCGCCTGATCCGTCCGATCCATCTGATTCATCGCACGTTCCGAACGCCCGCTCCACGCCAGGGGCGGGCGTTCGGCTCGTCCACCGGCCCATCCGAGGGGATGCCATGCCCGAGTTGCCCGAGGTCGAGGTCGTACGGCGTGGCCTGGAGCGCTGGGTCGCCCACCGCACCGTCGCCGACGCCGAGGTGCTGCACCCACGCGCGGTACGCCGGCACATCGCCGGCCCCGACGACTTCGCCCAGCGCCTCAAGGGCCACCGCATCGGCACGCCCAGCCGCCGGGGCAAGTACCTGTGGCTGCCCCTGGAGGACACCGGGCAGGCGATCCTGGCCCACCTCGGCATGAGCGGCCAGCTGCTGGTGCAGCCGCACGAGGCACCGGCCGAGAAGCACCTGCGCATCCGCGTCCGCTTCACCGACGCCCTGTCCACCGAACTCCGCTTCGTCGATCAGCGGACCTTCGGCGGCCTGTCCCTGCACGACACCACCCCCGACGGGCTGCCAGACGTCATCGCGCACATCGCCCGCGACCCCCTCGACCCGCTCTTCGACGACGAGGCGTTCCACCTCGCGCTGCGCCGCAAGCGCACCACGATCAAACGGGCCCTGCTCGACCAGTCACTGATCAGCGGCGTCGGCAACATCTACGCCGACGAGGCCCTGTGGCGCTCCCGCCTGCACTACGAACGCCCCACCGCGACCTTCACCCGCCCCCGCACCGCCGAACTCCTCGGCCACGTCCGCGACGTGATGAACGCGGCCCTCGCGGTGGGCGGCACCAGCTTCGACAGCCTCTACGTCAACGTCAACGGCGAGTCCGGCTACTTCGACCGGTCGCTCGACGCGTACGGCCGCGAGGGCCTGCCCTGCCGCCGCTGTGCCACACCGATGCGCCGCCGGCCGTGGATGAACCGCTCCAGCTACTTCTGCCCGAAGTGCCAGCGGCCGCCCCGCCCGGCCTAGGAGAGAACGCCTAGAGCTGCCGGGCGTCGTACCGCTCACGCGACGCGAGCACCTCGTCCATCCGCCCCTCCAGGCACTGGATGAGCGCGATCAGCCGCCCGGCCACCGCGTGTCCCAGCCCCGTGAGTTCGTAGTCCACGCGGGGCGGGTTGGTGGGCTGGGCCTCGCGGTGCACCAGACCGTCGCGCTCCAGCGCGTGCAGGGTCTGGGCCAGCATCTTCTCGCTGACGCCGTCGACGCGGCGCCGCAGCTCGTTGAACCGGAAGGAGCCCTCGTACAGCGCGCCGAGCGTCAGCGCGCCCCAGCGCCCCGTGACGTGCTCCAGGGTGCCGCGCGAGGGACAGGCCCTGGAGAACACGTCGTACGGGAGGTCCTGCTCCTCCGTGCGCTCCTGCGTGGTCGACATGCGCCCAGCGTACGTGAGCGCAGCGCTGAGCCGCAGGTCGCGCTGAGCCCCGGACAGCGCTCCGACGCTGCCCGGGGTACTGCTAGTAGCCGAAGAAGTGGTGGGCCGGGTCTCTGACCTGCGGCCACGTAATCGATCAACGCTGCGACCTGCGACTTAGCTGTCGGTGGTTGTCAGCGTTGGTCGTCGTTGAGCGCCCCCGCACGGCCCAGAGACGGCCCGAGCGGGGGTGTCGTGGCGTGCCCCTCGATGCTGTACCTCGCTGCCTGTACCAGTTAAAGCTTGATGAGGGTGGGGCGGGCGTCTGGGCGCCCGTACTCCAGGATGCGCGGCAGCACCTCACGCATGCGAGATAGGTCCGCCTCCGGCGCACGAAGCACTGCCTCGACGACAGGATCGGTCAAACCGAGACCGGCCAACGATGCAGGGTCCAAGGTCACCCGCAGTACATCGCCGCTCAGCTCTACTTCGCGTACGCAGCCGTAGGCGGTTCCCTGGTCAGGCGTGACAAGACAGTGGGTATCCATACCGAGGGACACTTCTTGGGCGCCGGGCTCGTCGAAGTCGCACATGAACAGCAGGGAGAAGCCGTCCCCGTCATCCGACTCGGCCAGGCCAGCCATCACGCAGTCATCCTCATCAGGGTCATCGAGCCCGCAAGCAACTTGTGCCGTGAATCTGTACGTCATGCACGAGTTTTAGCACTGGCGACCGATAGCCGTGATCACGAGCGACGCGAGGTCGGTGGAGCGGCTTTGGGCTGGAGCTGCTTTGGGGCGAGTGATCTTGGCCCCGTAAGCTGATGGCGAGTCGGGCAGTCTGTGGACCTGCCCGTTAAAGCACGACGTTGGGGCCAAGATCTTAGAGGCTCGCCCCAAAGTGGCTGCCTAAAGCCGTGGAGCCGACCGCCCCAGCCACAGAGGGGTTTCCCCATCCCACGCCCCCCGCAGTCGCCTGCGCGCCGCCGGGCGCGGCCAGCCGGGGCGAAGACAGGAGGCGGGCCGCGCCGCAGAGGCGGCGCGCTCCCGCGCCGTGCGCGGGGGCCTTGATGAGGTAGAGAAACCTGTAACTCGTGCCATGGCGGCTTCGTGCTTCCGGCTATGCGCGGTCCAGCTCCGATTGCAGGTCCTTAAGTACAGACTCAGGGTCCCCGTTGTAGACAAGGTGCGGCTCGTCGGGCTTTGGAGCCACGAACCGCTTGCGGTAGCGGATCAGGTCGCTTTCCGCGAAGTAGATCGAGTTCGGATCGTCCTCGTGCCGAGCATTGCGCTTGCTCACGCGGGACCACAGCTCTTCGTGACTGACCTCTAGGTAGACCACCACCGAGATCGCGCCACCTTCGGTAGCGACCGATCGCCAGTGGGCACGGTCTTCCGGCGTCCAGAAGCCATGGTCGACCACCACGTCGTGACCGGCTTGCAGCTCCTCGCGGAGCTGGACGGCAGTCTCTTCGAGGATCGGCCGCTCAAGGGTCGGGAACGTCCCTCGGGGGAAGTCGACTCCGTACACCCCATGTCGGCGGAACATCTCCTCGTCCGGGCAAAGTCTGACGAACCCTCGCGCTGTCAGCGCACGGGCCAGAGTCGTCTTCCCTGAGCCGGGAAGTCCCACCATGAGGACACAGAACGGTTGGCGAGCGCCGTTCACTGGGTGACTTCCGATTCCGTCTGCCACGTACGACCGGGGCCGCCCAGGTCGACGCCGTACTCAACGACGGAGCCTTCACTGTCGACGAACCTCGCAGTCATGACGACCACCGGGTCCCGCGGGGCCTTCTCGGGGTCCAGTTCCAACAGCTCCGCGTCCTCGGGAGTGAGCAGTCGAGCCGACGCGGTGTCGAACCGGTGCGTGATGGGGCGGCCCGTTGCCTGCGCGATGAGTTGCAGCGATGTCCCCCCGGTCAGTCGCTCGCTGCTCGTGAGCTGCGGAATCAGCTCTCCGTACCGGACGGGAATCCATGACGTCGAGTGCGCGACGATGCCGTGTCGGTCGCGGTAGACCCGGCTGCGCCGGATCACGTCCGAGCCGGGCTTGAGGTCCAATGCCTGGGCCACTTCTGCGGGCGCCGGCACCACCGAAGCCTGATGCGAGTCGGACCGTTCGCCGGTTCCCCAACTTGACCCGGTACGGCGGCCTCGGTCCTGACGCTGAGACCCGGAAGACATGGGCGCAGGGCGGTCCAGGACTTCGGTTCCGATGCCGTGGATACCCCTGACAAGCCCCTCGTTACGCAGCTTCCGCAACGCCTTCTCGGCAGTCGCGGCGCTGACGCTCCACTCCTGCGCGAGGGTCTTGATGCTGGGCAGAAGCGAGCCCGGCTGGAGTTCGCCGGACGTGATCAGCTCCGCGTAGTGGGCGGCAATCTGCGCATAGGGCGCTCGATTGTCTGCCTGGTCGGCCATTGCGTCAGCTCCCTTGTCTCAGTGGCTACTTCCCTAGCGTACCGCTTGACACCCTAAGATGCCCTAGGGAACCCTAGGGATGTAGCACCGCATGAATGAGAGATCCGGCACCACCAACGCCTGCCCAGGGACGGCGCCTCAACCGCCAAGAAGAACCGCCGCCCCTGGCTCCCTCGAAGGGAAGTCCCATCATGCCCGTGATGCCTGTTGGCTCGCACCCGGCGCGGTTACCCGCCCCGCTGTCCCGCCGTGAAGACGCCGTGGTCGTCCCTTCGCCGTGCTGGGCCTGCGGCGCGTCGGGAGGACTCGACTGGATCAACGTGGACGGCATCGGCGTCCTGTTTCACGGTCGGGAGCGCTGCCCGGTGGCCGTGCCCTTCGTCTGGAAGACGGGCAAACCGCTGGCTTCGCTCTCCGGGGCGGTGGCCGCATGACCTCCGCAACGATTACCGGGAATGAGCGGCTGCGTGGCGCCATGGTCGCCGCGAACGTCACGATCGAGGGTCTGGCCGATCACCTCGGCGTCGACCCGAAGTCGGTCGACCGCTGGCTGAACTCGGAGCGGACTCCGCACGCCCGCAATGCGGAAGCCGCCGCCAAGCTCCTCGGCGCGGACGCCTACCACCTGTGGCCCAAGCTCGTGGAGCGTCACCGCTCCGCCCCGACCGCTCAGGATGAGGTCGTCGCCTGCTACCCGATGCGCAGCACCGTCCCCTACGGTCTGTGGCGCTCTACCCTGGCCAACACGACCACGGTCATCGACCTGGCCGTGTCCAACCTGCTGTTCCTGGCCGACGCGGTCTGGGACCTGCCCACACTGCTGGCTGACAAGTCCGCCGCCGGTGTCCGGGTCCGCATCGTCACCCCGGAGAGTCCGGCCGGGCCGGTCACCGGACTGGGTGACGTGTTCCCCTCGCTGTTGGCGGTCCCCGGCCTGCGGCTGTCGACCCACCCCGGACTGCGGGCCGACGTGATGCGCGCAGATGATGACCTGCTGGTCACGACGCCGATCGACGGGCTCACCCCGGCTCTTGCTCCGGTCCTGCACCTGCGTCGCCTGGGGTCGGCCCCGATGGTCGGCGGCTACCTGGCCACCCTCGATCACCTCTACGCCACGGCCACACCGACCCGGCCCGCCACCTCGCACCTGCGGGCGGTGGCCGCGTGACGCACCTGCCCGTTCCCACGGCTGCCGTCGCTGACGTGGCGTCGGCCGTGGGCACCGACCCCCTGACCCTCGCTGACCTCCTGCGGGTCGCCAACGCTCCGGGCTTCGACCGCTGGCGCGAGCAGATCCGCCGCACGGGCGGCTGCTCCAACCCGATCCACCTGCAAGGTTCCACGGTCACCCGCGACGCCAAGACCGGTGACGTCCTCTACTCCTACTCCACGGAGCAGGAGCCGGGCGGACGCCTCCGGGTAGCCTGCGGCAACCGCCGGGCCTCCCGCTGCCCCGCCTGCGCCTGGACCTACGCCGGGGACACCTATCACCTGATCCGCGCCGGGATCACCGGTGATGAGGGCAAGGACGTGCCCGCGACCGTGCGGGATCACCCGCGCGTCTTCGCCACCCTCACCGCGCCCTCCTTCGGCCCGGTCCACAACCGGCCCGCCTCGGGACGTTGCCGCTGCGGAGCCCAGCACGCCGAGACTGACCCCGCCCTCGGCACCGCCCTGGACCCGAAGCGCTACGACTACGCCGGATCGGTGCTGTGGAACAACCATGCCGGGGACCTGTGGCGCCGCTTCACCGTCTACCTGCGCCGGGAGATCGCCGCCCGCGCGGGCATCACCCAAGCCGCCCTACGCGAGGAATGCCGGGTCTCCTTCGGCAAAGTCGCCGAGTTCCAGAAACGCGGGGCTGTCCACTTCCACGCCGTGGTGCGCCTCGACGGCCCGGACGGCCCCGACACCTCCCCGCCGGCGTGGGCCACCATCGCTCTCCTGGATGCCGCGATTCGGGCCGCCGCCGCCCGCGTCGCCGTACCGGTCCCGGCTGCCGGGGACTTCCCCGCCCGCACCCTGCGCTGGGGAACGCAGGTCGATGTCCAGCCCATCGGCGCCCTGGGCCACGAGGAACTGACCGAACAGGCCGTCGCCTCCTACGTCGCCAAGTACGCCACCAAAGCCGCCGAGACCACCGGCACCGTTGACCGCCGCATCGGGGAGCTGGCCGAACTCGACCGGCTCGACCTGCCCGCGCACACGCGGCGGCTGATCGAAGCGTGCTGCCTCCTCAATGACGCCTACCCGGATCGGCTGCTGGCCCGGTGGGCTCACATGCTCGGCTTCCGCGGGCACTTCTCCACCAAGTCCCGCCGCTACTCGACCACCCTGGGCGCCTTGCGTCAGACCCGCGCCGACTACCGCGCCCGCCAGGAACGCCGCGAACACGGGCTCTCCGAAAACCTCGATGACACCGAAGGCTCCACGTTCGTCCTCGCTCACTGGACCTACGCCGGACAGGGCCACTCTCCGGGTGAATCGTGGCTTGCCGCCTCCATCGCCCGAGACCTGCGCCTGAACCGCGAGACAGCACGCGAAGCAGTCGCTGACCTGCACGACATGGACGACATGGACGACATGGAGGTGTGGGCATGAAGCGCTCGCTGCCCGACCGCTACCTGACCCCGGTCGACCTGGCCGACCTCCTCGGCGTCCCGGTCGAGACCGTCTACCAGTGGCGCCGCAAGCAGACCGGACCGCGCGGTTTCCGTGTCGGCCGGCACCTTCGCTTCGACCCCGAAGACGTCCGCGTCTGGGTCGAGAACCAGATGGAAGAGGCAGCCTGATGGCCGGACACGTCCAAGACCGCTGGTACAAGGTCGAGGCCGACGCCGACGGTAAGACCATCAAGACCAAGACCGACCGCTTCGGCGTCGGCCTGCGCTACCGCGCCCGGTACGTCGGGCCTGACGGCTCCGAGAAGTCCAGGAGCTTCCCGGACAAGCAGAAGCGCAAGGCGGAACAGTGGCTCGCCAACATCGAGGCCGACATGTCGCGTGGCGACTACGTTGATCCGAACTCGGGGAAGGTCACGTTCGAGCAGTTCGCCACCGAGTGGATGGCAACACAGATCACGGACCCTCTGACCCGTGAGTCGGTCGAGAGTCGGCTACGGCTCCACGCGATCCCGCATCTGGGCACTCGGCCGATGAGTTCGTTCACGCCCTCGCATCTGCGCCTCTGGCTGCGCACGCTGGAAGACCGTGGGCTCTCGGCTGGCTACCGGCGCGGGATCTTCGCCCACGTCTCGACGGTGTTCACCGCCGCTGTGGAAGACCGGATCATCCGCGTGAATCCGTGCAGCGCGCGCTCGGTCAAGGCTCCGCGGCTTGAGCCGCGCAAGGTCAAGCCCTGGTCCGTCGGCAAAGTCACGGCAGTTCGCGCTGCCTTGCCCGACCGCTATCAGGCCCTGGTGAACGTGGCGGCCGGGCTTGGCCTGCGGCAGGGGGAGGCCTTCGGCCTGGCGGTGGAAGACGTCGACTTCCTTGGCGGTGTCGTGCACGTCGTGCGACAGGTCAAGCTGTTGCAGCGCCACCGGGCGGTGTTCGCTCCGCCAAAGAGCGGGCGAGAGCGTGACGTGCCGCTGCCGGAATCCGTCGCCTTCGCGTTGGCTGGTCACCTGAAGCGGCATCCAGCGACGAGGATCACCCTGCCGTGGAAGACGCTCGACGGTCCGCCGGTCACGGCCTCGCTGCTCTTCACCGGTACCGAGGGCCTGGCGCTGAATCGCAACCGCTTCAACGACCGTGTGTGGCGGCCAGCTCTCCGGGGTGCCGGCGTCGACGCTGACCGCAGCAACGGCATGCACGCCTTGCGCCACTTCTACGCGTCGGTGCTCCTGGACGCGGGGGAGAGCATCAAGGCTCTCAGCGAGTACCTGGGCCACCATGACCCCGGCTTCACCCTGCGCACGTACACGCACCTGATGCCGTCGAGCGAGACGCGAACCCGGGCCGCCGTTGACCGCGTCTTCGGGGATGAGGAGTCAGCGAGTGACGGCCCCGAGACGGCCCCGGGGGTCTCCTAGGTCTCTGACCTGCGGTTATCTCAGTAGCCGAAGTTCTGAGTCCACCACGGACCGCCGGAGCCGAAGTGGACTCCGACCCCCAGGGTCTGGAAGTCGCAGTTCAGGATGTTGGCCTTGTGGCCCGGGCTGTCCATCCAGGCATCCATCACGGCCTGGGCGTCGGCCTGTCCGCGGGCTATGTTCTCGCCGCCGAGGTTGCTTATCCCGGCCGCCTCGGCCCGGTCCCAGGGGGTCGCGCCGCTGGGGTCGGTGTGGTCGAAGAAGCCCTGCTCGGCCATGGCCTCACTGAAGTCCTCGGCCAGTTCGCGCAGCGCGCTGTTCGCGGCCACCGGGCTGCAGCCCGCCTTGGCCCGCTCGTCGTTGACGAGCTTGAGCACCTGGGCCTGGGCGACGGCCTCGTCCGACACGGCGGCGGGCGCGCTGGGCTGCCCGGGCTTCTTGTCGGCCGGACGCGAGGGCGTGGGCTTCGGCTTCGTGCTGGGGGTCGTCTCCGGCTTCTTCGTCTTCGCCGGCGTCTCGGCCGGGGCGGCTGGCTTCGACGCCGATGCCGAGGGCGAGGACGGCGCGGGGGAGGAGGACTCGGGCGAGGAGGACTCGGCGGACTCGGAGGGCGAGGAGGACTCGGCGGACTCCGAGGGCGACGACGACCGGTCGGTGCCGCGGCTCGTGGAGGCGTCGCCGCCGCGGTCGGCCTCTGCGCTGCCGGAGGTGCCGCCCTGCTCGGACGGGGTGTTCGTCGGGGCGTCCTGGGACTGCACCCGGTCGCCCCCGCCGCTGCCGCCCATCCGGTAGTTGTCGAGCCCGGGCACCGCGCCCGTGGCCACCGCCACCGTGCCGATGGCGACCGCGGCCGAGACACCGAGCAGCCCCGTGCGGACCGGGGTGACGCCCTTCTTCTTGCGGCGGCGGTGCGTGCCCGCGCGCTGCGGACCGTCGTCGGGGGAGAAACCGTCGCTCGGGAAGGGGACCGTGCGGCCGGCCCGCGGGTGGCCCTCGCCCCCGTCGCCGTCCGGGTCGTCCGGCGCGAACAGGTAGGCGTCGCTCTTGGCACGGACCTCGGCGTACGCCTCGGGGTTCAGGTAGGGCGCGATCCCCATGGTGGGGCGGGCGCCCGCGTCCGGGGCCTGCTGGTCACGGCCCTGTCCCGTCGTGCCGTCCGGCTGATGGCCCCCCGCGGCGCGGCCCGTGGCGGCGCGGCCGGCGGCGGAGCGTCGGTGGCGTCCCATGTTCTGGCCTTCCTCGTCCTCGCGCTGGACGTGTCCTCGCGGTCGACGTGTCCTCACGATCAACACGGAACTCACACGAACGAGTGAGTTTCAGGTGAGTTTCATTGGGTGGGGACGGTACCGCATGGCGCCAGGGGGTGAAGTGTCCGGCGAGACATTGACTGGTTAGGTTGCAGTCATGAGCGAGGATGTACGGCTGGTCGCGTGGGTGCGCGGACAGGTTCAGGGTGTGGGTTTCCGCTGGTTCACGCGGGCCAGGGCGCTGGAGCTCGGCGGGATGAGTGGCTTTGCTCTCAATTTGGCCGACGGGCGCGTCCAGGTCGTCGCGGAGGGCCCGCGCGAGCGCTGCGAAGGACTGCTCGACTGGCTGCACGGTGACGACACGCCCGGACGAGTGGACGGTGTCACCGAGATCTGGGACACACCCCGCGGGGGCTACGAGGGCTTCGCCATCCGCTGACACCGGACCGCGCGAAGGCCCCCCAGAGCCCGGTACGACCGTCCGGGGACAGGTGTCCGCAGTGGAAACGGGCAGGTGGTTGCCAAGAACGACGTGTCGTGGCAGGCTCCGCACGCAGGATGATCGCCACGCCCCCAGGGGCCCGCAGGAGTCGCCGCGTCGCCGCTTCCAGGCCGTGTGCCCCCGGGTCCCCGTCGATACGGGGCGTGATCGTGTTGACCGTCAAACTTTTTGGTGAGACGCTGAAAGCCCCGCGCACCTTAGCTGTTTGGCATGGTTGAACGGCAGGAAAAACTCCAAAGTGCCAAGCACCGCGGGTGCGATCCCTACACGACCCACACCGCTTCGGTCGGTCACTCATTGTGGAGGACCATCCATCATGGCAAAGGCGCTTCTCGGTTACGTCGGCGGCTCCGATCCTCGACTCCTCGCCGAGATGCGACGGCTCCAGCAGCGCGTCCAGGACCTGGAATCCGAGCTCGGACGGATCCAGGCGGAGAAGGACGCGTTGGCGGCTGCCGCTTCTCACGACAGGATCATGGAGAGCATGGAGAGCGTTGACGCACACCAGGCGGAGCCTGCGCTCACCTGATCACTGCATCGCTCCATCACGGCACGGCAGTGGTTGGGCCCGTCCGTACAACCGCTCAGGTGTCAGAGTCTGCAAGGGACGCTTCGGCGTCCCTTCTTTCTTTCCCGCCCCCGTCTTCGCCGTCCGGCCCGCCCGGTCCTCCCCCGCGCATCCTTTCACCCTCTTCAACGTCTGATGTGCCCTGCACGTTCACCGGTGAAACCGCGGTGGTTCACCGGTTCATGGAGTGAGACACCCGTGAAAGGTAGAGTCCGACGGCGTGCACCTGAAGGCCCTGACCCTCCGCGGGTTCAAGTCGTTCGCCTCGGCGACCACGCTCCGGTTCGAGCCGGGCATCACCTGCGTCGTCGGTCCGAACGGTTCGGGCAAGTCCAACGTCGTCGACGCGCTCAGCTGGGTCATGGGCGAACAGGGCGCCAAGACGCTGCGCGGCGGCAAGATGGAGGACGTCATCTTCGCCGGCACCACCGGCCGCCCGCCGCTCGGCCGGGCCGAGGTGTCGCTGACCATCGACAACTCCGACGGGGCCCTGCCCATCGAGTACGCCGAGGTCACCATCACGCGGATCATGTTCCGCAACGGCGGCAGCGAGTACCAGATCAACGGCGACACCTGCCGCCTCCTCGACATCCAGGAACTGCTCTCCGACTCCGGCATCGGCCGCGAGATGCACGTCATCGTCGGTCAGGGCCAGCTCGACTCCGTCCTGCACGCCGACCCGATGGGCCGCCGCGCCTTCATCGAGGAGGCCGCCGGCGTCCTCAAGCACCGCAAGCGCAAGGAGAAGGCGCTCCGGAAACTGGACGCGATGCAGGCCAACCTCGCACGCGTGCAGGACCTCACCGACGAACTGCGGCGCCAGCTGAAGCCGCTGGGCCGGCAGGCGGCGGTGGCGCGCCGGGCCGCCGTCATCCAGGCCGACCTCCGGGACGCGCGGCTGAGGCTCCTCGCCGACGACCTCGTACGGCTGCGCGAGGCACTCCAAGCCGAGATCGCCGACGAGGCCGCGCTCAAGGAGCGCAAGGAAGCCGCCGAGCGGGAGCTGGGCCGGGCGCTGCGCCGCGAGGCGGACCTGGAGGACGAGGTGCGCAGGCTCGCCCCGCGCCTCCAGCGCGCCCAGCAGACCTGGTACGAGCTGTCCCAGCTCGCCGAACGGGTGCGCGGCACGATCTCGCTGGCCGACGCGCGCGTGAAGAGCGCCACCTCCACGCCGCCCGAGGAGCGGCGCGGCCGGGACCCGGAGGAGCTGGAGCGCGAGGCCGCCCGCGTCCGCGAACAGGAGGCCGAACTCGAAGCGGCCCTGGAGGCGGCCGAGCACGCTCTGGAGGACACGGTCGCCCACCGCGCCGACCTCGAACGCGAACTGGCCCTGGAGGAGCGCCGCCTCAAGGACGCCGCCCGCGCCATCGCCGACCGCCGTGAGGGCCTGGCCCGGCTCAGCGGCCAGGTCGGCACCGCCCGCTCCCGCGCCGCCTCGGCCCAGGCCGAGATCGAGCGCCTCGCCGAGGCCCGGGACGAGTCCCAGGAGCGGGCCGCCGCCGCCCAGGAGGAGTACGAGGCGCTCCAGGCGGAGGTCGACGGGCTGGACGCGGGCGACCAGGAGCTGGGCGAGCGCCACGAGGCCGCCAAGCGGCAGCTGGCCGAGGCGGAGGCCGCCCTGAGTACCGCCCGCGAGGCGGCCACCGCGACGGAACGCGCGCGAGCCGCCACACAGGCCCGCCACGAGGCCCTCGCGCTCGGACTGCGCCGCAAGGACGGAACCGGCGCGCTGCTCGCCGCGAAGGACCGGCTCACCGGCCTGCTCGGCCCGGCCGCCGGGCTCCTCACTGTGTCACCCGGCCACGAAGTCGCCCTGGCCACCGCCTTCGGCGCCGCCGCCGACGCCCTCGCGGTGACGTCCCCCGCGGCCGCCGCCGACGCCATCCGCCTGCTGCGCAAGCAGGACGCCGGACGGGCCGCCCTGCTGCTCGCCGGCGCCCCCGACGACGTAGCGGAGGACCCGCGCAGCGAAGGGCCGCCGTACGCCGCCGACCTCGTCCGCGGTCCCGCCGACCTGATGCCCGCCGTGCGGCGGCTGCTGCGCGGGATCGTCGTCGTCGCCACCCTGGAGGACGCCGAGGACCTCGTCTACGCCCGGCCCGGGCTGACCGCCGTCACCGCCGAGGGCGACCTGCTGGGCGCGCACTTCGCGCAGGGCGGGTCCGCCGGGGCGCCCAGCCTGCTGGAGGTGCAGGCGTCCGTGGACCAGGCCGCCGCCGAGCTGGAGGAGCTGGGCGTGCGGTGCGAGGAACTCGCCGAGGCGCAGGACGCGGCCGTCGAGCGGCGCCGGGAGTGTGCCGCGCTGGTGGAGGAACTGGGGGAGCGGCGCCGGGCAGCCGACCGGGAGAAGTCGGCCGTCGCCCAGCAGCTGGGCCGGCTGGCGGGTCAGGCGCGGGGCGCCGCAGGAGAGGCCGAGCGGTCCGCCGCGGCGGCGGCCCGGGCGCAGGAGGCGCTGGACAAGGCGCTGATGGACGTAGAGGAGCTGGCCGAGCGGCTGGCGGTCGCCGAGGAGATGCCGGTCGAGGAGGAGCCCGATACCTCCGTGCGCGACCGGCTCGCCGCCGACGGCGCCAACGCCCGCCAGACCGAGATGGAGGCCCGCCTCCAGGCCCGTACCCACGAGGAACGGGTCAAGGGGCTGGCCGGCCGGGCCGACTCCCTGGACCGGGCCGCCCGCGCGGAACGCGAGGCACGCGCGCGTGCCGAACAGCGGCGGGCCCGGCTGCGGCACGAGGCGGCCGTCGCCGAGGCCGTGGCCGCCGGTGCCCGGCAACTGCTCGCGCACGTCGAGGTCTCCCTGACCCGCGCCGACGAGGAGCGCACCGCCGCCGAGGCCGCCAAGGCACGGCGCGAGCAGGAGCTGACCGCCGCGCGCACCGCCGGGCGCGACCTCAAGGCGGAGCTGGACAAGTTGACGGATTCAGTCCACCGGGGCGAGGTACTCGGCGCCGAGAAACGGCTGCGCATCGAGCAGCTGGAGACCAAGGCGCTGGAGGAACTCGGTGTGGAACCGGTGGGGCTCGCGGCCGAGTACGGCCCCCATCAAGAGGTGCCGCCCTCGCCCCCCGCCGAGGGCGAGGAGCTCCCGGACGATCCCGAGCACCCGCGCAACCTTCCCCGGCCCTTCGTACGCGCCGAGCAGGAGAAGCGGCTGAGGGCCGCCGAACGTGCCTACCAGCAGCTCGGCAAGGTCAACCCGCTGGCCCTTGAGGAGTTCGCGGCGCTGGAGGAGCGGCACCAGTTCCTCAGTGAGCAGCTGGAGGACCTGAGGAAGACCCGCGCCGACCTGCTCCAGGTCGTCAAGGAGGTCGACGAGCGCGTCGAGCAGGTCTTCACCGAGGCCTTCCGGGACACCGCCCGGGAGTTCGAGGGCGTCTTCAGCAGGCTGTTCCCGGGTGGTGAGGGGCGGCTGATCCTGACCGACCCCGACAACATGCTCACCACAGGGGTGGACGTCGAGGCCCGGCCGCCGGGCAAGAAGGTCAAGCGGCTGTCGCTGCTCTCGGGCGGGGAACGCTCACTGACCGCCGTGGCGATGCTGGTGTCGATCTTCAAGGCGCGGCCTAGCCCGTTCTACGTCATGGACGAGGTCGAGGCGGCGCTCGACGACACGAACCTGCAGCGGCTGATCCGGATCATGCAGGAGCTGCAGGAGGCCTCACAGCTGATCGTCATCACACACCAGAAGCGCACGATGGAGGTCGCCGACGCGCTGTACGGCGTGTCCATGCAGGGCGACGGTGTGTCGAAGGTCATCAGCCAGCGGTTGCGCTAGTTCCGGCCCGCTAATTTCAACTCTTGAACGAGTATCCCTCTTTTACGTCCTCAAACTCACAGCTCTCGCCCTATTGACTTCGAAACTTGAAGGCATAGTCTCTGCAACGTTGCTTTTACCTTCAGGTCCCTTCAATGGCACCTCGAAGGCGAACCACCCCGGCAGCGTTGCCGGTAGCCCGAGGAGTACACGTGGCCAGCACATCGCAGGCATCCACATCAGGAGCCAGGACGGCTCACCCCGAGCATCTCGGGCACGTCATCTTCATCGCGGCGGCGGCCGCGATGGGCGGTTTCCTGTTCGGCTACGACAGTTCCGTGATCAACGGCGCCGTCGAGGCCATCCGCGACCGCTACGACGTCGGCTCCGCGGTGCTGGCCCAGGTCATCGCCGTCGCACTGATCGGCTGTGCCATCGGCGCCGCGACCGCCGGTCGCATCGCCGACCGCATCGGCCGCATCCGCTGCATGCAGATCGCGGCCGTCCTCTTCACCGTCAGCGCCATCGGCTCCGCACTGCCCTTCGCGCTGTGGGACCTCGCCATGTGGCGCGTCATCGGCGGCTTCGCCATCGGCATGGCCTCGGTGATCGGCCCCGCCTACATCGCCGAGGTCTCCCCGCCCGCCTACCGAGGCCGGCTCGGCTCCTTCCAGCAGGCCGCGATCGTCATCGGCATCGCCGTGTCGCAGTTGGTCAACTGGGGTCTGCTGAACGCCGCCGGCGGCGACCAGCGCGGTGAGCTGATGGGCTTGGAGGCCTGGCAGGTCATGCTCGGCGTCATGGTCATCCCGGCGATCCTCTACGGCCTGCTCTCCTTCGCCATCCCGGAGTCCCCGCGCTTCCTGGTCTCCGTCGGCAAGCACGAGCGCGCCAAGCAGATCCTCGAAGAGGTCGAGGGCAAGGACGTGGACTTCGACGCCCGCGTCGCCGAGATCGAGCACGCGATGCACCGCGAGGAGAAGTCCTCCTTCAAGGACCTGCTCGGCGGCAGCTTCTTCTTCAAGCCGATCGTCTGGATCGGTATCGGCCTGTCGGTCTTCCAGCAGTTCGTCGGCATCAACGTCGCCTTCTACTACTCCTCGACGCTGTGGCAGTCGGTCGGCGTCGACCCGACGCAGTCGTTCTTCTACTCGTTCACGACGTCGATCATCAACATCGTCGGCACCGTGATCGCGATGATCTTCGTGGACCGCATCGGGCGCAAGCCGCTCGCCCTCATCGGCTCGGTCGGCATGGTGATCGGCCTGGCGCTGGAGGCCTGGGCCTTCTCCTTCGACCTGGTCGACGGCAAGCTCCCGGCCACCCAGGGCTGGGTCGCCCTGATCGCCGCCCACCTGTTCGTGCTCTTCTTCGCCCTGTCCTGGGGTGTCGTCGTCTGGGTCTTCCTCGGCGAGATGTTCCCGAACCGGCTGCGCGCCGCCGCGCTGGGTGTGGCCGCCGCCGCGCAGTGGATCGCCAACTGGGCCATCACCGCGAGCTTCCCGTCGCTGGCCGAGTGGAACCTCTCCGGCACCTACGTGATCTACACGATCTTCGCCGCGCTCTCCATCCCCTTCGTCCTGAAGTTCGTGAAGGAGACGAAGGGCAAGGCCCTGGAGGAGATGGGCTGACCGCCCGCCCCCGAACCCGGGGAGAAGGGCCAAGTCCCCGCTGCCCCTCTCCTCGTACCGTCCGCCGCCCCCGGCCCGGGTCACCACCCGGACCGGGGGCGGCGGTGTCGTACGTCCGTGCCCCGGCCTAGCTAGGGCCTGGCGTTCGGATCAGGTCGGCTGAGAGAGACTGCGCCTCTCGGCCCACCCGAGCGGGGCGTGGTGCGTGCGGCCGCAAGGCGGGGGAGGGCGGCAGGGCGGAGCCCTGGCAACCGACGACAACGCCGCGGACGCGCGTGCCACACCCCGCGACGCCGGCAAGATCCAAACGACAGGCCCTAGCTAGGCCCGGACGGCGTACCGGATGAGGACTCCGCCGCCTGTCTCAGGCGCCCCGGACCGTCCGGCTCCCGGGCGAGGACTTTCACCAGCGGGCTTCGGCAGGCTGAGGGCCGCAGGCGGGCGCGCCCCGGTGCGGGCCGAACCGCAGGCACCCCCAGTGCGGGGCGGACCCGCTCCCGCCGAGCCTCTCCGGGGCCGGCGGCAGCGGGGCGCCCCGCTGCGGGTGCCGCACGCGCGTCGCCCCCTCCCGCCGGCCTCGGAGAGGCTCGGCCCGGGAAGGGGCGACAGGGTGGCGCAGGGTCAGACGGTCACGGATTCGGACTGCTCCGCCCGCTCGGCCGGTGCCGTCGCCGGGACGACCACCGCCGGCTTCGGCAGTACGACGTACAGCAGGCCGGAGATGACGACCGTGGCGACCCAGCCGAGGCCGTACTCGCCGATGACGTTGTTCGCGGCGAGGGGGCCGGTGAACCAGTCGGACGTGGTGAACATCAGACCGGCGATAAGACCCACCGCCCAGGCGGCGACGGCGGCGGGGGAGAAGCCGCCGCGGTACCAGTAGGCGCTGGTGCGGCCGGTGTCGGCGAGGGCGTCGCCGTCGTACTCCTTGCGGCGCAGCATGTCCGCGCCGAAGACGCCGACCCAGGCGGAGAAGGCGACCGCGAGCAGCGACAGGAAGGCGATGAAGGAGCCCATGAAGCTGGTCGCCACCAGCATCAGCACACCGCCGAAGATCAGCGAGATCACGGCGTTGACCGAGACCGCCCAGTGCCGCGGGACCTTGAAGCCCAGGGTCTGCGCGGTGAAACCGGCCGAGTACATCGACATCGAGTTGATCAGGAGCATGCCGATCAGTGCGATCAGCAGGTACGGCACCGCGATCCAGGTCGGCAGGATCTCGCCGAGGAAGGAGACCGGGTCGGAGGCCGAGGCCAGGTCCGGTGTGGAGACGGCCATGACCATGCCCATCAGGACCATGGGCAGGACGACGATGCCGGCGCCGCCGATCGTCACGCCCACGATCCCCTTGGAGGAGGCCGTGCGCGGCAGGTACCGGGTGAAGTCCGGGGCGGACGGGATCCAGCTGACGCCCCCGGCCGCGATCAGGCCGACGCCGGTGATCATCGCGGCGACCGAACCGGCGGACCGGTCGAACACCGCGGACCAGTCGGTGTCGACGACCAGGTAGCCGAGGACCAGTACCGAGAAGGCGGCGAAGAGGTAGGCCGCGTACTTGTTGCACTTCTGTACGGCGTTGATGCCCAGCCCGGAGATCGCGAAGGTCGCCACGACGAAGGCGAGCAGCGTGGCCATGTCCAGCACGCTGTTGGCCCGGATGCCGAACACGATGTCCAGCACGGTGAGCAGGGCGTAGGCGCCGGTCACCGCGTTGATCGTCTCCCAGCCCCAGCGGGCGATCCAGATCAGCGAACCCGGCAGCAGATTGCCCCGCTGCCCGAAGACCGCCCGGGACAGCGCCATTCCGGGTGCGCCACCGCGCTTGCCGGCGATGCCGATCAGCCCGACCAGGCCGTAGGACAGGACCGGCGCGGCGGCCGCGACGACGAGCGCCTGCCAGAAGTTCAGCTGGTACGCCACGACGAGGCTCGCGCCCATCGTGAGCAGCAGCACGCTGATGTTGGCGCCGACCCAGGTCGGGAAAAGCTCGCGGGTCCGGGCGGTGCGCTCATGGTCGGGCACCTGCTCGATGCCACGTGTTTCCAGGGCGCCTTCGGTCTCGGCGGTCTTGCTCATGTGGGGGGTCCGTGCCTCGATCGTGGGAGAAGAGGGGTTGACGGGACTCTACGCGCGTTGACGTGGCCTCTTCCATCGTACTTTGATCCGACTCCTTCCTTCCAGGGGCCTTTGTCCTTTGGAGAAAGGCACAAGGGGGGTGCCCTCGGAGCCCATGGCTGATACTGGACGGGTTATGGAAATCGTCATCCTTGCTGTAGTCATCGCCGTGGTCGTGATCGGCGCGCTCGGCGGGCTGGTCATCGGCAGTCGCCGTAAGAAGCAGCTGCCTCCGCCGCCCCCCGCCACCCCCGACATCACCGCCCCTCCGGCCGAGCCGCACGTCGGCGACGAGGCCGAGACGCCGCGCGACGAAACGCGCCGGACGATAGAGGAGGTCGACCTCCCGGACGGCGGCACCGCTCCCGCCACCGTCGAGGAGCCGCCCGTCGTCGAAGAGCTCGAGATCCCGCAGATCGAGGTTCCCGAGCCCACCGCCGGCCGTCTGGTCCGGCTCCGTGCCCGCCTCTCCCGCTCGCAGAACGCCCTCGGCAAGGGCCTGCTCACCCTGCTCTCCCGGGAGCACCTCGACGAGGACACCTGGGAGGAGATCGAGGACACGCTGCTCACCGCCGACGTCGGCGTGCAGCCCACCCAGGAGCTGGTCGAGCGGCTGCGCGAGCGCGTGAAGGTGCTCGGCACCCGCACGCCCGACGAACTGCGCACCCTGTTGCGCGAGGAGCTGATCACCCTGGTCGGCCCCGACATGGACCGCGAGGTCAAGACCGAGCCGGCGAACACCAAGCCCGGCATCGTGATGGTCGTCGGGGTCAACGGCACCGGCAAGACCACCACGACCGGCAAGCTCGCCCGCGTCCTGGTCGCCGACGGCCGCAGTGTCGTCCTCGGCGCCGCCGACACCTTCCGTGCGGCCGCCGCCGACCAGCTGCAGACCTGGGGCGAGCGGGTCGGCGCCCACACCGTGCGCGGCCCGGAGGGCGGCGACCCGGCCTCCGTCGCCTTCGACGCGGTCAAGGAGGGCAAGGAGATGGGCTCGGACGTCGTGCTCATCGACACCGCCGGCCGCCTGCACACCAAGACCGGCCTCATGGACGAGCTCGGCAAGGTCAAGCGCGTCGTGGAGAAGCACGCGCCGCTGGACGAGGTGCTGCTCGTGCTCGACGCCACCACCGGCCAGAACGGCCTGATCCAGGCCCGGGTCTTCGCCGAGGTCGTCGACATCACCGGCATCGTGCTCACCAAGCTCGACGGCACGGCCAAGGGCGGCATCGTGGTCGCCGTGCAGCGCGAGCTGGGCGTGCCGGTCAAGCTGATCGGGCTCGGCGAGGGCGCGGACGACCTGGCGCCGTTCGAGCCGGCGGCGTTCGTGGATGCCCTCATCGGCGAGTGACGCTGCCGCCTGCCGGACTCCGGTGCGCGCGTCCCAGGACACGCGCCCGCGCGCGGAGAAGCGCCCGCCACCCTCGATGGGGGGCGGGCGCTTCGCTGTGTGTGGGTTGTGGGTTGTGGGTTGCGGGAGGCGGGAGGCGCGCGCCGGGCGGCGGTGGTGTGGACTGCCGCGTCCGGTGTGCGCCAAGGCGCGGGGCGCCGGGTGGTGGGCGCGCTGGCGTGGCGCGTGGGGCGCTGGGTGGTGGGCGTGCTGGCGTGGTGGGCGGGGCGCTGGTTGGCGGGCGCGCTGGTGTGGTCGCGAGCAGGGCAGGTAGGCCGGGCGCGGCAGGTGTGGTGCGTGTGCGTGAGGAACAGGGGCGTACGGGGAGGGAGAGACCGCGTGCCCTCCCGGCCGCCGGAGGTCTACGCCCGCGACCGATGGGCGACGTACGCCAGTGTCCCCAGCAGCAGCCGGGCCGCCGGCGGGTTGGTCGCCGAGTCGAGGGCCGGCGGACGCAGCCAGCGCACCGGGCCGAGGCCGCCGCGGTCGGAGGGCGGGGCGGTGACGTGCGAACCGGGGCCCAGCCCGCGCAGGTCCAGGGCGGACGGGTCGTCCCAGCCCATGCGGTAGAGCAGCCGGGGCAGCTCGACGGCGGCGCCCGGGGCGACGAAGAAGTGGACGCGGCCCTGCGGGGTCGCCGCGACCGGGCCGAGCGGGAGGCCCATGCGCTCCAGCCGGGCCAGCGCCCGCAGTCCGGCGGGCTCGGCCACCTCGATCACGTCGAAGGTCCGACCGACCGGCAGCATGACCGCGGCGCCCGGGAACTCGGCCCAGGCCTCGCTCGCCTCGTCCAGGGTCGCCCCGGCGGGCACCTCCGGCGCGAAGTCCAGCGGATGGGCACCCGGCGCGGGGCAGTCGCGCAGGCCGCACGAGCAGGCGCCGGCGGCGGCCCGCGCCCCCGGCACCACGGCCCAGCCCCACAGTCCGGTGAACTCGGCCACGGCGGTGCACTCCGACGCTCGACCGCGGCGGCGCGCGCCGGGCCGGATGTCGCGCATGCCCCGAGTGCTGCCGATGCCGATCGTGAAGCCCATGCCCCCTCCAACGGGTTCGACGCAGCGGCGGTTACGCAGCGGACGTGAAACGTGACTCTCTGCTTCCAACTCCCCAGTCCGGCGCGGTTCAGACAGCGTCCGGAAGCACTCCGGGTGGTGTGTTCGCCCGCGCACGCCCCGGTGTGCACCGTTGCACCGACTCCCGGTTGGCCTATGTCAAGTGAATCGCGTGCAGGCCACTGGGAGTTCATCCGAAGGGGTGGCGAATGGTGGCGATTCTGCAATCGCCATGGCTGGACGGGTGATCGTAGGATTACTTTGTGTGCATGGAGCCGTGGGGCACATGCACTTGTGGGTATGCCGGAGGCAACTCGGCTTTCCGTTCGAAGGGTGGCAACCACCGGACGGAGGGCCCCAACCACCGGCATTCTGATAGGGCTTGGCGCACTCGGCGACAGGTGGTCTCAGGGATGGGGGCGTTCCAGTGAGCGGCAACGGCGGAAGCGGTACGAGCGCGGGAAGCGCGTCGCCCGCTGACAAGCGCCCCAACGAGCTGCTCACCTCATGGTTCGCCCGCAGCGGCTGGTCCAAGGGAGAGCTGGCCCGCCAGGTCAACCGCCGGGCCCGCCAGTTGGGCGCCAACCACATCTCCACGGACACCTCACGAGTGCGCCGTTGGCTCGACGGCGAGAATCCGCGCGAGCCGATCCCGCGGATCCTGTCCGAGCTGTTCTCCGAGCGCTTCGGTGTCGTCGTCTCCGTCGAGGACCTGGGCCTGCGCTCCACCCGCCCGACGCCCTCCGCGACCGGCGTCGACCTGCCCTGGACGGGCCCGCAGACCGTGGCCCTGCTCAGCGAGTTCTCGCGCAGCGACCTGATGCTGGCGCGGCGCGGCTTCCTCGGGAGCTCACTGGCCCTCTCCGCGGGCCCGTCCCTCATCGAGCCCATGCAGCGCTGGCTCGTCCCCTCGCCGTCGGCCACCCCCGCCGGACGCGAGCCCGCGCCCGCCTCCCGCGCGCGTGGGCGCCTGTCCCGGCCGGAGCTGGACCTGCTCGAGTCGACCGCCGTGATGTTCCGCCGCTGGGACGCCCAGTGCGGCGGCGGCCTGCGCCGCAAGGCGGTGGTCGGCCAGCTGCACGAGGTGACCGACCTGCTGCAGGAACCCCAGACGGAGGCCACCCGGTCCAAGCTGTTCAAGGTCGCCGCCGAACTCGCCGAGCTGGCCGGCTGGATGTCGTACGACGTCGGGCTCCAGCCCACCGCGCAGAAGTACTTCGTCCTCGCCCTGCACGCCGCCAAGGAGGCCGGAGACCGGCCGCTCGGCTCGTACATCCTCTCCAGCATGAGCCGCCAGATGATCCACCTCGGCCGGCCCGACGACGCCCTGGAGCTGATCCACCTCGCGCAGTACGGCAGCCGGGACTGCGCGAGCCCCCGCACCCAGTCGATGCTGTATGCGATGGAGGCCCGCGCCTACGCCAACATGGGGCAGCCCGGCCGCTGCAAGCGGGCGGTGCGCATGGCCGAGGACACCTTCGCCGAGGCCGACGAGTGGGACGAGCCGGACCCCGACTGGATCCGCTTCTTCTCCGCGGCCGAGCTGTACGGGGAGAACAGCCACTCCTTCCGCGACCTCGCCTACGTCGCCGGCCGCAGCCCCGCCTACGCCTCGCTGGCCGAGCCGCTGATGCGCCGCGCGGTGGAGCTGTTCGCCAAGGACGACGAGCACCAGCGGTCGTACGCGTTGAACCTGATCGGCATGGCCACCGTGCACCTGCTGCGCCGCGAGCCCGAGCAGAGCACCGGCCTGGCCGTCGAGGCCATGCGCATCGCCAAGAAGGTCCGCTCCGAACGCGTCAACACCCGCATCCGCAAGACCGTCGACACGGCCGTACGCGATTTCGGCGACCTCGGTGAGATCGTCGACCTCACCGAGCGGCTCGCCGTCGAGTTGCCGGAGACCGCCGAAGCGGTCTGAAACCCACCAGCCCCGGCCGCGGCCGGCCCTCCCGAACTGCCCGACTCGGCTCCCCCATGCCAGGTCACTCGGAGGCCGCCGCGGCCGGTTCGTGTCCCGGTCGGGACGTTGCGCCACGATAACGACCGCCCGGCCCCGCATCCGGCAGTTCACCGACGCGTAACACGCACAGCGTCTTCGTCACGGCGGCGAAACAACGAGGGGCGTCCACCGAAACCGCGCTGCGCCAATCTCATGGCGCATAACCGGCCCACCCCTCATTCCGCTCAGGCTTCGCCCGCACGGGGCCGTACCAACGACGAGGAGACGCCGATGGCTCCAGCCATCACGCTCGCCGCAGAGACGGAGCTCTCTGCCGCCAACACGGGCTTCATGCTCATCTGCTCCGCCCTGGTGATGCTCATGACCCCGGCCCTTGCCTTCTTCTACGGAGGCATGGTCCGCGTCAAGAGCACCCTGAACATGCTGATGATGAGCTTCATCAGCCTCGGCATCGTCACCGTCCTGTGGGTGCTGTACGGCTTCTCCATGGCGTTCGGCACGGACACCGGCGGCATCGTCGGCTGGAACTCCGACTGGGTCGGCCTCAGCGGCATCGGCCCGGCCGAGCTGTGGGACGGCTACACCATCCCGGTCTTCGTCTTCCTGGTCTTCCAGTTGATGTTCGCGGTGCTCACGCCCGCCCTGATCAGCGGCGCCCTCGCGGACCGGGTGAAGTTCACGGCCTGGGCGCTGTTCATCGCCCTGTGGGCCACGATCGTCTACTTCCCGGTCGCCCACTGGGTGTGGGGCGCCGGCGGCTGGGCCTTCGAGCTGGGGGTCATCGACTTCGCCGGTGGTACCGCCGTGCACATCAACGCCGGTGCCGCCGCGCTCGGCGTGATCCTCGTCATCGGCAAGCGGGTCGGCTTCAAGAAGGACCCGATGCGCCCGCACAGCCTGCCGCTGGTCATGCTCGGCGCCGGCCTGCTGTGGTTCGGCTGGTTCGGCTTCAACGCCGGCTCGTGGCTGGGCAACGACGACGGCGTCGGCGCCCTGATGTTCGTGAACACCCAGGTCGCCACCGGCGCCGCCGTCCTCGGCTGGCTCGCCTACGAGAAGATCCGCCACGGCGCCTTCACCACGCTGGGCGCCGCCTCCGGCGCCGTCTCCGGCCTGGTCGCCATCACCCCGGCGGGCGGCGCGGTCTCCCCGCTGGGCGCGATCGCCGTCGGCGTCATCGCCGGTGTGCTGTGCGCCATGGCGGTCGGCCTGAAGTACCGGTTCGGCTACGACGACTCGCTCGACGTCGTCGGCGTGCACCTGGTCGGCGGCATCCTCGGCTCCCTCCTCGTCGGCTTCTTCGCCACCGGCAAGGGCCAGTCCGACGTCGCGGGCCTGTTCTACGGCGGTGGCCTGGACCAGTTCTGGAAGCAGTGCGCCGGTGTCTTCGGGGTTCTCGCCTACTCCCTGGTCGTCTCCGCCATCCTCGCCTTCGTCCTGCACAAGACGATCGGCATGCGCGTGCCGGAGGACGACGAGGTGGCCGGCATCGACCAGGCCGAGCACGCCGAGACCGCATACGACTTCAGCGGCGCCGGCGGCGGTGCCGCCCGGACGACCGCCACGCCGGCCGCCTCCGTGGCCGCGTCGGCCCAGAGCAAGAAGGTGGACGCATGAAGCTCATCACCGCCGTCGTCAAGCCGCACCGGCTCGACGAGATCAAGGAGGCCCTCCAGGCCTTCGGGGTCCACGGCCTGACCGTCACCGAGGCGAGCGGCTACGGCCGCCAGCGCGGCCACACCGAGGTCTACCGGGGCGCCGAGTACACCGTCGACCTGGTGCCCAAGATCCGCATCGAGGTGCTGGTCGAGGACGACGACGCCGAGCAGCTCATCGAGGTCGTGGTCAAGGCGGCCCGCACCGGCAAGATCGGTGACGGCAAGGTCTGGTCGGTTCCGGTCGACACGGCCGTACGGGTCCGGACCGGCGAGCGCGGCCCCGACGCGCTCTGAACAGCTTCGAAGCAGCTCTGTCGCAGCTCTGAGGCACGAGAACGGAACGGAGTCGCCGGGTGACGAGTACGGACGTGACGAAAGAAGCAGAGGACTCGGGACCCGGCGGCTACGCGGCGGCCCGGCTGCGCCTCCTCACCGAGGGGGCGCGGTCCGGGCCGCCGCGCCGTGCCGCCCTCGCCGGACTGACGGACGAGTGGCTGTCGGGCCTCTTCGCCGCCGCGGGCCCGCTCCGGGGGGTCTCCCTGGTCGCCGTCGGCGGCTACGGCCGCGGCGAGTTGTCCCCGCGCAGCGACCTGGACCTGCTCCTGCTGCACGACGGCGGCGACGACAAGGCGGTCGCCGCCCTCGCCGACCGCCTCTGGTACCCCGTCTGGGACCTCGGTCTCGCCCTCGACCACTCCGTGCGAACGCCGGCGGAGGCCCGCAGGACGGCGGGCGAGGATTTGAAAGTCCAACTCGGCCTCCTGGACGCCCGGCATCTCGCCGGCGACCTGGGACTGACCGCCGGGCTGCGCACCGCGGTCCTCGCCGACTGGCGCAACCAGGCCCCCAAGCGCCTCCCCGAACTCCAGGAACTCTGCGCCGAGCGGGCCGAACGCCAGGGCGAGCTGCAATACCTGCTGGAACCCGACCTCAAGGAGGCACGGGGCGGCCTGCGCGACGCCACCGCCCTGCGTGCCGTAGCCGCCTCCTGGCTGGCCGACGCCCCGCGCGAGGGCCTCGCCGAGGCCCGGCGTCGGCTGCTCGACGTGCGCGACGCGCTCCATCTGGCGACGGGACGGGCGACCGACCGGCTGGCGTTGCAGGAGCAGGACCAGGTGGCGGCCGAGGTGGGCCTGCTGGACGCCGACGCGCTGCTGCGGCAGGTGTACGAGGCGGCCCGCGTCATCTCCTACGCAGGCGACGTCACCTGGCGCGAGGTGGGGCGCGTACTGCGCTCGCGCTCCGTGCGACCGAGGCTGCGCGCCATGCTGGGCGGCGGGAAACAGGTCGCCGAGCGCTCCCCGCTCGCCGAGGGCGTCGTCGAGCAGGACGGCGAGGTGGTGCTCGCCCGCACCGCGCGCCCCGACCGCGACCCCGTGCTCCCGCTGCGTGCCGCGGCCGCCGCGGCGCAGGCCGGGCTCCCGCTCTCCCTGCACGCCGTACGGCGCCTCGCGGCCACCGTGCGCCCACTGCCCGCGCCCTGGCCCGCCGAGGCACGGGAGCAGCTGGTGACCCTGCTGGGCTCGGGCCGGCCCACCGTGGACGTCTGGGAGGCGTTGGAAGCCGAGGAGCTGATCACCCGGCTCCTGCCCGACTGGGAGCGGGTGCGCTGCCGCCCGCAGCGCAACGCCGTCCACCTGTGGACCGTCGACCGGCACCTGATCGAGACCGCCGTGCGCGCCTCCGGGTTCACCCGCCGCGTCCACCGGCCCGACCTGCTCCTGGTCGCCGCGCTGCTGCACGACATCGGCAAGGGCTGGCCGGGGGACCACTCCGTGGTCGGTGAGACCATCGCCCGGGACGTGGCCGCCCGCATCGGCTTCGACCGCGCGGACGTGAGCGTCATCGCCACCCTCGTACGCCACCACCTGCTGCTCGTCGAGACGGCCACCCGGCGCGACCTCGACGACCCGGCCACCGTGCGCGCGGTCGCCGAAGCGGTCGGCACGGAGCACACCCTGGAGCTGCTGCACGCCCTGACCGAGGCGGACGCGCTGGCCACCGGGCCGGCGGCCTGGTCGTCCTGGCGGGCTTCCCTCGTCGCCGACCTGGTGAAGCGCGTCTCGGCGGTGCTGGCGGGGGACCCGCTGGAGGAGCCCGAGGCCGCCGCGCCCACCGCGGAGCAGGAACGGCTCGCCGTCGAGGCGTTCCGCACGGGCGGGCCGGTACTGGCACTGCGCGCCCAGACCGAACCGCCGGCCGATCCGGAGAGTGCCGCGGACCCGAGACATGCGGCAGTCCTGGAGCGGGCCGCCGACCCGGAGCCCCTCGGCGTGGAGCTGCTGATCGCCGTACCGGACCAGGCGGGCGTGCTCCCCGCGGTCGCCGGGGTGCTGGCCATGCACCGGCTGACCGTCCGCACCGCCGAGCTGCGGTCCCATCCGCTGCCGGACGGCGTTGAGGGCTCCGTCCTGCTGCTGGACTGGCGCGTCGCCGCCGAGTACGGCTCCCTGCCCCAGGCCACCCGACTGCGCGCCGACCTGGTCCGAGCCCTGGACGGCACGCTGGACATCGCCGGGCGGCTCGCCGAACGGGACGCCGCCTACCCCCGGCGCCGGGGCGTGGAGCCGCCCCCGCCCCGGGTGACGGTCGCTCCGGCCGCGTCGCGGCTGGCCACGGTGATCGAGGTCCGCGCCCAGGACGCGCCGGGCCTGCTGTTCCGGCTCGGGCGGGCGCTGGAGGGGGCGGGGGTGCGGGTGCGGAGCGCGCATGTCAGCACGCTGGGGGCGAACGCGGTGGATGCCTTCTATGTGACGGGTCGCGGGGGTGCGCCGTTGCCGGGGGAGGAGGCGGTGTCCGTGGCCCGAGAGCTGGAGGAGTTGCTACGGGCGTGACCTTATGGTCGGTTCGTGCGTTTACCGGATGTGCTCTCCGCCGATGCGGGGATGGTCCGATGGGCAGCATGTGCAAGCTGCTCGGGATGCTGTGCTCCCCGCGCATGCGGGGATTCCAGTCCCTGCCCGCTCTCTGCAGCGGTCAGGGACGATTTGCTTGCGGGGCCGGATACCCTGGGAGGCGACCCACACCAACGCCGACGCGAGGACCTACGCCGCCGTGTTCGATACTCTCTCCGACCGCCTGTCAGCCACCTTCAAATCCCTCCGGGGCAAAGGACGGCTGACCGAGGCGGACATCGACGCCACGGCCCGCGAGATCCGCATCGCGCTCCTCGAAGCCGACGTGGCCCTGCCCGTCGTGCGTGCCTTCATCAAGAAGGTCAAGGAACGCTCCCTGGGCGCCGAGGTCTCCAAGGCGCTCAACCCCGCCCAGCAGGTCCTCAAGATCGTCAACGAGGAACTGGTCGGCATTCTCGGCGGTGAGACCCGCCGCCTGCGCTTCGCCAAGCAGCCCCCGACCGTGATCATGCTGGCCGGTCTGCAGGGTGCCGGTAAGACCACCCTCGCGGGCAAGCTGGGCCGGTGGCTCAAGGAGCAGGGCCACTCGCCGCTCCTGGTCGCCTGTGACCTCCAGCGCCCCAACGCCGTCAACCAGCTGAGCGTCGTCGCCGAGCGCGCCGGCGTCGCGGTCTACGCCCCCGAGCCGGGCAACGGCGTCGGCGACCCGGTGAAGGTCGCCAAGGACTCCATCGAGTTCGCCAAGTCCAAGGTCCACGACCTGGTCATCGTCGACACCGCCGGCCGCCTGGGCATCGACCAGGAGCTGATGCAGCAGGCCGCGGACATCCGCGACGCGGTCCGCCCCGATGAGATCCTCTTCGTCGTCGACGCGATGATCGGTCAGGACGCGGTCAACACCGCCGAGGCCTTCCGCGACGGCGTGGGCTTCGACGGCGTGGTCCTGTCCAAGCTGGACGGCGACGCCCGTGGTGGTGCGGCCCTGTCGATCGCCTCGGTGACCGGCAAGCCGATCATGTTCGCGTCGAACGGCGAGAAGCTCGAGGACTTCGACGCCTTCCACCCTGACCGGATGGCCTCCCGCATCCTCGACATGGGTGACCTGCTCACCCTGATCGAGCAGGCGGAGAAGACGTTCAGCCAGGAAGAGGCCGAGAAAATGGCCTCCAAGCTGGCGTCCAAGAAGGGCCAGGACTTCACCCTGGACGACTTCCTGGCCCAGATGGAGCAGGTCAGGAAAATGGGCTCGATTTCGAAGCTGCTCGGCATGCTTCCCGGCATGGGCCAGATGAAGGACCAGATCAACAACCTCGACGAGCGCGACGTCGACCGCACGGCCGCCATCATCAAGTCGATGACCCCGGCGGAGCGCCAGGAGCCGACACTCATCAACGGCTCGCGCCGCGCCCGTATCGCCAAGGGCTCCGGCGTCGACGTCAGCGCCGTGAAGAACCTGGTCGAGCGGTTCTTCGAGGCCCGCAAGATGATGTCCCGCATGGCGCAGGGCGGCGGTATGCCCGGTATGCCCGGCGTCCCGGGCATGGGCGGCGGCCCCGGCCGGCAGAAGAAGCAGCAGAAGAAGGCCAAGGGCAAGCAGCGCTCCGGCAACCCGATGAAGCGCAAGCAGCAGGAGCAGGAGGAGGCCGCCCGCCGCGCCGCGGCCGCGCAGAACGGCGGCGCCTTCGGACTGCCCCAGCAGGGCGGCCAGGACTTCGAGCTGCCGGACGAGTTCAAGAAGTTCATGGGCTGACGGTTCTCGGCTCGTAGGGCTGTACGGCGCTGGGGGCGTCCCCCACCACAGGGGCGCCCCCAGCGCCGTACACGCACATGCCCGGGTGGCTTTCCTGTCGTAACGTCCGGATATGACCAACCCGTCCCCGCCGCGCAAGGCCCCCGAGCCGCCCTGGCGCACCGAGGGCACGCCCGACGAGCCCCCCAAGCCGCCGTCCGGCGGCAGGAGGATGCGCGGGGGCTGGTGGAATCTGGCCCTGGCCGCGCTGATCGTCTTCCTCATCGCCAACCTCGTGCTCTCCTTCTTCAACGAGGGCGACGAGCCGACCGTCTCCTACACGGAGTTCAGCAAGCAGGTCGAGGCGGGCAACGTCAGCAAGATCTACGCCAAGGGCGACGCGATCCAGGGCCAGCTGAAGAAGGCCCGGGACAACCCCGAGGGCGACGGGACGTACACCAAGTTCACGACCGAGCGGCCGACCTTCGCGGACGACCAGCTCTGGGACGACCTGACGCGGAACAACGTCACCGTCACGGCCGAACCCGTCGTCCAGCAGCGCAGCCTCCTGGTCAACGTGCTGATCTCGCTGGCCCCGATGCTGCTCCTGGTGGTGCTGTGGATCTTCATCGCGCGGCGCATGAGGGGCGCGCTGGGCGGCGGCGCCGGCGGCATGCTGGGCCGCAAGGCGCCGCCCAAGCCGGTCGAGCTGGAGGCGGGTGAGCCGCGCACCACGTTCGCGGACGTCGCCGGGATCGACGAGGTCGAGGGCGAGCTGAGTGACGTCGTCGACTTCCTGAAGAACCCCGACGCGTATCGCCGCATGGGCGCCAAGATGCCGCGCGGCGTCCTTCTGTCCGGCCCGCCCGGCACCGGAAAGACGCTCCTCGCGCGTGCGGTCGCCGGCGAGGCGGGCGTGCCGTTCTTCTCGGCGTCCGCGTCCGAGTTCATCGAGATGATCGTGGGTGTCGGCGCCTCCCGGGTGCGGGAGCTGTTCGCCGAGGCCCGGAAGGTGGCGCCGTCGATCATCTTCATCGACGAGATCGACACCATCGGCCGGGCCCGCGGCGGCGGCTCCGGCATGGGTGGCCACGACGAGCGTGAGCAGACCCTGAACCAGATCCTCACGGAGATGGACGGCTTCTCGGGCGCCGAGGGAGTGATCGTCGTCGCCGCCACCAACCGCGCCGACATCCTGGACCCGGCCCTGACCCGTCCCGGCCGCTTCGACCGGGTGGTCAACGTCTCGCCGCCGGACCGGGGCGGCCGGAAGGCGATCCTGGAGATCCACACCCGCGAGATCCCGCTCGCCCCGGACGTCGACCTCGCCCAGGTCGCCCGTACGACCCCGGGCATGACCGGCGCCGAACTCGCCAACCTCGCCAACGAGGCCGCGCTGCTCGCGGTCAAGCGGAAGCAGGACCGGGTGACGCAGGCGAACCTCTCCGAGGCCATGGAGAAGGTCCAGCTGGGGGCCGAACGCCCGCTGGTGATGCCCGAGGAGGAGCGCCGGCGCACCGCCTACCACGAGAGCGGGCACGCCCTGCTGGGCATGCTGCAGCCGGGCGCCGACCCCGTTCGCAAGATCACCATCGTGCCGCGCGGGCGGGCACTCGGGGTGACGCTGTCGACGCCGGACGCGGACAAGTACGCGTACACACAGGAGTACCTGCGCGGTCGGATCATCGGCGCGCTCGGCGGCATGGCGGCCGAGCAGGTGGTGTACGACGTGATCACCACCGGCTCGGAGAGCGACCTCGAACAGGTCACCCGGATCGCGCGCGGCATGGTCGGCCGCTGGGGCATGAGCGAGCGGGTCGGCAGGCTGTCCGCCCTCCCCGGCGACGCCCAGCAGGCCTACGGGCTCGCCGCCGCCCCGGGGACCCTCGACGCCATCGACGGCGAGATGCGCCGGGTCGTCGACGAGTGCTACGCGGAGGCCGTCCGCAAGCTGCGCGACCACCGCGGGCAGCTCGACGCGCTGGCCGAGGCGCTGCTGGCGAACGAGACGCTGGAGGAGGCGGACGCGTACCGGATCGCCGGGATCACGCGGCCGGCGAAGGACGGCCCGGAGGCGTGAGGACCGTGCACCGCCGCTGCGGGGACTGCTGCTTCTGCTGCTTCTGCTACTTCTGCGGGAACTTCCAGACGTAGGGCTCGCCGTCCTCCTCGGACCAGTGCACCTCGACGCTGGTGGAGTTCGCGGGGATCACGTACGTCTCGCAGAAGACGTGGCTCTCACCCTGCTTCCAGCTCTCGACGTCGTAGGGGTCCTCGCAGCCCGGGGCGTCGTCGGAGGCGCCGATGAGGACGCCGCCGCGCTGCCCGTCGGCGAAGATCGTGGTGCCGTCGTGCACGTCGGAGCCCTCGGTGAGGGCCGGTCCGCTCTTGTGCGTGTACTTGACGTGCGCGACGGCCAGCACCTTGCCCTTGGCGTCCGCGGCGTCCGCCACCGCCTTCGCGGCCTCCGCCTCGGTACCGACCTCGACCTTCTGCGCCACGACCTCGTAGGTGACCTCGCCGGGGTCCTCCGCGACCTTCCCCGTCGCGCTCTCGCCCGTCGCCAGTTCGCCGCCCGAGGCCGCCTGGGAGGGGGAGGCAGAGGCCGAGGCCTCGGTGCTCGCCGGGCTCTTCGCATCGGTGTCGGCGTCGTCTCCGCCCCCGCACGCGGTGAGGGCCAGGGCGAGGACGGCGACGGGTGCGGCGACGCGCAGCGCGGTCTTGTGGTGCGGCACTACAGGCTCCTGTATGCAGATGTGTCAGTTCCCCCGAACGGTGGATCAGATTAGAGGTCCATGATCCACCAGGCGAAACCGCAGAAGTCCTGATCCGGCTTCTTCACAGGGTTCACACCTGCATCGGAAGAAGTCACTCAGGCTCCGCACACATCCGGTCAGAACCGGTCGTCAGGGGGTCCGGGCGATCAGATACCGGAACACGTTCGGCATCCACACGGTCCCATCCGGACGCTGGTGCGGATGCAGGGCTTCCGACAGCTCCTTGTCGACCTGTTCCTGGTCGGTCGCGGCGATCGCCGCGTCGAACAGCCCGGTCGACAACAGCCCGCGTACCGCGCTGCCCGCGTCGGCGTATCCGAAGGGGCATGCCACCCGTCCCGAGCCGTCCGGCCTGAGCCCGGCCCGCTGGGCGACCTCCTCCAGGTCGTCGCGCAGGGCGGGGCGCCAGCGGCCCGCGCCGCGCAACGGGTCCGCGAGTTTGGTGGCCACCCGCAGCACCGACGTCGTGGCGCACCGCTCCGGCGGGCCCCAACCGGCCAGCACCACGGCCGCCCCGCGCCCAGCGAGCGGTGTCGCCTGGGCGAGCAGCTCACCCAGCCCCTCCGAGTCGCCCGCGAGGCACCCGATGGGTTCGAAGGCGGTCACCAGGGTGAACGCCGGCACCGAGGGGTCCTCCACGTCCAGGGGCGTGCCCTCGACGATCCGTGGCGCGTCCGCCCGTGCCGCGTCCGCACGCGCGCGTGTGCTTCGCGACCCGGGGGCGTCGAGCGTCTCGGGGAGCAGGCGCCGCCGTGCCAGGGCCAGTCGTTCCGGTGAGCGGGAGTCGACCCCGGTCACCGCGGCGCCGCGCGAGGCGGCCATCAGCAGGGCCAGCCCGGAACCGCAGCCCAGCCCCAGCATCCTTGTGCCGCCGCCCACGTCCAGTCGCTCGAAGACGGCCTCGTAGAGCGGTACGAGCATCCGCTCCTGTATCTCGGACCAGTCACGCGCGCGTGCACGCAGGTCCACACGAGGCGTTGCCCCCGCGTGAGATGAGTGCTGCCGCACGAGCGTAGGTGTCATAGGAAAGCGCCCCAATCGACGAGTGTTGCCGCTGTGCCCGGTTCCATGGCCCCCGTGCAGTGCGCTCGCACTTCCCCCGTATGCCAGGAAACTCCGGGCTCGCCGTGGCGTCCAGTGGTAGCGGCGGCCGGTTTGCCGGACCCGCGCCCCAGTGGCGAGATTTCACTTCCCGGCAACGTGGGCCTGGCCGCGCGGTACTCCCGGTAGCCCCTTCCCGACCGCTGCGACGGATGGCCTGATCGTGACGCTCGGCGATGACAGCGGGTGGCGGTGACGCCGACGAGGCGGTTCCGGCCAAGGTCGGCGGGCCCGGCGACCGCCCCGCGGTGACGGGAGCGGGCAGGGCGTGGGGCGGTGCCGCACGCCGGTGGCACACCCGGTAACGTCGCACTCAGCGATGAGCGCATCGATGGGCCAATCGGGTGGCGCCCTTCCGGCGCGACAGTGACCGAAACGCCCCTTGCGCACGCGCGGGCCCCACACACCCCGGCGCGTGGACGGGGCCTACGCGCCGGCGCGTACGTCGGACTACGCACCAGCTTGGTATGAGCTGTGAGGCTTCTCCGCAGATCAGCGCACCCGCCCTCGTCGGGACGCATCAGGGGCAACTGACGGGTACGTGCAAATTATTTGGGATGCCCCGGAATAGGAACACAGCGGCACCCCGGCTCGTTGTCATTACGTGAGCACGACACCACCTGTTCTCGCCGCAGAGCTGGCGCAGGCGTGGGCCGACATTCAGCGGCACCACACCGAGCTGCCCGATCTTGCCGCGCCCGAGTCCCTGATCGGAGAGTCGTCGTCCGCGTGCGGGCACGCACTCTCCTTCGAACGACTGCTCCATGAGGCAGTCCACGGCATCGCCGCCGCGCGAGGAGTACGCGACACCTCCCGCGCGGGGCGCTACCACAACCGGCGGTTCCTCGCGATCGCGGAGGAGCTGGGCCTCGACCATCCCGAGGAGCCGCATCCCAGCAGCGGCTTCTCGCTGGTCACGCTCACCCCCGAGGCGAAGCGCCGCTACCGCCCGACGATCGAACGCCTCCAGCGCGCGCTGAAGGCGCACACCGCCGCGACGGCGACCGACACGGCCCGCAGCTTCCGCGGTCCGGCCGCCCGCCACGGCTCCTCCGGTGGAGGGGTGCGCGTGAAGGCCGTCTGCGACTGCGGACGCAACGTCCGGGTCGTCCCGTCGGTGCTGGCCCAGGCCCCGATCATGTGCGGCGGCTGCGGCAAGCCGTTCCGGATCCCGGAGGTGGTCGGCGCGGCGGCGAGCTGACGGTCCGGCTGCTCGTGGCAGCCGGATCCGGGCTCTGTCCCTCGGTCCACCCTCGGTTCCGAAGGGCCCGCCCGCGTGTGGCACAATGGCTAGCTGTACTCGACAGTCGCACAGGACCCCTCTCTCCTCCGGCTGACGCGTCCATCGGGCACTCGGGTACCGCAACCCCACGCGGCTCTCCCGCCGTGCCCAATCACGTCAAAACCAGGAGAACCCACTCCAGTGGCAGTCAAGATCAAGCTGAAGCGTCTGGGCAAGATCCGTTCGCCTCACTACCGCATCGTCGTCGCCGACTCCCGTACCCGCCGTGACGGCCGGGCCATCGAGGAGATCGGCAAGTACCACCCGACGTACAACCCGTCGGTGATGGAGGTCGACGCCGAGCGTGTCGCGTACTGGCTCCGTGTCGGCGCCCAGCCGACCGAGCCCGTGCTCGCCATCCTGAAGAAGACCGGCGACTGGCAGAAGTTCAAGGGCGAGCCCGCCCCGGCGCCGCTGCTGCAGCCGGCCGAGAAGTCGGCCCGTCCGTCCTTCGAGGCGATCGGTGGCGACGACGAGGGCAAGGGTGAGGCCATCACCCAGAAGAAGAAGGCCGACAAGAAGGACGAGGCTGCCGCCGAGTCCACGTCGACCGAGGCCTGAGCATGCTCGAGGAGGCTCTCGAGCACCTCGTGAAGGGCATCGTCGACAACCCTGACGATGTGCAGGTCGCCTCGCGCGACCTGCGTCGCGGGCGGGTGCTCGAGGTCCGGGTCCACCCCGACGACCTCGGGAAGGTGATCGGTCGCAACGGCCGCACCGCACGCGCCCTGCGGACCGTCGTGGGCGCCATCGGCGGCCGCGGTGTCCGCGTCGACCTCGTCGACGTGGACCACGTCCGCTGACGCCAAACGCAGCACCGGCTCGGGCCGGGGAGGGCCACTGGGCCGTCCCCGGCCCGTAGTCGTACGAGCCGTGACCGGCTCGTCGCAGTACCGACAGGAGATCAAGCACAGTGCAGCTGGTAGTCGCGCGTATCGGCCGCGCCCACGGAATCAAGGGCGAGGTCACCGTCGAGGTCCGCACCGACGAGCCGGAGCTGCGGCTAGGCCCCGGCGCCGTACTGGCCACCGACCCCGCCTCCGCCGGACCGCTCACCATCGAGACCGGCCGGGTTCACAGCGGCCGCCTCCTGCTGCGCTTCGCCGGCGTCCACGACCGCACCGGAGCCGAGGCGCTGCGCAACACCCTCCTGATCGCCGACGTCGACCCGGACGAGCGGCCCGAGGACGAGGACGAGTACTACGACCACCAGCTGATCGACCTCGACGTGGTGACCAAGGACGGTGACGAGGTCGGCCGGATCACCGAGATCTCCCACCTGCCCACGCAGGACCTGTTCGTGGTGGAGCGCCCCGACGGCAGTGAGGTCTACGTGCCGTTCGTCTCCGAGATCGTCACCGAGATCGACCTGGACGAGCAGCGCGCGGTCATCGACCCGCCGCCCGGCCTGATCGACGACCGCGCGGAGATCGCTTCCGCGCGGGACGCCGCCGCGGAGGACGCCGCCGGGGAAGAGGCGTAATGCGGCTCGACGTCGTCACGATCTTCCCCGAGTACCTGGAACCGCTGAACGTCTCCCTCGTGGGCAAGGCACGCGCGCGCGGACAGCTGAACGTCCACGTGCACGACCTGCGCACCTGGACCTACGACCGGCACAACACCGTCGACGACACCCCGTACGGCGGCGGACCCGGCATGGTGATGAAGACCGAGCCGTGGGGCGACGCCCTGGACTCCGTCCTGGCCGACGGCTACGAGACGGGCTCCGGTGAGCCCGCCCTGATCGTGCCCACGCCCAGCGGTCGGCCCTTCACCCAGGAACTCGCCGTCCACCTCTCCGAGCGGCCCTGGCTGATCTTCACGCCCGCCCGCTACGAGGGCATCGACCGCCGTGTCATCGACGAGTACGCGACCCGGATGCCCGTGTACGAGGTGTCCATCGGCGACTACGTCCTCGCCGGCGGCGAGGCGGCCGTACTCGTCGTCACCGAGGCCGTGGCACGGCTGCTGCCCGGCGTCCTCGGCAACGCCGAGTCCCACCGCGACGACTCCTTCGCCCCCGGCGCCATGGCCGGCCTGCTGGAGGGCCCCGTCCACACCAAGCCGCCGCAGTGGCGCGGCCGCGGCATCCCGGACGTGCTGCTCAGTGGCCACCACGGGAAGATCGCCCGCTGGCGCCGCGACGAGGCCCTGCGACGCACGACGGCCAACCGGCCCGACCTGATCGAGCGGTGCGACCCCAAGGCCTTCGACAAGAAGGACCGCGAGATGCTGTCCATCCTGGGCTGGGAGCCCGACCCGGACGGGGAGTCGTACGGCCGATTTTGGCGCAGGACGCCGGGCATGGAAGAATAGGGCGCTGTTGTGCGTCCGTCCGGAGCGCGCCCCTGCCACAGGGGGAGACGACGCCCGTCCCGACCCGCACGACCCTGATTCCGAAACACCTAGTTTCCGTTGATGACCTGTGGCATCAGCGAGGAAAGCAGACGAAATGTCTCACCTGCTCGACTCCGTCGACTCCGCGTCGCTGCGCAGCGACGTCCCGGCCTTCCGCCCCGGCGACACCGTCAACGTCCACGTCCGCGTCATCGAGGGCAACCGCTCCCGTGTGCAGCAGTTCAAGGGCGTAGTCATCCGCCGCCAGGGCGCCGGCGTGCGCGAGACCTTCACGGTCCGCAAGGTCTCCTTCTCCGTCGGCGTCGAGCGCACCTTCCCGGTGCACACCCCGATCGTGGAGAAGATCGAGCTCGTCACCCGCGGTGACGTCCGTCGCGCCAAGCTGTACTACCTGCGCGAGCTGCGCGGCAAGGCGGCGAAGATCAAGGAGAAGCGCGACAACTGAGCGCCCTCCGAGGTCCACACCGGGGCCGGATAACATCTGGCCCCGATGGACACCGAAGCACAGCCCACGGAGCGCGACCGCTCCTCCCGCCCTTCCGACTCCGAGCACCCCTCGGATCCGGAGGGCCCGGAGGAACGGTCGCGTTCCGCGTTCGCGGGGCGGATCACGGACTGGGTACCGGGCGGCCGGATCACCGTGACCCTCCTGAGCCTGCTGCTGTTCCTGCTGCTCCTCAGCAACTTCGTGCTGCAGCCGTTCCAGATCCCCAGCGGATCCATGGAGCGCGGATTGAGGATCGGTGACCGGGTTCTCGTAAACAAGTTGGCGTACCGTTTCGGGGACCGGCCGCAGCGGGGCGACATCGTCGTCTTCGACGGCACTGGGCTCTTCGGGCACGGCGACTACATCAAACGCGTTGTCGGTGTGGGCGGGGACCACGTGGTGTGCTGCGACAGGGAGGGGAGGGTCCAGGTGAACGGCCAGTCGGTCGACGAGTCGGCGTTCCTGTACCCCGGCGACCGCCCGTCCACGGTGCGCTTCGACGTCGTCGTCCCCGACGGCACCCTGTTCGTCCTCGGCGACCACCGGGCCGACTCCAGTGACTCCCGCGACCACCTGGGCTCGCCCGGCGGCGGCATGATCCCGGTGGACGAGGTGATCGGCCGCGCCGACTGGATCGTCTGGCCCTTCGACCACGCCACCCGCCTCGACCGCCCGGACGCCTACGCGCGCGTGCCGGACGCGGAGGCGGGCGAACCGGCCGGTGAGTCACGTCGGTCGGAGGGCGCCGATGGGTAGCCGGGGCAAACCGCGCGGGGCGCCCAGCAGCCCCACGGAGAACCTGCTGCCCACCGGCTCGCGGCGCACCTCCGCGCCGTCCGGCGGCCGGTCCCGTGCCGAGCGGCGCAAGCTGCAGCGCAAGGTCAAACGCCGCCGCAGGCGCGGCGCGGTCAAGGAGGTACCTCTTCTCGTCGGCGTAGCCGTTCTGATAGCGCTGGTGCTGAAGACCTTCCTCGTCCAGGCGTTCGTGATCCCGTCGGGCTCCATGGAGCAGACGATCCAGATCGGTGACCGGGTCCTGGTGGACAAACTCACTCCCTGGTTCGGCTCCGAGCCGCAGCGCGGGGACGTCGTCGTCTTCCGCGACCCCGGCGGCTGGCTCCAGGGAGAGCAGACCACCAAGAAGGACGACCCCGTCGTCATCAAGCAGGTCAAGGAAGGCCTCGCCTTCATCGGCCTGCTGCCGTCCGACGACGAGAAGGACCTCATCAAGCGGGTCGTCGGCGTGGGCGGGGACCGGGTCAAGTGCTGTGACACCCGGGGACGGGTCACCGTCAACGGCGTTCCACTGAACGAGAACTACCTCTATCCAGGAGACTCCCCGTCCAAGGCGCCGTTCGACGTCACGGTCCCCGAGGGACGGCTGTGGGTGATGGGCGATCACCGGTCCAACTCCGCCGACTCCCGCGCCCACCAGGAGACCGACTTCGGCACCGTCTCCGAGGACGAGGTGGTGGGGCGCGCCATGGTGATCGCCTGGCCGTTCGGTCACTGGACCACCCTGGACGAACCGAAAACGTATGCGTCCGTGTCCGACTCGGCCTCCGGTTCGACCGCCGCTCCCCGGCTGTCGCATAGGGTTGCCCCCGACGATCCGAACGCGATGATTCAGCTCCCGACCCCTGCGGAACTCCCGCTCGTTATGGGAGTGGTGGGCCTGCGCCGTGTACGGGGCAGGCGGCGGCAGAGAGTAAGGAGTTGGCGTGGGGGATGTGGCGGTTGGCGCACGGTCCGGACACGACGGCGAGGAGAACCGCGGACACCCCGTGGAGGCAGCCGGCCCGGTCGCGGACGGCGCCCCGGCCTCCGGGCACGACTCCGGGACCGAGGACGGCAGGGTGACGGACGAACACAGTGGGACCCAGGACGAAGGAGTGGGCGGGACGCCCCCGGCGACGCCCCCCGCGGCCAAGAAGCAGCGCTCCTTCTGGAAGGAACTGCCGATCCTGATCGGCATCGCGCTGGTGCTGGCGCTGCTGATCAAGACGTTCCTGGTCCAGGCGTTCTCGATCCCGTCCGCCTCGATGCAGAACACGCTCACGATCAATGACCGGGTCCTCGTCGACAAGCTCACCCCCTGGTTCGGCTCGGAGCCCGAGCGCGGCGAGATCGTCGTCTTCCACGACCCGGACGACTGGCTCGCGGGCGAGCCGACGCCCGACCCGAACGCGCTGCAGACGGTCCTCAGCTGGATCGGCCTGATGCCGTCCGCGGACGAGAAAGACCTGATCAAGCGCGTCATCGGGGTCGGCGGCGACACGGTCGAGTGCAACGAGACCGGTCCGCTCAAGGTCAACGGCAAAGCGCTGAACGAGCCGTACGTCTACCCCGGCAACACGCCGTGCAGCGTCGACGACCAGGGCGGCCAGTTCAAGGTCAAGGTTCCCGAGGGCTCCATCTGGGTCATGGGTGACCACCGGCAGAACTCCCGGGACTCCCGCTACAACCAGTCGGACAGTCACGGCGGCATGGTCCCGGTCAAGGAGGTCGTCGGCCGCGCCATCGTGATCGCCTGGCCGATGAACCGCTGGGACACCCTGCCGGTCCCGGACACCTTCGATCAGGACGGTCTGCAGGCCCAGTCGTCGGCCGCCGCCGCGCTGTCGGTCGCGCCCCAGGGCCTGGCCCTCGCCGGAGTCGTCCCGGTCGTCTGGTGGCGCCGCAGGCGCATGGCCCCCGCCAAGTCCCACTGAGACGCCCGGCCCCGCGCCGTACGTCCGTCACCGGGCAGTTCCTCCAGCCCCTCCCGGCCCCCGGGAGGGGCTGCCCCGTTCGGGTACCGCCGGGTAAGGTGCGGATCCATGGGTGGCGAGAGCACGACACGTACGGTCCCGCGGGGTGGCGGCGCGAACAAGGGCCCGGCGGGCAGCCGGACCGGGCAGCGGCTGTCCGGGCTCGCCGTGGCGCTGGGCCTGGTGCTGTTCCTCGGCGGCTTCGTCTGGGGAGCGGTGGTCTACCGCCCCTACACCGTGCCGACCAGTTCGATGACGCCGACGATCGACGCCGGTGACCGGGTGCTGGCGCAGCGCATCGACGGCACCGACGTCCGCCGCGGCGATGTCGTCGTCTTCAAGGACACGACCTGGGCCAACGCCCCGATGGTCAAGCGCGTGGTCGCGGTCGGCGGGGACACCGTCGCCTGCTGCCAGGAGGGCAAGCTCAAGGTCAACGGCAAGGTTGTCGACGAGCCCTACCTGCCCGCCGGTACGCCGGCCGAGATCAGCAACTTCCCGACCGTGACGGTCCCCGAGGGCCGCCTGTTCCTGCTCGGCGACGAGCGGGACAACTCCGTGGACTCCACCGCCCACCTCACCGACGCCGCCGGCGGCACCGTGTCGCGCGGTGCCGTGGACGCCCGCGTCGACGCCGTGGTCTGGCCCATGAACGGCATGTTGGAGCGGCCGACCGGCTTCGAGGCGCTGGGCGGCCTCTCCTCGCCGGGCCCGCTGCGGACGGTCGTCGCGCTGGTGATCGCCGGCGCCGTGCTGATCCTCGTCGGCGCCGCCTACGGCCCCTTCGCCAAGCGGGCCGCGGCCTCCCGTGCCCGCACCGGAACGAGGCCCAGCGGTGTCCGCTGAGGCGACCCGGGCCGGGCACGACTCCTACGAGGGCGGGCTGCGCAGGGTGGCCCGGGTGGTGCTGCTCGACCCCGAGGACCGCATCCTGCTGCTGCACGGGCATGAACCGGACGATCCGGCCGACGACTGGTGGTTCACCCCGGGCGGCGGCGTGGAGGGCGACGAGACCCGTGAGGAGGCCGCTCGGCGGGAACTCGTCGAGGAGACCGGCATCACCGACATCGAGCTCGGCCCGGTGCTGTGGCGGCGCAGGTGCTCCTTCCCCTTCGCGGGCCGCCGCTGGGACCAGGACGAGTGGTACTACCTGGCCCGTACGACCCAGACCGCGACCGAGGCCGTGGGGTTGACCGAACTGGAGCGACGCAGCGTCGCCGGAGCGCGCTGGTGGACGTGTCGGGAACTGACCCGGGCGCATGAGACGGTGTATCCGACCAGACTCGCCGAGCTGCTGCGCAAGCTGCTCGACGAAGGTCCCCCCGCCGGACCGGTGACCCTGGACACCGAAATCGTCTAGGGGCTCACGGGACTGGCGCACAATGGTGGGACCGCACGGCTGAAGGGGAACATGCCATGAGCGCCGAGGACCTCGAGAAGTACGAGACCGAGATGGAGCTCAAGCTCTACCGGGAGTACCGCGACGTCGTCGGTCTGTTCAAATACGTGATCGAGACCGAGCGGCGCTTCTACCTCACCAACGACTACGAGATGCAGGTGCACTCGGTCCAGGGTGAGGTGTTCTTCGAGGTGTCCATGGCCGATGCCTGGGTGTGGGACATGTACCGGCCGGCCCGGTTCGTGAAGCAGGTGCGGGTGTTGACGTTCAAGGACGTGAACATCGAGGAGCTGAACAAGAGCGATCTGGAGCTTCCCGGCGGCTGAGACTCGGCGAGAAACCGACAGATATCACTCGTGTGGGTGACAAGGTTGTCCACAGCCGCCTGACCGTCCACCAAGATCCAAAGGCTCGCTGAGCAGGCCTCATCGTTGGCGCCGGAGGTGGTGCCGACATGAACGCACAAGGTGCGCTGGGCAAGTACGGCGAGACACTCGCCGCCCGCAGGCTGACCGGGGCCGGCATGACGGTCCTGGAGCGCAACTGGCGCTGCGGCAGGACCGGCGAGATCGACATCGTGGCCCGGGACGGTGACGTCCTGGTGGTCTGCGAGGTCAAGACGCGCAGGGGCGGCTCCTTCGAGCACCCGATGGCCGCGGTGACTCCCGAGAAGGCGGAGCGGCTGCGGCGGCTCGCCGAGCGCTGGATCCAGACCCACGGAGGGGCTCCGCCCGGCGGAGTCCGCATCGACCTGGTCGGTGTCCTCCTCCCGCGGCGCGGTGCCCCCGCGGTCGAGCACGCGCGGGGGGTGGCGTGATGGGGTTCGCCCGTACGTGCTCCGTGGCGCTCGTCGGCGTCGAGGGCGTGGTGGTCGAGGTCCAGGCCGACCTCGAACCAGGTGTCGCGGCGTTCACCCTGGTCGGGCTGCCGGACAAGAGTCTGACCGAGAGCCGGGACCGGGTACGGGCCGCTGTGGTCAACTCGGGCGCCGAGTGGCCGCAGAAGAAGCTGACGGTGGGCCTCAGCCCCGCGTCGGTGCCGAAGAGCGGCAGTGGATTCGACCTCGCCGTCGCGGCCGCGGTCCTCGGCGCCGCCGAGCGCATCGATCCCCGCGTGCTCGCCGACATCCTGATGATCGGGGAGCTGGGCCTGGACGGACGGGTGCGGCCCGTGCGGGGCATCCTGCCGGCGGTCCTGGCCGCGGCGGAGGCCGGCTACGAACAGGTGGTCGTCCCGGAGTGCGCCGCTGCCGAGGCGTCCCTGGTGCCCGGAGTGTCGGTGCTCGGCGTACGCAGCCTGCGCCAGCTGATCGCCGTCCTCGCCGACGAGCCCGTTCCGGAGGAGGAAGCGGACCAGCGGGGTCGGCCCGACCCGCTCCTCGCCGGGCTGCGCATGCCCGGCACGGGCGCCGCCACCGGGATGCACAGCATGGGCGCGGCTCAGCAGGAACACGACATCGACCTCGCCGACGTCGTGGGCCAGACCTCGGCGCGCACGGCGGTCGAGGTCGCCGCGGCAGGCGGCCACCACCTGTTCCTCGAGGGGCCGCCCGGCGCGGGGAAGACCATGCTCGCCGAGCGCCTTCCCGCCATCCTGCCCCGGCTCTGCCGGGCGGAGTCGCTGGAGGTCACCGCGGTGCACTCGGTGGCGGGCCTGCTGCCGCCGGGCAAGCCCCTGATCGACGTCGCCCCCTACTGCGCACCGCATCACTCCGCCACGATGCAGGCCCTCGTCGGGGGCGGCCCCGGCATCGGGCGGCCCGGAGCCGTCTCGCTGGCACATCGAGGCGTCCTGTTTCTGGACGAGACCCCGGAGTTCAGCAGCCACGCGCTCGACGCCCTGCGCCAGCCGCTGGAGGCCGGGCACGTCGTCATCGCGCGCAGCGCTGGCGTGGTGCGGTTCCCGGCACGGTTCCTGATGGTGCTCGCGGCAAATCCCTGCCCGTGCGGACGGTTCTCGCAGAAGGAGGACCTGTGCGAGTGCTCGCCCTCGGCGATCCGCCGATACCAGGCCAGGCTGTCCGGCCCGCTGCTCGACCGGGTCGACCTCCGGGTCGAGGTGGAGCGGATCACGCGCAGCCAACTGGCGGGGGTCGATCCCCGAGGTGACACGACCGCGACGGTCGCCGACCGGGTGCGGGCCGCCCGGGACCGGGCGGCCGCGCGTCTCGCGGGCACCCCGTGGCGGTCCAACAGCGAGGTGCCCGGACGGGAGCTCCGCAGCCGCTGGTACGCGGCGCCCGGGGCGCTGGAGGACGCGGAACGCAGCCTGGAAAGGGGCGTCCTCACCGCCCGAGGCCTCGACCGCGTCCTGCGCGTCGCCTGGACCGTCGCCGATCTCGTCGGCCACGACCGGCCCGACGCGAGCGACGTCGCCCTGGCACTGCAACTGCGCACGGGGGTGCCGAGGGGCGTTCCCATGGCCCTTGGAGCGCTGACGTGACCGGGGGCGGCGCCATGGCCGGGGAGGACGCCATGGCCGGGGACGGCGCCGTCGCCAAGGGCGGTGAACCGGCTGCGGACGACGTCGTGATCAAGGACGACGCCGATGCGGCGGGCGACGTCGAGAACAGGGCGGACGCAGGATGGCGGGGCGACGCCGCTGATGGGGACGATGCCGTGCCCGGGGGCGACACCGCATCCCGGAGCGACGTCCTGACCGGGGACGACGGCGCGGCCCAGGACGACGCCGTGCCGTGGGACGACGCCGTGCCGCGGGGCGGTATCGCCATCAGGGGCGATGCCGTGAGCAGGCGCGACGGCCCGGGACGTGGAGACAGCCCGGCCCGTGGAGATGACCTAGCCCGTGGACACGACCTGGCCCGTCGAGACGTCCCGGCCCGTCGAGGCGACCCGGCCGGCTGCGACGTCGAGGCGTCGGGCGGCGAGCCGGCGGACGACGAGGTGCTCGGGCGGGTCTTTCTCACCCGGGTCGTCGAGCCCGGCGACGAGACCGGTGGACGGTGGGTGCGGGAGCGCGGAGTCGCGGACGTGGTGCGGCGGCTGCGTGCGGGCGGGCGTGCCCTGCCGGGGGTGAGCGAGAAACGGTGGGCCGGCCTGTGTGCCAGGGCGGGCCGGGCCGAGCCGCGCCGGGACCTCGCCGTCGCCAGGGCGGCTGGGGTGCGGTTCGTGGCTCCCGGGACGGCCGAGTGGCCGCGGCAGCTCGACGACCTCGGGGACGCCAGGCCCCTCGGGCTGTGGGTGCGCGGCAGGCCCAGTCTGCGTATGTGGGCGCTGAGGTCGGTGGCCGTCGTCGGAGCCCGCGCCTGCACCGAGTACGGCGCCCACATGGCGGCCACCCTCGCCGCCGGGCTCGCCGAACGCGGCTGGGTCGTGGTGTCCGGCGGCGCCTACGGGGTCGACGGCGCCGCCCACCGGGGCGCCCTCGGCGCGGGCGGCGCCACCGCAGCCGTCCTCGCCTGCGGCGTCGACCGCCCCTACCCGCCAGGGCACACAGGGCTGATCACCAGGATCGCGGAACAGGGACTGGTCGTCGGGGAGCTGCCACCGGGCGATCACCCGACGCCCAGCAGGTTCATCCTGCGCAACCGCGTGATCGCCGCGCTCACCCGCGGCACAGTGGTCGTCGAGGCCGCCTACCGCAGCGGCTCGCTGGTCACGGCCCGGGCGGCCCAGCGCCTCGGCCGGCACACGATGGGCGTGCCGGGGCCGGCCACCAGCGCGCTGTCGGCGGGGGTGCACGAGTTGCTGCGCGGCGACGCGGTGCTCGTCAGCGACGCAGCCGAGGTCGTGGAACTGGTCGGCGACATGGGTGAGCTGCCCCCGGACCGGCGCGGGCCAGTGCTCCCCACCGACCTGCTGGAACCCCGCACCCGCCAGGTGCTGGCCGGGCTCCCCGCACGTGGAGCGGCGGGGGCGGCCGAGGTGGCGCGACGCGCACAGACCACGCAGGACGACGCGATCGCGAGACTGTACGAGCTTCGAGCGCTTGGTTACGTCGAACGACACGGCGACGGCTGGAAGTTGACACGCCAGGCGATGATCTCGGTCCGCGGTGGCCGGAGCCCTTGTTGACCGACCGTGTTCGGCCGTCCGGGGGAACCCCGACGCCCTTGGGAATTCTGGCAGTTGGGGTATTCGAGTGATCACGCAGAGCGATCATCGTCCCCCCTGGAGGGCGTTCAGCGGAACGTATCTGCGTACGGGCCCACCCCGCTCTTCGCACACCGCGACTGTCCAGTCACGCTACGCTCACGAGGACCCCCACGCAGACAGCAGACCGGCGGCCTCACCAAGGCACACCAACATCACGGCAGAACGGCACAAGGCGACGAATGCCCCAGCACACCTCCGGGTCCGACCGGGCGGCGATCCCCCCAGCCGCCCGCGACGGTGGCAGCGTGCGACCGCCCGCCCCCTCGACGCTCGACGAGCTGTGGCGGTCGTACAAGGCGACGGGGGACGAGCGGCTGCGGGAACAGCTGATCCTGCACTACTCGCCCCTCGTGAAGTACGTGGCGGGCCGGGTGAGCGTGGGGCTGCCGCCCAACGTCGAACAGGCCGACTTCGTCTCCTCGGGGGTGTTCGGACTGATCGACGCGATCGAGAAGTTCGACGTCGACCGGGAGATCAAGTTCGAGACGTACGCGATCACCCGGATCCGGGGCGCGATGATCGACGAGTTGCGGGCGCTGGACTGGATCCCCCGGTCGGTCCGGCAGAAGGCGCGGAACGTGGAGCGCGCGTACGCGACGCTGGAGGCCCGGCTGCGCCGCACCCCGTCGGAGAGCGAGGTGGCCGTCGAGATGGGGATCGCGGTGGAGGACCTCCACGCGGTCTTCAGCCAGTTGTCGCTGGCCAACGTGGTGGCACTGGAGGAGCTGCTGCACGCCGGAGGTGAGGGCGGGGACCGGCTGAGCCTCATGGACACGTTGGAGGACACCGCCGCCGACAACCCGGTGGAGGTCGCCGAGGACCGGGAACTGCGGCGGTTCCTGGCGCGGGCGATCAACACGCTGCCGGAGCGGGAGAAGACCGTCGTCACCCTGTATTACTACGAGGGACTCACGCTCGCCGAGATCGGGAACGTGCTCGGCGTGACGGAGAGCCGGGTCAGCCAGATCCACACCAAGTCGGTGTTGCAACTGCGCGCCAAGCTGGCAGGCTTTGGTCGCTGACCTGGCCTTATGGCATGCGATCGACTCCTTCGGTGACCCTGTCGGCGGTCGTGCGGTCGGGTGAGTGACTCCCGTACCGGGTGGCGCGTCCGTAAAGTGGTGGCGTGCCAAGGATTCGAGCGGCCTCCGTGGCCGAGCACCGGTCGATGCAGCGTGCCGCCCTGCTGGACGCGGCACGCTCCCTGCTGTCCGACGGCGGGACGGAGGCGCTGACCTTCCCCGCCCTCGCCGAACGGACGGGTCTGGCCCGGTCGTCCGTCTATGAGTACTTCCGGTCGCGGGCGGCGGTCGTCGAGGAGCTGTGCGCCGTCGACTTCCCGGTCTGGGCCGCGGAGGTCGAGGCGGCGATGGAACGCGAGGCGGCCCCCGAGGCCAAGGTCGAGGCGTATGTGCGCAAGCAGCTCGACCTCGTCGGGGACCGGCGGCACCGCGCCGTTGTGGCCATCTCCGCGAGCGAACTCGACGCCGGCGCGCGGGAGAAGATCCGGGCGGCGCACGGCGGGCTGATCGCGATGATCGTCGAGGCGCTGGGGGAGATAGGGCACGGGCAGCCGCGGCTGGCGGCGATGCTGCTGCAGGGGGTCGTGGACGCGGCCGTGCGGCGGATCGAGCTGGGAGCGGCGGAGGAGCCGGCGGCGATCACGGAGGCGGCGGTTTCCATGGCGTTGCGGGGCGTTCGGGGCTGATCGCCGGGGGCGGTCGAGAACCTCGGCGTCTCTGGGGCGCGGTCTCTCGGTCACGGGACGAGTGCGCGGCCCGGCGGTCCGGGGTGCCGCTCGTGCCCACCCCTGCCATCCCTGCCACCTCTGCCACCTCTGCCATCCCTGCCACCTCTGCCGCGCTCGCGGCGCGACCGTCCGCGGGCTGCGGAAGCGGGACTCCGAGGACCGGCAGCAGCCTCGACGGGCCCCCGTCGAGCAGCCGCGGTGGGAGCAGGGACAGCGGGTCGAGATAGACGTCGCCCCGCAGCAGGCCCCAGTGCAGGCAGGCCGGGCAGTGGGAGCCCGTCGGCCGTACCGTGCCGAGTACCTCGCCCGCCGCGACCTCGTCTCCCTTCTTCACCGAGGCCTCGACCGGCTCGTACGTCGTCCGCAGTGGCGGATCACCCGTCCCCGTCAGTTCCAGCGAGACGACGCCCCTGCCCGCCACCTGCCCCGCGAACGACACCCTTCCCGCTGCCACCGCCCGTACCGGTGTCCCGTCCACCGCGGCGAGGTCCACGCCGCGGTGGCCAGGGCCGTACGGCGTCGCCGGAGGCTCCCAGCCCCGTAGGACCGCGGGCCGGGTACCGACCGGCCAGAGGCGGGCCACGGCCGGCACCGCCGGATCCAGGGCCCGCCCGGTGTCCGTGGCCGCCACCGCCACCGCCACTGTCGCCGTCGGCACCGCTACCGTCGCCGGTCGCGTCGCCCCCCTGGCCAGAACGGTCAGCAGCAGCACCACACACGTACACGCGCCCACACATCGCCTCGCTCGCATGTCAGAACCGTCCCGCACCAGGGCCGATAGCCGTCCGACCCTGTGGACCGCTTCCCGCTTGTGGACAGCCGCGTCACCCGGTACCCCGCGGGTCCCGTACACTTCTGATGGCGATCCGGGTCACCGGGTCGACTTCGCACGCCCCGACACGACGCCGCCCAAGGCTCGTGTCAGCGCCCCTCGGTCCCTAGTGGCACGGCGCATCGCGGGCGTCAGGCGCGGGAGCCGTCCGGCTACCGCGGCACAACCGAGAACTCGAGGAGATACGGCCATGGCCGTCGTCACGATGCGGGAGCTGCTGGAAAGCGGCGTCCACTTCGGTCACCAGACCCGTCGTTGGAACCCGAAGATGAAGCGGTTCATCTTCACGGAGCGCAACGGCATCTACATCATCGACCTGCTCCAGTCGCTGTCGTACATCGACCGCGCCTACGAGTTCGTCAAGGAGACCGTCGCCCACGGCGGCACGGTCATGTTCGTCGGCACGAAGAAGCAGGCGCAGGAGGCCATCGCCGAGCAGGCCACCCGCGTCGGCATGCCCTACGTCAACCAGCGCTGGCTGGGCGGCATGCTCACCAACTTCTCGACCGTCTACAAGCGCCTGCAGCGCCTGAAGGAGCTCGAGCAGATCGACTTCGAGGATGTGGCCGCGTCCGGCCTCACCAAGAAGGAGCTGCTCGTCCTCTCCCGCGAGAAGGCCAAGCTGGAGAAGACCCTCGGCGGTATCCGCGAGATGTCCAAGGTGCCCAGCGCCGTCTGGATCGTGGACACCAAGAAGGAGCACATCGCGGTCGGCGAGGCCCGGAAGCTCAACATCCCGGTCGTCGCCATCCTCGACACCAACTGCGACCCCGACGAGGTCGACTACAAGATCCCGGGCAACGACGACGCGATCCGCTCCGTCACCCTGCTCACCCGCGTGATCGCCGACGCCGTCGCCGAGGGCCTCATCGCCCGCTCCGGCGCCGCTGCCGGCGACAAGGGTGACAAGGCCGCCGGCGAGCCGCTCGCCGCGTGGGAGCGCGACCTGCTCGAGGGCGAGAAGGCCGAGAAGAAGGACGACGCCGAGACCGCCGAGAAGCCCGCCGAGGCTCCGGCTGCCGAGGCCGCCCCCGCCGCCGAGGCCCCCGCCGCCGAGGCTGCGGCCACCGAGGCCCCGGCCGAAGAGGCGCCCGCCGCCGAGGCTCCGGCCGCCGAGGGCGAGCAGGCCTGACCGTCCCGTCGGCGTCGACGGCGGGAGCGGTGACATGAGATCCGCTCCCGCCGTTCACCCGTAGGCCGGTGGAGGGACACGGACCTGCAGCTCCATGGAGGTCCGTGTTCCCGCAAGATCTTCGATCTTCCAGACTTCCAGAAAGATTCACAGACTCATGGCGAACTACACCGCCGCCGACGTCAAGAAGCTTCGTGAGCTCACCGGCGCCGGCATGATGGACTGCAAGAAGGCGCTGGACGAGGCCGACGGCAGCGTCGAGAAGGCCGTCGAGGCGCTCCGCATCAAGGGTCAGAAGGGCGTCGCCAAGCGCGAAGGCCGTTCTGCCGAGAACGGCGCCGTCGTCTCGATCATCGCCGACGACAACACCTCGGGTGTCCTCGTCGAGCTGAAGTGCGAGACGGACTTCGTCGCCAAGGGCGACAAGTTCCAGAACGTCGCCAAGGCCATCGCCGAGCACGTCGCCAAGGCCGCCCCGGCCGACATTGAGGCGCTCCTCGCCTCCGAGATCGAGCCCGGCAAGACCGTGCAGGCGTTCGTGGACGAGGCCAACGCCAACCTCGGCGAGAAGATCGTCCTGGACCGCTTCGCGCAGTTCTCCGGCGGCTTCGTGACCGCGTACATGCACCGCACGATGCCCGACCTGCCCCCGCAGATCGGTGTCCTCGTCGAGCTGGACAAGCAGACCGACGAGGCCGCTGCGATCGCCAAGGGCGTCGCCCAGCACATCGCCGCCTTCGCGCCGAAGTACCTCTCCAAGGAGGACGTCCCGGCCGAGGTCGTCGAGTCCGAGCGCCGCGTCGCCGAGGAGACCACCCGCGCCGAGGGCAAGCCCGAGGCCGCCCTGCCGAAGATCGTCGAGGGTCGCCTCAACGGCTTCTTCAAGGACGCCACGCTGCTGGGCCAGCCCTACGCGCTGGACAACAAGAAGTCCGTCCAGAAGGTGCTGGACGAGGCCGGTGTCACCCTGAAGCGCTTCTCGCGCATCAAGGTCGGCATCTGAGTCCGTACCGCGACGGACGCGCGACCCCGGTAGGGTCGACAGCAGTCGTCGGCGCCGTTCGCGTACGCCGTTGCGTACGCGCGCGTGGCGGCGGACGACAGCAGAACTGACGAGGAGGCCATTGCCGCGTATGGGATGCGAAACACGCCCCCACCGGCAGTGGCCTTCTTCGTGTGTGTGACCCACGTAAAAGAGGCGAGATCTCCATGACCACCAAGGCCGACAAGAGCGACGACGGCAAAGTTTGCGGCCGCTTCATGCTGAAGCTGTCCGGAGAGGCCTTCTCCGGCGGTGGGGGCCTGGGCGTCGACCCCGACGTGGTGCACGCCATCGCCCGTGAGATCGCGGCCGTCGTCCGGGACGGCGCGCAGATCGCGATCGTCATCGGCGGCGGGAACTTCTTCCGTGGCGCCGAGCTGCAGGTACGCGGCATGGACCGCGCCCGCTCCGACTACATGGGCATGCTCGGCACCGTGATGAACTGCCTGGCCCTCCAGGACTTCCTGGAGAAGGAGGGCGTCGACTGCCGCGTGCAGACCGCCATCACCATGGGCCAGGTCGCCGAGCCGTACATCCCGCTGCGCGCCGTGCGCCACCTGGAGAAGGGCCGCGTGGTCATCTTCGGCGCCGGTATGGGCATGCCCTACTTCTCCACCGACACCACCGCCGCCCAGCGCGCCCTCGAGATCGACGCCGAGGCCCTGCTCATGGGCAAGAACGGCGTGGACGGGGTCTACGACTCCGACCCGAAGACCAACCCGGACGCCGTGAAGTTCGACGCGCTCGGGTACGGCGAGGTCATCACCCGTGACCTGAAGGTCGCCGACGCGACGGCCGTCACGCTCTGCCGCGACAACAGCCTCCCGATCGTGGTCTTCGAGCTTCTGAAGGAGGGCAATATCGCCCGCGCCGTCAAGGGTGAGAAGATCGGCACGCTTGTGGGTGACCAAGGCAGCCGGGACTGACCGGAGAAGCACCCCCTGTCCGCGGACGCCACCTGTCCGGGGGACGGACGGGACGGGACCGGACCGGGGGATGGACAATGTCCCGCCGGTCGGGAACCGTGCAGGAAGAACGCGACGCAGCCGGCCGCCGGCCCGACAGGGAACCGCAGCCGGGCCTACTCAAGACACGCAGGAGCAAGTGGTGATCGAAGAGACCCTCCTCGAGGCCGAGGAGAAGATGGAGAAGGCCGTCGTGGTCGCCAAGGAGGACTTCGCCGCGATCCGCACCGGCCGTGCGCACCCGGCGATGTTCAACAAGATCGTGGCCGACTACTACGGCGCGCTGACGCCGATCAACCAGCTGGCCTCGTTCTCCGTGCCCGAGCCGCGCATGGCCGTGGTGACCCCCTTCGACAAGAGCGCCCTGCGCAACATCGAACAGGCGATCCGCGACTCCGACCTGGGCGTCAACCCGAGCAACGACGGAAACATCATCCGGGTGGTGTTCCCCGAGCTCACCGAGGAGCGCCGCCGCGACTACATCAAGGTCGCCAAGAGCAAGGCCGAGGACGCCAAGGTCTCGATCCGCTCCGTGCGCCGCAAGGCCAAGGACGCCATCGACAAGATGGTCAAGGACGGCGACGTCGGCGAGGACGAGGGCCGCCGCGCGGAGAAGGAGCTCGACGACACCACCGCCAAGTACGTCGCCCAGGTGGACGAGCTCCTGAAGCACAAGGAAGCGGAGCTGCTCGAGGTCTGATGAACGACTCTTCCTGGGGAGCGCCGCCACAAGCCGGGTACTGGGGGGCGTCCGACCAGGGGCCTGTCCAGGGGGCTGCCCCGGCGGGTCCCGCGTACGATGCGCACTACGCGCAGCAGACTCGCCCCATGCCCATCGTGCCCGACGTACCCGAACACGGCGGAGACCAGGATGACGGCCAGGGGGCCGCTCGGCTGAGCGGCCCCCTGTTCCGAGACGAGCCGTTCCGCGACGACACGTATCGCGGCGAGAATCCGTCGGCGCAGCCGTATGCGGCGGTGCCGCAGAATCCGGAGCCCATGCCCGACGTCCCCCAGCCGGCGCAGCCGCAGCCGCAGAAGAAGACCGCGGGGCGCGATCTGGGTGCCGCGATAGGGGTAGGCGTAGGGCTCGGCGCGGTGATCGTCGCGTCGCTGTTCGTCGTCAAGGCCGTCTTCGTCGGTGTGGTCGCGGTCGCCGTCGTGGTGGGCCTGTGGGAGCTGACCAAGCGGCTGGAGGAGCGCAAGGGCATCAAGGCGCCCCTCGTGCCGCTCGCGATCGGCGGCGCGGCGATGGTGGTCGCCGGGTACGTGCGGGGTGCCGAGGGTGCGTGGGTCGCCATGGCGCTCACGGCGCTGGCGGTCCTCGTATGGCGGATGACCGAGCCGCCGGAGGGCTATCTCAAGGACGTCACGGCGGGACTCTTCGCCGCGTTCTACGTGCCTTTCCTGGCCACGTTCGTCGCGATGATGCTCATGGCGGACGACGGTGCGTGGCGGGTCCTGGTCTTCCTGGTGCTGACGGTCGTCAGCGACACCGGCGCCTACGCCGTCGGCTGGCGCTTCGGCAAGACCAAGCTCGCCCCGCGCATCAGCCCCGGCAAGACCCGTGAGGGCCTGCTCGGAGCGGTGGCGTTCGCGATGGTGGCCGGCGCGCTGTGCATGCAGTTCGTGATCGACGACGGCACCTGGTGGCAGGGCCTGCTGCTCGGCCTCGCGGTCGCCGTCAGCGCCACGCTGGGCGACCTCGGCGAGTCCATGATCAAGCGGGACCTCGGCATCAAGGACATGGGCACGCTGCTCCCGGGCCACGGCGGCATCATGGACCGCCTGGACTCGCTGCTGCCGACGGCGCCGGTGGTGTGGCTGCTGTTGGTGATCTTCGTCGGGTCCGGCTGACGGCCCGGTCGTCTTCTTGGCGGGTAAGGCCCGCCGTCCCCTGGGCGGCGGGCCTTACCCGTGTCCAGGGCACAGCCGGTCACCGCACATACGGCGACAGCGGTCACCCGGCAGCGGTCAGGCGGCGCCGCAGCTCCGCCTCCGAGACGTCCTCGATGTGGGTCAGAAACACCCACATGTGGCCCGAAGGGTCCTTGAGGATGACGGTGCGGTCACCGTGGAACATGTCCTTCGGCGGCTGGAGGATCTCCGCGCCGGCGGCCTCTGCTCGCTCCGCCAGGCTGTCGACGTCCGGCACGAAGACGTGCAACGTGACGGACGTGCCTCCACCCAGCGAGGCCGGTGCGGCGAAGGAGGCGGCCTCCGCCTCGTCCCCGCTGGCGTCGCCCAGCATCAGGGTCGACCGCCCGATGGTGATCTCGGCGTGCATGACCCCACCGCCCGGGGCATCGATCCTGAAGTTCTCACGGGCGCCGAACGCCCGCTGGTAGAAGTCGATCGCCGCGGCGGCGTCGTCGACCATGATGTGCGGGATCACGGCATAGCGGTAGCGGTCGGGGATCTCGAAGTGGGCTGTGTGCTCGCTCATGGCGAACCTCCTCGAAGGGACGCTGATCGGTTCCTGGGGCTTTGAATGGAGCCTAAAAGCTCAAGTTTGGTTCAGGTCAAGCGTCGATGTGGCGCTGCTGGATCTGCCTGAACGGCACCCACAGGCCCTGCCTCGCCGGTCGAAGTCACAACGCCGATCCGGGCGCTCGGTCAGGCCAGGCTTGGCCGAGCGCACCCTCCGCCCATCCCGCGATCTCGCCCTGACGGAGCCCGCACCCGGCGCCCACGTCCACCATGGGCGCCGGTGGCGCTGGGGGAGTGCTGCACGGACCGCCTGAACCTGGGCGGGCAGCCACGGCACGAGGCCCGCACGTCACCGTAGATGTCCCGCGTGTAGCCGCCACTCACGGCCGCTCCTGCTCGGCGCTCCCGACTCCGAAGCGGTCCGCCAGCGTGGCGAAGAGGAGGGCAATGGAGGCGACCTGGCCGATCAGGGCGTCCAGCATCGGCGAGTCTTCCCGCTCATAGACGGCCAGCTCTGCCGAGAGCCCGCGTTGCTCCGCCTCGTACACGGCTCCGGAGTGATGAGCGACCAGCGCACCAGGCGCGCCGGCGCACCCAGCGATTCGAGGTGCCGGGCACCGTCAGCGGCACGGTTCAGACTTTCTCCCCGTCATCAAGGCGGCTCGCTCCGCTCCCCGCACGCGGCAATCGGCCACCTGACGCCAGCGAGGAGGTACATCGCGGCTGGAGCGGTCGGTTCCGTGGCTTTACGCAGCCACTTTGGCGCGAGCCTCGCAGATCATGGCCCAACGTCGTGCGAGTTACTCTCGGCGGACTCATGAGCGCGGTCCGCGATGGCAAGGAATCTGCTCTTTCTCCTTGACTCCGCAGCTTCCAGCAAGCCCGCCCATCCTGACCTGCCTTGGTCCCAGTACTGCTTCCCCACGTCGCCGCTGAAGAACGTTCTCAGGTTCACCTCCAATTGCGCTTCATTTACGTCTTCGGTAATGAACGAGGAGTAGTACCAAGAGAAAATAAGGTTGGCGAACATCAGCTGCCTGGATCTTTCGTTGCTCTCGTGGCTCGCGATGTCGCCCCAGCATTGAGCCAACGAAATATCGTTAATTGACATTCCGATCAGCTCTCGATGCTGTGCCCTCATGCTTTCATCCTGCGAAATCTTCATTTGCCGGGATTGGAATCTCAGTGCAGCCGCAACGACGGCAAGCGAAATTGTAGATATGATGAGCGATACAACTGTTGCTATCTCGTCCATATGCCGGTCCCCTTCTGTCCACGACTTCCGCACTCGTCACTGCCCAAGGTATGTGTCGCTTCAAACGATCAGCGTGGACAGCTGCCCTTCGTGGGCGTGTCACGCAGATGGACTGGGGATCGGCGGAAGGGGGATTACGTGTCTGTACCGGATACTCACGCGGTGGGGCCGTCGGCCTGGGCCGTCGCAAGGTTCGGGCAGCATGCCGGCGCGGTCGCCGCTGCCGTTCCAGAGCAGCTGGCCAAGGCGCACGCGAAAGCTCATGCCGCGCACCTCGCAGCAGGGCTGAGGAAGCGGAGTCCTTACGGGTCGCCCTGGCGAGGGAGCCGGGGGAGTCCGTGCGGGACGTCCGCGGGTACGAATATGCGGTGATCAACGGTACTCGCCGTCGGCCGTTGGGCGCACGGGCCGCAGTCACCGGACGAGCTGGGAGCCTCCATGTGACTCGTCTGTGTGTTCTTTGCTGCGGACGCCGAGAAGGGCAGCCACGTCATTGCCTGGTCGCTGCGGTCGTGTCGGCGGAGCCCTGGGCCGTCTCTGGGCCGTCCGAGGCCGCTCAGTGGTGACCGGAGGCGACTACTGACGACAGTCGTAGCGACCGACCCCCGCAGGTCACCCATGTGGATCTGCGACACTGGGAAGGTCATGCCTAAGCCCGGAGAACTCACATTCATCGCCCCCCGCGGAGCCAAGAAGCCGCCGCGGCACCTCGCCGACCTCACGCCCGCCGAGCGCAAGGAGGCCGTCGCCGCGATCGGCGAGAAGCCGTTCCGTGCGAAGCAGCTCTCGCAGCACTACTTCGCGCGGTACGCGCACGACCCCGAGCAGTGGACCGACATCCCCGCCGGCTCGCGCCAGGGGCTCCGGGAGGCGCTGCTGCCCGAGCTGATGTCGGTCGTGCGGCACCTGTCGACCGACCAGGGCACCACCCGCAAGACGCTGTGGAAGCTGTTCGACGGGACGCTCGTCGAGTCGGTCCTCATGCGCTACCCGGACCGGGTGACCATGTGCATCAGCTCCCAGGCGGGCTGCGGCATGAACTGCCCGTTCTGCGCCACGGGGCAGGCGGGCCTGGACCGGAATCTGTCCACCGCCGAGATCGTGCACCAGATCGTGGACGGGATGCGCGCCCTGCGGGACGGCGAGGTCCCCGGAGGACCGGCCCGGCTGAGCAACATCGTGTTCATGGGCATGGGCGAGCCCCTCGCCAACTACAATCGCGTCGTCGGTTCCATCCGGCGCCTCACCGACCCCGAGCCGGACGGACTGGGGCTCTCCCAGCGCGGCATCACGGTCTCCACGGTGGGCCTCGTGCCTGCCATACACCGCTTCACCGGCGAAGGCTTCAAGTGCCGTCTCGCCATCTCGCTGCACGCGCCCGACGACGAGCTGCGCGACACCCTCGTCCCCGTGAACACGCGCTGGAAGGTGCGTGAGGTGCTGGACGCCGGGTTCGAGTACGCGGCCACGTCCGGGCGCCGGCTCTCCATCGAGTACGCGCTGATCCGGGACATCAACGACCAGGCGTGGCGCGGTGACCGGCTCGGGCGGCTGCTCAAGGGCAGGCCCGTCCACGTCAACCTCATCCCGCTCAACCCCACGCCCGGCTCGAAGTGGACCGCGTCGCGGCCCGAGGACGAGAAGGCGTTCGTCGAGGCGATCGCGGCGCATGGTGTGCCGGTGACGATCCGGGACACCCGTGGGCAGGAGATCGACGGGGCGTGTGGTCAGCTCGCCGCGAGCGAGCGGTAACCTGACCGGCGTCGTACATCGTCGTACGACAGCTTCATAACTTCATACGGAAGTACGTCCGGAAGTACATCTTCATATTCCGACAGGGGAGCGCCACAGCGCTGAGAGTGCGGCACCGGCCGCAGACCCTCCGAACCTGGCCCAGGTCATTCTGGGTAGGGAGATCGGTCACCACTCGAGCTGTTGCGCCCTGCCCGGGACCCTCGCCAGGGGTTCCGGGCGGGGCCGCGTCTTCTCCTGGTCACCCAGGAGGAATTCAGTGAGCATCACCAAGAAGGCCACCGTCCTGGCCGTCGGGCTCGGCATGGTCGGCGGCCTGGCCGCCTGCGGATCGTCGTCCGACGGCGACAGCCAGGGCTCCGGCGACTCCAAGACCGTGACCCTCGTCAGCCACAACTCGTGGGCCGTGTCGAAGGACGTCCTCGCCGCCTTCGAGAAGAGCTCCGGCTACAAGGTCCGCGTCCTGGAGGACGGCGACGCCGGGCAGGCCGTCAACAAGGCCATCCTCACCAAGGACAACCCCCAGGGCGACGTCTTCTTCGGCGTCGACAACACGCTGCTGTCCCGCGCCCTCGACAACGGGCTGTTCCAGCCGTACGAGGCGAAGGGCTCCGACCAGGTCCTCCCCGAGTACCGGGCCGACCAGGACAAGCACCGGGTCACGCCCGTCACCACCGGCGACATCTGCGTCAACTACGACAAGGCGTACTTCAGCGAGCACGAGCTGACCCCGCCGGACTCCTTCGACGACCTGATCAAGCCCGAGTACAAGGACCTGCTCGTCACCGAGAACGCGGGCACCTCCTCGCCCGGCCTCGGCTTCCTGCTCGGCACCGCCGCCAAGTACGGGGACGACGGCTGGCAGGACTACTGGAAGAAGCTGAAGGCGAACGGCGTCAAGGTCGTCGACGGCTGGGAGCAGGCGTACAACGAGGAGTTCTCCGGTTCGTCCGGCGGCAAGAAGGCCAAGGGCGACCGCCCGCTCGTCGTCTCCTACGCCTCCTCCCCGCCCGCCGAGGTGATCTACGCCGATCCCCAGCCGGCCACCGCGCCGACGGGCGTCGCCACCGGCACCTGCTTCCAGCAGGTCGAGTACGCGGGTCTGCTGAGCAACGCCGGGAACACCGAGGGCGGCAAGGCACTGCTCGACTTCCTCATCGGCAAGCAGTTCCAGGAGGACATGCCGCTGAACATGTTCGTCTACCCGGTGCGGGAGGGCGCCGAGATCCCCGAGGCGTTCCGGAAGTTCGGGCCCGAGGCCGAGAACCCGCAGACCATGGACCCGGCGAAGATCGCCGACAACCGCGACCAGTGGGTCAAGTCGTGGACCTCACTCGTACTGAAGTAGGCAAGGCGAGGACTTCGCGCGGGAGCGCGGCGCGGCTGGCCCTGATGGCCGTGCCCGTCGCGTTCTTCGCGGTGTTCTTCGCCTACCCCGTCGCCGCGATCGTCGCGCGCGGACTGGAGATCGACGGATCCTGGCAGTTCGGACGCGTCGCGGACGTACTCGCCCAGCCCGACGTCCGGCACGTGCTGTGGTTCACCACCTGGCAGGCGTTGGCCTCCACCGCGCTCACCCTGCTGATCGCACTGCCCGGCGCGTACGTCTTCGCCCGGTTCGACTTCCCCGGCAAGCAGGTCCTGCGGGCCGTGGTGACCGTGCCGTTCGTGCTGCCGACGGTCGTCGTCGGTACGGCGTTCCTGGCGTTGGTGGGGCGCGGCGGGCTGCTCGACGAGCTGTGGGGCGTACGGCTGGACACCACCGTGTGGGCGATCCTGCTCGCGCACGTCTTCTTCAACTACGCCGTCGTCGTACGCACCGTCGGCGGCCTCTGGTCGCAGCTCGACCCGCGGCAGGAGGAGGCCGCGCGGATGCTCGGTGCCTCGCGGCTGAAGGCCTGGCGGCAGGTGACGCTGCCCGCGCTCGCGCCCGCCGTGGCCGCCGCCGCGCTGATGGTGTTCCTGTTCACCTTCACGTCCTTCGGCGTCGTCCAGATCCTCGGCGGACCCGCCTTCTCCACCCTGGAGGTGGAGATCTACCGGCAGACCTCCCAGATCTTCGACCTGTCCACGGCCGCCGTGCTGACGCTGATCCAGTTCGCCGCGGTGGCCGCCATCCTCGCCGTGCACGCCTGGACGGTACGGCGGCGGGAGACGGCCCTGCGGCTGGTGGACGCGGCCACGACCGCGCGCCGGCCGCGCGGGACCGGGCAGTGGGCGCTGCTGGCCGGGGTCCTGGCCACCGTCGCCGTGCTCCTTGTGCTGCCGCTCGCCGTGCTGGTCGAGCGGTCGCTCGGCGCACCCGGGTTCGGCTACTACCGGGCGCTGACCCGGGAGGACGGCGGCGCTTTCCTCGTCCCGCCGATCGAGGCCATCGGCAACAGCCTCCAGTACGCCGTCGCCGCCACCGCCATCGCCGTGGTGATCGGCGCGCTGGCCGCCACCGCGCTCACCCGCCGCGACGCGGGCCGCTTCGTACGCGGTTTCGACGCGCTGCTGATGCTGCCGCTCGGGGTGTCCGCCGTGACGGTCGGCTTCGGATTCCTGATCGCGCTGGACGAACCCCCGCTGGATCTCAGAGCCTCCTGGATTCTCGTGCCGCTCGCGCAGGCGCTGGTCGGCGTCCCCTTCGTCGTACGGACCATGCTGCCGGTGCTGCGGGCGGTGGACGTACGGCTGCGGGAGGCGGCGGCGGTACTCGGGGCGTCGCCGTGGCGGGTGTGGCGGGAGGTGGACCTGCCGATGGTGCGGCGGGCGCTGCTGGTCGCGGCCGGGTTCGCCTTCGCGGTGTCGCTCGGGGAGTTCGGGGCGACCGTGTTCATCGCGCGGCCCGACAACCCGACGCTGCCGGTGGCCGTGGCGCGGCTGCTGGGACGGCCCGGGGACATGAACTACGGCCAGGCGATGGCCCTGTCGACGATTCTGATGCTGGTGTGCGCCGTGGCCCTGGTGGTGCTGGAGCGGCTGCGGGCCGACCGGAGCGGGGAGTTCTAGGGGTGCGGGAGTTCTAGAGATGCGGGAGTTCCACGGATGCTGCTGAGCCTCGAAGGCGCGACCGTCCGTTTCGGCGGCCGGGCCGTGCTCGACGCCGTCGACCTGGGGGTCGCCGAGCACGAGGTGGTGTGCGTGCTCGGGCCCAGCGGCAGCGGCAAGTCGACGCTGCTGCGGGCGGTCGCCGGGCTCCAGCCGCTGGACGCCGGGCGGGTGACGCTGGACGGGCGGGACCAGTCCGGGGTGCCCGCGCACAAGCGCGAGGTCGGGCTGATGTTCCAGGACCACCAGCTCTTCCCGCAGCGCGACGTGGCCGGAAACATCGCCTTCGGACCGCGGATGCGTGGCGCCTCCCGCGCCGGACAGCGGGAGCGGGTGGGGGAGTTGCTGGAGCTGGTCGGGCTGCCGGGTGCCGCTCACCGGTCCGTCGCCGCGCTCTCCGGCGGTGAGCAGCAGCGGGTGGCGCTGGCCCGCGCCCTCGCGCCCCGGCCCCGGCTGCTGATGCTGGACGAGCCGCTCGGCCAGCTCGACCGCTCGCTGCGGGAGCGCCTGGTCGTCGAACTCCGGGAGCTGTTCGGCCGGCTGGGCACGACCGTGCTCGCCGTGACGCACGACCAGGGGGAGGCCTTCGCGCTCGCCGACCGGGTCGTGGTGATGCGGGACGGGCGGATCGCCCAGTCCGGGACGCCTCTGGAGGTGTGGCAGCGGCCGGCCGACGCGTTCGTGGCCCGCTTCCTCGGCTTCGACAACGTCGTCGAGGCGACCGTCGTGGGACAGGCCGCGGACACCCCGTGGGGCAAGGTACCGGTCCCCGAGGACGCCCCGCAGGGTGCCCGCACCCTGCTCGTCCGGCCCGCCGGGGTACGCATGGTGGCCGCCGACGAGGGCCTGCGCTGCACGGTCACCGCACGCACCTTCCGGGGCACCCACGTCGCCGTCCACCTCCAGCCCGAGGACGCGCCGCGCCTGGAGGCGGCGTGCGCGCTGCGGGCGGCACCGGAGGTCGGGGACGCGATAGGAGTGGAGTTCGACGTGGCGGAAATCGTCGTGCTCGGATGATCGCCCCGCTCGTAGGGTGAAGGCATGACACTCCTTGCGCATGACCGTTACTGCGATGAAATCGCCCACCAGGTGGGCCGGTTCGGCGCCGTGCTGTCCTCCGGCGCCGACCTGTCAGCCACTGTGCCGACCTGCCCGGACTGGACCCTGGAGGACCTGGTGCGGCACGTCGGCCGCGCCCTGCGCTGGACGGAGCTGATCGTCCGCACCCGCGCCGAGGAGGACGTCCCGTTGGACCGCGCGCCGGGATCCGAGGGTCCGCGGGCGACGGGGGACGCGGCCGCCCTGGAGGCGTGGCTGGCGGAGTCCGGCGAGGCGGTCGTGCGCGCGCTGCGGGAGGCCGGACCGGACGGGCGGGCGTGGTCGTGGACCGGGAACCACACCGCGGGCTTCTGGGCCCGCCGGATGACGCACGAGCTCGTCGTCCACGGGGCGGACGCGGCCCTCGCGGCGGGCCGGCCGTTCGAGGCGGTCGCCGCCGAGGTGGCGGCCGACGCGATCGAGGAGTGGCTGGAGATCGTGCGGTTCGTGCAGCGGGTCCTTCCGGACGGGCCGGTCAAGGGCCTGCGGGCGCCCGGCCGGAGCATCCACCTGCACGCCACCGACACCGCCGCGGACCTCGACGCCGAATGGCTGATCGAGCTGCCCGAGGAGGGCGTCACCTGGCGCCGCGGCCACGAGAAGGCGACCGTGGCCCTGCGGGGCCCGCTCACGGACGTGCTGCTGGCCTTCTACCGCAGGCTGCCGCTGGACACCCCCGGACTCCAGGTGCTCGGCGACCGCGAGCTGCTGGAACTCTGTCTGGAGAAGACGGCGTTCGGCTGAGGTGACGTGACGGTGGCCCGCCCCGGCCGGGGACGGGCCACCACTGCCGCGTACCGGTGAGCGAGGCGTCAGCGGTTGCTGTTCGCTCCGCGACGGCGCAGGCCGAAGAAGACCGCGGCGCCACCGATGGCGACCAGGGCCGCCGCGATGCCGGCGATCATGCCGGTGTTGGAGTTCGCGCCGGTCTCGGCGAGGTTGGACTCACCGGCCGCCGGGGACGGGGCGTTGTTGCTCGGCACGGCCGCCGGTGCGGTGCTCTCGCTCTGGGCCGGGGCCGGGGCCGACGTGGACGGTGCCGGGGTCGGTGTCTCCGTCTCCTCGGCCGGGGTGGAGGAACTCTCCGACGGGGTCGGCGTCGGTGTCGGCGTGTCCTCCGTCTCGCAGGGGGTCGACGGGGTCACGAGGTTCGGCTTGATGTCCTCGTCGACGTACTTGTCGGCCTTGACGTGGATGCGGTACTCGGCGTTCGGCTTCCAGTCCGCGGCGAAGGTGATGGTGCTGCCCTCGCGCGAGCCCTTGACCACCTGCTCGCCGATCTTCTCGGCGTCGGCGCCGTTGTTCTGCAGGTAGACGGTGACGGTGGCGGGGATGCCGGCGGGGTCCACGTCGGTGACGGTGATGACACCCTTGTCGCCTTCGCACTTGGCGGCGGCGGAGAACTCGCTGATGTCGCAGGCGAGCGCGTTGCCGGCGGCCCCGATGGCCAGGGCCACCGAGGCGGAGGCGACGCCGAGGGCGCGAACGCCACGACGGGATGCCGTGCTTCTGAGTATGGACAGGACTGCCACGTTTGTCCTTTACGGGAGCGCAGATGCGGGGGGTGGAGAGGGTGCTGACGCCTGATGAGCGGCATCAGCACACCCACGAGCCTCACTGGTCTATAAGCGGTGCATAAGCAGTGTCAACGCATATGCCGGCCAAGGGCGTTGGCTTTGCCGTCTTATTAACCGCCGAGACGTTTCAGCGCTCCGGGAGCCTCCTCGATCCGGTCGACGAGCGCGATCCGGGACTCCATCGTCCGTCCCCCGGCGAGCGACGTGAGCAGCGGCCACGCCGGCAGCTTCTCCGTCCAGTGCGCCCGGTCCACCAGCACCATCGGCGTGGGTTCGCCCCGCGACTCGTAGTAGTTCGGCGTCGCGTTGTCGAAGATCTCCTGTACGGTCCCGGCGGCGCCCGGCAGGAAGACCACGCCCGCGTTCGAGCGGGCCAGCAGGCCGTCCTCGCGGGTGGCGTTGGCGAAGTACTTGGCGATGTGCGCGGCGAAGGCGTTGGGCGGCTCGTGGCCGTAGAACCAGGTCGGGACACCGACCGAGGCGCCACCCCCGGGCCAGCGTTCGCGCACCTCGAACGCGGACCGCGCCCAGTCGGTGATCGACGGGGTGAACGACGCGACCTTGGCGAGGAGCAGCAGCGCGTCGTCCAGCATCCCGTCGTCGAACGGGGCCGCGTAGGCGCCGAGGTTCGCCGCCTCCATCGCGCCCGGACCGCCGCCGGTGGCCACGGTGAACCCGGCGCGGGCCAGTTCGCGGCCCAGGCGTGCGGCGCCCGCGTAGGACCTGGTGCCGCGCGCCATGGCGTGACCGCCCATGACGCCCACCACCGCGGCGCCGGTGAGGAGTTCGTCGATCGCGTCGGAGACGGCGTCGTCGTGGATCGCGCGCAGCATGGAGGCGAAGACGTCGCCGTCCGCCTTGGTCTGCTGGAACCAGTCGTGGGCGAGGGCGTCCGGTGTCGCCTCGTACCCCCCGTCCAGACGGGCGTACAGCTCGTCGGGGGAGTAGACGCGTCCGCGGTACGGATCGAAGGGCAGGCCCGGTATGGGCGGGAAGACCAGGGCGCCGGCGGCGCGCACCCGGGTGGCCGCCTCGGGTGCCATCGGGCAGCCGAGGAAGACGGCGCCCGTGGGGTCCGCGGACATCAGGGCGTCCGTGCGGGCCGTCAGATCGACGGCCTGGACGCGGTAGTGGGCGAGTGTGCCGTGCGCCGAGAGGACGGAGTCGAACTCGGCGAGGCTCTCGATCTCCCGGTCGTGGGAGGCGTGGTGGGACTGGAGCTGAGCCTGTGAACGGGCCTTGGGCCGGGCGGGTGTCGGATCCACCCGCCCATGCTAGGCGTGCGCCCGGCTCAGCCCTCGACCGCCGCCGGGTCCATCCACACGACCTCGAAGGTGTGGCCGTCGATGTCGTCGAAGGCCCGGCCGTACATGAAGCCGTGGTCCTGGGTCTCGCCGGATACCGAACCGCCGGCCGCGACCGCCTTCTCCACCAGCTCGTCGACCTTCTCGCGGCTCTCGGCGCTCAGCGCGACCAGCACCTCGCTGGACTTCGTCGAGTCCACGATCTCCTTCTTCGTGAACTGGCGGTACTTCTCCGGCGTGTGCACCATCACGACGATGGCCTCGCTCAGCGGGATCGACGCGGTGGTGTCGTCGCTGAACTGGGCGTTGATCTCGTAGCCGAGCCCGGTGAAGAACTTCTTCGAGGCGTCGAGGTTGTTGGTGGCCAGGTTCACGAAGATCATCTGCTGGTACATGAGGGCCTCTCCCGTCGGTGTCCTGCTGTTGTCATGCCGTTCGAAGGGTTAGACGGGGGCGGCGCGCGGAACTCATCGCGGGTTCGCGGATTTCTTCGAGAATTTTTTCTACGGGGATCGGCGGGGCTACGGGGGACCGGCGGGGGCGGTGCGTCAGCCGGCCAGCGGCAGCGATGCCAGCTGCGCGACGATCAGGGTCAGCGGGCCGAACAGCGCGAGCAGCGCGCCGGCGCGTACGGCGGCGGCCGCGCGCAGGGTGGCCGGGGGCGCGCCCAGCCGCAGCAGGGCGTCCGTCGTGTCGGCGCGGGCGTGTTTGGCCTCGACGGCCGCGGTGAGGAGGGTGGCCACCGTGCAGCCGGCCACGAGGAGGACGCCGAGGAGGCTCAGCGGACCGAAGTCCGGTCCGTCCGTGCCGTACAGGGCGGTCCCCGCGTAGGCCGCGGACATCACGGCGCAGACGACGCCGAGGGGGCGGCCGATGCGGTGCGACTCCTCCATCAGGACCCGGCCCGCCAGCAGGCGCAGGGCGCCGGGGCGGGCGGTCTGGAGCAGGCGGCCGCACAGGTGGGTGAGGCCGGGGCCGGCCAGGGCGAGACCCAGGACGGTGAGGGCCCAGCCGAAGAGGACGCCGGCGGAGGGGGTGGCGTCGGGGGCGGGGCCGGCCGTGTTGCCGGCGTAGGTCTCCACGGCGAGGCCTGCGGTGAGTACGGCGATGCCCCAAGGGAGGGTGGTGGTGTTCTGGGGGCTGGGGCTGGGGCTGGGGCTGGGGCTGGGGCTGGGGGTGGTGGTGGGAGTGGGGTCGGGTACGGCGGACGACGTGGGCTGGGTGCCGTCCGCTGTGGCTTGCGGGTGGGTGTCACTTGCCTGCGTCAGCAGGGCGCCGCCTGCGCCCACCCTCCCCCACTCTCGGCTTCGCTCGAGCGGGGGGTCCCCCACCGCCCCAGCGGCACGACTGCCCGCAGGCGGCGCGGCGGGACCGTCCGCAGGCGGGGCCGGGGCCGGGGCCGGGTCTGGGGCCGGGGCCAGGCGGGCGCCGTAGCGGCCGTAGGTGCCGAAGGTCTCGCGGGCCGCTCCCCAGCCGTACGCGCCGAAGCGTCCGTAGCGACGGGAGCCGGTGGGCGGGGTGGGCCTGGGCTCGCGGGGGCGCAGTGTGAGCGCCACGGCGGCCGACGCGGCGGCCGGAGTCAGGGCCAGCAGCGTCAGCGCCGCCGGGAAGGGGAGGGGCCGACCGATGGCCAGGGCGCCCGCCACGGTGCCGTCGAAGGGCACGCCGGTCAGGTCGCCGCGCAGGTGGAGGAAGACGAGCAGGGCCACCAGCGAGCCGAGCGCGCCGGTCAGGGCCGTGGTCGTCGCCGACACGGCCATCAGGCGGCCGGGACCCAGGCCGATCGCCGACAACCCCGGGCGGGGCCGGGTACCGGGGTCGGTGCGGGCCACGGCGACCGCGAGGTACACCGTGGCGGCGAGGGGCGCCGCGCACCAGGCCAGGCGGAGGGCGGAGGCGCCGGGCGTGCCCGGGTGGGTCATCGCGTGGCCGAGGGCGCACAGCAGCAGGAAGCCCGTACCCGCCGAGGCCACCGCGACCAGAAGTCGGCGCAGGTGGACGGGGAGGTGGGCGGCGCGGGTCAGGCGGAGAGCGAGCACGCCGCCCGGCCTTCCGTTCCGGGGGTCCCCGCGGCGCCGGTGGCTCCGGTGGCCACGGTCGTCTCGGCGACCGGCGGCAGGTGCACCGTCCGCACCCGCCGCCCGTCCAGCAGCGCCACCGTGCGGTCCGCCAGGGCGGCGGTCCGCGCGTCGTGGGTGGCGAGGAGGACGGTGATGCCGTGCGAGCGGGCCGCCGTGGTGAGTGTCCGCAGGACGTGGGCGCGGTCGGCGCGGTGCAGAGGGGCCGTCGGCTCGTCGGCGAAGAGGACCGCGGGGGTGACGGCGAGCGCGCGGGCGATGCAGACGCGCTGCCGCTCGGCCTGCTGGAGTTCGTGCGGGCGCCGGCGGGCCCTGTCGCCCACGTCGAGGCGCTCCAGCCACTCCAGGGCGGCGGTCTTGGCCCGGCGCCGGCCGGTGCCGCGCAGCATGAGGGGGAGGGCGGCGTTCTCCCAGGCGTTGAGCTCCGGCACGAGCGCGGGAGCGGGGTCGATCCAGCCGAAGCGGTCGCGGCGCAGTCGCTCGCGGCCGAGCGGGCCCATGGTGTGCATCGGCACGCTGTTGAACCACACCTCGCCCTCCTGCGGCCGGACCAGCCCGGACAGGCACCGCAGCAGCGTGGTCTTGCCACTGCCGCGCGGGCCGCTCACGGCGAGGATCTCGCCCTCGCGGACACCGAGCGACACGCCTTGAAGCGCGGGGGAGCCGTCGTGGTGCTGGAAGCGCAGGGCGCGGGCCCAGAGCACGTCGTTGTCCGGCGGGGCCTCCATGGGCGTACACCTCGGTTCTGATCCGTATTTCCCCGGTCGCGTCCCTCTTCCGGGGGAACGAAGGCGGGGCCGATCGGTCACTGGGCACGGTAAGGAGTCGCCGCGGGGGAAGCCGGACAGCACGCGGCCCCGGGCCGCCGTTCTCACTCGAACGGGCGGCATCGGGGCCGGTGATGATCATCCAGAAGGATGATCGGAACTCGGATCGGAACTCTGTCCGGATCAGAGCTTCGTCCACGCCTCCGTCAGCGTGGCGCGCAGGATCTGCTCGATCTCGTCGAAGGTCTCCTGGTTGGAGATCAGCGGCGGGGCGAGCTGGATGACCGGGTCGCCGCGGTCGTCGGCACGGCAGTACAGGCCGTTCTCGAAGAGCTTCTTGGAGAGGAAGCCGTACAGGACGCGCTCGGTCTCCTCGTCGGTGAAGGACTCCTTGGTGTTCTTGTCCTTGACCAGTTCGATGCCGTAGAAGAAGCCGTTGCCGCGGACGTCGCCGACGATCGGCAGGTCGAGGAGCTTCTCCAGGGTCGCGCGGAAGTTGCCCTCGTTGTCAAGCACGTGCTTGTTGAGGCCCTCGCGCTCGAAAAGGTCGAGGTTGGCGATGCCGACCGCGGCGGAGACCGGGTGGCCGCCGAAGGTGTAGCCGTGCAGGAAGGTGTTGTCACCCTTGTAGAACGGCTCGGCCAGGCGGTCCGAGATGATGCAGGCGCCGATCGGGGAGTAACCCGAGGTCATGCCCTTGGCGCAGGTGATCATGTCCGGGACGTAGCCGAACTTGTCGCAGGCGAACGTCGTGCCCAGGCGGCCGAAGGCGCAGATGACCTCGTCCGAGACGAGCAGCACGTCGTACTGGTCGCAGATCTCGCGCACCCGCTGGAAGTAGCCGGGCGGGGGCGGGAAGCAGCCGCCGGCGTTCTGCACTGGCTCCAGGAAGACGGCCGCGACGGTCTCCGGGCCCTCGAACAGGATCTGCTGCTCGATCTGGTCGGCGGCCCAGCGGCCGAAGGCCTCCGGGTCGTCGCCGAAGAGCGGGGCGCGGTAGATGTTGGTGTTCGGCACCTTGTGCGCGCCCGGGACGAGCGGCTCGAACGGGGCCTTCAGGGCCGGCAGGCCGGTGATGGACAGGGCCCCCTGCGGGGTGCCGTGGTAGGCGACCGCGCGGGAGATGACCTTGTACTTGGTCGGCTTGCCGGTCAGCTTGAAGTACTGCTTGGCCAGCTTCCAGGCGGTCTCGACCGCCTCACCGCCGCCGGTGGTGAAGAAGACCTTGTTGAGGTCGCCGGGCGCCTCGTCGGCCAGGCGCTCGGCCAGCTCCACGGCCTTCGGGTGGGCGTAGGACCACACCGGGAAGAAGGCGAGCTCCTGCGCCTGCTTCGAGGCGGTCTCGGCAAGCTCCGTGCGGCCGTGTCCGGCCTGGACCACGAACAGGCCGGCGAGACCGTCGAGGTAACGCTTGCCCTTGTCGTCGTAGATGTGGGTGCCCTCACCGCGGACGATGGTGGGGACGGGGGCGTTCTCGTACGACGACATGCGGGTGAAGTGCATCCACAGGTGGTCGTAGGCGGTCCTGCTGAGGTCCTTGGGGCTGTCGGTGCTCACGATTATCGGGTTCCCCACATATAGGTCTGCTTCTTGAGCTTCATGTAGACGAAGCTCTCGGTGGAGCGCACTCCGGGCACGGCCCGGATGCGTTTGTTGATGACGTCCAGAAGGTGGTCGTCGTCCTCGCAGACGACCTCCACCATCAGGTCGAAGGAGCCCGCGGTCATCACCACGTACTCGCATTCGGACATGGCCGTCACCGCGTCGGCGACGGACTCCACGTCGCCCTCGACACGGACGCCGACCATCGCCTGCCGGCGGAAACCCACGGTGAGCGGGTCCGTGACGGCGACGATCTGCATCACGCCCTGGTCGAGCAGCTTCTGGACGCGCTGGCGCACGGCCGCCTCCGACAGGCCCACGGCCTTGCCGATGGCGGCGTACGGCCGGCGGCCGTCCTCCTGGAGCTGCTCGATGATGGCGAGGGAGACGGCGTCCAACTGGGGACCGCCGTTCCTGGACTCGCGGGAGTCCTTCTGGTCTGCGCTTCGACTGGCCACGGCTTCACTGTGCACGACGTATCGACAGTTTCGCAAGGCCGGATCGATGAAATTCGTTGTCTGTGAGGTCTGACTCTACGGATTTCGCAACCTTGAGGTGGTCGGGGGTGTTGAAAACGTGGGGTCTCCGTCTAGGGTGGGTGTCTCAGTGTTCGGACAGCCGACAGCGGACAGCCGACAGCTGTGAGGCCCGGACACCGGGAGACCTGAAGTAGACACCGAACTTGGAGGGCCGGCAGTGAGCACCGAGCTGCGTCGTCTGCGCAATTACATCGACGGTGAGTTCCGGGACGCCGCCGACGGACGGACCACGGAGGTGGTCAACCCCGCCACGGGCGAGGCCTACGCGACCGCCCCCCTGTCCGGGCAGGCGGACGTGGACGCCGCCATGGCGGCCGCCGCCGCGGCCTTCCCGGCCTGGCGGGACCTGGTCCCGGCCGAGCGGCAGAAGGCCCTGCTGAAGATCGCGGACGCGTTCGAGGAGCGGGCCGAGGAACTGATCGCGGCCGAGGTGGAGAACACGGGCAAGCCCATCGGGCTGACCCGCTCCGAGGAGATCCCGCCGATGGTCGACCAGATCCGCTTCTTCGCGGGCGCGGCGCGGATGCTGGAGGGGCGCAGCGCCGGTGAGTACATGGAGGGCCTGACCTCCATGATCCGCCGTGAGCCGATCGGCGTCTGCGCGCAGGTCGCGCCGTGGAACTACCCGATGATGATGGCCGTGTGGAAGTTCGCCCCGGCGCTCGCCGCGGGCAATACGGTCGTCCTGAAGCCCGCGGACACCACCCCCGCGTCCACGGCCCTGATGGCCGACATCATCGGCTCGATCGTGCCCAAGGGCGTCTTCAACGTCGTCTGCGGCGACCGCGACACCGGCCGCCTGATGGTCGAGCACGAGACCCCGGCGATGGCCTCCATCACCGGCTCGGTGCGGGCCGGCATGTCGGTCGCCGAGTCCGCGTCGAAGGACCTCAAGCGCGTCCACCTGGAGCTGGGCGGCAAGGCGCCGGTCGTCGTCTTCGAGGACACCGACATCCCCAAGGCCGTCGAGGGCATCTCGGAGGCGGGCTACTTCAACGCCGGCCAGGACTGCACGGCGGCCACTCGCGTGCTGGTCCACGAGTCGGTCCACGACGAGTTCGTGAGCGCGCTCGCGAAGGCCGCGTCCGAGATCAAGACCGGTCAGCCGGACGACGAGGACGTCCTGTACGGCCCGCTCAACAACCCGAACCAGCTCAAGCAGGTCGCCGGGTTCATCGAGCGCCTGCCCGCCCACGCCAAGGTCGAGGCGGGCGGCCACCGGGTCGGCGAGAAGGGTTACTTCTACGCCCCGACCGTCGTCTCGGGCCTCAAGCAGGACGACGAGATCGTCCAGAAGGAGGTCTTCGGCCCCGTCATCACCGTCCAGTCCTTCCGCGACGAGGACCAGGCCGTCGAGTGGGCCAACGGCGTCGAGTACGCGCTGGCCTCCTCGGTGTGGACCAAGGACCACGGCCGCGCCATGCGGATGTCCAAGCGGCTGGACTTCGGCTGCGTGTGGATCAACACCCACATCCCGCTGGTCGCCGAGATGCCGCACGGCGGCTTCAAGAAGTCCGGCTACGGCAAGGACCTGTCCGGCTACGGCTTCGAGGACTACACGCGGATCAAGCACGTGATGACGTCGCTGGACGCGTGACGGACTTGCACGTGTGAGGCACCCGGCGTGCGCGCGGCCCCGGACGGGAACTCCCGTCCGGGGCCGTCGTGCGTAAACCGTGAACGTGGATCGGCAGCCATGGAACCGTGAACTCACCCCGGTCGACAGGGTGTCGGGCCTGGGCGGAGGCGCTCGACGCAGCGTCGATTGTCCCTGGCGGGGCGGGCGCGGCATCCTGCGGCCATGCCCTTGCTCTCGAAGACGCCCTCGCTCTCCCGCCGGACCCTGCTGCGCGGCCTGAGCGGCTCCGCCGCGGCCGGCGCGCTGGCCGGCTGCGGTGTGCCCGCCGCGTACGTCGCGCCGGGCGACCGCGCCGCGACCGACCGGTCCGCCACCGAGCAACGGCTGACCTGGGCGAACTGGCCGCTGTACATCGACACCGACGACGAGCACCCGAGCCGACGGCCCACGCTGGAGGCGTTCGAGAAGCGGTCGGGCATCTCCGTCGAGTACATCGAGGAGATCAACGACAACGACGAGTTCTTCGGCAAGATCAGCCCGTCCCTGATGAACCACCAGCCCACCGACCGCGACCTGATCGTCATCAGCGACTGGATGTGCGGGCGGTTCGTCCGGCTCGGCTGGGTGCAGGAGATGGACCGCTCCCGCCAGCCGAACGTCACCGAGTACCTCGACCCGCTGCTGCGTTCGCCCGCCTTCGACCCGGGCCGGAAGTTCACCGTGCCCTGGCAGTCGGGCATCACCGGCATCGCCTACAACCGCCGCAGGCTCGGCCGGGAGATCCGGCACGTGTCCGACCTGTGGGCGGGGGACCTCAAGGGCCGGGTGACCCTGCTGTCCGGCATGGACGAGGCGTTCGCGCTGCTGATGCAGGGCAACGGCGTGGACATCACCGACTGGACGGCGGACGACTTCCACACGGTCTGCGACCAGGTGGAGAAGCAGGTGGCCAAGGGCCAGATCCGCCGCTTCACCGGCAACGACTACATCAAGGACCTCTCCAGCGGGGACGTCCTGGCCTGCCAGGCGTACTCCGGTGACGTGATCCAGCTCCAGGCGGACGACCCGGACATCGAGTTCGTCGTCCCGGAGGAGGGCGCCGAGCTGTGGTCGGAGTCCCTGATGATCCCCAACCTGGCCCGTCACAAGGCCAACGCCGAGCGGCTGATCGACTACTACTACCAGCCGGAGGTCGCCGCCGAGCTGGCCGCCTGGGTCAACTACGTCTGCCCGGTCCCCGCCGCACAGGACGTGCTGGCCTCCTCCGACGACGAGGAGACCGCCGCCCTGGCCGAGGACCCGCTGATCTTCCCGGACGCGGCGATGCGCGAACGGCTCGCGATCGCGCGGGACATCGCGGCGGGGGAGCGGTCGGAGTTCGCCAAGCGGTGGAACGGGATCGTGGGGGTGTAGCAGACTGACCGGCGCGATGAATTCACCGGGCGATGAAAAGGTGGGCCGGGTGATGAAAAGGTGGGGATGGCGGTCACGCTCGGTCTGCCGGCGGCCTGGGCGCCGCACGACGCCGAGGAACTGGCGACCGTGCCGGGCTGGTGGCGGCGCAACCTGCCGCCCTGTGCGAGCGGTTCCCCACCGTGCCGGAGGCCGTGTGGCGGCGGGCCGAGCCGGCCGACGGGCGGGAGTTCGCCGTCGCGGTGGGGGTGATGGCCGCGGTCGTGGCCTCCGCGTCCGCCGCGGGCCGGCTGACCGGCGGCCGGTCGGCGGCGTACCGGACCGCGCTCAACGCCTTCGGTCTGCACGGCCTGGTCCACCTCGCCCAGGCGGGGCTGGTACGCGGCTACACGCCCGGGTCGGCGAACTCGCCCCTCGTCGTCGTCCCGTTCACCCTCTGGGCCCGCCACCGGCTGCGCCGCGCCGGTGTCCTGCGCGCCACGCGCCCGCGCGACCTCGCCGCGGGGTTCGGCCTCGCGGACGCGGCGGTGGTGGCTCCGCACGTGGTGGCGCGGCGGCTGACGGGGCCACTGCGCCGGCACGTTCCGGATCCGGGGTTCGGTTCCGGGTTTCGATTCCGGGTTTCGATTCCGGGTTTCGGTTCCGGCGGAAGGGTCGTTGATCACCCTTGGGTGCGGAAGTCCTCTACGGGAGACGGGGCTTGTGCGGGATCGACCGCCCCTACGGGGGCGGGCCGGTGACGGCGCCGCCGCGGTCACGCAGGGCGCACAGTACGTCGACGCGGTTGGTCGTGATCGAGTCGACGCCCAGGGCGATCAGCCGGCGCATGGAGCGCCGGGTGTCGGGGGTCCACACGGACAGCAGGCAGCCGTCGCCGTGGACGCGCTCGGCCAGCGGCTGGTCCACCAGCCCGAAGCGGTAGTTGAGCCAGCGCGGGCGGACCGCCGCCAGCAGGGCGGGGCGGGGCGGGGCCAGCGTCGTCCAGGTCAGTGCGATCTCGGCCGCCGGGTCGGCCGCCCGTACGGCGAGCATCGCGGCGGGGCCCGCGCAGTAGTACACGCGGTCCTGTGCCCCGCACTCGCGGACGACGTCCACGATGCGCCGGGCCGCCCGCTCGCCCGGCCCGCCCGGCAGGTCGAGCATCAGCCGGCTGCCGTCGGTCGCCGCCAGCGCCTCCGCCAGCGTCGGCACCCGGCCCGCCGTCAGGCCGCGCACCTCGTCCGCCGACAGCGAGAGCAGCGGACGGTCCTGCTCCCACAGGCGCGTGAGCGTCTCGTCGTGCAGCAGCACCGGCACGCCGTCCCGGGTGAGCCGTACGTCGATCTCGACCGCGTCCGCGCCGCGGCGCAGCGCGGAACGCAGCGAGTCGAGGGTGTTCTCGCGGAACAGATAGGGGTCGCCGCGGTGGGCCACGGCGGTCACCCGGCGCGGCGTGCTCACGAGGATGCGAGCCACGTCGAGGTGTACGTGTCGATCTCGTCCCGGAGGTCAGCCTTGCCCCGCGCGTCCTGGAACGACGACTCCACCGCGTTCTTCGCCAGGTCGGCGAGCCCGCGCTCGTCGAGGTCGAGGAGCCGGGCGGCGACGGCGTACTCGTTGTTGAGGTCGGTGCCGAACATCGGCGGGTCGTCGGAGTTGATGGTCACCAGGACGCCGGCGCGCGTGAACTCCTTGATCGGGTGCTCGTCCAGGGTGCGTACCGCGCGGGTGGCGATGTTCGAGGTCGGGCACACCTCCAGGGGGATGCGCCGCTCCGCGAGGTGCGCCAGCAGCTTCGGGTCCTGCGCCGAGCTGGTGCCGTGCCCGATGCGCTCGGCGCGCAGGTCGGTCAGGGCGTCCCACACCGTCTGCGGGCCGGTGGTCTCGCCGGCGTGCGGCACCGAGTGCAGACCGGCGGCGATCGCCCGGTCGAAGTAGGGCTTGAACCGCGGCCGCGCGACCCCGATCTCGGGTCCGCCGAGTCCGAAGGAGACCAGCCCCTCGGGGCGTACCCGGTCGTCGGTGGCGAGCCGCGTCGTCTCCTCGGCGGCCTCCGTACCGGCCTCGCCCGGAATGTCGAAGCACCACCGCAGTACGGTCCCGAAATCGGCCTCGGCCGCCTTGCGGGCGTCCTCGATCGCGTCCATGAAGGCGCCCTCGTCGATACCGCGCCGGGTGGAGGAGAACGGGGTGATGGTCAGCTCGGCGTACCGCACCCGCTGACGGGCCATGTCGCGGGCCACCTCGTACGTCAGCAGCCGGACGTCCTCCGGCGTGCGGATCAGGTCGACGACCGACAGGTACACGTCGATGAAGTGGGCGAAGTCCGTGAACGTGAAGTAGTCGACCAGGGCCTCGGGGTCGGTGGGAACCTTGGAGTCGGGGTGGCGCGCGGCCAGTTCCGAGACGATGCGCGGGGAGGCGGAGCCGACGTGGTGGACGTGCAGTTCGGCCTTGGGCAGTCCGGCGATGAAGGCGTGCAGGTCTCGCGGGACGTCGGGGTCGACGAGGTGCTCGGTCAAGGGTTCCTCCCCACAGCGGCGCCCCGGGCCGGTGCGGGCCGGCCGGGCGCGGGTGATCGGCTGATCGGTGACTCGGGATCATCGTAGGCCGGGCCCGTGGCGGGTGGCGACGGGCCGTAGCATGACGGGACGTTCGACAGAGGGGGGCCCGCCCATGCCCGACGACTCGCAGCCGCCGAGAGCCGACGCGCACACGCCGGAAGCTCCGGGGAACGATCCCGCGCCCCGGCCGGCTCCGCCCGGTGCCGCCGGTGCCGCCGGTGCCGCCGGTGACACGTGGTCGGCGACGGCCGGCGGGCACTCCGAGGGCATCGCGGACGCGATCCCCGGGGTCGGCCTCGACAAGCCGGGCACTCCGGGCACGCCGAGCGGGTCGGGTACGACGGACGCCTTGGCCGCGCCGGGGGCCTCGGGCACACCGGACCGCCGCGCCCAGCCGTCCCCGTCGCCGTCGCGCCCCGGGCCGGGCTTCGAGGACCGGCCTTCGGCGATACCCGGGCCGGGCCCGGACCCATGGGCGCCGCCGGTGGACGACGCCGTGCCGACGCCCGACGGCGGTTCCGGGGGCACCCTCGCGGCGAGCGGGGCCCCTCCGTGGTCGGCCCCGTCCGTCCACGACCAGCAGACGGTCACGTCCATGCCGGCCATGGACACCCCGCCGTGGGCAGCCCCGTCCGCCGCGACGCCGGCGAACGGCCCCGCCAACCCCTTCGCGCCGCCGGGCCCGACTGCCGCCGCTACGGGTGCGCCGAATCCCTTCGCGCCCCCGGGCCCGGCAGCCGCCACCGGTGCGCCCAACCCCTTCGCGCCCCCGGCCGCGACGCCGCCGTACGTCGACCGGGGGGCGGTCCCGCCGCCGCCCATCGCGCCCGACGGCCCCGGCCAGGTCCCCTACGGCTACCCCGGCCCGGGTGGGTACGGACACCCGGGCGGCCCGGCCGGATACCCCGGTGCGCAGCCGCAGGGCTACTTCGGCTGGCCCGGCATGGCGCCGCTGCCGAGCAACGGCATGGGCACGGCCGGCCTCGTCCTCGGCATCATCGCGGCCGTCGGCTTCTGCCTCTGGCCGCTCGCGATCGCCCTGGGCGTCCTCGCCGTCATCTTCGGCGGGCTCGGCCGTGCCAAGGCCGGTCGGGGCGAGGCCACCAACGGAGGCCAGGCCCTGGCCGGCATCATCTGCGGGATCGTCGGCATCGCCCTCGGCATCGGCTTCGGGCTGCTGGTGATCTTCGCGCCGTGAGCCCGGAGCGCTGGCTCCGGAGCGGTGAGGCCGGAGTCCGGAGCCCGGGGTGCTGACTTCGGAGCCCCGAGTCCGAAGTCCTGAGCCCGGAGTCCTGAGCCCGGAGCTTTGGCCCCGGAGCCTTGAGCCCGGAGGGCTGAGCCGTGAGCCATGAGGCCAGGGTCCTGGAGCCCGGAGCCTGGAGCTTTGGCCCCGGGTCCCGGAGCTTTGGCCCCGGAGTCCTGAGCCCAGACACCGCGCCGCGCACCGGGGGGCGGGCCCGCGCCCGCCTGCCGTCTGGCCTCCCGGCCTCCCCTTGCCGCCCCCGGGGCGGCCCGGCGGACCGGCCTGGTCCGCCGTCTGCTGCCGGGTCTCGTCGACCTGCCGCCTTCCGGCCTGGTCCGCCGTCTGCTGCCGGGTCTCGTCGACCTGCCGCCTTCCGGCCTGGTCCGCCGTCCGCTGCCGGGTCTCGTCGACCTGCCACCCTCCGGCCCGCCCGCCGTCCGCCCCAGGATCTCGCCGACCCGCCGCCCTCCGACCCGCCGCCCTCCGGCCCGCTCCCCCCGGGTCCAGCCGACCTGCCGCCCCCCGGCCACCGCCCCTCACAGCGCCAACCGATCCCCACGGCCGACGGTCCCTACGTGCCCCGCGCCAGCCCCTACGTGCCCCGCGCCAGCCCTGACGTGCCCCGCGCCAGCCCTGACGTGCCCCGCGCCAGTCCGGACGTGACCCGCACCAGTCCCGGGCCCGGGCTCAGCCGTCCGTCCGCAGTCGCTCCCGTGCCGCCATCAGCGCGAAACCCAGCAGGTTCGGCCCCCGCCACCGCTCCGGGTCCGTCGCCGCCTCGTCGTCCGCGGTCAGGCCGATGCCCCACACCCGGTCCACGGGACTCGCCTCCACCAGCACCCTCTCGCCCGTGTTCAGCAAGAACGCGCGCAGCGCCGGGTCCGAGGCGAACTTGTGGACGCTGCCCTCGACGACGATCCGGAACCGCTCGCGCTCCCATACCGCCTCGTCGAAGCCGCGCACCAGCCGCCCCGCCTTCTTCGCCTCCGCGGGATGATCAGCCGCGAGCACCCGTCGCTCGGCCTCCGCGTCCTCGAAGAGCCGGGCCTTGCCCGCCATCATCCAGTGCTCCGCGGTCGCGTACTCCACCCCGGCCACGGTGAACGGCGACGGCCACCACTGGCTCAGACAGCTCGGCCCGATCCGGCCGTCGGGGAGCGGCCGGTGCCCCCAGAAGCAGAGGTACTTGATCCGCGCGCCCGCCCGGACCTGCCCGATCAGCGACTCCCTGCTGCCGATGATCTCCACCGCCCCGGAATCCCGCACCCCCGTGTCCTTCTCCATGCACGCGAGTCTGGCACGCGCCACTGACACTACGTCCGGCCTTTTCCGTGGCGACTCGACACCTGGTCGACAGATTCCGTCGCGTAACCAAATGGCAACAACGGAATCACTTGTTGGGGGCCTAGTGCTCTGTCAGGATCGGCACTCACATCGAGCCTGAGCCACGCCGGCCCCCTTCACGGGGAGACCGAGGAGAGCCGACATGCACAACCCGGGCAACGCCACCCCGGACCGATTCCCGGCCCAGGGCCGCTTCGCGGACGGGGCCCAATACATCGCGGGCCGTCTGACGAAGGGCACCTCCGGACGCACGCACACGGTCGTCGACCCGGCGACCGGCGAGGATGTCCTCACCTACGAACTCGCCGGTGCCGACGACGTCGACGCGGCCGTCGCCGCCGCCCGGGAAGCGTTTCCCGGCTGGGCCGGCGCCACCCCCGGCGAGCGCTCCGACGCCCTGCACCGGTTCGCCGCCGTGCTCGCCGACCGCGCCGAGGACTTCGCCCGCGCCGAGTCCCTGCAGTGCGGGAAGCCGCTGAAGCTGACCCGTGAGTTCGACGTGCCGGGCACGGTCGACAACGCGGCCTTCTTCGCCGGTGCCGCCCGGCATCTGCAGGGCCAGTCGGCGGGGGAGTACTCCGGCGACCACACCTCGTACATACGCCGCGAGCCGATCGGCGTCGTCGGGTCCATCGCGCCCTGGAACTACCCCCTCCAGATGGCCGCCTGGAAGATCCTCCCGGCGATCGCCGCGGGCAACACCATCGTGCTGAAGCCCGCCGAGATCTCCCCGCTGACCTCCCTGATGTTCGCCCAGGCCGCGACCGAGGCGGGCATCCCGGACGGTGTGATCAACATCGTCACCGGCACCGGGCGGGAGGCCGGCGAGCACCTCGTCGGCCACCCCGACGTCGCCATGACCTCCTTCACCGGCTCCACCGCCGTCGGCAAGCGCGTCGCCGAGGTCGCCACGGCCACCGTCAAGCGCCTCCACCTGGAGCTGGGCGGCAAGGCGCCCTTCCTCGTGTTCGACGACGCCGACCTCGACGCCGCCGTCAACGGCGCGGTCGCGGGCGCGCTCATCAACACCGGCCAGGACTGCACGGCCGCCACGCGCGCGTACGTCCAGCGTCCCCTCTACGAGGCGTTCGTCGAGAAGACCGCCGCCCTCATGGACACCGTCCGGGTCGGCGACCCCTTCACCGCGGGAACCGACCTCGGACCGTTGGTCAGCCACGTCCAGCGGGACCGCGTCGCCGGCTTCGTCGACCGGGCGCGCTCCTACGCGCGCGTGGTGACCGGCGGCGAGGCACCGCAGGGCGACCTCGAGGACGGCGCCTACTACCGGCCCACCCTCATCGCCGACGCCGCGCAGGACAGCGAGGTCGTCCAGTCCGAGATCTTCGGGCCGGTCCTGGTCGTCCTGCCCTTCGACACCGACGACGAGGGCATCCGGCTGGCCAACGACACGCCGTACGGGCTCGCCGCCTCCGCGTGGAGCCGGGACGTGTACCGGGCGAACCGCGCCACCCGCGAGATCAAGGCGGGCTGCGTGTGGATCAACGACCACATCCCCATCCTCAGCGAGATGCCGCACGGCGGGTACAAGGCGTCCGGCTTCGGCAAGGACATGTCCGCCTACTCCTTCGAGGAGTACACGCAGGTCAAGCACGTCATGTTCGACAACACCGCGGTGGCGGCCAAGGACTGGCACCGCACCGTCTTCGGGGACCGATAGCCACAACGAGAGGCCGCCGACCACGGCCGACCCACCCGAAAGGGCAACCACGCGCATGAGGCAGTACGAGCCCGACCGCCTGTCCCCGGCCCAAGTAGCCGCCATGCGGCGCAGTCTCACCAGCGGCAGGGCCGCCCTCACCCGCCGCTCACTGCTGCGCGCCGCCACGGGCGGCGCGCTCGCGGTCGGCGGCCTCGGGACGCTGAGCGCCTGCGGCATCCCGGCGGCCGGCAAGACCGAGGGCGGCGTCTCCTCCGAGGACCGGTCGAAGGAGGAGAAGGAGGTCTCCTTCTCCAACTGGACCGAGTACATGGACGTCGACGACAGCGGCAACCGGCACCCGACACTGGTCGCGTTCACCAAGCGGACCGGCGTCAAGGTCAAGTACACCGAGGACATCAACGACAACAGCGAGTTCTTCGGCAAGATCCAGCCGCAGCTCGCCGCGGGCCAGGAAACCGGCCGCGACATCATCGTGCTCACCGACTGGCTGGCCGCCCGGCTGATCCGCCTCGGCTGGGTCCAGAAACTGGACCCGGCCAACCTGCCGCACGCCTTCGCCAACCTGTCGCCCCAGTTCCGCGACGTCGACTGGGACCCGGGCCGCGCCTATTCCTACCCCTGGCAGGGCATCTCGACCGTCATCGCCTACAACAAGAAGGCGCTGGACGGCATCGAGGTCAAGACGGTCTCCGACCTGCTCGACAACCCGAAGCTCAAGGGACGCGTCGGCTTCCTCACCGAGATGCGCGACACCGTCGGCATGATGCTGCTCGACATGGGCAAGGACCCGGGCCGGTTCTCCGACGACGACTACGACGCGGCGATCGCCCGCCTCCAGAAGGGCGTCGACCGCGGCCAGATACGCCGCTTCACCGGCAACGACTACACCGCCGACATCACCAAGGGCGACTTCGCGGCCTGTCTGGCCTGGGCCGGGGACGTCGTCCAGCTCAAGGCGGACAACCCGGACGTCGACTTCGTCATCCCGGACAGCGGATACATCACGTCGAGCGACAACATGCTGATCCCCAACAAGGCGCGGCACAAGACGAACGCCGAACGGCTCATCGACTACTACTACGAGCCGGGCCCGGCCGCGCAGCTCGCCGCCTACATCAACTACGTCTGTCCCGTCGAGGGCGTGAAGGCGGAGCTCGCGAAGATCGACCCGGACGCGGCGGACAACCCGCTGATCATTCCCGACAAGGCCATGCAGGCCCAGTCCCGTGCCTTCCGCTCACTGAGCCCGAAGGAAGAGACGGCCTACGAAGAGAAGTTCGCGAAGCTCACTGGGGCGTGACGACGATGAAGACCACCACAGACTCGACGGAGCACGGCGGGGACGTCCGCCTCTCCGGCATCAGCAAGACCTACGGCTCCTTCACCGCCGTGCACCCGCTCGACCTGACCGTGCCCCAGGGCTCCTTCTTCGCCCTGCTCGGCGCCTCCGGCTGCGGCAAGACCACCACCCTGCGCATGATCGCCGGACTGGAGGAGCCCAGCGGGGGCACCGTCCACCTCGGCGACCAGGACGTGACCGCGCTCCCGCCGTACAAACGGCCGGTGAACACGGTCTTCCAGTCCTACGCCCTCTTCCCGCACCTCGACATCTTCGAGAACGTCGCCTTCGGCCTGCGCCGGCGCGGCATCAAGAGCGTGAAGAAGCAGGTCGGGGAGATGCTCGACCTGGTCCAGCTCGGCGAGCAGGCACGCAAGAAGCCGCACCAGCTCTCCGGCGGCCAGCAGCAGCGCGTCGCGGTCGCCCGCGCCCTGATCAACCACCCCAAGGTGCTGCTCCTCGACGAACCGCTCGGCGCCCTCGACCTCAAGCTGCGCCGCCAGATGCAGCTGGAGCTCAAGCGCATCCAGACCGAGGTCGGCATCACCTTCGTACACGTCACGCACGACCAGGAGGAGGCCATGACCATGGCCGACCAGGTCGCCGTGATGAACGCCGGCCGCGTCGAGCAGCTGGGGGCCCCCGCCGACCTGTACGAGAACCCGCGGACCACCTTCGTCGCCAACTTCCTGGGCACCTCCAACCTGATCGAGGCCGAGGTCGACACCCGCAGCGGCGACGACGTCGTCGTGAAGGCGGCCGGCGACAAGCTGGTCCTGCCCGGCGCCCGCTGTTCCGCGCCGGCCAAGGCGGGCGGCAAGGTCCTGGTCGGCGTACGCCCGGAGAAGATCAGCCTCACCCACGCGGACGACGCCGGCTCCGTCCCCGAGGGCCGCAACCGCATCACCGGCAAGATCAGCAGCACCAGCTTCATCGGCGTCTCCACGCAGTACGTCGTGGACTGCGCGGCCTGCCCCGAGTTCGAGGTGTACGCCCAGAACATCGACCGCGACGCCCGCCTCGCCCCCGGCGCCGACGTCGTCCTGCACTGGAACCCGGCGCACACCTTCGGCCTGGACGCCGCCCAGGACATCGACGCGGGCGTGGCCGAGGGCGAGGCCTCCTGATGTCCACCCTCACCGAGGCGCCACCGCCCCTGTCCCCGACCGCGCCCGAGAAGAAGCCCCCGCGCAAGCGGGGCCGCTGGACGCCGTACTGGCTGCTGCTGCCCGGCATCCTGTGGCTGGTCGTCTTCTTCGCGGCGCCGATGATCTACCAGGCCTCCACGTCCGTGCAGACGGGCTCCCTGGAGGAGGGCTACAAGGTCACCTGGCACTTCGCCACCTACTGGGACGCGCTGTCCGAGTACTGGCCGCAGTTCCTGCGCTCGGTCGCCTACGCCGCCTCCGCGACCGTGCTGTGCCTGGTGCTCGGCTATCCGCTCGCCTACCTGATCGCCTTCCGCGCGGGCCGCTGGCGCAACCTGATCATGATCCTGGTGATCGCGCCCTTCTTCACCAGCTTCCTGATCCGCACCCTGGCCTGGAAGACGATCCTCGCGGACGGCGGACCGGTCGTCGGTGCCCTCAACACGCTGCACGTCCTGGACGTCACCAGCTGGCTCGGCTGGACGGCCGGCGACCGCGTGCTGGCCACACCGCTCGCGGTGGTCTGCGGTCTGACGTACAACTTCCTGCCCTTCATGATCCTTCCGCTGTACACGTCGCTGGAACGCATCGACGGACGGCTGCACGAGGCGGCGAGGGACCTGTACGCCAAGCCGTCCACGGTCTTCCGGAAGGTCACCTTCCCGCTGTCGATGCCGGGCGTCGTCTCCGGGACGCTGCTCACCTTCATCCCGGCGACCGGTGACTACGTCAACGCGTCCCTGCTGGGTTCGGCCGACACCGGAATGATCGGCAACGTGATCCAGTCCCAGTTCCTACGGGTGCTGGACTATCCGACGGCGGCGGCGCTCTCCTTCATTCTGATGGCCGCGATTCTCGCCATGGTCACCATCTACATTCGCAAGTCCGGGACGGAGGATCTGGTTTAAATGACCCTCGTCAACTGGTTCAAGCGCAATCTGGTCGTGATCGCCGGACTGCTCACGCTCGCTTATCTCCTGCTGCCCAACGTCATCGTCACGGTGTTCTCGTTCAACAAACCGAACGGGCGCTTCAACTATGAATGGCAGCAGTTCTCCACGGACGCCTGGAAGGACCCGTGCGGCGTCGCCGGACTGTGCGGCTCCCTGTCGCTGAGCCTCCAGATCGCCTTCTGGGCGACGCTCGGCGCCACCGCCCTGGGCGCGGCGATCGCCTTCGCGCTGGTCCGCTACCGCTTCCGGGCACGCGGTGCGATCAACTCGCTGATCTTCCTGCCGATGGCGATGCCCGAGGTCGTGATGGCCGCCTCGCTGCTCACCCTGTTCCTCAACATGGGCGCTCAGCTGGGATTCTGGACCATCCTGATCGCCCACATCATGTTCTGCCTCAGCTTCGTCGTGACGGCCGTCAAGGCGCGCGTGATGTCGATGGACCCGAGGCTGGAGCAGGCGGCGCAGGACCTGTACGCCGGCCCCTTCCAGACCTTCGTCCGGGTCACGCTCCCCATCGCCGCCCCCGGAATCGCCGCCGGCGCGCTGCTCGCCTTCGCGCTCTCCTTCGACGATTTCATCATCACCAATTTCAACGCGGGTTCCACCGTCACCTTCCCCATGTTCGTCTGGGGGTCGGCCCAGCGCGGAACGCCCGTTCAGATCAACGTCGTCGGTACGGCCATGTTCGTCATCGCCGTACTGTTCGTTCTGGCCTCCATGGTCATCGGCAACCGCCGAAATCGCCGCAAGGCGTAAACGCACCAGTGCATTAATGCATCAGTAGGGAGTTGAAATCATGGCCCCGAGCGCCATGAGCCGCAGCAACGACTGGACGAAATCCCTCTCCGACGCCCAGCCGGTCGCGTACTGGCTGGACGACCCCGGCCGCCCCCGCCCCCAGCCCGCCCTGACCGGCCCGGAGACCTGCGACCTGCTGGTCGTCGGCGGCGGCTACAGCGGACTGTGGACCGCGCTGATCGCCAAGGAGCGCGACCCGGGGCGGGACGTGGTGCTGCTGGAGGGCCGCGAGGTGGGCTGGGCCGCCTCCGGCCGCAACGGCGGGTTCTGCGCCGCCTCCCTCACCCACGGCCTGTCCAACGGCCTCACCCGCTGGCCGGACGAGATCCACCGGCTGGAGGAACTGGGCGCCCGCAACCTCGACGCGATCGAGGCGGCGGTCGCCCGCCACGGTCTCGACTGCGACTTCGAACGCACCGGCGAGATCGACGTCGCGACCGAGGAGTACCAGGCCAGGGAGCTCAAGGACTGGTACGAGGAGATCCGCGCCAAGGGCCTCGCCGACGGAGTCGAGTACCTGGACGCCGAGGCCGTACGGGAACAGGTCGACTCCCCGACCTTCCGCGCGGGCCTGTACGACCGCCGGGGCGTGGCCATGGTCAACCCCGCCAAGCTCGCCTGGGGCCTCAAGCGCGCCTGCCTCGACCTCGGCGTCCGCGTCTACGAGAACACCCCGGCGCTCACCCTGAAGCCCTACGGCGTCGGCATGGCCGTACGCACCCCGTACGGCGGGGTCCGCGCCGGCACCGTCGCGCTCGGCACCAACATCTTCCCGAACCTGGTCAAGCGGGTGCGCTCGTACACCGTCCCGGTCTACGACTACGCCCTGATGACCGAGCCGCTCACCGACGCGCAGCTCGTGTCGATCGGTTGGCAGAACCGGCAGGGCCTCGGGGACAGCGCCAACCAGTTCCACTACTTCCGCCTCTCCGCCGACAACCGGATCCTGTGGGGCGGCTACGACGCGATCTACCCGTACGGCGGCCGGGTGCGCGCCGAGTACGACGACCGCCCGGAGACCTACGCCAAGCTCGCCGGGCACTTCTTCACCTGCTTCCCGCAGCTGGAGGGCGTCCGCTTCACGCACGCCTGGGGCGGCGCGATCGACACCTGCTCCCGCTTCTCGGCGTTCTTCGGCACCGCGCACCAGGGGAAGGTGGCGTACGCGGCCGGGTACACCGGCCTCGGCGTGGGTGCCACCCGGTTCGGCGCCGAGGTAATGCTCGACCTGCTGTCGGGGGAGCGCACCGAGCGCACCGAACTGGAGATGGTCCGCAGGAAGCCGCTGCCGTTCCCGCCCGAACCCTTCGCCTGGACCGGCATCGCGCTCACCAAGTGGTCGCTGGCCCGCGCGGACGCACACGGCGGCCGGCGCAACCTGTGGCTGCGGACCATGGACAAGCTGGGGCTCGGCTTCGACAGCTGAGCCGCCCGCCGTGCGCGGGCGTGTGACCCGGTTCACCCCAACGAGGCGCCGCAACCCGCGTAATGCCTGCCGGGAAACCTCCCTCTCCTTCGTGACGCACCCCGCGTCCACGAGTGAGAGGGAGGTCTTCACATGCCTGGTGCGAAGACGGCGGTCGCGTGGCTGGCATCCGTCGCACCGGATCCCGAGTCCTGTCGGCGGGAGTGGGAGCGCAACCCCCTGGGGGTCGCGCTGCTGCCCGCCGGCAAGGTCTGGGACGTGCTCATCCTGCCGAGCAGGCTCGGCTATCCGACCCTCGACGTGCTCTCCCGCGTCCTGGACCAACCCGGCCCGGTGCTCGTCGACTTCGGCGACGCGCGCATGGGCTTCTTCGTGCCGGCCGGCACGGCGGCCCGCTGGCTGGGCACCGGCGTCCGGACGGCCGGACTCGGCACCTGGATCGTGGTGCCGTACCCGGGAGGTCTGGCGTACCCGGCAGGCCGGTCGTCCGGCGGAGTCCGCTGGCTGATCCCGCCGGACGGGACCGGCACTCTCACCGACCCGTCGCTCCTCGAACTGGCGATGCACGAGGCGGCGGCGAATCTCGCGGTGGAGGGGGAAGGAGGGTGAGCCGAGTTCTGCAAGAGGCGAGGGGCAGTCGAGGTTGGGGAGGTATGTGGCCAGGCCGGTCGGAGGAACTGCCGGTTCGGTGACAGCGGAGTCGGCCACTCGTTCGGGTGAGGACAATCGTATTCACTGGGGGAACGGGAGAGAAAACATAAGGTCGTCGGTATGTCGCGTGTCCGGATGTACCCGACGAGCGAGCAGGTGGGCGTCATGCTCGGACACTGCGCGCACGCCCGGTACGTGTGGAACCTGGCTGTCGAGCAGCACGCGCACTGGTGGCCGGGACGGAGGTCCGCACCGGGCTTCGCGGAGCAGTGCCGCCAGCTCACTGAGGCGCGCCGGGACAATGCGTGGCTTCGAGCGGGGAACGCGGATGTGCAGCAGCAGGCGTTGCGGGATTTCGCCAGGGCCAAGAACGCCAAGTTCGCGTCCGGGTTCGGTGCGCCGAGCTGGCGGAAGAAGCTCGTGCATGAGGGTTTCCGGGTGATCGGTACTGACCGTGTCCCTGAGCGTGAGCCGGACGGTACGCCGAAAGTGAACGCCAAGACAGGCCGGCAGGTCATGGCCCGGTCGGTGGTGGTGCAGAAGGTGAATCGGCGCTGGGCGCAGGTGAAGGTGCCAGGCTGCGGCTGGGTTCGTTTTCGTCTTACCCGGCGCAAGTTGCCCTCGGCGAAGACCTTCCGGATCACGTTCCGCAATGATCAGTGGCACATCGCCTTTGCCGTGATCCCGGAGCCGCTCACGGCGCCCGACGCGGACACGGTCGTCGGCATCGACCGGGGCGTGACCATTACCGCGGCCCTGTCGGACGGGCGGCAGTTGAACTGCCCGCAGCTGAGCACTCGGGAGCGCGCGCAGGTCCGCAAGCACCAGCGGCGCGCGGCCCGCGCGCCCAAGGGCAGCGATCGCAGGCGAGCCGGGAACGCGAAAGTCGCAAAGCTGAAAGCCCGGGAGGCGGACCGGCGCAAGGACTGGTGTGAGAAGACCTCGACGATGCTTGCCCGCACTTACGGCTTGGTGCGGTTCGAGAAGCTGAACGTCAGGAACATGACCGCTTCCGCGAAGGGGACGACTGAGCGGCCCGGCAGGCAAGTTCGGCAGAAGGGCCGGGTCGAACCGGGTCATCCTCGTCCAAGGCTGGGGTCTGTTACGCCGTCGTACCGCTGAAAAGGCACCTGGCCGGGTCGAGGATGTACCCGCCCCGTACACCTCTCTGCGGTGCAGCGCCTGCGGGTGGATCGAGAAGAACTCGCGCAAGAGCCAAGCCGAGTTCGTCTGCGTGTCCTGCGGGTTCGCCTGCAACGCCGATGAGAACGCAGCAGTCAATGTCGCGGCAGGACAGGGCGGGATTCCCCGCCCCCGGCGGGCAGCCGGTGCCGGAGGGGTGACAGCGGTCATCAGCCGTTCGAGCGCCCGTGAACCTCAACCCACCTGGGCTGGAATCCCCCTCTTCCAAGAGGTGGAGGATGTCAAATCGCCATGACCGACATGCTGCTCACCGGCTTCCCCGTCGCGGGCGACGCGAACAACGTCTTCCCGCCGCTGCGCCCGGACCAGGTCGCGATCGGCATACCGGCCTCCACGAACGCCGGCAACGGCCACGTCTCCCCGGCCGAGGTCACCAAGGTCCTGAACTGCCTGACCAAGAAGACCGACTGCGGCTCCTACGCGACCCACGGCACCTGGCCGGCCCTGCGCGGCCTGATGACGTGGTCGATCAACTGGGACCGGTACGGGAACTGGGAGTTCCAGAAGAACTTCGACGCCTACTTCGGCTGACCGGCAGCGAGCTGCCGCGGATCACCAGCGACACCCCGGCCAGCAGCGCCGCCCCCAGGCACCAACTGGCCACCACGTCCAGCGGCCAGTGGTAACCCCGGCGCACCAGCCCGTAGGAGGCACCGAGGACGAGGACCGCGCAGAGCGCGACGAGCGCACGGCGGACGGCCGGCGAGCGCAGCAGTCCGAGGAGCAGCAGCGTCGCCGCGCCGTACGCGACGACCGCGGTGGCGGTGTGACCGGAGGGGTAGTAGCCGACGGCCGGAGGCACCGCCGGGGTGCCGGGGCGGTCGGTCCACGCCTTCAGCGGGGCGACCAGCGCCGGCACCAGGACCATCGCGAGGGCCCCGGCGAGGGGCGGCAGCCACCAGCGGTCCATACCTCCGGCGCGGCCGTGCCACGCGACGTACGCGAGCGCGACGGCGAGGACGGGTACGGCCACCTGCACGTTGCCGAGGTCGGCCAGCAGCTCGGAGAGCCGGTCGGGGTGGACGAGCGCCCTGCTCAGCCGCTCGTCCACGCCGATCAGCGGGCCGTCGGCGAGGACCTGCCAGGTGATCAGGGCGAAGAGGAGGAGCGGGACGGGCAACCCGACGAGGACGGGGAGCGCGCGAGAAGGCGAGGCGGGCATGACGCCCAGCTTTCCAGGCCCGTCGACGCGCGAACACCGAAGGGCCGGCACAAGGGGGGGAGTGTGCCGGCCCTTCGGTGAACCGCCGTCCCGGGTGCCGAGGCGGCCGTCCTGACCGGAACGCCGCGCGCCCCGGGGGGTTTGGGGCGGGCGACCGTCCGATCGGTGAGGAGACCCGGAACCCTTGGGTTCCGGTTGTGTGCGCGAGGCACTACCAGGTCGAAGCTGGGGAGGCCCCGGCCTGAGATTCCGCCCACAGTCCCCTGTGGGCGGGTGTATCTCTCATCTGCGTAGAACCTACGACAGGGGGTGGGCTCAGGACAGGGGCATCGGCGTCCTGTCATCCACCTCGCACACGTTCTTCACACGCTCTGCGGTTCGCCGCGCCAGGCGTGCCAAACGCGGCTCAGATGCGCGTTCGGGCGCTCGCGCAGGTGACCGCTCAGGCGCTCCCTCGGGCGGCCCTTCACCTGCTCGTTCAGATGCGGGCGAAGCCCTGCTCGATGATGTCGAGGCCCTCGTTCAGCAGGTCCTCGCCGATCACCAGCGGCGGCAGGAAGCGCAGCACGTTGCCATAGGTGCCACAGGTCAGGACCAGCAGGCCCTCGGCGTGGCAGGCCTTGGCGAGCGCGGCGGTCGCCTCCGGGTTCGGCTCCTTGGTGTCGCGGTCCTTCACCAGCTCGACCGCGATCATCGCGCCGCGGCCCCGGACGTCGCCGATGATGTCGAACTTCTCGGCCATGGCGGTGAGGCGGGACTTCATGACCGCCTCGATGTTCTTGGCCTTGGCGTTGAGGTCCAGTTCCCTCATCGTCTCGATGGCGCCGAGCGCGCCCGCGCAGGCCACCGGGTTGCCGCCGTAGGTGCCGCCGAGGCCGCCGGAGTGCGCGGCGTCCATGATCTCGGCGCGGCCCGTGACGGCGGCGAGCGGCAGACCGCCCGCGATGCCCTTCGCCGTGGTGATCAGGTCCGGGACGATGCCCTCGTCCTCGCAGGCGAACCACTGGCCGGTGCGGCAGAAGCCGGACTGGATCTCGTCGGCGACGAAGACGATGCCGTTGTCCCGGGCGAACTGGCTGATGGCGGGCAGGAAGCCCTTGGCCGGCTCGATGAAGCCGCCCTCGCCGAGCACCGGCTCGATGATGATCGCGGCCACGTTCTCCGCGCCGACCTGCTTGGTGATCTGGTCGATGGCCTGGGCGGCGGCCTCCGGACCGGCGTTCTCCGGGCCGGTGGGCCAGCGGTAGCCGTAGGCGACCGGGACGCGGTACACCTCGGGCGCGAACGGGCCGAAGCCGTGCTTGTACGGCATGTTCTTCGCGGTCAGCGCCATCGTCAGGTTGGTCCGGCCGTGGTAGCCGTGGTCGAAGACGACGACCGCCTGCCGCTTGGTGTACGCACGGGCGATCTTGACGGCGTTCTCGACCGCCTCGGCGCCGCTGTTGAACAGGGCCGACTTCTTGGCGTGGTCGCCCGGTGTCAGCTCGGCCAGCGCCTCGGCGACCGCGACGTAGCCCTCGTACGGCGTCACCATGAAACAGGTGTGGGTGAAGTCGGCGAGCTGCGCGGAGGCCTTGCGCACGACGGCCTCGGCGGAGGCGCCGACGGAGGTCACCGCGATGCCGGAACCGAAGTCGATCAGGCGGTTGCCGTCGACGTCCTCGATGATGCCGCCGCCCGCGCGCGCGGTGAAGACGGGCAGGACGGAGCCCACACCCTGTGCGACCACGGCCGTGCGGCGGGCCTGCAGCTCCTGCGACTTCGGGCCGGGGATGGCGGTGACGACGCGGCGCTCCTGCGGAAGTGCGGTCATGGGGGCTCCTGGGTCTTGCGCGATCTGCGGGATCTTACGGACGCTTGTCTTCTTTTCTCGCAGGCTAGGACCGGGAGAGGGGGGCTGGCATGCTCCATGTGGGCGTTGTCGGTGGTGTCGGTTGTCCGCGATGGACATGTGGTGGACGTGGCGACACAGGGACACATCGACGCGGGCCCGGCCGCGTAAGCGGTGAACTCCCCTTGGGAGGGCGTTAGATTGGCTCGCTGATGGTGGACGGAGCGGCTGGTCAGGGGGCAAGGGCGATGGACAGCGACGGGAACCGGGACGCGCGGGGTACGCATGCGAATCCTGTGCCGCGTCCGGCGGGGCCTCCCGAGGTGCCGTCGGTGCCGCCGCGACCGGTGCGGGCGCCGGGGACGCCGGGCGTGCCGCCGCTGCCCGACGGCTCCGCGTTCCTGTCCTGGCTGCGCACCCCACGCCCGGAGGCATTGCCCGGCGTGTGGCGGTTCGGGCACCGGCCGCGGCCGGAGGAGGAGCCCGAGCGGGTGCCGGGGCGGCAGCTGCTGAGCGGGGCGGTGATCGCGTTCCTCGTCGGCTGGCTGATCTGGTCGCTGCTGTGGAACGGGTACCTGGGCGGCTGGTGGCTGCTGCCCCTGTACGCGATGGTCCCGGACTCCTGGGCCGAGCCGCACAGCTTCGGCTCGGTCGTGGTCGTCTACGCCTACTACGTCCTGATCGCCGGCATGATCATGGTCGGTGTCGGCAGGCTCGGCCGCTGGAGCGAGATCTGGCGGCGCTACGGGCCACCCGCCTGGCGCCGCGCCGCCCCGGGCAGCGGCCCTCCGCCCGCTCCCGAGGAGGACCCCGCCGCCTGGCCCGAGCTGCGCGCCGCCGGTGCCCACGACGCCGCCGAACGGCTCGCCGCCGAGGCGCGCCAGGGGCTCATGCGGGACGTCGACCACGCCCGCATCACCCGCGCCTGGCAGGGCGTGCAGCGGGGCCGGCACAGCCTCGCCACCTTCACCGGCGCGGTCCTCAGCCACGGCGCCGGCGCCTGTCCGCACCCCTCCGGCGCCCGCGACCTGCCCGCCCGGCAGGCCAGGCACGACCTCGTCACCGGACAGGTGCGGATCGGCACGGCCGCCGACGACGCCCGCAACCCCTACGCCTACCGCGGCACCGGCCTCGCCCTCGGTCCCGACCTGCTCGGCACCTCCCTGCTCGCCGTCGGCCCGGCGGGCTCCGGCAAGACCGGCAGCGTCGTACGGCCGCTCACCGAGTCGCTGTGCCTGCACGCGCTCGCCGGGCGGGCCGCGGTCGTCGTGGTCGGCGCCGCGGGCGCGGACCTGGGCCCGGCCGACGCCTACGACGTCGTCGTACGGATCGGAAACCCGGACTCCGTGTACGACCTCGACCTGTACGGCGGTACGACCGACCCGGACGAGGCCGCGGTCGTGCTCGCCGAGGCCCTGGCCGGAGACCTCGCCGAACCCCACCCGGGCAGCGACACCCGCCGCTCCACCACCGTCCTCGCCCAGCTCCTCGGCCCCTTCCGCGCGGTGCACGGACGCTTCCCGGGCGTACCGGAGCTGCGGCAACTGCTCGACGGAACGCCCGGACCGCTGGCCGAACTGCGCGAGGGACTGCGGGCGGCCGGGCGGGACTCGCTGCTGCGCGAGCTGGACGCGCGCGAGCGGCAGATGGGCCGCCCCGGGGACGTGGGCGGCGTGCTGGCCGACCGGGTGGCGCTGCTGGACCGGCCCGCCTTCGCCTCCTTCTTCGACACCTCGGGGCAGTCCCGGCCGTTCTCGCTCAAGGCCCTCGACCATCCGGTGCGGGTCCGCATCAACCTGCCCCAGCGCGGCCACGCCGACGCCTCGCGGATGCTGGCCCGGCTGATCCTCGCCCAGTTCACGGCGAGCGTGTCGGTGCGGGAGGACCGGTCGCTGTTCGCCTGCCTGGTGCTGGACGACGCGAGCGGCGTGGTCACGCCCGAGGCGGTACGGGGCGTGCAGCGCCTGCGCTCCGCGGGCGCCGGGGTCGTACTGACCCTGCGCACCCTGGACGACGTACCGCGCCCGTTGCGCGGGCCGCTGCTCGGGTCCATCGGCTGCCGGATGGCGCTGTCCGGGCTCACCCCCTGGGACGGGCAGGACTTCGCCGAGGTGTGGGGCAAGGAGTGGACCGAGGCCCGGGACGTCACCGACCGGCAGATCATCGCCGAGACCCCCGCGGGCAAGGCCGTCCACATGGTGCGCCGGGTGATCACCGGGAAGGCGCCCACCGCGCGGGCGGTGACCGTGCGGCAGGTCGAGCGCGAGCGCTGGTCGGCTTCCGAGCTGGCGCACGCCGTGCCCGCGGGGCACGCGGTGCTGTCGCTGACCACGGTCAAGGGCGAGCACGCGCCCCCGCTCCTGGTGGACCTGCGCGGGTGACCTGTCCGGGGCGGGCGCCCGGGGACCGTACAGTGAGGCAGAATCGACACAGGTCGTTCATACGCGGCGGCCAAAAGATCACAGGTGCCTCACCGTACGCCCACCACCCCACCCACGCATACCGAAGGCCCAAGCCCCCATGCCCCCCACGCTCGCCTCCCTCGTCCACCACTCCGCGCTCAAACTGACCGTGCGCGCGGGCGAGGACCGCCTCGACGTGCCGGTGCGCTGGGCGCACGTCAGCGAGCTCGCCGACCCCGTGCCCTACATGGAGGGCGGGGAGCTGCTGCTGATCACCGCGCTCAAGCTGGACGCCGGGGACCCCGAGGTGATGCACCGGTACGTGAAGCGGCTGGCCGGCGCCGGAGTGGTGGGGCTCGGATTCGCCGTCGGGGTCAACTACGACGAGATCCCCGAGGCACTGGTCGAAGCGGCCCGCAAGGAAGGGCTGCCGCTGCTGGAGGTGCCCCGCCGCACCCCCTTCCTGGCCATCAGCAAGGCCGTGTCCGCCGCGATCGCCGCCGACCAGTACCGAGCGGTCACCGCGGGCTTCGCCGCCCAGCGCGAGCTGACCAAGAAGGCGCTCACCGACGGCCCCGAGGGGCTGCTGGCCGCGCTCGCCGCGCAGGTGGACGGCTGGGCGGCGCTGTACGACGCCTCCGGCGCGGTCGTCGCCGCCGCGCCGGAGTGGGCGGGCCGCAGGGCCGCGCGGCTCACGGCGGACGTGGAGCGGCTGCGGGAGCGCCCCGCCCCGGCCTCCTCCGTCGTCGGCGGAGCCGAGCACCCGGAACACCCCGAGAACGCCGACCGCGTCGAACTCCACTCCCTCGGCACCTCCCGCAGGCCCCGCTCCGCGCTCGCCGTGGGCACCGCCGCCGCCCTCGGCACCGCCGAGCGGTACGCCGTCCACTCCGCCATCGCCCTGCTGACGCTCACCACGGAACGCTCGCGCTCCCTGCACGAGGCCGGACTGCGCATCGACGCCGCCGTACTGCGCATGCTGCTGGCCGGCGAACCGGACCACGCGCGCACGGTCGCCGGGGGCCTGTACGGCGACCTGCTGGACGCGCCCTTCCGGATGATCGTCGCCGAGTCGGCGTCGGCGTCCGCCGCGCGGGCGCACAACGGGCCGCACGCGCGCGTGCCCGCCGCCAAGACCAGGCCCTCCGCCGCCGCGCTGGCCGCCGCCGACACCGACGGCGACCCGCTCGGCGCGCTCGCCGAGGTCGTCGAGTCCGCGGCGGCCCGGTCCGGTGAGGCGGTCCTGGTCGTCCCCGAGGGCGAGCGGCTGGTGGTGCTGGCCACGGACGGGGGCGCGGCGGTCGCCGCCTGCGTCGAGTACGCCTCGGCGCTGGAGTCCGGCCGCCCGGCACCGGAGCCGACGGCGGGCGGCGACGAGGAGGGCCTGGTCATCGGCCTGTCGGCGCCATCAGGGCCCATCGCCGCGTCCGCCGCCTACAAGCAGGCCGAGCAGGCCCTGTCGGTGGCCCGCCGGCGCGGACGCGTCTGTGTGGAGCACGAGCACCTGGCGGCCGGGTCGGTCCTTCCCCTCCTCGCCGACGACGCGGTACGCGCCTTCGCCGACGGCCTGCTGCGGGCGCTGCGCGATCACGACGCCACCGGCCGGGGCGACCTGGTGGCCTCCCTGCGCGCCTGGCTCTCCCGCCACGGCCAGTGGGACGCTGCGGCGGCCGAACTCGGCGTCCACCGGCACACGCTGCGCTACCGGATGCGGCGGGTGGAGGAGATCCTGGGCCGCTCCCTGGACGATCCGGACGTGCGGATGGAGCTGTGGCTGGCCCTGAAGGCGACGTCGACCGAATAGCCGGTCCGACGTCCACCGACCGGCCGGACGGCGTCCACCGACCAGCCCGTCCGGCGTTCGAGGACGAGGCCGTCCAGGCCGATAGCGGGGTCTGGGGGCGCAGCCCCCAGGGACGGGACGGGGCGGCGGGGGCGAAAACCCTCCACAACCCGCCCCCAGCGCCCACCCCAGCCGCCCACGCCACCCACGCCAGCCCCGCACCTGGCCACAACGTCGAATCCCTCACCCCCACCACTACGACTCGGACAAACGCCCCTCCCCGCGCCCCGCCCTACCGTGGAGCCGCAACCCCCGTACACACCCACACCACCCCCAACGCGGAAGGGCCGGAACGCCACAATGACTTCCACCCACGCCTTCTGGCTCGCCGGCCGCCAGGCCACCGGCGAGGCCACCTTCGACGTCACGTCCCCCTGGGACGGCAGCCAGGTCGGCACGGTCAGCCTGCCGACCGACGCCCAGGTCGAGGAGGCCGTGGCCGCCGCGTACGCCGTACGGGACGAGTTCGCCGCCACCCCCGCCCACGCCCGCGCCGCCGCCCTGGACCACGTCAGCCGACGCCTGGTGGAGCGCACCGAGGAGATCGCCCGCCTGATCTCCGCCGAGAACGGCAAGCCCGTCAAGTGGGCCCGCGGCGAGGTCGGCCGCGCGGTGTCCGTCTTCCGCTTCGCGGCCGAGGAGGCCCGCCGCTTCAACGGCGGCGAGGCCCAGCGCCTCGACACCGACGCGGGCGGCCAGGGCCGCCTCGCCCTCACCCGCCGCTTCCCCAAGGGCGTCGTCCTCGGCATCGCGCCGTTCAACTTCCCCCTCAACCTGTGCGCCCACAAGATCGCCCCCGCGATCGCGGCCGGCGCGCCGATCATCCTGAAGCCGGCGCCGGCCACCCCCCTCTCCGGCCTGATCCTCGGCGATCTGCTCGCCGAGACCGAGCTGCCCGCCGGTTCGTGGAGCATCCTCCCGGTGTCCAACGACCGCATGCCCGCCCTCGTCCAGGACGAGCGCCTGCCGGTCATCTCCTTCACCGGCTCCGAGACGGTCGGCTACGCGATCATGGACTCGGTCCCGCGCAAGCACTGCACCCTGGAGCTGGGCGGCAACGGCGCGGCCGTCGTCCTCGGCGACTGGGCGAGCGACGAGGACCTGGACTGGGCCGCGACCCGCATCGCGACCTTCTCCAACTACCAGGGCGGCCAGTCCTGCATCTCCGTGCAGCGCGTGATCGCCGACGCCGCCGTGTACGACCGCCTGCTGCCGCGCGTCGTCGCCGCCGTCGAGGCCCAGGTCACCGGCGACCCGAACGACGACGCGACGGACGTCGGGCCGCTGGTCAGCGAGGCCGCCGCCGAGCGCGTCGAGTCCTGGGTCGACGAGGCCGTCGCCGCGGGCGCCACCCTCCACACCGGTGGCAAGCGCGACGGCGCCTCCTATGCCCCGACCGTCCTCACCGACCTCCCGGCCGACACCACCCTCGCCTGCGAGGAGGTCTTCGGCCCCGTCCTCAGCGTGCAGAAGGTGAACGGCGAGGCGGAGGCGTTCGCCGCCGTCAACGACTCCAAGTACGGCCTCCAGGCAGGCGTGTTCACCCACGACCTCCAGACCGCCTTCCGCGCCCACCGCGCCCTCGAGGTCGGCGGCGTCGTCATCGGCGACGTCCCCTCCTACCGCGCCGACCAGATGCCGTACGGCGGCGTCAAGCAGTCCGGCGTCGGCCGCGAGGGCGTGAAGTTCGCGATGGACGACTACACCTACGAGCGGGTGCTGGTCCTGACGGGGCTCGCGCTCTGACCGGAGCCACACCGTAGAAGGCCGACGGCCCGAGCCCACTGTGCGGGGGTTCGGGCCGTCGGCGCGTACCGGCGTGCTGACCGTCGTCGCCACCGGCACGGCTTCCCCCCGGACCGGGCCGGAGCGCCGAGCGCGGGACGGGCAACGGCCCTGGCACACCCCCTATGTGTGCTGTCCCGGGACAGCACACCTAGCCCCCCACCAGAGCGGCCACCAGCCGGTTCATGGCCGGCCGTGGGTCGGGGGAGCCCGGCCAGCCGGTCATGAGCAGGTGGTGCGCGGTGCCGACGACGGCGAGTGCCACGGTGCGCGGGTCGACGGAGTCCGGCAGCCGTCCGAGGTCTCGCTCGGCGTCCAGATAGTCGGCTATCGCCTCCTGGATCGCGGCGAAGCCGGGGCCACCGTCCTTCATGGCCTCGCGGACGCGTGAGGCCGCCGCCGGACGTGTCATGACCAGGCCCGACAGGGCGGGGCCGCCGCCCTCGAAGAGCGAGCGGGCGACGGCGTCGAGGTTTCCGGCCACCGTGCCCCGTCCGGCGAGCCCCGTCATGGCCCGCGCCTTCTCCGTCGTCCGGGCGAAGCGGTCGAGGCAGAGTTCTGCCACGAACTCGTCGAGCCCCGCGAAATGCGTGTGCAGCAACCCCTTGGCGCATCCCGCCTCAGCGGTGACGGACCGGCTGGTGAGCGCGCCGGGCCCGTCCCGCTCCACGATCCGTTCGGCGGCCGCGAACAGTCGCTCGCGCACGTTCGGCGTCGCCACTCCACGGGGTGCCATGGCCCTCTCTTCCTTCCGGCGTTCGGCGCCGTGAGCGGCGCGACCCTCGGATCGTAAGGGGATTGCCAGTATGGGCGCACGCCCATACTGTTTGGGCAAGCGCCCATACTCTCTGGGTGAACGCCCATTCTTCGTTCCGTACGGCATACGGGAGGCACTCGTGTCGGAGATCGTCAACACCGAGCAGGCACAGGCGTGGAACGGCCCCGAAGGCGCCCACTGGGCGCGCAACCAGGACCGGTGGAACGCCGTGAACGAAGGCTTCAACGAGCCGCTGCTCGACGCCGCAGGACTCACCGGGGGCCACCGGACCCTCGACATCGGCTGCGGCTCCGGGCAGACCACGCGCCTCGCCGCCCTCCGGACACCGAGAGGCGGCGCCACGGGCCTCGACCTGTCCGGCCCCATGCTGGCCGAGGCACGGTCCCGGGCGGCACGGGACGGCGTCGCGAACGTCACCTTCACGCAGGGCGACGCACAGGCGCACCCCTTCGAGCCGGGCTCGTTCGACGCGGCGATCAGCCGCTACGGGGTGATGTTCTTCTCCGACCCCGAAGCGGCCTTCCGCAACATCGGGCGCGCGCTGCGACCCGGCGGACGCCTGGCGTTCGTCTGCCCGGCCGAGCCCTCGCTCAACGGCTGGGTGACGGCCATGGCGGTCCTGCGCGAGATCCTGCCGCTCGGTGACTTCGACACGCCGGGGCTGCCCGGCATGTTCTCCCTGGCGTCCCCGGACCGGATCCGCGCCGTCCTCGCCGCGGCCGGGTTCTCCGGCGTGGCCGTCGATCCGGTCGAGGCGTACGGGGCATGGGGGCGCGGAGCCGACGACGCGGCGGAGTTCCTGCTGAACACCGGGCCAGGCCGCCATTTCCTGAGCCAGGTCGGCACACCCGCGCAGGTCCGCGCCCGCCGCGCGCTCACCGACCATCTGCGCGGCTACGAGGCGACTGACGGCACGGTCCGGCTGCGCAGCACGTCCTGGCTGGTCACGGCGGACCGCCCGACAGCCAGGCCCTAGGGGTGTCGTTCGGATCCTGCCGGGGTCGCGGGGCGTGGCACGCATCCGCGGCGTTGTCGTCGGTTGCCAGGGCTCCGCCCTGTCGCCCTCCTCCGCCGTGCGGCTGCACGCACCGCGCCCCGCTCGGCTCCGTTGCCAGGCGCCGTCCCTTGGAACCGACCTGATCCGAACGACACCCCCTAGGAGCCCGGGGCAGTCCCCGCCGGCCGGGAGAGCAGGTCCCGCAGCGTCGCGCAGGACTGGTCCCAGGTCCATTCCGTACGCACCCAGTGCCGTCCCCTCCGGCCCATCTCGCGGGCGAGCCCGGGGTTGCGCAGGAGCCTGATCAGGCGGTCCGCCGTCGCCGCCACCGAGCGGCCGTCGACGACATGCCCCGTCTCGCCGTCGCGCACGGCGTCCGGGGCGCCGCCCGAGTCGCCCGCCACGACCGGCAGCCCGGACGCGGCGGCCTCCAGGTAGACGATGCCCAGGCCTTCCACTTCCAGGCCGCGCCTGCGCGTACGGCAGGGCATCGCGAAGGCGTCGGCCGCGGCGTAGAACGGCGGGAGCGCGTCGTGCGGATGGCCACCGGCGAAGACGACCGAGTCCAGTACCCCCTCGCACAGGGCCAGTCGACGAAGCGCCGGGGCGTACGGGCCGTCGCCGGCCAGGAGCAGGACGGCGTCGGGGACCGCCCTGCGCACCCACGGCAGCGCCCTGATCAAGGTGTCCTGCCCCTTGCGCGGGACCAGCCTGGCAGCGCAAAGGATCACCGGGCGGTGGCCCAGGCCGTACCTGGCCCTGATCGGGCCGCCGTCCAGGGCCGGACGGAAGACCGTGGTGTCCACGCCGGGGACCAGGCGAGCGGTCCGGGTCCCGGGCGCGAGGGCCGCCTCGATGGGGCCCCTGGTGCTCGCGCCCAGCCAGGTCAGCGTGTCCACCTCCGCGCCGATGCGGTGCAGCAGGCCCCGGGTGCCGGGGGTGCGGGCCCACCACACCTCGTGGCCGTGGGTGGTGGCGACGGCGGTACGGATACCCGCCGTACGCCGGAGCCGGCCGGCCATCAGCCCGAGGGGCGCCGCCGCGCCGAACCACACCCGGTCGCAGCCGTATCGGCGGGCCACGGACGCGGCGTGTGCGGTGGTGCGGGGCGTGGGCAGGAGGGTGCGGGCCCGGTGGCGGACCACCGGGTACGGGAAGGGGCCGCCGGGTTCCGCCGAGGCCTCCGGTGCCTCCGGTGGCGCGGGTGCTGTCGGTGCCGAGGTGAACACGACCACCTCGTCGGGCGGGAAGCGGTCGGCCAGTTCCCGGACGAAGGTCTCGATGCCGCCCCGCCCGGGCGGGAAGTCGTTCGTGACGATCAGGGTGCGGGCGGGGGACTTGACCGTCATGCGAGGGCCGCCTCGCGCGCGGAGGGGAGCACTGCGGTGGCACGACCCGCCGACCGGTGGGCCAGTGCGCCCAGCACCAGCGGATAGACCAGGTAGCCGAAGCGCGTCGCCGGCATCAGAGCCGTCGCCAGGCCCAGGCCGAGCGCGAGTCGCCCGGCTGCCGCCCGTACCGTCGACGGAGGGCGCACCGCCAGCGAGAGGGCGATCAGCAGCGCGCCCACCGAGAGGAGCGCGACGGTGATCACCGTGCCGCCGGGGACGTGCACCGCCAGCAGATGTCCGGGCAGCGGACTCGCGGCGGGGGAGGCGGTGGCGGTCAGGCCGAACGGGAAGGCGACGACGTTCCGGTAGAAGCCGGCGGGGTCGGCGAGGGCGAAGGGCAGTACCGCCGCCGTCGCGGTGGCCAGGCCCACGGCCGCGCACCGCAGCGCGGGCCGGCCACCCCGGCGTACGGCGATCAGGGCGAGGGCCACGGGAAGCGCGGGCCAGGCGGTCCACTTGAGGGCGGCGGCGGCTCCGAGCGCCAGGCCCGCCCGGCCCGGACGCCCCTGCCCGGCGAATGAGACGCCGAGGCACATCAGGCCGACCACCGGCAGATCGATCCCGCCCACCGCGAGGGGCAGCGCGATCAGTGGGCAGGCGAGCAGCCGGGCGCGGTGCAGTCCGGCGGCGGCGAGGGACGCGACGAACGCGCCGCCCAGCCACCAGCGGGCGTCCCCGGGCAGCACGCCGAACAGCGCCATCCCGGGCAGGTAGGGATTGAAGTCGGCCACGGCCGCGGGGTCGGCGACGTACGGGCTGCCCGTCGTGAGCAGCAGACGCCCCGACCGTTCGACGACAGCGACCTCCAACTGCCCGAGCCCCGCCGCCACCAGGCCGACGAGCGGCAGCACGACGGCCCCCAGCACGGCGACCGACCGGGCCGCGCGGAGCGGGACGGAGCCGGACGTCAGGAACGCCGCGACCGCGTACCCCACGCCCGCCACCCACCCCCACACCCGGTGCGGCCCCAAGCCGGACACCATCGCGAACCCCGGCGCGACGACCGCGCACCCGGTCCACGCGTACCGTTCGACGCGCCTGGCGGCGTACTTCGCGGCATGCTCCTCAAGGGTCTTCCTCATGTCCGTCGACGCTAGGAACCCGCAGGCCGGACGGCGTCAACCGAGGCTCCGCACCTGGGACTCAACCCGTGGTACGACTCCCGCCCGCAGACTCGACCCGAGCGGTGACGCGCGCCTGTGCCCCGGCCGGGATCATGGGCGCATGAGTACGTCGCTGCAGCGGCGGTTCCGCGCCTGGATCGCCGCACCCGCCTATCCCTGGGCCACCGGCGGTGTCCTGACCGCCGGAGCGGTCACGGAGCTGATCGTCATTCCCGGGTCCGTGACGACCGCGGTCGGGGTGCTCGTGTCCGCCGCCTCGCTGATGTGGCGGCGGTCCTTCCCGCCGGTCGCGATGCTCACGGTCGCTGCGGGGCTCCTCGGGTTCGCCGGGGACGTCAACCTGTACCTCTCGATCATGGCGAGCGGACTGGTCGGTTGCTACTCGCTCGGCCGGCACCGGGTACTGCACCCCGCCGTGACCGTCGCGGGCGGCGCGCTCGGCGCCCTGTGCGTGAACCTGGTGCACATCAACACCTGGTCGCGGATGGAGCTGCCGGTGCCCGCGCTCTGGGAGAAGGGCTCGCTCAGCCTGTTCGCCGAGTCGTTCCTGCTGACCGTGGTCATCTTCGGGGCCGTGATGATGGGCGACGCGGTCCGCTCCCGGGAGGAGACCCGTACCGAACGGCATCTGGCGCAGGCCCAGTTGATCGCGATGGAGCGGCAGCAGGCCGCCGAGGCCGAGCGGGCCGCCATCGCCCGCGAGCTGCACGACATCGTCTCGCACTCGGTGTCGATGATCGCCGTCCAGGCCGAGAGCGCCACCTACACCACACCCGGACTCACTCCCGAAGGCCGCGAGGGCTTCCAGCAGATCGCCGCCACGGCCCGCTCCTCGATGGCAGAACTGCGCCGTCTCCTCGGCGTCCTGCGCACCTCCGAGGGCGATAGGGCCCTCACCGCCCCGCAGCCGACCCTCGACCACCTCGCCGAACTGGTGGAACAGCACCGGGCGGTGGGCGGCGTGGCCGAACTGAAGGTCACCGGGGAGCGGGTGGCGCTGCCCGCCGCGTGGGAGCTGTCCGCCTACCGGATCACCCAGGAGGCGCTGACCAACGCACGCAAGCACGCGCCCGGCGCCCGTACGGTGGTGGAGGTCGACTACGGCGCCGACCGGCTGCTCACGCTGCGCGTCCGCGACGACGGACCCGCGCCGGGCGCCCGTCCGGACACGGGCTCCGACTCGGGCCCCGGCACCGGCACTGGCACCGGCACTCGCTCAGGCTCCGCGTGCGGTCCCGTCTCCGCTCCCGGCACGGGCCACGGTCTGACCGGGATGCGGGAGCGGGCCGCGCTGGTCGGGGGCCGGCTCAGCGCGGGCGCGGTACCGGACGGCGGTTTCCTGGTGGAGGCGGAACTCCCCTGGGGGACCGGGTGACACCCATGGCGCGGGAAAAGGAGACACACGTGATCAGGGCACTGGTCGCCGACGACCAGGCGGTCGTACGCACCGGCTTCGTGAACCTGCTGGGCACCCAGGAGGACATCGAGGTCGTCGGCGAGGCCGAGGACGGTGCGCAGGCGGTGCGGATCGCCGCCGAGACCCGGCCCGACCTCGCCCTCCTCGACATCCGGATGCCGCACAAGAACGGAATCGAGGCGGCCCGCGAGATCGTCGCCGCGTCCGGCGGCGCGACGAAGGTCCTGATGCTGACGACCTTCGGCCTCGACGAGTACGTGTACGACGCGCTCGCGGCCGGGGCGGGCGGCTTCCTGCTCAAGGACGCCACCTTTCCCGAACTGCTGCACGCGGTCCGGGTGGTGGCGGACGGCAACGCCCTGCTCTCGCCCGAGATCACCAAGCGGCTGATCGCCGAGTTCGTCCACGCGCGCGTGTCACGGCTGCCCGTCCACGCGGCGGACGACCTCACGGCCCGGGAGACGGAGGTGCTGACCCTGATCGCGCGGGGTCTGTCCAACGCGGAGATCGCGGGCCGCCTCACCATCACCGATCACACGGTGAAGACCCACATCAACCGGCTGTTCGCCAAGCTGGAGCTGCGCGACCGGGCCCAGGCCGTGATCGCCGCCTACGAACTGGGCCTGGTCCGGGCGGGCGGCGAGTCGGGGGCCCGGCACCGGTAGACACGCGCCGGTACCGGGCCCCGTCCTCATGCCGGCTTCCTCCGGACCCTCAACCGGGGAAGCCGACGTGCGCGAGCCGCAGAGAGCCGCGCAGTCCGATGCGGAGATCGTGAACGCCCTCGGCGGTCAGCGGGGCACCGAGTTCCACGTAGTCGTACGGTCCCGGTGTGGGCGCGTCCGGTGACAGCACCGCCAGCACCGGGCCGCCGTCGAGGGCGATCTCCACGGTGCCCTCGTTCCCCGCCACCGCCACCGTCACCCCGGTGACTCCGGGGCCGAAGTCGCAGCCGCGGTAGAGCAGTTCGCCCACGCCGCCCGCCACCGGCGTCACCGCGTCGCCCGTGAGCCTGGTCCGGTCGACGATCTCCGTGCCGCTCTGCTCGTCGAAGTCGGCGGCCGCCAGGCCGCGTTCGCGGACCGGGCGCGGCGTGGCGGGCTCGCCGTCGAGTGTCACGGTGACCGACAGGCGTACGTCCTCGCTGGAGGCACCCGCCAGCAGGGCGTACGGGCCCGGCTCCAGCCGCCACCGGTCGTGCGCCACGTCCCAGAACGCGAAGGCGGACAGCGGGAGTTCGAAGGACACCGGCACCGTGGCCCCCGGGGCAAGAGTGACGCGGCGGTGGGCCAGCAGTTCGCGGCGCGGGCGCGGGACCGACGGGGCTTCGGCGCGGACGTAGAGCTGGACCACCTCGTCGGCGGTGACGTCTGCCGTGTTGGTGACCGTGAAGGACACGGACACCTCCCCGTCCGCCACCCGCGCCGCCGGGTCCGCGTACGAGAAGGACGCGTACGACAGACCGTGCCCGAAGGGGAACAGCGGCGTCCCCTCGAAGTACAGGTAGGTCTGACGGCCGCCGATCACGTCGTAGTCGAGCAGGTCCGGCAGGTCGGCGTCGTCGGCGTACCAGGTCTGCGGGAGCCGCCCGGCGGGGGAGACGTCCCCGGCGAGGACCCGGGCCAGCGCGGTGCCGGCCGCCTGTCCGCCGTGCGCGGTCCACAGCACCGCAGGGAGCACCTCCGCGTCGAACGCGTACGGGTAGGCGGACACCAGCGCCAGCACGGTGCCCGGGTTGGCGGCGCGAGCCGCGCGCAGCAGGCGTTCCTGGTGGGCGGGCAGCCGCAGCGTCGTACGGTCCTCGGTCTCCCGGCCGTTGATGTGCGGATCGTTGCCCGCCACCACCACGACCACGTCCGCCTCCGCCGCCACCCGCGTCACCGCGTCCTCGCCGCGCTCGGTGACGACCAGCTCGAAGACCTCCGGGGCCTCGTGGCCCAAGGAGGTCTCCGAGGAGGTGTCCGAGGCGGCAACCTTCACGCCGTCGGCGGCGACATGGACGTGACGACCCGTCCCCGTGTGCCGGAGGAGGTGCCCGCTCCCGTGGGGTTCCAGGCGGAACGTCTCCTGCACGACCCAGCCGCCGGGCTGGTCGGCGGAGGCCCGGAGGTAGCCGTCCTCGGCGACCGAGAGGTAGCGGCCGTCGGGTGCGCGCAGGGTGAGGACGCCCTCGCCCCAGTCGACGAGCGCGAGTTCGGTTCCGGCGGCGTCGGTGGTGAGGGGCGGCAGGTCGGTGCGGCCGGCCAGCAGGGCCGGGTCGAGGGCGCCCTCGGTGCCGCGCGCGTCGTCGGGGGAGCCGTCCGACGGGAGCACGTGCAGGAACGTACCGGCGGAGGTCTTCAGCCGGACCCGGTCCACGCCCTCCGCGAAGCTCACCCGCTCGGCGCCGAACCGCTCGTACAGGCCGCCCAGCGGGGTGGAACGGTGGATGAGCGTGCCGCTGTACCAGTCGAGCTTGCACTCGTCGGCGAGCAGCCCGACGACCGCGACACGGGTGCCGGGGGCCAGCGGCAGCACGCCGTCGTTCTTGAGCAGGACGACCGCCTGCTCGGCCGTCTCCAGAGCCAGCGCCCGGTGCTCCGGCGTGTCGAAGTCGGCGGCCGCGGTGTCCGCGGTGACGGCGTACGGGTCGTGCTCCGGGTCGAACTCGCCGAGCCGGAAACGGACCGACAGCTGCCGGCGCACGGCCGCGTCGATGTCGGCCTCGGTCAGCAGGCCCTGGTCGAGGGCGCCCCGTACGCGGGCGACGATCTTCGAGGAGTCCGTGCCGTGGTCGGTGAAACTGTCCACCCCGGCCCGCAGCGCGGCGGCGGTCGCCTCCTCGTGGGTGTCGAAGTAGTGCTCGGAGTCGACCAGGTTGGAGGGGGCGCCCGCGTCCGAGCAGACCAGGAGATCATCCTCCGTCCAGGCGCGCAGATGCCGGTTCAGGTACGGGGAGACGTGGTTGGGGCGGCCGTTGACCAGGTTGTACGCCGGCATCACCCCGGCCACCGCGCCCGCCTCGACCGTCTCGCGGAAGGCACGCAGGTCGTACTCGTTCAGGACGCGGGGGCGGACGGACGCCGAGGACGTGTCCCGGTCGGTCTCGTTGTTGTGCGCGAGCCAGTGCTTGAGGACGGGCGCCGTGCGCCAGTACGTCGGATGTTCGCCGCGCAGGCCGCGGGTGTAGGCGGTGGCGATGGCCGAGGTGAGTCTCGGGTCCTCGGAGTAACCCTCCTCGTTCCGGCCCCACAGGGGGTGGCGCAGCAGGTTCACGGTCGGGGACCAGACGTTGAGGCCGACGCGGCCGTCGCGGGCGCGCATCGCCCGTGCCTCCCTGGACACCGCTTCGCCGACCCGGCGCACCAGGTCCTCGTTCCAGGTGGCGCCGATCCCCACGGCCTGCGGGAACACGGTCGCCGGTCCCATCCAGGCCACGCCGTGCAACGCCTCCTGGCCGGTGCGGAAGGCGGCGATGCCGAGCCGTTCGACGGCGGGCCCGAACTGGTGCAGGAACCCGGTCTTCTCGTCGAGCGTGAGCCGCGACATCAGGTCGTCGACGCGCTTCGCGAACGGCAGACGCGGATCACGGAACGGCGGCGTGGGCGGCGTGGGTGCGGTCACGTGGAGTTCCCCTTGCGATGGAGCGACGAGGCGCTTTCGAAGCGCTTCGATGCTCAGTCGATCCGGGGGTGGGTGTCAAGCCACTTGGTGGCACCACCTCCGACTTCTCTTCGCAACCCGGGCGTTACATGAGCCGGTTCGGCCACTCCTGTCTCCCCGATACCTCGGAGGAATTCTGGAGTCGACTCTTGTGCACCCCCAGGCGTTCACTTAACCTCGCAGCAACATCGAAGCGCTTCGACTACGAGGCTCCCACCCGGAAGTGCACCTGGTGCGCCCGGTGCACCTCGAGGTGTGCGACGGAAACCGGGCAGTCCTCCGAAGACCGCTTCAGCTCAGCCAGTTCCACTCGAGACACCGCAGCCGACGGCCACCGCCGGGTGTCCTGGTGCGCCACGAAGGGTTGACGCAATGACGCCGAACGCCGCCTCCGGACCCAGCCGGAGAAAGTTCCTCGCCTCCACGGCGGTCGCCACCGCAGCGGTGGCGGGAGGGATGCCGCTGCTCTCCGCCTGCGGCGGATCCGAGGGCGGCTCGAGGGACGGCACCACGTCGGACAAGGACGCCAAGGAGTTGCTGCCGGCGTTCGTGGCCAGCAACGTGGTCGCGCCGGACATCCCCAGCAAGAACGGCTCCTCGATCGGCTTCACCAGCAAGCTGGACCTCGCGGACCTGAAGACCTCGGTGCCCGAGAAGCTCGGCAAGGGCGGCGAGGTCACCATCATGTCGCCGTTCTGGGGCTCTCCGCCCGGCGGCGGCAACGCCTACTACCGGGCGATGAACGACATGATCGGCGTCGACGTCCGGTGGCAGAACCAGGACGGCAACACCTACGAGCAGAAACTCGGCGCGGTCCTCGCCTCCAGCGACGTCCCGGACGTGGTGGTCGTCCCGAGCTGGAACATGAACGGACGGATACCCAGCGCCATCACGGGCAAGTTCGCCGACCTCGGCCCCTACCTGTCCGGGGACGCGGTCAAGGACTACCCGAACCTCGCGGCGATCCCGACGGACGCCTGGCGGCGCTCCATCTTCGGCGGCAAGCTGCGCGGCCTGCCGCAGCCGGCCCCCTACGTCACCGGCATCGTGCCCCTCTACCGCAAGGACGTCTTCGAGAAGGAGGGGTACGAGGTCCCTCGCTCGACGGACGAGTTCATGGCGCTGGCCAAGGACATCACCAACGCCAAGGCGAAGCGGTGGGCCTGCCTGGACATGAAGTGGACCGCCTTCCAGGCCTTCGGCGTGCTCTCCGGCAGCGAGAAGCCGCTCGGCTGGAACCTCGTCGACGGCAAGATGGTGTACCGCGTCGAGACCGACGAGTACCTCGAGGCGCTGGAGTGGACCCGCAAGCTGTTCGCCGCCGGCGTCGTCCACCCGGACGCCAAGCTGGGCAAGAGCCAGGCCACCGACCCGGGTCCGAAGTTCGCGGCGGGCGAGTTCCTCATCTACGCCAACAACATCTCCCAGTGGTGGAGCCGCACCGCGGAACAGGCCGTGCAGAACCCGGAGTTCCAGGTCTGGGGCATGGACGTCTTCAGCCACGACGGCGGCGACCCGACCCTGTGGGCCGAACAGCCCGCCGGCATCTTCGCCTTCGTCAACAAGAAGGCGTCGAAGGACGTGATCCGCGACGTGCTGGCCGTCGCCAACGTCACCGCCGCGCCGTACGGCACCAAGGAGTACATGGCCACCAACTACGGCGTGGAGGGCACCCACTACACCGTGAAGGACGGCGTCCCCACCAAGACCGAGCAGGGCAACATCGACGTGATGAACGCCTACGTGATGGTCGCCAGCCCCGCACCGACCACCGCGCACCCCGACTTCCCCGAGGTCGCCAGGGGCCAGGTGGAGTGGCAGCAGCGGATGGGCGCCTTCACCAAGAAGTCCGCCTTCTACGGCATGCAGATCACCGAACCCACCCGCTACACCAACCTCTCCAACGACTTCGAGCAGCTCGAGGACGACATCGTGCGCGGCCGCAAGAAGGTCAGCGACATGCAGCAGGCCGTCTCCGACTGGCGGAGCAAGGGCGGCGACGAACTGCGCGACTGGTACAAGAAGCTGCTCGACGACAGCGGCTCCGCGGCGAGCTGACCGGCACCGAGGCAAGGAGAACGGCCGTGTCCCACAGCACGGTGCCTCGGAGCAGGGCCGAGGCCGAAGCGACGGAGAAGACCCCCGTGGCGCCCGACGGGGCCACCGGTACCGGGAGGAAACCACCCGCCGGAAAGCTGAGCCTGCGGCTGAGGTTCCGGCGCGACCGCGCGCTGCTGCTGATGACGCTGCCGGCCGTGCTGCTGGTGCTGCTCTTCAACTACGTGCCGATCCTCGGCAACGTCGTCGCCTTCCAGAACTACGACCCCTACGTCAGCGACAACGGGATCGTCTCCATCCTGCACAGCCCGTGGGTGGGGCTGGAGAACTTCCAGCGCATCTTCGAGGACTCGGCCTTCTGGAACGCCGTACAGAACACCCTGGTGCTGTTCTTCCTCCAGCTGGTGCTGTACTTCCCGATCCCCATACTCCTCGCGCTCCTGATCAACAGCGTGGTCCGGCCCCGGGTGCGGGCGATCTCGCAGGCCATCCTCTACCTGCCGCACTTCTTCTCGTGGGTGCTGGTCGTCGCCGTCTTCCAGCAGCTCCTCGGCGGCGCCGGGCTCCTGTCCACGCTGCTGCGCGACCACGGGTACGACGGGCTCAGCGTCATGACCGACCCCGACACCTTCAAGTTCCTGGTCACCGCGCAGAGCGTGTGGAAGGACGCGGGGTGGGGGATCATCGTCTTCCTCGCCGCGCTGGCCTCGGTCAGCCCCGACCTGTACGAGGCGGCGGCGATGGACGGCGCCAACCGCTGGCGCCGCATGTGGCACGTCACGCTGCCCGCACTGCGCCCGGTGATCGCCCTGCTCCTGGTGCTGCGCGTCGGCGACGCCCTGACCGTCGGCTTCGAACAGATTCTTTTGCAACGCGACGCCGTCGGCCCGGGAGCGGCGGAGGTCCTGGACACCTTCGTGTGGTGGAACGGGGTGCGCAACCAGGACTTCGGCTTCGCGGCCGCGGCGGGGCTCGTCAAGGGCGTCATCAGTCTCGGCCTGGTCCTGATCGCGAACAAGGTGGCCCATCTGATGGGCGAGCAGGGGGTGTACAAGAAGTGACCGCCGTCATCGACAAGCCCGCACGCACGCCCGGCCGCTGGGCGGCCCCGCCCCGGCCGGTGTGGGAGGAGAAGGCCGGCCCGGCCGGGCTCGCGGCCAAGGGGCTGGTCCTGCTCCTCGCCTGCCTGGCCATCCTGTTCCCGCTGTGGATCGTCGTGGTCACCAGCCTGTCCACGCGCAAGGCCATCGACGAGGCCGGCGGTCTGGTGATGATCCCGACGGACGTCACCTTCGTCGCCTACCAGGAACTGCTCAGCGGCGGCCAGGTCACCCGCGCGGCGGCCGTCAGCATCGGCGTCACCCTGGTCGGCACGCTGTTCTCGATGGCGGTGTCGGTGCTGTGCGCCTACGGACTGTCCCGCAGCGGGTCCCTCGGCCACCGCTGGGTCCTGATGGTCCTGCTGGCCACCATGTTCTTCAGTGCCGGCCTCATCCCCACCTACCTGCTGGTGCAGTCGCTGGGACTGACGGACAGCTATCTCGCGCTGATCCTGCCCAGCGCGATCAGCGTCTTCAACATCCTGGTGCTGCGCGGCTTCTTCATGGGCATCTCCCAGGAACTGATCGACAGCGCCCGGATCGACGGCGCCGGCGACTTCCGCATCCTGTGGCGGATCGTGATGCCCCTGTCGCGGGCGGTCCTCGCGGTGATCACGCTGTTCTACGCCGTCGGGTACTGGAGCGCCTGGTTCAACGCCTCCCTGTACCTGAACGACCAGGACATGATGCCCCTCCAGAACGTGATGATCCAACTGGTGCAGAAGCAGGAGGCGCCGGTCGGCCTCGGCCAGGCGATCAAGACCGGTGAACTGTCCGGTCTCGCCGTGCAGATGGCCGTGATGGTCATGGCCCTGCTGCCGGTGGCCGTGCTGTCGCCGTTCGTCCAGCGTCACTTCAAGAAGGGGATGCTCACCGGGGCGGTCAAGGGCTGAGGCCCCGGGGGCCGGTGTGGTCATTTCGGCTGTCGCGTCGTAGTGGCTCCTCGCGCCCCCGCGGCGGAGCCGCACATCCGCACAGCCCCGCGCCCCTCGGGTTTCTCCATCCTCCGCCCACCGCAGAACGAGGTATGTCATGCACGCGTTCCCCCCGAGCCGGCGTGCTGTACTCGCCGCAACCGCGACCGCCGCCGCGCTCACCGCCCTTCCCCTCGCTCCCGGCCGCGCCCGAGCCGCCGAGGAGACCGGGGAAGCCCGCCCCTACCGCTGGCGCAACGTCGTCATCGGCGGCACCGGATTCATCACCGGCGTCCTGTTCCACCCCCGTGTCCGGGGGCTCGCCTACGCCCGTACCGACATCGGCGGCGCCTACCGCTGGGACGACCGGGCCGCCCGCTGGGTGCCGCTCCTGGACCACCTCGGGTGGGACGACTGGAACCTCCTCGGTGTCGAGGCGATGGCCGTCGACTCCGCCCACCCGGACCGGCTCTACCTGGCCTGCGGCACCTACGCGCAGGACTGGGCGGGCAACGGCGCGATCCTGCGCTCCGACGACCGGGGCAGGACCTGGCGGCGCACCGACCTCACCGTGAAGCTCGGTGCCAACGAGGACGGCCGGGGCACCGGCGAGCGGCTCCTGGTCGACCCGCGCGACAGCGACACCCTGTGGCTGGGCACCCGGCACGACGGCCTCTGGAAGTCGACGGACCGAGGCGCCACCTGGGCCCCCGCCACCGGCTTCCCGGCCGCCCCGAGCGCCACCGGCCAGGGCGTCACCCTCCTCGTCGCCGCCCGCCGCACCGTCTACGCCGGCTGGGGCGACGCCGGCGGCACCGCGCCGAACCTCTTCCGCACGCCCGACGGCGCCACCTGGCAGCCCGTCCCCGGGCAGCCCTCCGGCACCGCGGCCAAGGTCCCGATACGCGCCGCGTACGACCGGCACACCCGTGAGCTGTACGTGACGTACGCCGACGCGCCGGGCCCGAACGGCCAGTCCACCGGGAGCGTGCACAAGCTGCGCACGGTGAACGGCCGTTGGACCGAGGTCACGCCCGTGCGGCCGGGCGGGACGACCGGCGACGGGTCGGCCGACAACTTCGGCTACGGCGGCGTCGCCGTCGACGCCCGCCGCCCCGGCACCGTCGTCGTCTCCACCAACAACCGCTGGGCGGCGGTCGACACCCTGTACCGGACCACCGACGGCGGCCGCACCTGGACGTCCCTGAAGGACTCGGCTGTCTTCGACGTGTCCGAGACTCCTTTCCTCAAGTGGGGCGAGGACGTCCCGAAGTTCGGCTGGTGGATCCAGGCCGTGGCCCTCGACCCGTACGACTCCGGGCACCTCGTCTACGGCACCGGCGCCACCCTCTACGGCACCCGCGACCTCAGACGCTGGGCCCCGCAGATCCGCGGCCTGGAGGAGACGTCCGTGACCCAGCTGATCTCGCCCCCGGTCGGGGGAGCGCACCTGCTCAGCGGGTCGCGGGACATCGGCGTGATGTACCACGAACGGCTCACGGCGTCTCCGGCGGGCGGCATGGCGACGAACCCCGTGTCCGGGTCGGCGACGGGACTCGCGCAGGCGGCGGGCAGACCGGCGTACGTCGTGCGGGCGGGCTGGGGCGAGAACGGCAACGGCGCGTACTCCCACGACGGCGGACGGACCTGGGCGCCCTTCGCGGCCCAGCCCGACATCGCCGAGAACGCACCGGGACCGATCGCCACCAACGCCGACGGCAGCGTGCTGCTGTGGTCCTTCGTGCACTGGGACGGCACGAAGTACGTGGCTCACCGCTCGGCGGACAACGGCACGACCTGGTCCGAGATCCCCTCCTTCCCGAAGGGCGCCACGCCGGTCGCCGACCCGGCCGACCCGACGCTCTTCTACGCATACGACACCGACACGGGAACGCTACTCGCCAGCACTGACAGTGGCCGCTCCTTCACCCACCGTGCGACCGGACTGCCCGCCGGAGACGCCCAGTTCAAGCTGGTCGCGGCGCCCGGCCGGTCCGGCGACCTGTGGCTGAGCACCAAGTGGAACGGCCTGCACCGCTCCACCGACGGCGGCGCCACCTTCACCAAGGTCGACAGCTGCTGGGCCTCGTACACCCTCGGCTTCGGCAAGGCCGCCGACGGCGCCGGCTACCCGGCGATCTACCAGGTCGGCTCCACCGAGGCCATCACCGCCGTCTACCGCTCCGACGACGAGGCGAAGAGCTGGACGCGGATCAACGACGACCACCACCAGTGGGGCTGGACCGGCGAGACGATCACCGGCGACCCCCGCGTGCACGGCCGCGTCTACCTCGCCACCAACGGACGCGGCATCCAGTACGGGGAGCCCCGCTGATGCCCAGCCTGTCGGACACCACCCGCCACCGCATCCTCTACGGCGGCGACTACAACCCCGAGCAGTGGCCCGAGGAGACCTGGCACGAGGACGTCCGCCTGATGAAGGACGCCGGAGTCAACTCCGTCACCCTCGGCGTCTTCTCCTGGGCGAAGCTCGAACCACGCCCCGGCGTCCGCGACTTCGCCTGGCTGGACCGCGTGATGGACCTGATGCACACGAACGGCATCGGCGTCGTCCTCGCCACCCCCACCTCCTCGCCCCCGCCCTGGCTGGGCCGGCTCCACCCGGACACCCTGCCCCGCGACGAGGACGGCCGCACCGAGTGGTGGGGCGGCCGGCAGCACTTCTCGCACTCCAGCGCCACCTACCGCCGCCACGCCGCCGCCATCACCGAGGCCCTGGCCGCCCGCTACGCCGGCCACCCCGCCCTCACCATGTGGCACATCAACAACGAGTACTGCACCTACGACCACGGCGACGAGGCCGCCACCCGCTTCCGCCGCTGGCTCCAGGACCGCTACGGCACCCTCGACGCCCTCAACACCGCCTGGGGCACCGCCTTCTGGAGCCAGGGCTACGGCGACTGGGCGGAGATCCTGCCGGCCCGCCGTGCCCACTACCTGAAGAACCCGACCCAGGTCCTCGACTTCCGGCGCTTCACCTCCGACATGCTCCTGGAGTGCTACGCCGCCGAACGCGACATCGTCCGCCGCCACACCCCGCACCTGCCGGTGACCACCAACTTCATGCCGCTCTGGTCCGGCCAGGACGCCTGGCGCTGGGCCGAGGAGGAGGACGTCGTCTCCGTCGACCTCTACCCCGACCCGCGCGACCCCTTCGGCGCCCAGGAAGGCGCCCTGGTCCAGGACATGACCCGCTCCCAGGCGCGCGGTCCGTGGATGCTCATGGAACAGGCGGCCGGGCCCGTCAACTGGCGCGGCGTGAACCACCCCAAGCCGCGCGGCCTCAACCGCCTGTGGTCCCTCCAGGCCGTCGCCCGCGGCGCCGACGCCGTCTGCTACTTCCAGTGGCGCCAGTCGAGGCAGGGCGCCGAGAAGTTCCACTCCGGGATGGTCTCCCACGCGGGGGCGCAGGGCCGTACGTACCAGGAGGTCAAGCAGCTCGGCGCCGACCTCGCGAAGCTCGGCCCGCACGCGGCGGACGCCACGATCACCGCCGACGTCGCCGTCCTGCACGACTGGCACTCCTGGTGGGCCGGCGCCCAGGACGGCCGCCCCTCCACCCGCTTCGACTACCCCGACGTCCTGCGCGCCTGGCACCGCGCACTGTGGGAAGCCCACCTCACCACCGACTTCGCGCACCCGGAGCACGACCTGACCCCGTACAAGGCGGTCGTCGTACCCCAGCTCTACGCGCTCACGGACGCGGCCGTGGACAACCTCCTCGCCTTCGTCCGCGGCGGCGGCACCCTCGTCTGCGGCTTCCTCACCGGCGTCACCGACGAGGACGACCGGGTCAGGCCCGGCGGCATGGACGCCCGGCTGCGCGAGCTGTTCGGCATCCGCACCCTGCACGAGTGGTGGCCCCTGGAGGCGGACGAGACGGCCGCCTGCGACGACTTCCGGGGCACCCTGTGGTCGGAGGAGATCGAGCCCGACGGCACCGCCACCGAGACCGTCCGCTACAAGGGCGGCGAGCTGGACGGACTCCCGGCCGTCCTGCGCAAGGGCAGCGCCTGGTACCTCTCGACCCTCCCGGAGCCGGACGCGCTGCGCGACCTGCTCGCCCGCATCGCCGCCGACGCGGGCGCCCGCCCCGTGCTCGACGGGCTCCCGGCCGGCGTCGAGGCCGTACGCCGCGGCGACCTGCTCTTCCTCCTCCACCACGGCCGCGACCCGGTCACCGTCGACATCCCGGGCACCCACCGCGACCTGCTGACCGACGCGAGCGTCACCGACCGCGTCACCCTCGGCCGCTACGGCGTGGCGGTCCTCACGGAGCAGGCCTCATGACCAGTACGCCGGTACACGGCACCTGGGAGCCCGAGCCCGCCGCCCGCTGGGAGGACGCCTTCCTGAGCGGCAACGGCCACCACGGCGCCCTCGTGTTCGGCGATCCGAACGCCGACCGGGTCATCGTCACCCACCACACGCTCGTCCGCCCGAACGGCGACGACGGACACCGCCGCCCGCCCCGGCTCGCCGCCGAACTCCCCGCCCTCCAGGACCGCCTGCTGGCCGGGGACACGACCGCCGCCGAGGGATTCACCGACGGCCGTCCGACGCGATGGGTACGCCCCTTCCACCCGGCCTTCCAGCTGCGCCTGAACAGACCGCCCGGGGACACCCACGCCGCCTACCGCCGCTCCGTCGACTTCACCACCGGCGAGACGACCGCCACCCGCTCCACCTGGACCAGCCGTGTCTTCGTCTCCCGCGCCGACGACGTGATCGTCCAGCACGTCACCGCCCCGGACCTCACCCTCGACCTGTCCCTCGACCCCCGTCTCCCCGGCGCCCCCGCCGGGCTGGGCGTCGGCCACGGCGCCGCCCTCACCCCCGAGGGCGCCCTGCTCAGCCTGCGCGCCCGCTACCCCGGCAGCGACCTGGCGTACACCGGCGTCACCCTGGTCGCGGTCACCGGCGGCACCACGAAGCTGGTTCCGCCCGGCGTACTCGTCGAGGGCGCCACGGAGGTACTGCTCCTCACCCGGGTGCGCCGGCACACCGGCGAGCTGGACGTGGTCACCGAGGGCCGGGCCCTGCGCGACCTGCCGGACGGGACGTCGTACGAGGGCCTCCTCGACCGCCACCTCGCCCTCCACCGCACCGCCTACGACCGGGTCACCCTCGACCTCGCCGCCGACCCCGCCGAACGCGCCCTGCCGGGCTCCGCGCTGCTCGAACGCCCCGGCGGCACCGCCCTCCTGGAACGCCTCTTCGCCGCCGGCCGCTACCACCTCCTGTCGGCCAGCGGCCTCCTCCCGCCCCGCCTGACCGGCTTGTGGACCGGCGACTGGAACACCGCCTGGTCCGGGGCGTTCACCACCAACGCCAACCTCAACCTCCAGACCGCCTCCGCCGCGGCCGCCGCCCTCCCCGAGGTCACCGAAGCCCACGCCGCCCTGGTCCACGGGCAGCTCCCGGACTGGCGGGACAACGCCCGCGCGATCTTCGGCACCCGAGGCGTCGTCGCGCCGTCGCACACCGACGGCGAGTCCGGGCACGCGTACCACTTCAGCCGCGAGTACCCGCTCCACCTGTGGACCGCGGGCGCCGACTGGCTGCTCAAGCCCCTCGTCGACCACGACGAGACCCGCGGCGACCGCGACCCCCGCACCACCGCCGCGCTCGCCGAAGTCGCTCTGTTCTACGAGGACTTCCTCACCCGGACCGACGACGACGGACACGCGGTCGTGGTTCCCTCCTACTCACCCGAGAACCGGCCCGCCAACGCCAGTTGGGGCACCGTCAACGCGGCCATGGACCTCTCCGCCGCCCGGCACGCCCTGCTGACCGCCGCCGACCGCCACCCCGAGCACGCCGACCGCTGGCGCGCGCTCGCCGACCGCCTCCCACCCCACCGGACCAACGCCGACGGCGCCCTCGCCGAATGGGCCCGGCCCGGACTGGAGGACAACTACGACCACCGCCACCTCAGCCACCTCTACGGCGTCTGGCCGCTCGACGAGATCAACCCGTACGACACCCCCACCCTCGCCGAGGCCGCCCACCGGGCCCTCGCACTGCGCGGCGCCGAGAACGATTCCGCCCACGGCCACCTCCACCACGCCCTGATCGCGGCCCGCCTCCGGGACGCCGAACGGGTCGCCCACGCCCTCGGCCAGGTGCTCGACGGCGACTTCTTCCACCCGTCACTGATGAGCGCGCACTACCCCCACCGCGACGTGTACAACGCGGACGCCGCGCACGCCCTCCCGGCCGTGCTCCTGGAGATGCTCGTGCAGTCCACCCCCGACCGGCTGGTCCTGCTCCCCGCGCTCCCGGGGAGCTGCCGCGAGGGCCGGCTCACGGGCGTACGCACCCGGTTCGGAGCGGAACTCGACCTCACCTGGACGGCCGACGGCGCCGCGACGGCCGTCCTGCGCCCGGGCCGCACCCACCGCATCGAACTGAGGACTCCCTCCGGCGCCGAGCCGCTCGACCTGGCCGCCGGAGAGGACCGCGTCATCAGCGTCAAGGCGCGGTAGCAGCACCGCAACTCCCCCCACCCATGGAAGGAACCCCATGGCACCACGCACCCGCACCCTGACCGCCCTGCTGGCCCCGGCCCTCGCCCTCGGCGCCACCGTCGGCCTCGCCTCCGCCCCCGCCCAGGCCGCCGTCTGGAACACCTGCGACCAGTGGGGCAACACGAGCCTGAACGGCTACACCCTCTACAACAACATCTGGGGCTCCGGCGCAGGCAGCCAGTGCGTCTGGGCCAACTCCGGCACCAACTGGGGCGTCTGGGCCGACCACCCGAACACCGGCGGCATCAAGTCCTACCCGAACGCCAAGAAGGTGATCAACAAGCCGATCGCCTCCCTCGGTTCGCTGAGCAGCAGCTACAACGTCACGGTCCCGTCGTCCGGCGCGTACAACACGTCGTACGACATCTGGGACACGGACTACGACTACGAGATCATGCTCTGGGTCAACCACAACGGGGCCGTGGGCCCGCTCGGCAGCCCGCAGGGCTCGGTCACCCTCGGCGGCCACTCCTGGAACGTCTACAAGGGGGACAACGGCGCCAACGAGGTCTTCTCGTTCCTGCGCACCTCGGACTCGAACTTCGGCACCGTCGACATCCTGCCGATCCTGAAGTGGATCAAGGACACCAAGGGCTGGATGGGCAACGAGACCATCGGTGACGTGCAGTTCGGCTACGAGATCACCTCGTCCGCCGGCGGCCTCGACTTCCGTACCAACAACCTGACGGTCAGCGGCGGCTGACCCCGCACCGCAGCACGGCCGAGGGGCCGGCCCCGCCCGGGACCGGCCCCTTCGCTCACCCCGCGCTCACTCCGCGACCGGCAGCCGCGCCCCGTCCCGCAGGAACAGCGGGATGCGGTCCAGCGGCGCGTCCACCGTCACGGTCGCCCCGCCCTCGTACGTCTCACCCGTCCACGCGTCCGTCCACCGCGCGCCCGCCGGAAGGTACGCCGTCCGGACGGTGGCGCCCGCCGTCAGTACCGGCGCGACCAGCAGGTCCCGGCCGAAGAGGTAGGCGTCGTCCACCGGCCAGGCCGCCGGGTCGCCGGGGAACTCCAGGAACAGCGGCCGCATCACCGGCAGCCCCTCCTCGTGCGCCTCGCGCATGACGTCGAGCACGTACGGCTTCAGCCGCTCGCGCAGCCGCAGGTACTTCCCGAGGATCGGGTACGCCTCCTCGCCGTACGACCACACCTCGTTCGGGCCGCCGGTCATGTCCGGGCCCAGCGGCATGCCCGGGTCGCGGAAGCCGTGCAGCCGCATCAGCGGGGACAGCGCGCCGAACTGGAACCAGCGGACCAGTACCTCGCGGTACGCCGGGTCGTCCGGGTCGCCGCCGTGGAAGCCGCCGATGTCCGTGTTCCACCACGGGATGCCCGACAGGGCGGTGTTCAGACCGGCCGCGATCTGGCGGCGCAGGGTCGCGAAGTCGGTACCGATGTCGCCCGACCACAGGGCGGCGCCGTGGCGCTGACTGCCCGCCCACGCCGAGCGGTTGAGGGTGATCACCTCGTCCACGCCGGCGGCGCGCAGGCCCTCGTCGAAGGCGCGGGAGTTCTCGGTCGGGTACATGTTCCCGACTTCCAGGCCCGGTCCCGCCCAGTAGCGCAGGTTCTCCGGGAAGCCGGGCTTCAGCTCGGGCTCGCAGGCGTCCAGCCAGAAGGCGGTGATGCCGTACTCGTCGAGGTAGTTCTCCTTGATCTTCGACCACACGAAGTCGCGGGCCTCGGGGTTGGTGGCGTCGTAGAAGGCCACCTGGACCGTCGACGCGACCTCCTTGTCCGGCCAGTCGGCGTGCGCCATCGGGCCGTACTGGGTGCCGATGAAGTAGCCGCGCTGTTCCATGACCGGGTGGTTCTCGCTCAGCGGGGACACCGACGGCCAGACGCTCACCACCAGCTTGATGCCCAGCTCGTCCAGCTCACGGACCATGGCCGCCGGGTCCGGCCACTCGGCGGGGTCGAACTTCCACTCGCCCAGGTGCGTCCAGTGGAAGAAGTCGCAGACGATGGCGCCGATCGGCAGGCCCCGGCGCTTGTACTCCCTGGCGACGGCCAGGAGTTCGTCCTGGGTGCGGTAGCGCAGCTTGCACTGCCAGAAACCCGCCGCCCACGCGGGCAGCATCGGCGTACGGCCGGTCACCGCGCTGTAGCGGCGCTGCGCGTCGGCCGGGGCGCCCGCCGTGATCCAGTAGTCGATCTGCCGGGCGGAGTCGGCGACCCAGCGGGTGCCGTTGTGAGCCAGCTCCACGCGGCCGATGGCCGGGTTGTTCCACAGCAGCGTGTAGCCGCGGCTGGAGGTGAGGACCGGGATGGAGACCTCGGCGTTGCGCTGGACCAGGTCCACGACCAGGCCCTTCTGGTCGAGACGGCCGTGCTGGTGCTGGCCGAGGCCGTACAGCTTCTCGTCGTCGTAGGCGGCGAACCGCTGCTCCAGCCGGTGGTGCCCGCCTCCGACCGCCGTGTACAGGCGCGGGCCGGGCCACCAGAAGTGGGCGGGTTCCTCGGCCAGCAGTTCACCGCCGTCCGCGGTCCGTACGAAGCGCACCTGTCCCTCGGGGCCGACCTCCACGGTCAGCGCCCCGACGGTCAGCGAGCCGTGCCCGTCCTCGATCTTGACGGCACTCTCGGTCGCCGGCGCCTCGGTGAGGAGTGCTCCCGGCAACCCCTCCAGCACCGGGCCGCCGATCCGGGCCCGGACCCGGACCGCGTCCGGCCCCCACGCCTCGATCCGGACGGTCTCCTGACGGCCGCTCCACTCCAGCGCACCGTCCCGCTCGCGGAACGTTCCGACGGTGGGGGAGGACTGGGCGAGGCTGACCTTTGGCTGTATCTCGGCAGGCTGGTTCACGGAGGCGGCTCCTGGGGGAGTGCGGGAGAACGGGGAGCTACTGAGAGAGCAGGGAGTCACTGGGAGAGCAAGGGGTCACTGAGAGAGCAGAGAGCTATTGGGGGAGCAGAGAGCGACTGGGAGAGCGGAGAGCGACTGGGAGAGCGGAGAGCTATGACCCGGTGGGCGCCGGCCCCGAGCTGGCCCGGACCGTCAGTTCCGGTGCGAGCAGCACGACCTCGTCGCTCCCGCGCCCGTCGAGCTTGGCGACCAGCTGCTGCACGGCATGCCGGCCCATCTCCTGCGCGGGCACGGCGACCGACGTGAGCCGCACCGAGGCCTGGGTGGCGACCTGCTCGGGGCAGACTGCGACCACCGACACGTCCTCCGGGACGGCCCGGCCCTGCTGGCGCAGCAGGGCGAGCAGCGGCTCGACCGCTGACTCGTTCTGGACGACGAACCCGGTGGTGTCCGGGCGTTCGTCGAAGACGCGGGCGAGGGTCGCGGCCATCGCGTCGTACCCGCCCTCGCAGGGGCGGTGCAGCAGCCGCAGTTCCAGCTCCCGCGCGCGGGTGCGCAGCCCGTCGAGGGTGCGCTCGGCGAAGCCCGTGTGCCGTTCGTAGACCGCGGGCGCCTCGCCGATGACCGCGATGTCGCGGTGTCCCAGCTTCGCCAGGTGCTCCACGCACAGCGCGCCGGTCGCCCGGAAGTCGAGGTCGACGCAGGTCAGCCCGGTGGTGTCGGCGGGCAGGCCGATCAGCACGGACGGCTGGTCGGTGCCGCGCAGCAGGGGCAGCCGCTCGTCGTCGAGTTCGACGTCCATGAGGATCATCGCGTCGGCGAGCCCGCTGCCGGTGACGCGGCGCACCGCGTCGGGGCCCTCCTCGCCGGTGAGCAGCAGGATGTCGTACCCGTGGGTGCGCGCACTGGTCGCGACCGCGATGGCGATCTCCATCATCACCGGGACGTACATGTCCGTGCGCAGTGGGATCATCAGGGCGATGATGTTCGACCTGCTGCTGGCCAGGGCGCGGGCACCCGCGTTCGGGTGGTAGCCGAGTTTCCGGATGCTCTCCTCGACCCGCTGCCGGGTGGTGGTGGAGATGGACCGCTTGCCGCTGAGGACATAGCTCACCGTGCTCGCCGAGACTCCGGCGTGCTGGGCGACCTCGGCGAGGGTGACCATCCAGCTCTCCAAGCTTTGTGAAGCGCTTCGACAGCGCGCGGGGTGGACGGGGGTGGGTGAGGGTGGTTCGACAGTAACCTCAGTGAGGGTGGGTGTCCATAGGTTGTCGAAGCGCTTCGACACCTTTCTTTCCCGCCGTCCTTCTGCCGTTCTCCCTCCGGGGCATCGGCCGAACGGCCGCACGGAGGGTGGTGGGACCGCCCGGGATCGGGTACATACGATCGGGTAGCACCGACTAGTAACGTACGTCCGCGACTTCGCGGTATGACGAACCGTCGCGATCTTCGTGGACGTACTTCCCCCCGATGCCGATTCGCGGCGAGGTGAGCCTCATGTCCGCACCAACCACCCCCTCCTCCCGATCCACCGTCACCGAACGTGAGGCCCGCGAGGTCGCGGAGGCGGCCCGGGAACAGGACTGGCGCAAGCCGAGCTTCGCCAAGGAGCTGTTCCTCGGCCGCTTCCGCCTCGACCTCATCCACCCCCACCCGCTCCCGGCCGACGAGGACGTCCAGCGCGGCGAGGAGTTCCTCGCCAAGCTGCGCGACTTCTGCGAGACGAAGATCGACGGGTCCGTGATCGAGCGCGACGCGCGGATCCCGGACGAGGTGATCACCGGGCTGAAGGAGCTGGGCGCCTTCGGCATGAAGATCGACACCAAGTACGGCGGCCTCGGCCTCACCCAGGTCTACTACAACAAGGCCCTCGCCCTGGTCGGATCCGCGAATCCCGCGATCGGCGCGCTGCTCTCCGCCCACCAGTCGATCGGCGTGCCGCAACCGCTGAAGATGTTCGGCACGCAGGAGCAGAAGGACACGTTCCTGCCGCGCTGCGCCCGCACCGACATCTCGGCGTTCCTGCTGACCGAGCCGGACGTCGGCTCGGACCCGGCGCGGCTGGCCACCACCGCCGTCCGGGACGGCGACGACTACGTCCTCGACGGCGTCAAGCTGTGGACGACCAACGGCGTCGTGGCCGACCTGCTCGTCGTGATGGCCCGTGTCCCGAAGTCGGAGGGCCGCAAGGGCGGCATCACCGCCTTCGTCGTGGAGGCCGCCTCCGAGGGCGTCACGGTCGAGAACCGCAACGCCTTCATGGGCCTGCGCGGCCTGGAGAACGGCGTCACCCGCTTCCACCGCGTCCGCGTCCCGGCCGCCAACCGCATCGGTCCGGAGGGCGCCGGCCTCAAGATCGCCCTCACCACCCTCAACACCGGCCGCCTCTCGCTGCCCGCCATGTGCGTCGGCGCCGGCAAGTGGTGCCTGAAGATCGCCCGCGAGTGGTCGGCGGTGCGCGAGCAGTGGGGCAAGCCGGTCGCGCTGCACGAGGCGGTCGGCTCGAAGATCTCGTTCATCGCGGCGACGACCTTCGCCTTGGAGGCGGTCCTCGACCTCTCCTCCCAGATGGCCGACGAGGACCGCAACGACATCCGCATCGAGGCCGCCCTCGCCAAGCTCTACGGCTCCGAGATGGCCTGCCTGATGGCCGACGAGCTGGTCCAGATCCGCGGCGGCCGAGGCTTCGAGACCGCGGCCTCCCTCGCCGCCCGCGGTGAGCGCGCGGTGCCCGCCGAGCAGATCCTGCGCGACCTGCGCATCAACCGGATCTTCGAGGGCTCCACCGAGATCATGCACCTGCTGATCGCCCGTGAGGCCGTCGACGCCCACCTCTCGGTCGCCGGCGACCTGATCGACCCCGACAAGACCCTGTCGGACAAGGCGCGGGCGGGCGCGCAGGCCGGCGTCTTCTACGCCAAGTGGCTGCCGAAGCTGGTCGCCGGGCCCGGCCAGCTCCCGCGCTCCTACGCCGACTTCCACCCGACCGGTCACCCCGACCTGTCCGGACACCTCCGCTACGTCGAACGCACCGCCCGCAAGCTCGCCCGCTCCACCTTCTACGCCATGTCCCGCTGGCAGGGCCGGATGGAGACCAAGCAGGGCTTCCTGGGCCGGATCGTCGACATCGGCGCCGAGCTGTTCGCGATGAGCGCCGCGTGCGTGCGCGCCGAGCACCTCCGCGCCGAGGGCGGCCACGGCCGCGAGGCCTACCAGCTCGCCGACGCCTTCTGCCGCCAGGCCCGCATCCGCGTCGAGGAACTCTTCGGCCGCCTGTGGACCAACACCGACGACCTCGACCGCAAGGTCGTCAAGGGCGTGCTGGGCGGCGCCTACGAGTGGCTGGAGCAGGGCGTCGTCGACCCGTCGGGGGACGGCCCCTGGATCGCGGACGCCGCCCCGGGCGAATCACGGCGGGAGAACGTCCACCGTCCCATCCGGTAGACCGGCCGCACGCCAGGACCTTCCCGGGGCCGCCCCAGCCGGGCCGCGGCCCCGGGAAGGCACCGCGACACCCGTGCGAGGGACGCGCTGTCCTCCCGGCGGGCGGTTGCGGCAACAATGGGGGGATGAGCGACAGTCCAGCCCCACTCGCCGACCCCCACCTCGTGTACGACCCGGTGGCGGGCGACGGCCCGAAGGACGTGGTGATCCTCGGGTCCACCGGGTCGATCGGGACCCAGGCCATCGACCTCGTGCTGCGCAACCCGGACCGCTTCCGGGTCACCGCCCTGTCCGCCAACGGCGGCCGGGTCGCCCTCCTCGCCGAGCAGGCGTACCGGCTGAAGGCGCGGACCGTCGCCGTCGCCCGCGAGGACGTCGTACCGGCGCTGCGGGAGGCGTTGAGCGACCAGTACGGCAGTGGGGAGCCGCTCCCCGAGATCCTCGCCGGACCCGACGCGGCCGCCCAGGTCGCCGCATCCCACTGCCACACCGTCCTCAACGGCATCACCGGCTCCATCGGGCTGGCACCGACCCTGGCCGCCCTGGAGGCGGGCCGCACCCTCGCGCTGGCCAACAAGGAATCGCTCATCGTCGGCGGCCCGCTGGTCAAGGCCCTCGCCAAGCCGGGGCAGATCATCCCGGTCGACTCCGAGCACGCCGCCCTCTTCCAGGCGCTGGCCGCCGGCACCCGCGCCGACGTGCGCAAGCTGGTCGTCACCGCGTCCGGCGGCCCGTTCCGGGGGCGGACGAAGGAACAGCTGGCGGGCGTCACCGTCGAGGACGCCCTCGCCCACCCCACCTGGGCCATGGGCCCGGTGATCACGATCAACTCCGCCACTCTCGTCAACAAGGGCCTGGAGGTGATCGAGGCCCACCTGCTGTACGACATTCCCTTCGACCGCATTGAGGTGGTCGTGCACCCGCAGTCGTATGTCCACTCGATGGTTGAGTTCACGGACGGATCGACACTGGCCCAGGCGACGCCGCCCGACATGCGCGGGCCCATCGCCATCGGCCTCGGCTGGCCCGAACGCGTCCCGGACGCCGCCCCCACCTTCGACTGGAGCAAGGCGTCGACCTGGGAGTTCTTCCCGCTCGACAACGAGGCCTTCCCCTCGGTGAACCTGGCCCGGCACGTAGGGGAGCTCGCGGGCACGGCCCCGGCGGTGTTCAATGCCGCCAACGAGGAGTGCGTCGAGGCGTTCCGCTCCGGCGCGCTGCCGTATCTCGGGATCATGGAGACCGTCACGCGGGTGGTCGAGGAACACGGCACCCCCCGGGCGGGAACCTCGCTCACCGTCGCGGACGTCCTCGAAGCGGAGACCTGGGCACGCACCCGGGCCCGGCAACTGGCGGCACAGACGGCGGAGGCCCGTGCATGACGACCCTGATGTTCATCCTCGGCATAGTCGTCTTCGCGGTCGGCCTGCTGTTCTCCATCGCCTGGCACGAGCTGGGGCACCTGTCCACCGCCAAGATGTTCGGCATCCGCGTGCCGCAGTACATGGTCGGCTTCGGGCCGACGCTCTTCTCGCGGAAGAAGGGCGAGACCGAGTACGGGGTCAAGGCCATTCCGTTCGGCGGCTACATCCGCATGATCGGCATGTTCCCGCCCGGCGCCGACGGCCGGCTGGAGGCACGCTCCACCTCGCCCTGGCGCGGGATGATCGAGGACGCCCGCTCGGCCGCCTTCGAGGAACTGCAGCCGGGTGACGAGAAGCGCCTGTTCTACACGCGCAAGCCCTGGAAACGGGTCATCGTGATGTTCGCGGGCCCGTTCATGAACCTCATCCTCGCGGTGGTGCTGTTCCTCACCGTCCTGATGGGCTTCGGCATCTCGCAGCAGACCACCACCGTCAGTTCGGTCTCCCAGTGCGTCATCTCGCAGAGCGAGAACCGCGACGACTGCACCAAGTCCGACCCGGCCTCCCCGGCCGCGGCGGCCGGTCTCCGCGCGGGCGACAAGATCGTCGCCTTCGACGGCGTACGGACCGACGACTGGGACAAGCTGTCCAACATGATCCGCGCCAACCCCGGCGAGAAGGTGCCGGTCGTCGTCGAGCGCGGCGGCCAGGAGGTCACCCTCCAGGCGACCATCGCCACCAACCAGGTCGCGAAGAAGGACGGAAACGGACAGATCGTCGAGGGCGAGTACGTCACCGCCGGCTTCCTCGGCTTCAGCGCCGCCACCGGTGTGGTGAAACAGGACTTCGGCCAGTCCGTGACCTGGATGGGCGACCGGGTCGGGGACGCCGTCGACTCGCTGGCCGCGCTGCCGTCCAAGATCCCCGCCCTGTGGGACGCGGCCTTCGGCGACGGACCACGCGAGGCCGACTCCCCGATGGGCGTCGTCGGCGCCGCCCGCGTCGGCGGCGAGATCGCCACCCTGGACATCCCGCCCACCCAGCAGCTGGCCATGTTCGTCATGCTGGTGGCCGGCTTCAACCTCTCCCTGTTCCTCTTCAACATGCTCCCGCTGCTGCCGCTCGACGGCGGCCACATCGCGGGCGCGCTGTGGGAGTCGCTGCGCCGGAACGCGGCCAAGGTGCTGCGCCGGCCGGACCCGGGGCCGTTCGACGTGGCGAAGCTGATGCCGGTGGCCTACGTGGTGGCGGGCATCTTCGTCTGCTTCACGCTGCTCGTCCTGGTGGCGGACGTCGTCAATCCGGTACGAATCAGCTGAGATGTCGATGGTCCGGGCAATCCGGAGGGTTCGGAAGGAACGCACAACCGCAACGATCCGATGAGAAGCCCGATCCGGGGAGCATGTCCCTCCGGGTCGGGCTTCACGCCGGTCACCCGGCAGATGGACGCCAAAGGGTGTACTCCCCGTACGCCGTGTGCCTGGCGTTCACGTGGGTGCCGTAATCTCGAAGGCCGGAGCCCGCCGCTGAACGGGGCCGGACCTTGATCCACGACTTGGGGTTGCACAGCAGATGACTGCGATTTCTCTCGGCATGCCGGACGTTCCGACCAGGCTCGCGGAGCGCCGCAAGAGCCGTCAGATCCAGGTCGGGCCCGTGGCGGTGGGCGGCGACGCCCCCGTGTCGGTGCAGTCCATGACCACGACCCGTACGTCCGACATCGGCGCGACGCTCCAGCAGATCGCCGAGCTGACGGCGTCCGGCTGCCAGATCGTCCGTGTGGCCTGCCCGACGCAGGACGACGCCGACGCTCTCTCCGTGATCGCGAGGAAGTCGCAGATCCCGGTGATCGCGGACATCCACTTCCAGCCCAAATACGTCTTCGCCGCGATCGAGGCGGGCTGCGCGGCGGTCCGCGTGAACCCCGGCAACATCAAGCAGTTCGACGACAAGGTCAAGGAGATCGCCAA